>NZ_NOJY02000001.1 GCF_002250835.2 Romboutsia weinsteinii
AATAGTATTATTCTTCTTGTTCTTAGCCTTTGGTGACTGCTGGGTAGATATAGATATAATGGCTTGGATACCTTTCTTAATCTTATTACTAATAACTTGTTCTTGTGCAGGATTCTTTGGTGACGATGATGGATGCGGTTGCTGCTAAGGGGATTAAATTAATTTAGAAATACTGGTGATTTATCACCAGTATTTTTTTTTATTTCTATTTTTAATTTCGAATAGCTAATATTGAATAAAAGTAATGGATAAACTACATACTGAAAATAATAGAATATTTCGAGAAAGAATAAGATATAGCTATTTATATAATACAAATTTTATGGTAAAATATAATTTTAATAAGACGAAGTTCGATTTTGAAATAAATAATAATGAGATGAGGAGGGACTTTGACATGAAAAAGAATATAACTATAAAAGATGTTGCAAAACAAGCAGGAGTTTCAATATCTACTGTATCTAGAGTTATAAATGATTCAAAGCCAGTAACGGATGAAGTTAAGCAAAAGGTTTTAGATGTAATAAAGGAAACAGGATATATTCCAAATCCTCTTGCAAGAAGTCTAGTAACTAAGAAGAGTCAATTAATAGGAGTAATAGTTCCTGAATTATCAGATTCTTTCGTAAATGAAATATTAAATGGTATAGAAGAAGTGGCAAAGATGTACGATTATGATATACTTTTAGCTAATACTTACTCAAGCAAAGAGCAAGAATTAAAAAGTATAAATCTATTAAGAGCAAAGCAAGTAGAAGGTATTGTTATGATATCTTGGTTAGTTGATGAAGATCAAATAAATTATATAGAGAATTGCGGAATACCTGCCACATACATTAGTAAGACGGCTAGAGATTATGATATATACTCAGTTAGTACAAGTAACGAAGAAGCTACTTATGATATGACTAAGTATCTTATAGATCAAGGACATGAAAAAATTGCATTTGTAATGACAAGTAAAGATGATACATGTCTAGAAAGAGAAAGATTCTCTGGATATTCAAATGCATTAAAAGAGCATAATATAGAAATAGATACAAATCTAGTTAAGCGTGGAGGTACAACTTACGAGACAGGGTATACTTGTATGAAAGAGCTTCTAGATGAAGGTGTAGTTCCACATGCAGCATTTGTTACAGGAGATGAGGCTGCAATAGGTGCTATAAATGCTATATGTGATGCTGGGTATAGAGTACCAGAAGATATTTCTGTAGCTGGATTTAATGATGTTAAACTAGCTAAAATATATAGACCTAAATTAACTACAGTATTCCAACCACTATATGATATGGGTGCAGTTGCAATGAGAATGGTAATAAAGATGATAAACAATGAACCACTAGAAAGTAAAAAGATAGAACTTCCATACCAAATAGTTGAAAGAGAAAGTGTAAAGTTAAGAAAATAAATATAAATTCTATTGAGATAAAGCATGTTATCAAGTTAATGATAGCATGCTTATTTTTATATTTAAAAATTTAATATCATTTGACAATATAAGAAGGAAAATTAAAGATATATGTAGAAATATAAATTGTTAAAACTTATAGGATCAAAATATTTATTATCTAGATACACCATATGTTTTTGCAAAGTATGCATAAAAATTGAGGGGGTCAGGTTATGAAAAGAATATTGATTGATGGAAGTAGTTTAACAATTGAGGATGTAATTAATATTACAAGACATAATTACAAGGTAGAATTAACAAAAGGAGCAATAGAAAAAGTTCAAAAGGCAAGAGACTTAGTTGATAAATTTGTAGAAGAAGAAAAAATTTCTTATGGTATAACTACGGGGTTTGGAAAATTTTCAGATGTAGCTATATCTAAAGAAGAAGCTCAAAAGCTACAAAAAAATTTGATAATAAGTCATGCTTGTGGTGTAGGAAATCCTTTTAGCGAAGACATAGTAAGAGGAATTATGGCTCTTAGAGTAAATGCATTATCAAAAGGGCATTCTGGAATAAGAATAAAAACATTACAAACTCTTGTAGATATGCTTAATGAAGGTGTTCATCCAATAATACCTGAAAAAGGTTCATTAGGAGCTTCAGGAGACCTAGCTCCATTATCTCACATGGTATTAACTATGTTAGGAGAAGGTGAGGCTATTTATAAAGGCGACAGATTAAGTTCTAAAGAGGCTATGGAGAGAGCAGGTATAGATATAATAGATGATTTATCATCTAAAGAAGGTCTTGCTTTGATAAATGGAACTCAAGCAATGACTTCTGTTGGATTATTAACTTTATACGATGCAATAAACTTAGTAAAAACTGCTGATATAGCATTTGGTCTTACTATGGAGGGTCTAAATGGAATAACTTGTGCTATGGACAAAAAAGTTCATGGAGTTAGACCTCATATGGGACAAATAAATACGGCTAAAAATATATTAGATATCCTAGAAGGTAGTGATATGACTACTAAACAAGGTGATCTTAGAGTTCAAGATGCTTACTCACTGAGATGTACACCTCAAATACATGGAGCAAGTAAAGATGCTTTAGGATATATAAAAGATAAAATTAATATAGAAATTAACTCAGTAACAGACAACCCAATTATATTCCCTGAACTAGAAGAAGTAATATCTGGAGGAAACTTCCATGGTCAACCAATGGCATTAAGTTTTGATTTCTTAGGAATAGCATTATCAGAGCTTGCTAATATATCAGAAAGAAGACTTGAAAAATTAGTAAATCCAGCTATAAGTCATGGATTACCTGCATTTTTAACTAATAAGGGAGGGCTTAATTCTGGATTTATGATAGTTCAATATAGTGCAGCATCTTTAGTTTCAGAAAATAAGGTGTTAGCACATCCGGCAAGTGTAGACTCAATACCATCATCAGCAAATCAAGAAGACCATGTTTCTATGGGAACAATAGCAGCTAGAAAAGCAAAAGAGATAATGGAAAATGTAAGAAAAGTATTAGCAATGGAGATATTAGGAGCAGTGCAGGCTATAGATTTAAGAGGAAAGAAAACTCTAGGCAAAGGTACAGAGGCTGCTTATAAAATAGTTAGAGAGCATACAAGTTTTATTGATAAAGATAGAGTAATGTACAAAGAGATTAATATTTGTGAAGAAATAGTAAAGAAAAACTTATTAGTTGAAGCAGTAGAAGAGGCATTGGGTAGTGAAATATTAGTTGATGAACAATTATTGGAAGAAAGCTTAATCTAAATTTTTAGGGGGATGCATATGAGTACTTTAGAGAGCACGATAGAAATTTCAAATGAAGATATAAAAGATGCAATGATTGTAAAATTAGATTTTATTCCTGAAAAGACTCCAGAATTTATAGAAGGAATTAGAAGGGCTCCAAAAAGAGAAGCACATCTATCACAATCAGATATTAAACTTGCACTAAAAAATGCATTAAGGTATATACCAGAGGAGTACCATGAAGAGTTAGCACCAGAGTTTTTTAATGAACTTATGACGATGGGGAGAATCTATGGATATAGATTTAGACCAGAAGGAAATCTTAAAGGTAGAAATATAGATACGTACAAAGGAAAATGCACTGAAGGTAAAGCGTTCCAAGTTATGATAGATAATAACTTAGATTTTGATATAGCACTATACCCTTATGAGCTTGTTACTTATGGAGAGACTGGGCAAGTATTCCAAAACTGGATGCAATACAGATTAGTAATGCAATACTTAGAAAGATTAACAATTGATCAAACTTTAGTACTTCAATCAGGTCACCCTGTAGGCGTATTTAAATCAAAGCCTGATTCACCAAGAGTAATATTAACTAATGGCCTAATGATTGGTATGTTTGATAATCAAGAAGAATGGAAAAGAGCAGCTGCAATAGGTGTGTCCAATTATGGTCAAATGACGGCAGGTGGATGGATGTATATAGGTCCACAAGGAATTGTACATGGAACTTACTCTACATTATTAAATGCAGGTAGACTTGTTTTAGGTGTAGATAAAGATTCAGATTTAAGAGGGAAGCTATTTGTAACTTCAGGCTTAGGTGGAATGAGTGGTGCTCAAGGTAAAGCTGTAGAGATAGCTGGAGGAGTCGGAATTATTGCAGAGGTAGACTACTCTAGAATTGAAACTAGATATACTCAAGGATGGGTAAGCGAAGTCGCTAAGTCTTGTAAGGAAGCTTTTGATAAGGCAAAAAAACATATAAATGAAGAGACACCTTGTGCGATTGCTTATCATGGTAATATAGTTGAACTTCTTCAATATGCAGTAGATAATGATATAAATATTGATTTACTATCAGACCAAACCTCTTGTCATGCTGTTTATGATGGAGGATATTGTCCATATGGAATAAGCTTTGAAGAGAGAACTAGATTGTTAGCAGAGGATAAAGATAAATTTACAGAGTTAGTTGATAAAACTTTATTAAAGCACTTTGAATTAATTAAAAAATTACATAACAAGGGAGTTTACTTCTTTGATTATGGAAATAGTTTTATGAAGGCTATTTATGATGCTGGAGGTAAAGACATATCTAAAAACGGAATAGACGAAAAGGATGGATTTATATTCCCATCATACGTTGAAGATATATTAGGACCTCAATTATTTGATTATGGATATGGTCCATTTAGATGGGTTTGTTTAAGTGGTGAAAAAGAAGATTTATTAAAAACTGATAAAGCAGCGATGGATTGTATAGATCCAAATAGAAGATATCAAGATAGGGATAACTGGGCATGGATAAGAGATGCAGATACAAATGGATTAGTTGTAGGAACGCAAGCTAGAATATTATATCAAGATGCTATGGGAAGAACTAATATAGCTCTTAAATTTAATGATATGGTTAGATGTGGAGAAATAGGACCAGTAATGTTAGGAAGAGATCACCATGACGTTTCTGGAACAGATTCTCCATTTAGAGAAACATCAAATATAAAAGATGGAAGTAATATAATGGCTGATATGGCTACTCATTGTTTTGCAGGAAACTGTGCAAGAGGAATGAGCTTAGTAGCTCTTCACAATGGTGGAGGTGTTGGTATAGGTAAGTCTATTAATGGTGGATTTGGAATGGTACTTGATGGATCAGTAAGAGTAGATGATATACTAAGAACTGCTATGCCATGGGATGTTATGAATGGAGTTGCTAGACGTGCTTGGGCAAGAAATGAAAACTCAATAACTACAGTAATGGAATATAACAAAATGTGTGAAGGAAAAGATCATATAACTCTTCCATACTTGGTAGATGAAGATTTAATAAATGAAGTTATAGAAAAGCTATAATATTAATCAGTTAAATGGAGTGAGAATATGGGAGTAGATTTAGTAGTAAAAAATATTGGAAAGCTTGTTACAATGAGAGGTAACTCTTCTCCTAGAGTTGGAGAGGAAATGAATAACTTAGAAATACTAGAAAATGCATATATAGCTATAGAAAATGGTAAGTTTGTTGCAATTGGAATAGGTGAAGGATATGAAGATATAGTAAGTAAATATACAAGAATCGAAAATGCAAATGGACTTTTGGTAACTCCTGGACTTATAGATGCACATACGCATCTAGTTCATGGAGGATCAAGGGAAAATGAATTTTCTAAAAAATTGTCAGGGGTACCTTACATAGAGGTGCTTAAACAAGGTGGTGGAATACTAAGTACTGTAAGAAGTACTAAAGAAGCTACTTTTGATAATTTGTACACAAAAGCTAAGAAAAGTTTAGATAGGATGTTAGAATTTGGGGTTACGACTATAGAATCTAAAAGTGGATATGGGCTTGAGCTAGATACAGAGCTAAAGCAACTTAAAGTTGCGAAGGAATTAGATAAGTATCATCCAGTAGACCTTGTTCATACGTTTTTAGGAGCTCATGCTATTCCAGTTGAGTATAAAGATAATCATAAGCAATTTATAGATATATTAGTCGAAGATATGATGCCTAAGATAAAAGACTTAGATCTTGCAGAGTTCTGTGATGTATTTTGTGAAGATGGAGTATTTACAATAGAAGAAAGTGAATACATACTTAATAAATCAAAAGAATTAGGTTATAAGTTGAAAATTCATGCAGATGAGATAGTATCTTTAGGAGGGGCTGAACTTTCAGCGAAACTAGGATGCACATCATCAGACCACTTGATGGCTGCAAGTGAAGAGGGTATGAAGCAAATGGCACAAAGCGGAGTAATAGCTAATATACTACCGGGGACATCATTTAATCTAAATAAATCTTATGCTGATGCTAGAAAAATGATAGAACTAAAAGTTCCTGTAAGTTTGTCTAGCGACTATAATCCAGGAAGCTGCCCAAGTGAAAATCTACAATTTATAATGCAGCTTGGGTGTTTAGGATTAAAAATGACACCAAATGAAGTGTTAAGTGCAGTAACTATAAATGCAGCTCATGCAATTGATAGACAAGATGAAATAGGTTCGATAGAAGTAGGTAAGAAGGCAGACTTAGCAATTTTTGATGCACCAAATGTAGAGTATTTAATGTATCACTTTGGAATAAATCATATAGATAGAGTTTATAAAGAAGGACAATTAGTAGTAGATAACAAGCAAGTTATCTATGATAATAAATAGATTTAAATAGCTTTGGAGGGGAATATATGAAACTAATAGATATGACTGTTGTAGAATTTGCTAATGAGGTAGATTCAAATTCGCCAGCACCTGGTGGGGGTTCGGTATCAGCTCTAGCAAGTAATATAGGGATAGGCCTTGCTAGAATGATGGCACACCTAAGTTTTGGTAAAAAGAAATACGAAAGCTTAGACGAAAGCATAAGACTTGAGTTTGTTGATAGATTTAACAAGCTAGGTGATATAAGAGAACAATTAATAAATCTTGTAGATGAAGATAGTGAATCATTTAATGAATTTATGAAAGCTATAAAAATGCCAAAGGATACACCTGAGCAAATAGAGGCTAGAAAATTAGAAATGCATAATGCAACGTTATTTTCTATAGAAGTCCCTTTTAAAACAGCTCAACTTTCTTTAGAAGCCTTACAATTAATACCTTACTTAATAGGATATGGAAATCAAAATGCTATAACTGATATTGGTGTAGGTACATTAATGCTTTATACTGGCTTAGAAGGTGCTATATTAAATGTAAAGGTTAATTTATCTGGCATTGAGGATAAGCAAATATGTGCTGTATACTCACAAAAAAGTAAAGAAATACTTTCAAAAGCAAAAGAAATAAAAGATGACATACTACAAAATATACATTCAAAAATAGATAATTAGTAATAAAAAAAGAAATCCAAAGGGATTTCTTTTTTTATTACTAATTATCAGAACTAGATTTATTAGAACTAGATTTTTTCACTTTTTTAACAACCTTCTTAGTTTTTTTATGTGTAGGTGTAGTAGCTTCAGTAGTAGATCCTACGGAAGAGTTTTTGCTAGATTTAGCTTTTTCAGGTCTAACTTTTTTAGAAGAATTTTCAGTTGAATGTGAGACCTTTGATGTATGAGTTTCTGAAGTAGGATGTGTTTTCTTACTTTTAGTTTTCTTGCCTTCGATCTTACTTTGAACTTCTGCATTTGATATTTTATTCATTATTACATCTAGTTTTTTTCTTTGATCTTCATCTAAGAAAGCTTTGAACTTTGAAACAACCTCTTCTTTACCTTCAAGGTTTTTCCCCAACTTAACAAGTTCATCCATTAATTCATTTTCAGACTTACCTTTATAACTATCAGCTATCTTTTCTATTTTGTCCTTATCGATATTTTTACTCTTAGCCATTTTTTCTAGAGAGTCTGTATCTATTTTTTTCATATAAAATGCCCCTTTCTATAATATATATTGGATTACGCTCATATTATTTATATATAGAAACAATCTGGTAATGGTGAAGGATATATGAGATATAAGATAAATAAATTTTCTTATAGATAATGTATATGCATTTAATTAATAAAAAAGTAACACTAACAACAAAGAAAACATACTTTATATATGAGGAGTAGTATATATTAAGGGGTGACTAAGATTGAATAATCTATTGCTGATACTCGGAATAATTGCGTTAAGTAATGGTGATATATCATTATTTGATACTAAAAATAAATCAAAGAAGACAATAGAAGGCAATTTAAATAGTAATCCAGAAAAAAAGAAGAGGTCTAAAAAAACTCAGAAATCTCAAAATACATCTGAAAACACAAGGAGTGTAAAAAAAGTGAAAAAGGTGAGAAAGAAAAGATCGTCTGAGAGAAGTAATGATATTTTTAACTTTAATATTAATGATATAAGCCAGGGCATGAAGCTGATGGAGTTAAGTGATGATGATTTAGAGCGTGGAATGGAAATTATCACTAGAACGAAAAAATATATGTCTAGAGAAGAGCGAAAAATTTTAATAAAAGTAGAAAGTTTATTAGACCTAGTTAGAGGAATAAAAAAGCTTACAGCTATTGATATGGTTGAAAGTGATGGTGAGACAGATTTCTTTAGAAGTATGGATGAAGAAGACAAAAAGAATATGATGATAAAAGAAATAATAGAAGTATTCCCAGAAAAAAGAAAAGAGTCGATTGAAAAAGCAATTGATATCAAGAAAAAAATAGATTTATTTGCAGAGTTATTTTTACCAGATGATTTTGGGGAAGGTGGATTTAGCTTAAGCTCTTTAGCAAATATTAATAATTTGGGAAGTGTTAGTAATCTTAAATTATTAGGAAGTCTATTAAGAGGAGATGAAAGCTCAAATAATAGTTATGAAGATGATGACTATGAGGATGACGATAATGAATACGAAGATGATGAGTATGAATACGAATATGAAGATTATGACGAAGAGGATATTTCATACGAGGAAGAAATTGATTATGATGAAGATGAATAAACTTACAAATAATCTAGATACATAAGTAAACTAAAGAAAAAAATAGAAAATTGTCAAAAATTTATAACAATTACTAAAGAAAACCACTTTTAAAATCTTAACATTTATTATATAATAAGAATATGAAATCCTGAAACATACGACAAGGCTTTTTTAAATTCAACCGACAAATGTTATATGGGAGATCGTGTCTAACAACTAATAACATGCCTGTACATTTTTTATAGGATTTTATGACGTTGGTAGTAGATCACCCACCTGGGAGTATCTCGGGTATGAATTTATTGGGCCACCGGTGTTTTGGGATATTAAAAAAGTGTTGCTATATTATTAGCAACACTTTTTTAATATAAATTTTAAAATTTACCTAAGATAGCAACATTGTCTCTGACTGTAAATATAGAACTTACATTGTAATCAATATCCTCTTTATAGTTTGAGAAAAATTTAGCTCTAACAAAATTATCTTCTACACTAAACTCATCTAAAATAGGTGAACTCCATTGCTTACCCAAATTATTAGATGTTGAAGTATACAACCTACCATATTCAACCCACATTAAATAAAGCACGGATTCTTTTTTTACAAAGCTTGGATACATACATGTGGATGGATCTGTTATATATGTGCAAATATCAACATTTAGCATATCATCATTTAGATATCCGTTCATGTATTTAATTCGATAACCATTGTTATCATACTCACAAAAAGCTATATGATAAAAATTCATACTATCCTTTAAGATAGATAAATATAATTTATGCTTATTAGAGTTAGTAATTTGAACAGGATTAGACCACGTTAAGGTACTTAAATTAAATTTTGAAAAGAATACTTCCTCAAATCCATCAATAGTATTAAAATAAAATACTATTGGGCAATTTTGACTCCATGTAACACAGAAATTATCTAATAGAGTATGGTTAATAAAATCTATTTTATTTTCTGTCCATATGCCATTATTTTTGTAATGATGAAATAGTGCACAAGTATTAGCGGAGCTATTATTATATACATAATATAGAATATGTATAGAATCATTCGCTACCTCTAGATATGGAAATGATATTCCAAATTTCTTATGATTGTATTTTAAGATATCACTTGAAGAAAAGTTATAGGAGTCTGCCTTACATTCAATCATTTTTAAGCCGGATTCATTATAAACCCCATAAATATTATCAGATTTATCTAAAGTAAAATAGCAACAGGTATGATCTAATGATTCGTCGTTAGTCAAAAAAGTAGAGTGAATAAGATTATTATTTTTATCAAAGTAATCGACAGCTATCTTATTATCTAAATGGATATAAAACATATCCTTGTTAGAACGTCTAATTATAGCAGAATTTTTATTTAGAAAACTCATAGATATCCTCCTTTTAAAAAATTTCATACTATATATATATTTATAAAAATAATATTTATTCTACTTTTAATTAAGTATCATGCAAGTAAGTCACAAATATAAATTTAAATGCATATTATTAATTAGGCGACAAAGCCAAGACACTTTCAATATTCATTTAAGGGGAGGACAATGAGTTATGCAAGATATTAAAAGAAATAAAAGAAAAATGATGCAACAAATGCCAATGGTGGCAGCTAAATCTAATAATAAGGACATCGAAGAAGAGGTATTTGTATCTGATGATATAAGTAGAGGATGTAAAAAAACATCAGATTTTTCATGTAAATCAAAACAAGATGATTGCGGATGTCATAACCATAAGAACGATTGTGACTGTGATTTCAACAAGCATCATGATTGTGATTGCGACTGTGACTGCGATTGCGATTGCGATAAAAATCATCATGACTGTAAATGTGAACCATGCGAGATAGAACATAAGAATTGTGTGAAAAATCCATGTGGTCCAAAATGTGTTGAACCTTTTACTCCAGCTAATTTCTCAACTGCAAACAGTGTACCATTTGCAATAGAAACTAATAGAATATTTGATACTATGGCTTTCCAAATATTTGCTGATGGTGTAGCTGAAAATGGATCTCCACTAGCATTCATAATTGATGTAGTTGAAGTATTTGGTCCAGTTCCAAGAGTAGGAGATGTAGAAGTAAAAATAGAAAAAGTTTGTATTAACTTTGATAAGATAAGAATAGATACAGGTGACGTAACATTAGAAGATTTTGATGTAGAACCAATAGGAGATACAGAAGGGGAAAACTGCCAAAGTAATTTTGAATCTGTTGTATGCGGACCAAGAGACGAAGAGTGCTGCAGACAATGCAAAAATAAGAGTGTGGCTTTTAAAGAAAGAGGATTAAGAGTAGAAGTAGATGGATTAGTTTTAGAGCTAAGAGGAAAATGTGGATGTACAGAATTTATAGCATTAGCATTCCCAGCAATCAAGAGAACAGGATGTAAAAAAGAACAAATATGTACAGTAGAATTCCCATTCAACACATTATCAGCACCAATAGGAGTACCAGCAGATGGAAGAAGCTTTATATTAAGACAAGATTTCCAAACTAGCTTAACTGTAGATTGTATAGGAAAAGCTATATTAAGTTACGAATGTTATGAAGGTGAAGGATACTTTGATCTTGATATACCAAATGGAATAGATATAATATGCTGTTTACAAGAAATTGTTAGCACATTAGTAAGTGAACAACTAGTTGTTTTAGGATCTCCAAATGCAGTAAGCCCAAGAGTAGTAGATACATTCTCTAAAGTTTGTGATTTCCCAGATTGTACAAAAAATTGTCCACCTAGAGACAATAAACACAAAGATAAAGGCTGTGGATGTGTTAGATAGATAAAAAAAGACTATAGAGATAGGAGATTCCTATTTCTATAGTCTTTTAATATTTAGATTAAGATTATTAAATATTTATATTTTATAGTCTATGCTATAGCAATACTCAAAAATATCATCTTGTATATTTGACTGTACATGTGAACAATATTCATTTGCTTCAGGTACATAGCTACTTCTAAGAAGAGTATTGTTTGTGGTCCAGATTCTAGAATTACTATTAAATATTAAAGCATTACTAGTGCTATCAAGCCTACTAGAAGTCGGCGACTTGTATTCAAATATAATATTTGATGAATCATCTATGTTTAGTTTATAAATGGATTCCTTGTCTTTTAGTATATTATTTATATGATACTTAGATACCTTGTAGTTACTAGGACTAAAATTAAAATGTGATACTCTATATAGATTATCTGATAGAGGATATTTTTCAACTACAAAAATATTTAAGTAGTTATTTAGTATATAGGTTCTTAGATTCTTAATATTTTTTATATTATTAAATGCTTTACCTATAACATTTTTCTTCCAGTATCCATTAGTATTGGATAAGTGTATTAATTTTCCGCTAGTATCTACACAACATATGTGAATTTTTTTAGAATTATCAATATTAGCAGAGTATGTATGTATATTATTACACAACTTCTCAGTGTGTTCATTAATATTTTTTATATATAGAGAGTTTTTGTCTGTGTAGATATAAAATGGTTTTATATCTTTATTATTAACATTCATTTAAAGCCTCCTAATGTTTAATATTTTTCAAAGCTCTTAAAAGAACTATTGTATGTAATAAACAAGTAAACATAGAAACTATAGTCATAGTATATATGTAGGCATAAATATTTATATTTGGTATAGGTAACAAGAAATATAAAGCAACTAATTGAATAACCATACCAAGTATAGTATTTACACTAGAAGCAAACTCTTTTCTGATTGCATGTAGTATTCCTGACAGTGTTTGATTCAAAGCCATAAATAGTGGAGCTAAGCACATGGATTTTAAGTAAGTTCCAGCTAATTCGTTTTTAAATACTATTAGACAAAGTTCTTGACCAAAGAAATAAAAAAATAAAGAAGATAAAATGCCTACTACTCCAGTAAGTAATATAGAGTACTTGATTTTTTTTATTACACTTGTAACTTTATTTAATGCCATTTCTTGAGAAATACTAGGTATTAGATTTACAACTAATGCAGAACCCACAGTGAATGGAAGAAAAACAAATGGCATAACCATTCCGCTAATTATTCCATACATGCTTAAAGATTTTGTATATGTAATCCCAGATAAGACTAATCTAGATGGAACCATCATAGAACTTACTGATTGAAGTATAACATTAGACATACGATTACACGTAATTGGTACTGACATTTTTAATGTTTCAGTGGATGCATTATAAAAATCCTTTATTGATACAGTATATTTCTTATAGAAACTATTTTCTTTACATAAGTTTATAGTCATGAAAATTATATTGGTTGCCTCACCAATTGATATACCCAATAGAGCTATATAGCAGCTCATCATCTCATTTTTAATATACATTGCCAAGAGAAAAACAAATAATATTTTGCTAAATTGTTCTATTATTTGACCTATTGCAGGTATAGTTACCTTTTTAATACCATAATAGTAGCTTCTGATAACATTTGAGATAGTTATTATTACAATAGCAGGACATATAGATAAAACAAATAAATTTAAATTTGCATTATTGAGAAACTTTAATGAAAAATATTTACTATTAAAAGCTACTAGTAAAGATATAAATAAAGAGATAAAAAATGTAACGTATAATGTAGATATAAAAAGCACATTTGTGTTATGTTTATCATCTAGAGCCTTTCTTTTAGCAACTAAGCAACTAAGGGCTGTAGGTATTCCGGTTGTAGTAAAAGCTAAACATATCATTAAAAAGTTAAAAATCATATGATAAACACCAAGCCCTGTTTCGCCAATAACTCGAGTTAGAAATATTTTGTATAAAAATCCGAATATCCTTACTATAAGATTAGATATAAACAAGATAATAGTTGATAGGACGAGATTAGGTATCCTCAATAAATCACCCCCTTATGCTTAAATATATTCATAAGGGGGTGAAAAAATAATTATATCTTTATAAATTCTGGATTCATATTATTAAAAGTAGTAACATACTTAAATCCAATTTCTCTTAAATAGTCATATATGTAATCAAATTGATAAGCTACTTGTGATGGATGGTGAGAATCTGAACCTGTAGTTATTATCTCTCCTCCAAGTTCTTTATACATTTTTAGTATGTATCTAGAAGGAGTTAAATCAGGCAGGTTATACCTAAAACAAGATGTATTTACTTCAATACCTTTTCCATCATGAATAGCTTGTTTTAATATCGATTCTATAATATCTGAGTATAGTCTATCATCTAATAATTTATCATAGTCTCCATATCTCTTAATTAGATCAAGATGACCTAATACTGAGTAGTGCTTATAGTTTTTGGCTATATTATAAAGCTCGTTATAATAGGTTTCATATGCTTGATGCTGAGAAATACCTTTAAAAAAGCCTCCATTATATAAATCTACTTTATTTATTGCATGAACAGAGCATATTATAAAGTCGAATGGGTATGTATTTGCATCTTTAGAGTAATCTTCTATTACATGACTTTGTAAGCCGAACTCAATACCTTTTTTTATATTTATTTGATTCCTATATTTATTTTTTAGAAAATCAATTTTTTCGAAGTATTTGTTATAATCTATATTAAAGCATATATCAGTGTCAATACCGTAATCAACATGATCTGTAAAACATATTTCATTTAACCCTAAGTCAATAGATTTTAACACCATATCTTCCATTTCGATCTTGCTATCAGCAGAAAAATTTGAGTGCATATGATAATCATAAAACATAAAAAAATCCCCTTTTTTGTACAAAATTTGGTATTATATATACATACTACATAATATCAAGTAGAGTTACAACTATCAAGGTATACTGTAAAATTTTTAAGTGGTGATGAAATGGATAAGTATAAATTTGAACTAAGTTTGGACAAAAATAAATATCTACAAATCTACAATCATATAAAATTACTAATATCAAAAAAAGATATAAAAGAGCAAGAAAAGTTACCTCCTATAAGAAAGCTAGCAAATTACTTAGAGGTAAATACAACTACAATAGTAAAAGCATATGAACTTTTAGAAAATGAAGGATATGTATACAAAGTTATTGGAAGTGGTACATTCGTATTGAGTATGAATAAATCCAAAAGAACGGATTTTGGTAAAAAATCAGGTATTATTCACTTTGATAGCGGTAATCCATCTATGGATATGTTTCCAATAGATAATTTTAAAAAAGCTGTAAACATGGCACTAACAGAAGATGGTGCATCAATATTTGAATATGATGAAGGTCTGGGATCTGAAGAACTTAGAAATAACATTGTAAGTTATTTAGAGGAGAGATGCATAAAGTCTGATAAAGATAACATACAGATAATATCAGGAGCTCAGCAGGGAATTGATATTGTATGTAAAGGACTTATAAACTATTCAGATGTAGTCTTTGTAGAAGAACCAACTTATAATGGTGCAATGGAGGTTTTTAGAAGTAGAGGGGCGAAAATAATAAGTATACCAATGTTAGATGATGGCATTGATATTGGTATATTAAAGCTAAAGCTCGAAAAGATAAAGCCAAAGTTATTATATGCTATGCCGAATTTTCAAAACCCAACAGGCATATCTTATTCAACCTACAAAAAGAAAAAACTCATAGAATTAGCAGAAAAATATGATTTCTACATATTAGAGGATGATTTTATCAGTGACTTTACTTTTAATTCTACAGATAATAAGCCTCTGAGAAGTTATGATGATAAAAATAGAGTTATTTACATAAAAAGTTTCTCAAAAATACTTATGCCAGGTCTTAGAATTGGTATTGTTGAGATGCCAAGCGAGTTACTAAAGAGAATACTGTGGGCAAAGTATTCATCAGATATATCTACACCAGGTCTTATACAAAAATCTATGTATTATTATATGAAAAATTTTGACTGGAATAATTACTTAAATTATATAGAAAAGATGTACACAGATAAATTCAACTTAGCTAAAGTCTTAATCAATGAAAAGTTGAGTGATAAATTAAAAGTAAGACCATCAGATGGAGGTATAAACTTTTTTTTAGAGTTAAAAAGAGGCTATTCATCTGTAGATTTTTCTAATTTTATGCTAGAAAAGGGAGTATCAGTTCTTCCGGGAACTTATTTTTTTGATAATATTTTAGATGATAGATTTTTTAGAATAAACATAGCAAATGTGAGTATACAAGATTTAGAAAAGGGAATATCTATAATAAGCGATAATTTGGATGAATTTTTTCAAATATATAAAGATAAAGTAAAAATAAACAGCAATAAACTATTTTACTAAAATAAAATTAGTAGTATTAATTTAGGAGGACATAATGTTTGATCAAAAAAAACTAGATAGAATAAATGAATTAGCTAAAAAGAATAAAGAGGGGGGACTTACAGAAGCAGAACTTCAAGAAAGAGATGTTTTAAGAAAAGAGTACTTAGAAAACTTTAGAGCTCATTTTAGATCAAGACTAGATAGCGTTAAAGTTGTTTCACCAGAAGAATATGATCAGTATATGAAAGAAAACAAGGATAAAAACTAATATTCATTAGGAGGGGTAAATATGAAATTAAAGCATGAATTCAAAAATGCATGGGGAGTAATTAGAGAAAACAATGCTATGGAACAAGTTAACAATTATTCTAAAGAGTATATGAACTTTTTAGATGTTGGAAAAACTGAAAGAACTTCAGCTAAAGAAATAATAAGATTAGCAAAAGAACATGGATACATATCAATCGAAGAAGCTATTAATAATAAGAGTGTAAAGCCTGGTGATAAGATATATGCTAATAATAAAGATAAAGGAGTAGCTTTATTTTTAATTGGTGAAAAAAACTTAGAATCGGGTATGAAAATTGTAGGTGGGCATATTGATGCACCTAGAATAGATTTAAAGGCAAATCCGCTATATGAAGATGCAAACTTAGGTTTCTTTAAGACTCACTATTATGGTGGAATAAAGAAATATCAATGGACAGCATTGCCACTTGCTATGCATGGAGTAGTAATTTTACAAGATGGTAAAAAAGTAGATATTAGTATTGGTGAAGATCATTCTGACCCAGTGTTCTGTATAACTGATTTACTTCCACATTTAGCTGCAGATCAAAGCCAGAAGAAACTTGCAGAAGGTATCACTGGTGAAGGGTTAAATATATTAATTGGAAGTCAACCATCAGAAGGGGTAGATAAAGATCCAGTAGCATACCATGTACTTAAAATATTAAATGAAAAGTATGGTATGGTAGAAGAAGATTTCTTAAGTGCAGAAATAGAAATAGTTCCGGCAGGATGTTCAAGAGAATTGGGTCTTGATAGATCTATGATTCTAGGATATGGGCAAGATGATAGATCATGTTCTTATGCAGCTGTAAAAGCAATCCTACAAACAGAAAGCCCAAAATACACAGCAGTTGCATTATGTGTGGATAAGGAAGAAATAGGTTCAAATGGTAATACAGGAATGAAGTCAAGATTCTTTGAAAATACTGTAGCTGAATTAATAGCTTTAGAAGGCAACTACAATGATTTAAAAGTAAGAAGAGCTATGGCGAATTCTAAAGTTTTATCAGCAGATGTAGCTGTGGGATATGATCCAAACTTCCCAGAGGTATATGATAAACGAAATTCTGCATTTATAGGCAATGGATTAGTTTTATGTAAATATACTGGTTCTAGAGGTAAAGGTGGATGTAATGATGCGAATGCTGAATTTAATGCAGAAGTAAGAAGAATATTCAATGAAGCAAATGTAGTATGGCAAACAGCCGAACTTGGCAAAGTAGACCAAGGAGGCGGTGGAACTATTGCCTACATATTAGCTGAGTTAGGAGCAGAGGTTATAGACTGTGGAGTTGCAGTACTTAGTATGCATGCACCATATGAAGTAGTTTCTAAAGCTGATGTATATGAGATGTATAAAGGATATAAAGCATTCTTTAATATAAACAAATAAAAAATACGGATTGTCTTATATAAGACAATCCGTATTTTTTATTTTTGTAAACAGAAGTAATCGCACAATTTATTTAAAAACTTATCCTCTAAGGGTGTGAATGTTTTTTTCTTAGAGTATATAAAGTAAAACTTCCTAGAAAAATCGACATTCTTAATTTTATAGTAGCTCAACTTATCTAAATTTAAGTAATCTATCGCAGAAATATATGATATAAAAGATACGCCTAAACCAATTCTAACCATTTCTTTTATAGCCTCATTAGACTCTACATGTGAAAGTATATCTAATTTATCAGTGTCAAAGTCATGTTTTTTTAAAGTATTGATTATTAAGTCTCTAGTACCAGATCCTTCTTTTCTCATAATAAATTTCATATTATATAAATCATTTATATCTATATATCCATCTTTGCTTTTTATCTTAAAATCCTTTGGTGTTATAAGTACTAGCTCATCATCAATTAAATCTATATATTCTATCTGAGGATGATAAAATTTGGAGCCAACTAGACCAAAGTTAATTCTTTCGTTTAAAATTTCTGATATAGCATATTGAGAATCATAATGACTAACACTAAACTTTACATCAGGATACTCTAAAGAGAAGTTTTTTAAAAAGTCGGGTAGTATGTACGTTTCAGGAATGGAACTACATGCCATATCTATTACACCCTCTATTTTCCCAGAATATTCTTTAATATCATAAATTGCTTTTTTACAATTGTTTAGTATATAGATTGCATGTTTATAGAGGATTTCCCCAGATCTGGTAAGAGTAATTATTTTGTTACTTCTATTTACAAGAACAGTATCAAGTTCTTTTTCTAAATTTTGAATATGAGAACTTACTGTAGGTTGAGTTAAAAAAAGTTCCCTGGCCGCCTTTGAAAAACTTTGATGCTTCATAACCGCAACAAAAACCTCAAGTTGTTTAAAATCCATTAATATATCCCCCTTAAATTATCTAGATATATTATAACATATTAAATATTTTAATAACAAAAAGTTTAAAACTAAGATGGGCTAGTAAATTTGACTATAAGGAATAATATGGTATAATTTTCTTGGAGATTTGATTAAGATTCAAAATTCTTCTGAAACAGATACACGTTACAAAAATATTACAGATTGTGCTTATTTATTATAAATTATTAACAAATACTATATAATTATTTTAAGATAAGTATAAGTTAAAAGATTTAAGGGAGGAGGATTAGCCTATGAATTTAAAGAAAAAAATAATATGGATAGTTATGTTAAGTATGCTTATTACTGGATGTAGCAATAAAGAGACACAAGAATCTACCACTGCAGATAGAGCTACTCAGCAAAGGACTATGACAAAAGTTCAAAATGATGTTAATGAAATTATGAACAAAGATTATAACTATGTTCTTGAAAATATGGGAACTCCTTACTGTACAACTTATTATATAGATACCCAAAAAGCTAAATTAGATTATATAAATAATTTAAGAGATCTTAATGAGCTAACAAATAATATGAGGTTAGTATACCCTAAAGAGGAAACAAATGATTCATTGGAAAGAAGTGCTCTGTATATAAGTATAAATAATAGTAAAGTAACAGAAGTGCAAACTTTTGAATTTACAGAGTATGATATAAAAAGAGACGATGTCAATAATAACTCCGATATTATTCTTGATACTTATGATGATAAAGCAATTTTATCAGTAGCTTCTGCTGAGTCTATAGATGTTACAAAATATATAGGAAAAGAATTAACCCAGTTAAGTGAAGTAATCGATTTGAATGAGGCAAACTTTGAAGCTTATGATAGGGATAGAAAAGAAATGATTATGGGATATTTTTTATCTGAAGATGGTAACGCATCAAATAAGATATTAAATATAATTGAATCAGAAGGTAGTATCAGTGAAATAAATATAATAGAACGCAATGATATTTTAAGAACAGTAAAAGACTATCTAATTAAATAATAGTAATAAATAGGCTATAGATAATAAGTAATTATCTATAGCCTATTTATTATTTGAAAGTTTAAGTATAAATTATATATGATAAAAATACCTAATAGAATATAAAAATTATTATTTATTGAATGTAATTTTCAATTAGATGCTTTGATTGTAAAATATGGGGTATAAAGAGTAGTATATCTAATTAACATATGAAAATAAAAATAGATATTGACAATGATAATTGTTATTGATACACTGATAACTATGATAATAATTATCATTTAAAAAATGAGTAGAAAAGTAGTTTTGTGGGAGGAATAATGAAAAAGAGGTATTTAATTTTAGCATTAATAGTTTTATCTTATATATCCTTATTTATAGGAGCTCAAGATATTACTTTAATAGATATATTTACTAATAACCAAGAAAAACTCATGATATTTGTTATGAGTAGAATACCAAGATTAATAAGTATATTAATTGCGGGTGTAGGTATGAGTATAGCAGGGATTATAATGCAACAGATAAGTAAAAATAAATTTGTATCTCCTACAACTGGAGCTACAATAGATGCGGCACAATTAGGTATAGTGATCTGTATGTTAACAATACCGGGAGCATCAATATTTACGAAAACGATAGTAGCGTTTATATTTTCTCTTATAGGAACATTTTTATTTATGAGAATAATAGGAAAACTACAATTTAAAAATATAATATTTGTACCTTTAGTAGGTATAATGTTTGGTAATATAATAGGGGCCATGACAGACTTTATAGCATATAAGTACGAGATGAGTCAAAATGTTACTGCTTGGATGCAAGGGGACTTCTCTATGATACTTAAAGGAAACTATGAAATATTATACATAACAATACCCCTTATAATATTAGCTTATGTTTATGCAAATAGATTTACAGTTGCTGGGATGGGTGAAGATTTTGCCACAAACTTAGGTTTGAATTATAAAAAAGTAGTTAATGTAGGATTGATAATAGTAGCACTTGTAACTGTATGTGTTGTTGTTACTGCTGGTAGTATACCTTTTATAGGTCTTATAGTTCCCAATATTGTATCACTATATATGGGTGATAATATAAGAGAAAGTATATGGCATACAGGATTATTTGGAGCAATATTCGTACTGATATGTGATATATTTGGAAGAATTATTATTTATCCATATGAAATATCTATAGGACTTACTGTTGGAGTTATAGGAAGTATAACATTCCTTTATTTAATAATGAGGAGGAATGCAAATGAAGCTTAATCTTAACAAGAAAATTTATATTATGGGGTTACTACTTTTAGTATTTACTATATTATTTTTAAGTTATGGAATAGACATGAGCAACTTAGAGTATGCTTTATCCCAAAGAATACCTAAAATTTTTGCTATGGCTTTAGGAGGAGGGTGTATAGCCTTTACTACTATAGTGTTTCAAACGATTACAAATAATCAAATACTAACACCAAGTGTGTTAGGGCTGGATTCTCTATATGTATTAATTCAGACTGTAATAGTATTTTTATTTGGAGCAACAAGTAAATTAATAATAAATGAAAATTACAACTTCGTTATTAATGTAGCTGTTATGGTTGTAGCGTCAATATTACTGTATAAGGTATTATTTGAAAAAGGTAAAAATGATATATTCTTTTTACTTCTAGTAGGTATGATATTTGGAACATTATTTAAAAGTGCTACAACTTTTATTCAAATAATGATAGACCCAAATGAGTTTTTAGCACTTCAAACTAGTACAATGGCTAGTTTAAATAATATAAACACAGAAGTTCTTCTAATCGCATTTATAATGATTATAGCAGTTATACCTTTTATATATGATGATATAAAGTATTTAGATGTATTATCACTAGGTAGAGAACAGGCAATCAACTTAGGTGTAAACTATGATAAAGTAGTAAAAAAAATGATAATAGTAATAGCAATTTTAGTTTCAATATCAACAGCACTTATTGGTCCTATGACGTTTTTGGGATTAATATTAGCGAATATTGCAAGAGAAGGACTTAAAACGTATAAACATACTTATCTAATATTAGGGGCAACTTTAATTGGTATGATTACATTAATAGGTGGCCAGTTCTTTGTACAACATATATTCAGATTTGATACAACATTAAGTGTAGTTATAAACTTTATAGGTGGAATCTACTTTATACAATTATTACTAAAGGGGAACAGATAAATGATAGAAATAAAAAATATATTTAAAAAATATAGAAATAAAAATGTTGTAGATGATGTTTCCTTTAATATAGAAAAAGGAAAAATAACATCTTTTATAGGACCAAATGGAGCAGGGAAAAGTACTGTATTATCAATAGTGACTAGGCTTATATCTGGAGATGGTGGAGAAGTTTTAATAGAGGGCAAGAGTTTAAATGGTTATGAGAGTAAAGAATTAGCTCAAAAAATTGCCATACTTAAGCAATCTAATAATATAACTTTAAAGCTTACAATAAGAGAGTTAGTTGGATTTGGAAGGTTTCCATATAGTGAAGGTAATTTAACTAAAGAAGATAAAAAATACATAGATGAAGCAATAGAATATATGAAATTAACTGATATACAAGATAAATACCTAGATGAACTAAGTGGTGGTCAAAGACAAAGGGCTTATATAGCAATGGTAATAGCTCAAAATACTGAATACATATTACTTGATGAGCCATTAAATAATTTAGATATGAGCCATTCAGTTCAAATGATGAAAGTACTTAGAAATCTTTGTGATGAATTAGGTAAAACAATAGTATTAGTAATGCATGATATAAACTTTGCATCATGCTATTCTGATAATATAGTAGCGCTTAAAAATGGAAAGATTGAAAAAGTAGGAAGTACAGAAGATATAGTTAATAAAGAAGTTCTAGAAGATATTTATGAAATGAACTTTGATATAAAGAATATAAATGGAAATAGAATATGTGTTTATTTCTAGAAATATAGAGAGATTACAAATTTTGTAATCTCTTATAAAAAAAGATTAATTGAGAATGATTATAAATACTAATATAAAATAGAGGAGAGATTGATATGAATAAAAAAGCGGCAATAATAGCGGGAGTAGCAATAGTAGGATTAGTAGGAGCATTTGCATTAGGACAAAATAAAAAAGATGCACCAGAAACAGCAGTAGATGCAGATGCTACTGTAAAAATAGCTCATAGCTTAGGGGAAACAGAGGTAGAATTAAACCCTAAGAAAGTCGTAGTATTTGACTATGCTGCATTAGATACAATGGATGTATTAGGTGTTTCTGATTCTTTAGTAGGCCTTCCAAAGTCAAGTATACCAAAATCTTTAGAAAAATTTAAAGATGAAAAATATGCAGATTTAGGTGGATTAAAAGAACCAGATTTAGAAGGTATAAAATCAGCAGACCCAGATTTAATAATAATAAACGGAAGACAAGCAGATTTCTATGATCAATTATCTGAAATAGCACCTACAATAAGTACAGATAAAGATGATAAAAATTATTTAGCATCTGTTAAAGAAAATATAAACAAAATAGCTAAAGTATTTGAAGCAGAAGAAAAAGCTAATGAAGAATTTACTAAAATTGAAAAGAAAATAGCAGACTTAAATAAAGTAGTTACAGAAAAAGATTTAAATTCTTTAACACTTATGGTAAATGAAGGTAAACTAAGTGTATTTGGAGAAGAATCGAGATTCAGTATATTAAATAAAGACTTTGGATTTAAGAATGTAGATCAAGATATAAAAGAATCAAGCCATGGTCAAAATATAACTTTTGAATACTTAGCTAAGCAAAATCCGGAAATTATGTTTGTAATAGACAGAGGAACAGCTACAGGTAGTGATGTTGAAGAAAGTTTAACTGCTAAATCAGTATTAAATAATGATGTAATAAAATCTATGGATGCATTTAAAAACAATAATATAGTATACTTAGACGGACCAACTTGGTACGTAAATGATGGTGGACTTAGCTCTTTAAATACAATGATAGATGATGCTACAAAAGCAGTTAATAAATAAGAATATAGGGTATAAATAAAAAGTACGGAAATACCGTACTTTTTATTTTGAATAAAATGATAATTTATATTATTAAACTATTACTTGAATGAATATATTTTAAGTTGAAATATGATACAATATTTATTGAGTATATTTCGAAATAGTGTGAATTTTTATTATTTTAAGGCGGGAGGATTTATATGCTTAAAGAATTTGTAAAGTATTACAAACCATACAAAAAATTATTTATATTAGATTTACTAGCAGCATTTTTATTTGCAACATGCAATTTAGTTTATCCTATGATAACTAGAAATATAATGGATGAGGTTATTCCAAACCAAAATTTACAGATGCTAGTAGTATTTGCAATAGTACTTATAGGGATATTTATTTTAAAAGCAGGGTTAAACTATTTTATGCAATACTGGGGTCACGTTGTTGGTGTTAGGATGCAGGCTGATATGAGAGAGTATGTATTCACTCATTTACAAAAGCTACCAAATAATTATTTTGATAATAATAAAGCTGGGATAACAATGTCCAGAATAATAAATGACTTAATGGAAATATCAGAATTAGCTCATCATGGGCCAGAAGATCTATTTATATCTATAATTATGTTAGGTGGATCATTCTTTATATTATTAGGTATAAATGTTGAACTTACGTTAATGATATTCTTGGTACTACCTTTTGTATTATGGTTTGCAATATCACAACGTAAAAAGATGAATAAAGCATTTATGGAAACTAGAGTAAAAACAGGAGATGTAAATGCAACTCTAGAAAACAGTATAGCAGGGATGAAGGTTACTAAATCTTTCTGTACAGAAAAAGAGGAGTTAGATAAGTTTACAGAAAGTAATAAGATATTCAAACATGCAAGAGAAGGTGCATACAAGGTAATGGCTGAGTATTTCTCAGGTATGAACTTATTTATGGATATACTAGAATTAATAGCGCTTGTTGCAGGTGGATATTTCACATACCTTGGTAGGATATCATTGGGAGATTTTGCAGCATATATATTATATGTAAAGATGTTTATTGAACCAATTAAGAAACTTATAAACTTTACAGAACAGTATCAAAGTGGAATGACTGGTTTTGAAAGATTTACAGAAATAATAAATCAAGAGACAGAAAAAGAACCAATAAACCCTGTTGAATTAGAAGATGTAAAGGGTGACATTGAAATAAACAATGTATCGTTTACTTACGAAGATGAGACGGAAGTATTAAGCAACCTAAGTTTATCAATAGAAGCAGGAAAGACAGTAGCTCTAGTTGGTCCATCTGGAGGTGGTAAGACTACATTATGTAGCTTAATACCAAGATTCTATGATTTTGAAGATGGAGATATAAAGATTGATGGGAAAAATATAAAAGATATAAGCTTAAGATCTCTTAGAAAAAATATTGGAGTAGTTCAACAAGATGTATTTTTATTTACGGGAACGATAAGAGATAATATTCTTTGTGGTAATCCTAATGCTAGTAATGAAGAAATTATAGAAGCAGCTAAAAAAGCTAGGATACATGACTTTATACAGACTTTACCAGATGGATACGACACTTATATAGGAGAAAGAGGAGTAAAGCTATCTGGTGGGCAGAAACAAAGAATATCTATATCTAGAATTTTCTTAAAAAATCCTCCGATAATAATTCTTGATGAGGCTACATCAGCACTTGATAATGTTACGGAAAGAGAAATACAATTATCACTTGAGGAATTAAGTAAAGATAGAACTAATTTAGTTGTAGCTCATAGACTATCTACTATAAAAAATGCTGATGAAATAATAGTATTAACTGGAAATGGTATAGAAGAAAGAGGCACTCATGAAGAGTTAATAAATAAAGAAGGAATATATAGTAGATTTCATAAAAAATAATAAGATATTATAGATTTACTTATTATAAATACTAAAACAAAGCATGATATAAAAATATACAAATTAAATTGGAATATTCAATATCTACTATGGGAAAAATTAATATATACTTAGACTTCCAAAGGAGATAAAAATATGGACAATAATAAAAATCGATTAAAAGACAGACCTAAATCAAAGGCAGAGATAAGAAAAATGTATAGTGAACATGCTTCAGAACTAGGTATAAAAGATGGACAAAAAATAGGTGCAAGAGATAGTGGAACTAACAAAACTAAAACTGAAAAATTATACCATAAAGTAAAGAGACAAGATTAATATCAGGTGCCATACATGTTGTATGGCACTTTTTTTATTTGTTATTAATGTATATAGATACTATAATAGTGTTAATAAATTTAGCATGATAAGTATATGATTTATTATTATGAAAATGAAATAGATAGATTAGAGAGGTATGAATTAATGATAGCAAAAGTAATTATAGGAGCATCCTTATTATCAATGGGATATTCAATATATAAATATGGAGTTGATTCTATAGAAACCACAAAATATATTATAGAAAATGAAAAAATACCATCTGAGTTTAATGATTTTAAGATAGTTCATATAAGTGATCTTCACAATAAAAGCTTTGGTATAGGTAATAAAAATTTAATTGAGAAGATAGATAATGAAAACCCAGATGCTATATTTATAACAGGTGACTTAATTGATGGAGACAGTAAAAACTTTGACACAGCTTTAAGTTTAATTGAAGACCTATCTAAAAGATATAATATTTATCATATAATAGGGAATCATGAGCAAAAGTCATTGGTAAAAAAGCATAGGGATTTATATATGAATTATTTCAAAAGATTATACCGTAAAAATATTGTTAATATTGAAGATAATATTGTAAAAATAAAAAAAGGCAATAGCACTATAAATTTATATGGCCTAATAATACCTTTAGAATTTTATACATATTTCTTTAGTAATAGTAAGAAAACGATAAAGTTAGAAGAAAGATTTGTAGAAACTAGATTAGGAAAAATAAATAAGAATGAGTACAATATATTACTTTCTCATAGCCCTTTTTATTTTAATGATTATGCAAATTGGGGTGCTGATTTAATCCTAGCAGGTCATGTTCATGGCGGTATAATAAGAATACCATTTAAAGGTGGTTTATTGTCTCCAAATAGAGAATTTTTCCCGGAGTATGATTTTGGGGAATACAATAAAAACAACTCAACAATGCTTTTAACAAAGGGGCTTGGTGGATCGAAGTTACTAATGAGAGTAAACTGTAGACCTGAAATAGTATCAATAACATTAAAATCGAAAATAAATTAATATATTCTAATTTTACATTAAAATAAATAGGAAATTTGTAGGAAAATAAAGAAAAATACTTATTGAGTAACTAAAATGTAGATAATTAATATAATATAATGAGGACAGTTATATAAATTGTTCTTTTAAAAGGAGGTGTATAATATGTTTGATATGCCTAGAAAGTATGGATATGGAAACTGTCAACAACCAGAATGTGAAGATGTGAAGGATAAATTTTGTGATATCTCTAGTACATGTTGTAATGGATTTGTTAGTGAGCAATTTAATTTAATTGCGTATGTTAATTCTACAGCTCAAGTAATCGTATATTCTGTAAATAATATTTCAATAAGAGGTACAGTAAAAATAAAAAATCTATCGCGAGCAGTTATCAGTTTTACTGTGGGTACTTCCACTATAAATGTAGGTTCGAATTCAGAGGCTCAGATAACTTCAAGTAATATACAAAATGTTATTATCTCAACAACATCACAAGATCTCGCTAAAGCATTATTGTGTTTTGATATAGCAATACCAACAAATGATCTGTGTTGTCCATTAAACTCTAATAGTAGATCAGAAAATACGTTATTAGTATTTAATAGTAACAGTGAATGTGATTCACAATCTGACTTTAAAAAGATAAAGAATAGTGCTTGTGATATAGATAGCACTTGCTGTAATGGATTTACTAAGGAACAATTTACTACAACTGTTTTATCCTCTACAAGCCCAGTAGTTGTTTATGAAACAGATGGTATTTCTGTACGAGGGACAGTCAGAATTAAAAACTTATCTCAAGCTAGTATAACTTTTAATGTTGGTACTAGTAGTATTGCGGTAGAACCAAGAGCTGATGCTGCAATTACATCAAATAATATATTAAATGTAAATATATCAACAGCGTCGTTAACTCCTTTAAAAGCAGTGTTCTGCTTTGATATGATATTACCTACTAATGATTTATGTTGCCTGTCATAATATTTTAAAAAGTAAAATCGTGTTTTATAGATACTTATATTTGTTGGAAAATAAAAGAGTTCTAACCAAAGTAGGATAGAACTCTTTTAAAATATTAAGTGGTGCCGGATGTGGGACTCGAACCCACACGATATTGCTACCAACGGATTTTGAGTCCGTCGCGTCTGCCATTCCGCCAATCCGGCTAATTGGTATTTGTTAAATATTAATCTAAAGTAATTATAGCACAAAAAATGGAAAAGTATACTACTTTTTTGTTTGAATAGACTAATTGAGAGGTATTTAATCTTAATATCCTATTAATATTGTGGTAATATTAAATAATAGAATATTTGTATATAATAGGTATGTAGTACAAAATAGAAAACTAGGAGTGATAGACTTTGGATAAAAGATTAATTATAATAGATGGAAATTCAATAATAAATAGGGCTTTTTATGCACTTCCGGAAATGAATAATAAGGAAGGATTAAAAACTAATGCAATATATGGATTTACAACAATGTTGTTTAAAATAATTGATATATATAAGCCAACTCATATAAGTGTAGCTTTTGATAGGAAGACACCAACATTTAGACATATTGAGTTTAAAGAGTATAAAGCAGGTAGAAAGAAAATGCCAGATGAATTAAGAGTTCAGTTTGAACCCTTAAAAGAACTTTTAGATAATTTTAAAATAAATAGATTAGAAATAGATGGCTTTGAGGCAGATGACATAATAGGAACTGTTTCTAAACGTGCTGAAGAAAATGGATATAAAGTATATATAGTTACAGGAGATAAGGATGCAATACAATTAGCATCAGATAATACAACAACTTTAATTACGAAAAAAGGTGTTGGAGAGGTAGAGGAATATGATTTTAATTCGGTAATGGAAAAGTATGAAATGACTCCTACTCAATTTATTGATTTAAAGGGTCTTATGGGAGATAAGTCTGATAATATACCAGGGGTACCAGGTATAGGTGAAAAAACAGGAATTAAGCTTATAAAAGAATACTCAAGCATAGAAAACTTAATAGAAAATACAGACAAGCTTAAAGGAAGTGTAAAAACTAAGATAGAAGAGAATAAAGAGCTTGCTGTCATGAGTAAAAGATTAGCTACAATAATAAGAGATGTTCCTATAGAGATAAATTTAGAGGATTTAGTTTTTGGAGATTATAATAAAGATGATATACTAGAAAATTTTAGACATCTAGGATTTACAAGTTTATTATCAAGAGTTTTAGAATTAGATGGTGGAGAAGATGTTATTGAAGAAAAAACTAATCTAAATATAAGTAAACTAGAAAATATAGATGAATTTATAAACACTGTTAATAGTAAAGGTAAGCTTATATTAAAATCTGTTAGAAAGCAAGGGAATATACTTAGTAAAAACATACTATACCTATTTGTAAGCGTAGATGGGGAAAATATATATTACATAAATGAAGAAGATATAGCTAGATTTGAAGGTGTTCTTAGTAGCGTTGAGATTAAAAAGTATGGTTACAACATGAAAGAAGACTATATTGCTTTAAGAGCGTACAACATAAAACTAGAGAATATGAACTTTGATATCACAATAGCTGAATACCTTATAGATTCAGCATCAGCTACATCTTATGAATGTAGCGCGTTGGCTATGAAGTATTTAACTAAGAAGATGAAATCAGAAGAGGAGCTACTTGGTAAGGGAGTTAAAGCTAAGAAATATCAAGATTTAGAGTTTGAAGAGCTTAGTGAGTATATTTCAGATATTGTATATACTGTTAAAAATGTATCTCCAAAGATGGAAAAAAGCTTAAATGAAACTAGTATGGATGGACTTTTCTATCATGTAGAAATGCCTTTAGTAGAAGTGCTAGGTAATATGGAATATGAAGGTATGAAGGTAGATAGAGATAAATTAAATGAACTAGGTATCGAATTTAAAGAAATAATAAATACTTTAGAGAAGGAAATTTATGAACTATCAGGAGAGCCATTTAATATAAACTCTCCGAAGCAATTAGGTGTTGTATTATTTGAAAAGCTAGAATTGCCAGTGATAAAGAAAACTAAAACTGGTTACTCAACAAATGCTGAAGTATTAGACAAACTAAGAGATAAGCATCCTATAATCGATAAGATAACTGAGTATAGACAAATTGTTAAGTTAAACTCAACTTATGTAGAGGGTCTACTTGCAATTATAAATCCAATAAGCAATAGAATACACTCATCATTTAACCAGACTATAACTACTACAGGAAGAATATCTTCTACAGAACCAAATCTTCAAAATATACCTGTAAGAATGGAGATGGGAAGAAAGATAAGAAAGGTGTTTATAGCAGATGAGGGACATGAGCTAGTAGATGCTGACTATTCTCAAGTAGAACTTAGAGTACTTGCTCATATGAGTGGTGATGAAAATATGATAGATGCATTTAATCACGATGAAGATATACATACAAAAACAGCATCGCAAGTATTTAATGTACCAATAGATGAAGTGACAAGTGATATAAGAAGTGCGGCAAAGGCTGTAAACTTCGGTATAGTATATGGAATAAGTGATTTTGCATTATCTGAAGATCTTCATATACCAGTAAAACAAGCCAAGGAATATATAGAAAATTACTTAGACAAATACCATAAGATAAAAGAGTTTATGGATAATACGATAGAAAGTGCAACTGAACATGGATATGTAACTACCTTACTAAATAGAAGAAGATATATACCAGAAATAAAATCAAGTAATTTTATGGAAAGAAATAGAGGAAAGAGATTTGCTATGAATGCACCTATACAAGGTAGTGCAGCAGATATTATAAAGATAGCTATGGTAAATGTATACAAGAAGATGGAAGAATGTGAATTAAAATCAAAATTAATACTTCAAGTACACGATGAACTTATTGTAGAAGCTATAGATGCAGAGATTGAGATAGTAAAAAGAATAGTAAAAGAAGAAATGGAAAATGCTGTAGCTATGGATGTACATTTAGATGTAGACCTAAATGTAGGTAGCTCGTGGTATGAAACAAAGTAGGTGATTTTTTGTTAGTATTAGGACTTACTGGAAATATAGGCTGTGGAAAAAGTAGTTTATCTAATATATTTATAAAAAATAATATCAGTATAATTGATGCTGATATTATTTCCAGGCAAATATTTGAAGACAAACTTATTCTGAAGCAGGTATTTGATACTTTTGGTGAAAGTATAAAAAATGATGATGGAACTTTAAATAGAAAATTACTTGGTGAGATAGTATTTAATGATGATGATAAACTAATAAAATTAAATAAGTTAACCCATCCAATAATAAGAGAAAAAATCTTATCAAAAATACATGAGGCAAGTATTAAAGGTGAAGAAATAGTTGTATTAGATGCAGCACTTTTAATAGAAGGAAACTTTCTAGAATTAGTAGATAAGATTTTAGTAATAACATGTGATGAAGCTGTTCAAATTGAAAGGATAAAAAATAGAGATAATTCTAGTAAAGAGCAAGCTCTAAGTAGAATAAAATCGCAAATGATCCAGGAAGAAAAATCCAAATATGGGGATTATATAATAGACAATTCGGGGACACTAATTGAGTTGGAAGAAAAAGCAAATAAATTTATAAAATATATGAAGGAGAATTGGTGTGGCTAAAAAAAGAATATTAATTCTATCTATTTTTATAATCTTACTTGGAGTATTGCTTGTAGAAAGTAACAATATTCAAAAGCTACTATATCCTAGAAAATATTCTATATATGTTGAAAGATATTCGAAAGAGTTCAACTTAGAAGAAAATTTAGTTTTTAGTGTCATGAAAGCTGAAAGTAAGTTTAGAAAAAATGCAACATCGCATAAGGGTGCAAAGGGCCTAATGCAAATAAGTGATATAACTAGAGACTGGGCATCAGAAGAATTGGGACTGGAAGAAGTGGATATATACGATCCAGAAGTAAATATAATGATCGGATGTTGGTACTTAAATAAGCTTTTTAGAGAGTTTGGAAGCTTGAATTTAGTAATAGCGGCATATAATGGAGGGTCTGGTAATGTAAGAAAGTGGCTTGGGAACGACTCATATAGCAAAGATGGGGAAAATCTGCATAAGATACCCTTTAAGGAAACTTCAACATATGTTGAGAAAGTAAATTCAAACTATAAGAAATATAATAAGATATATGGCAGGGAAGGAATAAACTAATGAAAAAGACAAAGGTTTTGAGTATGATTTTAGCTATTGTCATGATGACAGTAGGTTGTCAGGAAATAACTGAAAATAATACAGCTAAAGAGGATAGTAAAAGTGCCATAAGCTCAGAAAATATACAACTAACAATGGTAAAACCAGAAACTATAAACCCTATAATGAATCAAGATAAGTCAGTAGGATATATAATGAATCTGATATATGATGGGTTATTTACTATAGATGAAAACTACGATATAGTTCCTCAAATGGCAGAAGAATACGGCTTATCTGAGGATGGAATGAGTGTAAGTATTAAATTAAAAGATGCAAAGTGGCATGATGGGAGCGAAGTGACTGCTCAAGATGTTCAGTTTTCAGTTAATTTAATCCAAAATAATGCAAGTAGCCCATATAATCTTTTAGCACAGAAGATATCTTCGGTCTCAGTTATAAACAACAAAGAGTTGACTATAAGGTTCAAAGAAAAGTATGCATTCTCAGTAGATACATTGATTTTTCCGATAGTATCTAAAAGCCAGTTAAGTTCATCTGGAGATATTAACTCACAGCAGAAGAACTTGATAGGAAATGGACCGTATAAAATAGATCGTTATGAGCAAAGATCAGGTATGATTCTTTCGGTTAATGAAGAATACTATGAAGAGCTACCTAAAACAATAAGAAATATTGATGTAAGTATAGTACCAGATGAAGAAGCTCAAGTTTCGATGGTAATGGCTCTACAAAGTGATATTACTAATATATCATTAAAGGACCTAAGTAAATTCCAAGAGAAAGAGTTTAATATAACAACTTATGAAAGTAGAGACTATGAATCTATAATATTTAATTATGATAATGAGTTTTTAAAGGATATAAATTTTAGGAAAGCTATATTACATAGTATAAATAGAGAGTTTATACTTGAAGAGGGATATATGGAAGATGCTACATTAGTTAACTTCCCGCTTAATTCTAAGTCAAAATACTATGATTCAGATTTAAAACCATTTGCTTATAATATAGAAAAAGCAAAATCTTATTTAGAAAAGGCTAAGCCTGTCAAGTCAGAAGGAAATGAGCAATCAGAAAACACAGGGGCTGAAAACACAGAAAATAAGGATATACAATCTAATAATGCAGACAATAAAAGTGAATCAGAAAATACAAATAATGAAGATTCAACAAAATCTAATGAAGAGTCTAATAAAAAACCTAATAGTGGATTAGATAAAGCAGAAGTTAAAAAGATGATTTCTGAGTTGGACTTAAAAATAATAGTCAATAAAGAAAATAGTGAAAGGCTAAAAACAGCATATTTAGTAAGCAATAACCTAAAAGCAATAGGAATAAAATCTACTATAGTTGAAATGAGTTCTAAAGAAATAGATGCTGCTATTTCTGAGAAACAATATGATTTAGCTATAGTTGGATGGGAATTATCTAGTGTTCCAGATGTTAGAGATATAATAGCAAGTAGTGGTTACACAGATGAAAAGCTAACTAACTATATGACGTCTTTAGTAAATGCTACTTCAGAAAATCAAATAAAAGATATCTATAAATCAATACAAAAGCATATAAGAGATAATGTAGCATTTATAAGTCTTGTAATAAGAGATGATTATATAGTTACCAATAAAAGATTAGATGGTAAGATTTTACCTAATGATTTTGATGTATATGAAGGAATATCTAATTTAAAAATAAAAAATAAATAAAAGTATTAAAATATTATAATAAATATGCTAAAATACCCATATAGGGTATGTGAGGAGGTGATACATATGAAGAAAAAACTATTAATTGATGGAATGAGCTGTGGACACTGCGTAAATCATCTTACTACAGCCTTAACTGAAGATATTGAAGGTGTAGAAGTTATAGAAGTAAATCTAGAAGGAAAATACGCTTTAGTGAACATGAGTGAAAATGTATCTGAATCTAAGTTACAAGAAGTAATAGAAGACCTAGGATTTGAATTAAAAGGAATAGAGTAAAAGAAACTGGCTTCATAGCCAGTTTTTTTATTGCATTTATATATGATGATTTGAACAAAAAAAGACTTCTATTGGGGGAATTAATAGAAGTCTAAAATGGGGGAGATTGAGTATGTTTGATTTTACATTAATAGTATGTCCACACTCAACAGATATATACATCAAATATAAGTTTTTATTTAATGTATATAGATTATATTATGAAAAATGGCCAAGAATGGAACTCACATTTTAGAAAAAAAATGAATATAATACTAGTAAGCAAGGGGGGGATATCATGGAGCCTAGAGGATATAAGGAAGATTTAAGAAAAATGATACTTGATATGGCCCACAAAGAGCTCGAAAACTATGTATCCCAAAAGGGAGCACATAAATACTTTGAGGGAAATATTGATAAGGTTATCAATGAGAATATAAAAAGAACAAACAAAGGAATAGGAGTAAATAGTGTGTACTCAAGGATACTAAAATCAAGTTCATATCAAGAGAATATATCATCAATAGCCAAGACAATTAGACAAGAGGAAATATTTAAATCAAAAAATGAATTAGTTAAATTTGCAAGACATTTAGGGATTAATGCAAATATGAAGAGTTCATACAATCAAATCCTAAGAAAAGTATCAAGCCATATATATTCAAACCGAAATAATTATTCAAGAAAATATGTATCTTATAAGAGAGGTAAAGATGAATATATTTTAGAGCCGGATAAAATAAAAGATGAATTAATAGAAAGTTACAGATCTAAAACTAGAGAAGACATGAGGTCTATAGCTAGATTACTAGATATTAGTGTAGATGATGAAGATAGAGCAGAGGATATAAGAAAGAAAGTAATAAATTATATAATTAAGGAAAAAATAGCTAAGAAAGATAATTAATTAGATATTAAGTTAGAGGCGCTAATATAGCGTCTTTAATTTTTGTATTAGCATATACTATAAAAGAATACATAAGAGGAGATGATGAACATAAGTAAAAAGAAAAAAGCTATAGTTATAATAATATTAATTTTAATCATCATAACTTCAAAAGAAATTGAGACACGTTACTTTGCTCCAAGAAAAGAAATAAAAATAGTAAGTTATAATATACATAGTGGACTTAACAAAGATATGTTTCCTACGCTATTTGATATAATAGATTTTCTGAGAATATCTAATGCGGATATAATATGCCTACAAGAAGTTAACGAATCAGCAAAAGTAGGATTTCAAGTTAGTAGCTTGAAAGAAGAATTAAAGATGAATTCACATTTTGGTGCTAATGTTGTAAACCTGGGTCTAAACTACGGGTTAGTAACGTACTCAAAATATCCTATAAAGAGTGAAAATCATATATATTTAAGTAGTGACAGAGAACAAAGAGGAATGCTTCATACGGTTGTAGATGTTGGAGGTAAAAATTTGAATATCATAAATATACATCTAGGATTAGGTAAGGAAGAAAGAGAGATACAGCTTAAAGAGTTAAACTCATTTATAAGTGAGCTTGGAAGTGATCATTATATTGTAGTTGGTGATTTTAATGAAGGAAGTATAGAGTTTAAAGAAGAGATTTTAAAAGATGCAGCAAAAGAATTAAAAAAGTCTAATGTTCTTACTTTTGCTACGGGACTAGATAGAATTGACTACATATTTACATCTCCAGAAATTGAGATACTAGAATATAATGTTTTAATAAAAACTATGTCTGATCACTATCCAATAGTTGCAAAAATAAAGATATAAATATAATATAGAAATAGAAAAATATTACAAAAGTATAAGGAGAATTAAAATGAAATTTACATTTTGTCACAATAATTTTAATGTTACTAACTTAGAAAAGAGCTTAGAATTTTATAACAAAGCTTTAGGTTTAAAAGAAACAAGTCGTATAGAATCAGAGGATGGTAGTTTTATAATCGTATATTTAGGTGATGGAGTAACTACTCATAATTTAGAACTAACATGGCTTAGAGATTGGGATAGAGAATATAACCTAGGGGATAATGAATTCCATTTAGCATTAAGAGTTGATAATTTTGAAGAGGCTCATAAATTACATAAAGAATTAGAATGTATATGCTTTGAAAATGAAGCTATGGGAATATACTTTATAGCAGATCCAGATAATTACTGGATAGAAATATTACCTCCAAAAAATAAATAAAACTTTTTTATCATAAAGTTGAGCATCCTAAAATATATATTACTAATAATATTATTAGGGGGGACAAACTAATGATTAGAAGAAGAAAGATTTACAGAGGTTTTAATAAAAGAAGAAACAACAATGCTCCAAAGATTGTGCTAGTAATAGTATGTGTTAGCATAGTTGGTGGATATACATTTGTTAAGGTGAAAAATAGTGAAATTTTTAGTACAGGTATCTTTAGTAAAAATATAATAAAAGGTGAAATGTTTGCTGGTATTGGTGATACATTTGGTAGCATGATGGACAAAATAACTTTTTGGGACAAATCAAAGGGAGTAGAAACTATGACAAATAATGATTTAACCTCAGAGTTAGAAGCTATTCAAAAGGAAAAAGGAGCATCGGATGAAGCGAAAACTATAGAACAAAGTGATGAGGTTAAGTTGGCAAAGATAAATGGATGGAATGTTTACACAATTCAAGTAGCATCTGTAGATAATGAAAATGATAGGATTAATGTTGAAAATACTTTAAGTCAAAATAAAATACCATTTTCTACTGTTGAAGTGGATGGTGTAAGCAAAGTACAGACTTACTCATTTTTTGATAAGGAGACAACGAGAACTCATCTTGATAGTGTAAAAGCAATATTTCCGGATGCATTTTTAGCAACTGTAGAAATACCTATGTTATCATTTAAATATACAGACAAGTACTCCTATGCTAATAGTATGTCTGAAGGGTTAAATAAATTAATAACAAACTTTGAAGAAGAATCAAAATTTTGGACATCTAATACAGAAAACATTGATACAAAATCATACAATGAAATTTTAACAAAGAGAAAAGAAATATTAAAAGATATACAAGAGCAAGTTGATAAAATTGATTATAAGGAAATGGAAACTTTTAAATCTAAATTGAATACATACATACAAAATACAGATGAAAAGGTGGACGAAGCATCCAAAGCTGCAAATGAAGATAAATATAATGTAAGTGAAAGCTTATTTTTATCTTCAATGCATGGATACTTTTCTTTCATAAAATCTATTAATGAAGCATAAAAAGGCTGTAATTTAACAGCCTTTTTTTCGTTGACAAAAACCTTAAAAACGTTGAAAAATACAGATATATTTTTAACAATTGTTAAGATTTGGAATAAGTTATAGTATACTTAGAATATAAGAAAAAATTGTTTAAATTTTTATTTAAGGGGGTAAGACAATGAAACTCTTAACTTTTAGAGGAGGGATACATCCTTCATATAAAAAAGAGTACTCTAGTAAAAAAGTTCTTGAAAGAGCAGAGGGACCTGAAATAGTTTATATACCTCTACAACAGCATATTGGAGCACCAGCAATACCTATTGTTGAGGTTGGAGATGAAGTTAAACTAGGACAGAAAATAGGTGAGCAGCAGGGATTTGTATCATGTAATGTACATTCATCTGTGTCAGGCACAGTTATTGCGATAGAAACACGTGAAGTTCCAGGGGGAAGTTCTCAATGTATAGCAATAAAAAACGATTTCAAAGAAGAATTACACGAAAGTGTCAAACCAAAGGGAAATGTAGAAGATTTAAGTAAAGAAGATATTATATCTATAATAAAAGAGGCTGGGATAGTTGGTATGGGAGGAGCAACATTCCCAAATCATGTTAAAATATCACCTCCGCCGGATAAAAACATTGAAGTCGTTATATTAAATGGAGCTGAATGTGAGCCATACTTAACAGCTGACCATAGATTAATGGTAGAGTATCCAGAAGATGTAGTATTTGGACTTAGAGCATTAATGAAGGCTTTGGATGTTAGTAAAGGATTTATAGGAATTGAGATAAATAAGCCAGATGCTATAGAGGCCATAGAAAATGTAGCTAAAGAATATAGTGATATAGAAGTAGTAAGCTTAGAGGTAAAGTATCCACAAGGAGCAGAAAAACAACTTATATATGCATGTACTGGAAAAGAAGTACCTTCAGGAGGCCTTCCGATGGATGCAGGTGCTGTAGTTGATAATGTTGGTACAGCAGCACAGATAGCAAAGTCTATTAAGACAGGGTTACCATTGGTAGAAAGAATAACTACTGTAACTGGTAGCTGCATAAAAGAGCCAAAAAATTTAATAACTAAGGTTGGTACAATAGTTTCAGAGATAATAGATCAGTGTGGTGGATTTAAGGAAGATAAAAAAGTTGGTAAAGTTATCATGGGAGGACCTATGATGGGTATAGCTCAATATACAACTGACATACCTACGAATAAAGGATCATCAGGAATACTATGTTTAGACGAAAAAGAGTCAAGAACTCCTAAGCCACAAAACTGTATAAGATGTGGAAAATGTAGCGAGGTATGTCCAGCATTTTTACAACCACTGTATATTAGTGCATACTCTCTAAGAGATGAGTTTGCAGGTGCTGAAGAGTATAGGGCACTAGATTGTATAGAATGTGGTTCATGTTCATATATATGTCCAGCTAGAAGACCACTACTTCAATCAATAAGAAATGCAAAAAAAGAAATATTGACGCTTAGAAGAAAGCAAACATCTAATAAATAGGGTTAGGGGGATATATGATGGAAAATAAATTTATAGTATCATCTTCACCTCATGTGAGAAGTAATGAAGATACTTCATATATAATGAAGCAAGTTGTAATTGCACTTCTTCCAGCTGCATTAGCGGGAGTATACTTTTTTAGATTAAGTGCACTAAATGCAATGCTTTTCTGTATACTTGGGTCAGTTGGTTCGGAATTTTTATATCAAAAAATATCTAAAACTGAAAGCACAATAGGTGATTTTTCAGCAGTTGTAACAGGGCTGTTGTTAGCATTTAATGTACCTGCATCACTTCCTTGGTGGATGTGCTTAATTGGTGGAGCATTTGCAATAATAGTAGTAAAAATGGTATTTGGTGGTATTGGTAATAACTTTATAAACCCTGCACTTGGAGCCAGAGCATTTTTATTAGCATCTTTCCCGGTAGCTATGACGGCATGGACTAAAACGGGAATAAACTGGGTAAGTTCAGGAAGTTTAGATGCAGTAACTACAGCTACGCCATTAGCATTTCTAAAGGCAGGGTCTGAAGGAATAGAAGCATTAACAAGCAGTGGGATAAGTTTGACTGACATGATTATAGGTAATATTGGAGGAAGTATAGGTGAGACTTCTGCTATTCTAATAATATTAGGTGGAGTATACCTAATGTATAAAGGAATAATAAACTATGTCATACCAGTATTTTACATAATTACAGTGTTTATATTAACATTTATACTATCAGGATTTAATTTTAACTTTGCAATATATGAATTATTTGCAGGTGGACTTATGTTAGGAGCATTCTTTATGCTTACAGATTATACTACATCACCTATGACTAAGAAAGGTCAGATAATATATGCAGTATTAGCAGGTATATTAACATCAGTAATTAGAATGTACGGAGGATATCCAGAAGGAGTATCATACTCAATCTTATTAGTAAATGTTATAACACCTCTTATAGATAAATATGTGTCAAATAGAGTGTTTGGGGAGGTGGCAAAATAATGAATAGCATAGTAAAGCTAGGATTAAATTTATTCGTTATATGTGCAGTTGCAGCTTTAGCACTAGGAGCTACAAATCAAATCACAGCTCCTGTAATAGAAGAGAGAAATATACAAGCAAATAATGAATCAAGACAGATTGTACTACCAGATGCGAAAGAGTTTAAATTAGTTTCTAATAGTGAATATGAAAATATAAATGGAGTAGTAGCTGAAGTATATGAAGGTACAGATGCATCTGATATTATTGGATATACTGTAAAAGTATTACCTAAAGGTTATGGAGGAGAAATAGAACTGATAGTAGGTATATCATCAGAGGGAAAAGTAACCGGTATAAACATTGGTAGCATGAAAGAAACTCCTGGTTTAGGTGCTAAGGCATCGGAAGAAGGCTTCAAAGGTCAGTTTACAGGGAAACCAGTAGAAGAACTTTCATTAGTGAAGGGAAGCGCTTCATCAGATAAAGAAATACAGGCAATATCAGGAGCGACTATTACCTCAAATGCAGTCACTAAAGGCGTAAATACTGCAATTGAATTATATAATAGTTCTCTTAACAATAGATAGGGGGAGAATATATGAATGTAGGGAAAGTGTTAAAAAATGGTATTATAGATGAAAATCCTATATTTATACAGGTTATAGGAATGTGCCCAACATTAGCAGTTACTACATCAGCTATAAATGGGCTTGGAATGGGTCTTTCTACAGCAGTAGTTCTTATTTGTTCCAATATAGTTATATCTTTAATGAGAAAGGTTATACCAGATAAAATAAGAATACCATCATTTATAGTTGTAATAGCTACATTTGTTACAATAGTAGGTATGTTATTAAAAGCTTATATTCCTGCACTAGATAGTGCACTTGGGTTATATATTCCATTAATAGTTGTTAACTGTTTAATATTAGCAAGAGCAGAGAGTTTTGCTTCTAAAAATGGTGCATTAAGTGCAGCTGTTGATGGTATAGGTATGGGACTTGGATTTACAGTTGCACTTGTGGTATTAGGATCAGTGAGAGAGATACTTGGTGGAGGTAGCTTATTTGGATTAAGTTTATTTGGGTCATCTTTCCAACCTGCGCTACTATTTATATTGCCTCCAGGAGCATTCTTGACATTAGGATTCTTAATGGCAGGATTTAACAAATTGAGAAAAAAGAAAGCTTAGTGGAGGGGGAAGTGTAGATGAATTTAGTACTTTTATTTTTAAGTGTCGTACTTGTTAACAATGTTATAACATCTCAATTCCTAGGTATATGTCCATTCTTAGGAGTTTCAAAAAAGGTTGATACAGCGGTAGGTATGGGAGCTGCAGTTACATTTGTTTTAACTTTAGCTTCTTTTATAACATATTTTATTCAAAAATTACTTGTAAGTGCAAATGTTGAATTCTTACAAACTATTGCTTTTATATTAGTAATAGCTTCAATAGTTCAATTTGTTGAGATGGTAATACAAAAAATGAGTCCATCATTATATCAAGCACTAGGGGTTTTCTTACCTCTTATAACTACAAACTGTGCAGTGCTTGGTATAGCGTTGGTTAATATTGATAGTGGATATAATCTAATTGAAACTATGGTAAATGGATTTGGAGCAGGAATAGGATTTACATTAGCAATAGTACTATTTGCGGGAATAAGAGAAAGATTAGAGTTAGCAGACATACCAGAATCTTTTAGAGGGTTCCCTATAACATTGATATCAGCAGGATTAATGTCCATAGCTTTTTTAGGCTTTACAGGACTTATACAGTTATAAATATAGGGGGTGAGACTAAGTGGGTATAGTAAATGCAATTGTAGTTTTAGGAGCTATGGGTTTAATATTTGGAGCAGTACTTGCTTATGCTTCTAAGAAGTTTGCAGTAGAGGTAGATGAAAGAGTTGAGGCTATACTTTCTGTACTTCCAGGTGCTAACTGTGGTGGATGTGGATATCCAGGATGTGGAGGTCTTGCAAATGCCATAGTCGAAGGTAAGGCGCCTGTAAATGGATGTCCAGTAGGTGGAACATCAGTGGCAGAAAAGATAGGAGATGTAATGGGATTACGTGCTGAGTCAGGAGAAAAGCAAGTAGCAAAAGTTATTTGCAAAGGAAACTGTCAAAGTGCTAAAGATAAATACGAATATGAGGGAATCTCTGACTGTAGAGCAGCTAACGTATTAAATGCAGGTGCTAAAGCATGTAAATTTGGATGCTTAGGATTAGGAACATGTGTAAGCGTATGTAAGTTTGATGCATTATCTATAGTAGATGGAGTGGCCATAGTAGACGAAGAAAAATGTGTAATGTGTGGGAAATGTATAGATATTTGTCCAAAAGGATTAATAAATAAAAAGCCTGCTAAAAATGAAGTTGTAGTAGAGTGTAATAGTAAAGATTTTGGAAAAGTAGTTAAAGAAAAATGTAGTGCAGGGTGTATAGGCTGTGGTATATGTGCCAAGGTATGTAAATTTGATGCTATTGTATTTGAAAATAAAATTGCAAAAATAGACTATGATAAATGTGTTGGATGTATGGTATGTGTGCAAAAATGTCCAACTAAAGTAATATCAGGAGATCTAAGCAAAAGACAAAAGGTAACTATTGATGAAGACCTTTGTGTTGGATGTACAATTTGTAAAAAGGAGTGTAAGTTTGATGCTATAAAAGGAGAACTTAAGCAAAAACATAACATTGATAATGAAAAATGTGTAGGATGTCACCTATGTATGCAAAAATGTCCTAAAAAGGCTATTAAAACTATATAATCTGGTTATGATAAAGGTATGTATTTTCATACCTTTATTTTTTTGTAAAATAAACAAATATAACAATTATGTAAGTAAAACGTTCGACATTTACGTTGAAATTTTTACAATATAGTGATAAACTAAATAAGTACAAAATCTAAGTACAAAATGAGGTGGATAAATGGATATAATCTTAGCATCAGCATCACCTAGGAGAAAAGAGATTCTAGGAAACACGAAGTTGAAATTCTCTATAATAAAGAGTGATATAGATGAGGTTATATATGAAGGAGAGTCACCTACACAAGCTGTTATGAGGTTAGCTTTTGAAAAATGTATGGATATAGCATCTAAGCATGAACAAGATTTAGTTATTGGTGCAGATACTATAGTAGTACTAGATGATAAAATACTTGGAAAGCCTAAAGATGAAAAAGAAGCATACGATATGATTAAAAGCCTATCTAATAATACTCATCAAGTTATAACAGGGATTAGTCTTATTAACTTAGGTAACAATAAGAAAGTAATTGATTATGTAGTTAGTAATGTTAAGTTCAAGGATTTATCAGAGGAAGACATAATAGATTATATAAATACTAAGGAATCACTAGATAAAGCAGGAGCTTATGGTATACAAGGCTATGGAGCAATGCTGGTAGAAGAGATAAGAGGAGATTACTTTAACATAGTAGGCCTTCCAATTTCTAGACTTAGCGATTTACTAAAAAAATATTTTTGTATAAATCTATTTATGGAGGGTGATTTATCTGAGTAAGTCTTTTAATACTACAATGACTATGAGAGACATGGCAGTAGAAGAAAGACCTAGAGAAAAGATGCTTAAATCTGGAGAAGATAGCTTATCTAATTCAGAATTATTGGCAATACTTCTTAGAACAGGCACTAAACATAAAAATGCTATTGAATTAGCAAACTATATAATAAACAAAGATTTGCAAGGGATACGATATCTACAAGATATGACTATAGAGGAGTTGTGTAAGATAGATGGAATCGGTCTGTCTAAAGCAACTCAAATAAAAGCAGCTTTAGAATTAGGGAAAAGAGTTGCTAGCTTTAAACCAATTAAGTATAAGGTAAAAAATCCTTGGGATATATACAAATACTACATGGATAGTTTAAGATATCAGCAAAAAGAAGTTTTTAAGGTAGTACTTTTGAACACTAAAAATGAGATAATATCTGATGTAGAGATATCAGTCGGAACGTTGAATTCGTCTCTTGTTCATCCAAGAGAAGTTTTCAGAGAAGCAATAAAGAGAAGTACAAACAAAATGATTCTAATGCATAATCACCCTTCTGGAAGTGTGGAGCCTTCAAATGAAGATAAAAACATTACTACAAGACTTATGAAATGTGGAGAATTAATAGGGATTGAAGTGATTGATCACATAATAATAGGAGATGGATTATACTTTAGTTTCAAAGAAAATATGATAATTTGATTTTGCAAAGTAGGAAGGAGCATTAAAATGAGTAAAGAGAAAAAAGAGAAAAAAGGATTCATGTCTTTCTTAGGATTCAATAAAATGACAAAAGACATGGGGATAGATTTAGGTACAGCAAATACATTAGTTTATATAAAAGGACAAGGTATAGTAGTAAGAGAACCATCTGTTGTTGCTATAAGAGATGATAGCAAGGAAGTCTTAGCAGTTGGAGAAGAAGCTAAGAGAATGATAGGTAGAACACCTGGAAATATAGTAGCTATAAGACCTATGAAGGATGGAGTTATAGCTGATTTTGATGTAACTCAATCAATGTTAAGTTATTTTATACAAAAGGCAGCAGCTAAAAAAGGTGTTGTTAGTCCAAGAATAGCAATATGTGTACCTTTTGGTGTAACTGAAGTAGAAAAGAGAGCTATAGAAGAAGCTGCAAGACAAGCTGGAGCTAAAGATGCATACCTTATAGAAGAGCCAATGGCAGCAGCTATAGGTGCAGGCTTAAAGGTTGAAGAGCCAGAAGGAAATATGGTAGTTGATATCGGTGGAGGTACTACAGAAATAGCTGTAATATCTTTAGGTGGTATAGTTACTGCTAAATCTATAAGAATAGGTGGAGACGAGTTTGATGAGTCTATAGTAAGTTATGTTAAGAAAGAATATAACTTAATGATAGGTGAGAGAACTGCAGAGGACGTTAAAATAAGTATAGGATCTACTTTCAAAGATGATCAAGAAACAAATATGCAAATAAGAGGTAGAGATTTAATATCTGGACTTCCAAAAACTGTAGAAATATGTTCAACAGAAGTTAGAGATGCATTAAAAGAACCAATAAGTTCAATAGTAGATGCAATAAAATCAACTTTAGAAAAAACACCACCAGAGTTAGCATCAGATATAATGGAAAACGGAATAATGTTAACTGGAGGGGGAGCATTACTTAGAGGTTTAGACAAATTAGTAAGACAAGAAACTGGAATGCCTGTTCAAATAGCTGAAGACCCACTAGATTGTGTTGCATTAGGAACAGGAAAATCAGTTGAAGATCAAGAGATATTTGAAAAAGTTTTAATGATGAATACTAGAAAGTAATTAAAAGTTGGTGATAAACTTGAAATTCGATAACAGTAAAAAAGATAAAAAAAAGATTAATGTTAAAGTGGTAGCAACGTCAATTGTTGCTATCACTTTAATTGGAATTGTGGGAATATCTATAGGAAGATTTTCTGGAGTAAATAAGCTAAAAACAGGCCCAATTTTAGATACAGTTACATCAGTACAGAAGACATTTAATACTGGATTTGTGTTTTTAAAGGACAATTTAGAAGAGTTAATTAATTACAAGAAAAATGCGAAGACAATAGATAGTTTAAAGAAAGAAAAAGAAGAGTTACAAAAAGAAGTGGCTGAATTAAACAACAAGTTAGATGAAGTAGAATCGTTAGAGAGTTTGAAAAAGTCTACAAGCTTTATAGAAGAAGAATATAAAGCGAAGAGTATTTCGGCTAAAGTGGTTGGAAAAAACGATGGAAATTGGTATAAAACTTTTGTAATAGGTGCTGGTAGTAGTGATGGTGTTAAAAAAGATAGTTTAGCTGTTAATGGAAGTGGATTAGTTGGAATCGTATATGAAGTTTCTGAACATTATTCTAAAGCTATATCTTTACTTGATACTAAATCATCAGTAAGCTTTAAATTACTAAAAGACGCAAATGCAAAGGGTGTAATTACTCAAAGTACAAATATTGAGAGTCAAGAAGATTACAAGAAAAACGGTTATTTACAAGGTTATATGTTTGATGCATCTTACGATGTATTACCAGGAGATGTAGTTGTTACGTCTGGGCTTGGATTATATCCAGAGGGTATACCTGTAGGTGAAGTAGATAAGGTAATCGATGATAAAAATAAATCTTTAAAATACGTAGTTGTAAAGCCTTATGTTGATTTCAAGAATATAGACAATGTTACAGTCGTTGAACCGAGAAATATAGGATAAAGGGGTTAATCAGCAATGAAAAGAGTTTTACTTTGTCTTTTAGGTGTTTTGTTGGTAATGGTAGAAGGTAGCATTACCAATTACATAAACTTATTTGATGTAAGCTTCAATATAGTGCTTATATATATAACTATTATATCGCTATACCTAGATGAATTAGAAGTAGGTATAATAGGTGCAGTAGTAGGTATTGTAAAAGATATAACGATAGGTGGGATTTTTGGAGTTAATGCACTAGTTTTATTTGCTATATCTTACTCTATAAGTCATTTGAAAGATAAGATTTATAAAGAGAGTTATATGACTATATTTACATTAGTTCTTATAACGAGTCTATTTGATTCTTTAGTAAATATAGCGGCATTAACATTGGTATATAGTAGTTATAAAATATCAATGCTAGCTTTAAGAGGGATAGTTATAATTCCGCTTATGAATGGTTTACTGAGCATTGTAATATATCGCTTATTTAAAAAATCCATATTAAAACTTAAAGAAGATTAGTTGGTGATTTCGTGGAAGATAATAAAAAAGATGATAGGCTTTCTATCTTAAAAAATATTATATTAATAATATTAGTAGTTATTGTAGTGAAAATAGTGTATATGGCCGTAATCAAGTACGATCACTATAGTCAGCTAGCAGAAAATAAAACTTATAAAGAACTTCCTATTAAAGCCTCAAGAGGGGAAATACGAGATAGGTATGGAAGATTACTAGCAGGAAATACAAATTCATTTACTGTTCAAGTTTCAGGAGATGGAATTAATAGAAAAGGTCCTGATGGAAAATCTATGGCCAATGATATAAGTCTAAAGATTATAAATTTATTAGATGACAACAAAGAAGAGTACATAGACGAATTTCCTATATATATAAAAAATGGAAAATTCTATTATAGATTTGAAGAAGAAATAGCTGAATATAAAAAAGAAGCGGGAATACCAAGTGAATTAACTGCTAAAGAGAGTTTTTACTATTTAGTTGATAAGTTAATAGAAGAGGGTAAATTGTCTCCAGAGGATAGAAGGTTAGAAGCATCTAAGCTTCAAAAAAAGCTTAATGAAAATGGATATTATCCTCCTATACTTGTAAGTAAATGGATGTTTACCGCAGAAAAAAATAAAAAAGATTGGCTGGAAAGTTATAGAATAAAGAATGACAATAAAAATGAAAAATCTACTAATGTAAGTGCAAAATCTGCATTTAAAGAAATTAGAGATTGGTATGAGATAGATAAAAGTATGAGCGATGAAGAGGCTAGGAAAATATTTGTTGTTAGAGACCTTATTAAATCTCAAGGATACTCTCAATATAATCCAGTTACTATCGCAAAAGATATAAGTGAATCTACTATATCTCAAATCGAAGAATCTGCAATGGAGATACCAGGAGTAGCTGTTGCTACAGAACCAGTAAGATACTATCCGAATCAATCACTGGCATCTCATACATTAGGCTATATGGGTAAAATGTCATCTGCAGAAGAAGAGAAATATTTAAATTCTGAAGAAGACAGTGATAAAAAATACAATAAAGGTGATATGGTAGGAAAAGATGGTTTAGAGTACTATTTTGAATCACAATTACGTGGTACAGATGGATATAAGAAAGTACAAGTAGATGCATTAGGTAAAGTTACTAAAGACCTTGAAGTATCAAAACCAAAATCAGGCGATACTATATATCTTACGATAGATAAAGAGTTACAATCAACAAGTGAATCAGCTTTAAAAAGGGCTGTAGAAGTAGTAAGTAAAGGTGGTACATTTAAGAGTGTATATGGAGATAGATCATTTCCAGGGACTGAGCGTAATGCTAAATCGGGTGCTTTAATAGCTATAGATGTAAAGACTGGAGAAGTCTTGTCTTCTGCAAGTTATCCAGATTTTGATCCTAACCTGTTCACTAAAGCTATATCAAGTGAAGATTATAAAAAATTACAATCGCAAAATGAAAATGACCCACTAGCTGCTAACAGCCTTTCAAATTTAGTTACTTCTGGTGCATTCCAGCCTGGATCAGCATTTAAAATGGTAACTGGAATGGCAGCGTTAGAAAATGGTATGAGTCCGAAATATGGTATAAATGACCCAGGAGTTATTTATCTAGGACAAAGACCTTTTGCCGATTTTATATGGCATAAATCTAGAGGAAGAAATCATGGATATACAGACTTATATAAAGCAATACAAGAGTCTTGTAATATATACTTCTATACTATAGCTAGTGGAAAAAATTGGACAGGTGGTCCAAGTCCCGGTGCAGATGTAGGTCCAGATGAATTACTAAAGTATGCTAAGCTGTTTGGATTAGATGACAATACTGGTCTTCAAAATCAAATTGGAGAGAGAAAAGGTACAGTACCGAATAAAGAACAAAAATTAAAAAATACTCAATCATTATTAAAAGATGATATTATTAAAAGAATGGCAAATGACTTTAATGATATCACTAGAGCTGAAAATCCAGAAGAGTATGAATCTAGAATAGATGAAATAGTTGGATGGGCAGCAGAGGAGAATACACCAGGAAGAGTAGAAGCTATAAATAGACTTAAAGAGATGAATGTAAAAGAAGATAGAGTAGAACCTTTAGCAGATATAATAGTATTTAACTATCTTAATTTTGCTAAATGGAGTACTGCAGATACCTTCAACCTTGCAATAGGTCAAGGGGAAAATCAATATACACCAGCACAGATGGCAAGAGCTATTGCAGCTATTGCTAATGGTGGTGACTTAGTAGATTTATCTGTAGTTGGTAGAACTGTATCAAGTGATTACTCATCTTTAGATATAAATGAAACGAAAAAAGAAAAAATAGACTTTAAAGATCCTGAAAACCTAAAACCTTTGACAGAAGGAATGAAGCGAGTTTCAAGTCAGGGAACTGCTAAAAGTGTATTTGGAAATTTCCCTGTAAGTGTAGCTACTAAAACTGGTACAGCTGAAAAAAGTGGTAAAATACCTGAAAAAGATGAATATGATTACCTAATAAGAAATATGGGATCTTATGGAGTATCAAGTGAAGAAGCTATAGCTCTTTCTGAAAAGTTGATGAAAGATAGAGATAAAGAGCTTACTAAAAATAGAATAGAGGAGATAAAAACTTCTCTTAAAGATAAAGGATTAGATGAAAAAGAAAAAGCTCAATTAGAAGCTGAATTAGAAGAAGGTGTAAATGTTAAATTAGATAGATCTTCAAATAAAATAATGGCAGCTTATTTAAGAAGAGCGATAAAAGAACTTAATCCTCAAATAACTGATGAAAAAATAGATTTTAGGAAAGAGAATTATGCTGCTTTCTCGTGGGCTGTAGGATTTGCTCCAGCAGACGATCCTGAAATAGCAGTTGTAGTAGTAATACCACAAGGAACTGAAGGTGCTAGTACTTTATTACCAATGAGGGAGGTAATAGGTAAATATCTTGGCATTACTGATGAGTTAGAAGCTAAAAACAATGAACAAAAAAATGCAGCTAAAACAGAAGATGATGAAAATTCAAACACTGTGGAAAATGATAGTATAAATTTTGGACAACGTATGAAAAAATAAGAGGAATTGATATTTCTTTGAAGAATATATAATGATATATCACTCTGGAGGTTGTTATGTCTTTAAAAGATTTTGAGACCCAAGAGCTTGTAGAGTTCAAAGGGAATAAGAGAGGGATAATAGTAAACATTAAAAAGAGAGTACCTTTTGATGTATTAAAGCAAAATATTATAGATAAAATTGAATCATCAGTAGGTTTTTTTAATGGAGCTAAGATTTACTCGATTAACTGTGACTATTTAAGCGATATACAAATCATGGAGATAAAACATGATATTACGACTAGATTTGATGTGGAGTTTATTGAGGAACAGGTAGAAAGCAATACAATAATTGACTTTCGAACTAAGTATGTAAATAACTTACGATCTGGAGAATGCATTGAGTTTGAGGGGGATGTAGTTGTTATGGCTGATATGAAGCCTGGATCTCAAATAACCTCAAGTTTAAATACAGTAATTATGGGAGATATCAATTCTGGAGCTAGAGTTATGGCTGGAGGCAATGTTATTGTTATGGGTGTAGTCAAAGGATTTATCCATGCAGGAGCTAATGGCAATAATCAAGCTTATGTAGTTGCGAGGAATCTAAACTCTAAAGTATTACAAATAGCAGATAACATAGCGGAAGCACCAGATGATGATAATAATTATGAGAAAGAGAAAGACACTATACCAGAAATCGCATTCGTAAGTAATGGAAGGATAGTAATAGAAAGTTACTTACCAAAAGTAATAAAATAATGATTAACCATATGGGGGGTAGTATTATGAGCGAAGTTATAGTTATAACATCTGGTAAAGGTGGCGTAGGAAAAACTACTACCGCAGCAAATTTAGGAACTGCACTAAGCTTAGAAAATAAGAAAACTGTAATAATAGATGCAGATATAGGGCTTAGAAATTTAGATGTAGTTATGGGTCTTGAAAATAGAATAGTGTATGACATTGTCGATGTAGTAGAAGGAACGTGTAGAATAAAGCAAGCTTTAATAAAAGATAAGAGATTTGAAAACTTATATTTATTACCAGCTGCACAAACAAGAGACAAAAATGCGGTATCAGTTGATCAAATGAAGGATCTATGTACAAAGTTAAGAGAATCATTTGATTATATAATAATAGACTGTCCTGCAGGTATTGAGCAAGGATTTAAAAATGCTATAGCAGGAGCAGACAGAGCTATAGTTGTAACAAATCCTGAAGTATCGGCAGTAAGAGATGCTGATAGAATAATAGGTTTATTAGAAGCTAATGAAATAAAGGATATACAACTTGTCATAAACAGAATTAGACAAGACATGGTAAAACGTGGTGATATGATGGACAAGCAAGATATTATTGAAATACTTGCTATAAAATTATTAGGATTAGTTCCAGATGATGAAAGTATTATAGTATCAACTAACAGAGGAGAGCCTGCTGTACTTGATGCAAAATCTGGTGCAGGTAATGCATATAAGAACATATCAAAAAGAATATTAGGTGAAGAAGTTCCAATCCTAGAAATAGAAAATGACACTAACTTCTTTAGCAAAATAAAGAAAATATTTGGTATGGCCAAGTAGTAAAGGGGGATGTGTCCATGTTTGATTTTTTAAAAGCTTTCTCTAATGAATCTAAAACTAGCAAAAATGTAGCGAAAGAACGTTTAAAATTAGTTTTAGTGCATGATAGAGTGGATTGTTCTCCACAACTTTTAGATATGATAAAAAATGACATTTTAAAAGTAATAGCTAACTATGCGGAAATAGAAGAAGATGGTTTAGAAATTAAGATGTCTAAAACTAGAGGAGAGCAAGAGGATATGCCAGTATCGGCATTGGTTGCTAATATACCACTAAGACATATAAAAGACAGAAGCATGTAATATTATAAAAAAGAGGGGGATGCTTGTTGGTATCCCCTTTTGTCTGTATAGATAAGCAAAAGTCAGAAAGACGGTGATGATTTGGTAGACTATAAGTCAAAATTCAAATTAATAAAAGAGTTAGATTGGAAGCTTATAATAACTGTTATTATTATATTTGCTTTTGGAATTCTAATGTTAAGTAGTGCTACACATTCAAATGAAACAGGTAACTATACAAAGCTTTATAAACAAGGTTTAGCATTTGTCTTAGGATTAGGTATGATAATATTCATGCTTATGTTTGATTATAATTTCCTGGGTAAATATTATAAAGGTCTATACTTAATAAGTTTAATTTTATTAGTACTAGTTTTAGTGCCTGGAATAGGAAATGAGCAAATGGGTGCTAGATCATGGGTAAAAATAGGTCCGCTTAACCTACAAACATCAGAGATTGTTAAATTAACATTTATATTAAGTTATGCAAAAATTGTAGAATCAAAAAGAGGAAAACTTAATACATTAAAAGATTTAATACCAGTTGTAGTTTATGCAATACCTTTTATAGGGTTATTATTTTCACAGCCAGATTTAGGTACAGCTATAGTATTTATGTGTATAATAGGTGGGATGCTATTTACTGCAGGTCTAGATACAAAGATAATTAAAAGAGGTATAATAATTATATTAGTATCTATGCCTTTGATGTATATGATGATGGCAAGTCATCAAAAAGATAGAATTGAAGCATTTTTAAATCCTGAAGATGTAACATTAAAGGGAAACTACCAAGTTATGCAATCTTTAATTGCTATAGGTTCTGGAGGATTTACAGGTAAGGGATTATACAACGGTACACAAAACCAAGAAGGTTTTTTACCTGTACAAGAAAGTGATTTTATATTTGCTGTTATAGGTGAAGAACTTGGTGTTTGGGGAATGGTATTTATAGTAGTACTATTTGCAGTATTTTTAATGAGAATGCTTGCTATAGCACGAGAAGCAAAAGATTTTTATGGAACTCTTATTGTAGTTGGAGTTATGAGTATGTTTGCATATCAAATTATACAAAATATTGGTATGACAGTTGCTCTTATTCCTGTAACGGGGGTTACATTACCTTTTGTAAGTTATGGAGGAAGTTCTTTATTAACATCAATGGCAAACTTAGGTTTAGTACTTAATGTATGTATGAGAAAGAAAAAAATTAACTTTTAAAGTATAGCGGAGGGGAATATGAATATAGCTTTAGTTGCACACGATCAGATGAAAAATACAATGGTAGGATTTTGTATAGGATATGAAGAAATATTAAAGAAATATGGTCTTTATGCTACAGGAACTACTGGTAAAAGAATTATGGATGAAACAAAGTTAAATATCAATAGACTTGCATCTGGGCCACTAGGTGGAGATCAACAAATTGGATCATTAATAGTATCTCAAGATATAGACTTAGTTATATTTTTAAGAGATCCGCTTACATCTCAAGCTCATGAAACGGATATACAAGCTTTAATAAGATTATGTGATGTTTACTATGTACCAATAGCTACAAACTTAGCATCCGCAGAAATATTTATAAAAGCTTTAGATAGGGGAGAACTTGCTTGGAGAGAAGTTAGAAAGACTACAAGCCAGAGAGTATAATAAAAAAGAGTTATTTGCAATTTAGCAAATAACTCTTTTTTTCATGTATTTATATATAATTACATTATTTAACTAATTTACCAAATTCAGCACCAAAGTTGAAACATTCTTGTAATGTATCTTCGCTTGGAGAGAATTTCTTTTTAAGAGATTCTACTGGCATTTTGAAAGTCATCGATTTTAGTATACTTTCTGCCATAGATACACCTTCTCCACTCCAACCAAATGAACCAAACACTCCAGCTATTTTACCTTGGTTAGCCATTGGATCTACTACTGAGAAGAAGTCCCACATAGGTTTAACCATAGTTTTGTTTATAGTTGGAGATCCTAATATTACAACTTTAGAGTGAACTAAAGCATCGTGCATTTCTTTTAAGCTTAAGCTTTCTAAGTCGTATAGATTTACCTTAGCTCCTTCAGAAAGAGCACCTTCTTCTATTTTTTTAGCCATAGTTAAAGTATTAGTATATGCTGATAGATAGAAAATAGATATTTGATTTTGATTAGTAGTATCTAATACTTCTGTAGACCAATCTAAGTATCTTTTAACTGCAGCCATAGGATCTTTAGTAAGCATAGGTCCATGAGAAGTAAGTATTGTATCGAAATCAAGGTTTAATTCCACTACTTTATTTATAGCACTTACAACATGCTTAGCAAAAGGCTTAACTATACAATCATAGTAATGTCTAGCAGATTTTAAGTAGTCTTCGCTTTCTACTATATTAGCGTCAACACTTGCAAAGTGACAACCAAATGCATCACAAGTAAATAGTGTTTTATCTTCTTCAACATAAGTAAACATTGTATCTGCCCAATGTAAGAAAGGTGCAGTTATGAATTTAATATTTCTTTTACCAATGTTTAAAACTTCGCCATCTTTTATTATGTGACATTTAAATGGCTTGTTTATTTGCCCATCTAAATAAAGCTTAGCTGCTTTAGTACAGAAAACTTCAATATTAGGGTTTAAATCTAATAAGTATCTTAAGCTACCAGCGTGGTCAGGCTCAGTGTGATGAACTACAACGTAGTCTATATCAGCTATATTAGTTATTTCTGATAAATTATTGAAAAATTCCTCTTTAAAGTTTGCCTTTACCGTATCGAATAAAACTGTTTTTTCATCCTTTATTAAATAAGAATTATAAGTAGTACCGAACTCCGTTTCCATTATTATATCAAATACCTCTAAGTCTTTATCGACAACTCCGGTAAAGTAAATATCCTTTTTTACCTCAAATACTTTACTCATTACAAATCCTCCTAAATTATATGGTATAAACTATACCTATGAATTAAATATGATATAAAAATTATACCCATGATGATAGTAATTAAAACAAAATAATATTGTTAGACATAATTACAATGTAACAATTAGTTACAAATAATAATATATCATACTTTTTGTAGAAGAAAAATCTATCAGTATTTATTCTTTAATTAATAAAAAAATCTATTCAAATAAATATTAATTAAGAAGTTTAATATAAATGCAAAGAATTGGAAAAACTAAAGAATATGTGCAATAAAATTTTGATACATATTATCATATCGTGTATAATAAGATTTATGCTTATAAATAATAAACTTATTGGAGGTTTCAATAATCAATGAATAAGGTAGACTTAAAGAGAATTTTAAAGAAGGTTGAGAAGCCTGCTAGGTATCTTGGAAACGAAATAAATTCTATACATAAAGATACAAAAAATGAAAGCTTAGTAAGATATGCTCACTGTTTCCCTGACCTTTATGAGGTAGGAATGAGTCACTTAGGAAGTCATATACTTTACCATGTAATAAATAAAGATGAAGATGTATTCTGTGAAAGAGTATATTCTCCTGCTATAGATATGGAGAATATAATGAGAGAAAAAAATATTCCGCTATTTGCTCTAGAATCAAGAGAGCCAATAACTAACTTTGATTTTGTAACTTTTACACTTCAGTATGAAATGTCTTATACTAATATATTAAATATATTAGATTTAGCTAATATACCAGTGCTTAAAGAAGAAAGAAAATTAGATGATCCGTTTATATTAGTCGGTGGTCCTTGTGCTTATAATCCAGAGCCGTTAGCAGACTTTGTAGATATAGTTATTCTAGGTGAAGGTGAAGAAGTAAACCTAGAAGTAGTAAATGCATATAAAGAGTGGAAGAAAAATAAAACTACAAGAGAAGATTTCTTATTTGAAATATCTAAAATACAAGGTGTTTACATACCAAGTTTCTATGATGTTTCTTACAATGAAGATGGTACTGTAAAAGAAGTAGTACCGAATAGAGAAGGTGTACCTCAAAAACCTCATAAAAGAATAATAAGAGATGTAGAAACTGTAGAATATCCAGATAAATTAATAGTCCCTTATATAGAGACTGTTCACGATAGAATAGTATTAGAATTATTTAGAGGATGTACAAGAGGATGTAGATTCTGCCAAGCTGGTATGATTTATAGACCAATAAGAGAAAAAAGTGTAGATAGACTTAAAGAGATATTATCTAATTTAGTTAAAAATACTGGGTATGATGAAATATCTTTATCATCTTTAAGTACAAGTGATTATAGTCAATTATCAGAGCTTACTGATTGTTTAGTAGAAGAATATGCTTCTCAAAATATAGGCATATCACTACCATCACTTAGACTAGATAACTTCTCTATGGAAATAGCAGAAAAAATACAACAAGTAAGAAAGTCAGGTCTTACTTTTGCGCCAGAAGCCGGAACTCAAAGAATGAGAGACGTTATAAATAAAGGTGTAAGTGAAGAAGATTTAACAAATGCTACTAGAAAAGCATTTGAAATGGGATGGAATAGTGTTAAGTTATACTTCATGATAGGTCTACCAACTGAGACTTATGATGATTTAGATGGTATAGCAAAGCTTGCACATGAAGTTATAGATACTTATAGGGACGTTCACAATGGAAAGCTAAAAAGAGCATTTGGTGTTACAGTAAGTACATCTACATTTGTTCCCAAGCCTTTTACTCCATTCCAATGGCATGGACAAGATACAACTGAGCAAGTTAGAGAAAAACAAAGACACTTAGTTAAGAAATTAAAAAATGGAAACATAAAATATAACTACCATGATTCTAAGACTAGCTTAATGGAAGCTGTTATAGCTAGAGGAGATAGAAGAATAGGTAAAGTAATATATGATGCATTTAAAGCTGGTGCAAAGTTTGATGGATGGTCTGAATACTTTAACCTAGACACATGGCTAGAAGCTATGGATAACAATGGCCTTGATGTAGCATTCTATGCAAATAGAGAAAGAGAATATGAAGAAGTATTCCCATGGGATCATATAGATGTAGGAGTTACTAAGAAATTCTTAGTAAGAGAAAATGAAAAAGCAAGACAAGATGCAGTTTCTCCTGATTGTAGACACCAGTGTCATGGATGTGGAATAAATGCAAGTGACATCACAAGGGGGTTATGCTAATTATGAGTAAGATAATAAGAAATAAGTTCAAAAAAGAAGGGGATATGATATACATATCACACCTAGATGTACAAAGATTATTACAAAGAGCTTGTAGAAGAGCTGAAATACATGTATCACATTCACAAGGTTTTAATCCTCACCCTAAGATGAGTTATGGTAATGCATTAGCTTTAGGTACGGAAAGTCAAGGAGAGTATGTAGACATTGAGATAGAAGACGATTTTACTGCAGAAGAATTTTTACAAAGAATAAATCCTCAACTACCTGAAGGTATGGAGTTTATAGATGCAAGAGAAATAGATAGTAAGACTGCGTCTTTAGCTTCTACTATAGAGTATGGCGAGTATATATTCACTGTAGAATTAGAAAGAGCTTTGAGCAAAGAGTTTGTAAAATCTAAAATAGTAGACTTTATGAATCAAGAAGAGATAATGATAACTAAGAAAAATAAAAAAGGTAAGATGGTAGAATCTGATATAAGACCTATGATTAAGCACTTTGATGTGTTAAGTTTAGATGAAAATGTTATTGTTTTAGAAGCTACTATAGCTACAGGATCAAAATCAAACTTAAACACTAATATATTCATACCTAAGATATTAGGAATGTTAGAAGTTGAAATGGATCCTTTAGATGTTGATATATTAAGAAGAGACTTATACGTAGTAGAAGATGGACAATTAGTTTCTCCTATGTAATTAAATATAAAATTATTAAAAAGGATGGGTGCTCAGCCCATCCTTTTAAGTATAAACTGATAAAAATAATGCGACATTTAAATATATTAGCACTATTATTTGTTATAATTATAATAAATCAAAGTTACAATTAAGGACGTGAAAAGATGGATAAAATAATAATAGAATCCCTAATATCATCTCAAAAAACAGCAGTACTTGAAGATGATAAAATAAAAGAGATTCTTATAGAAGATAAATTAAATACTAAAATAGTATCTAATATATATAGAGGAATAGTAAAAAAAGTACTCCCAGGAATTGATGCATGTTTTGTAGATATAGGTTTTGAAAAGTTGGCATACCTTCAATTGCATAAAGATTCTGTTATAAAGTCAGGACAAGAAATATTAGTACAAATAAACAAAGAAGCAATAGGCACTAAAGGAGCTAAATTAAACTTAGAAGTAAGTCTAGCAGGAAGATATGTAGTCTATATACCTTCCAATGAAAGAGTTACTATGTCAAACAAGATAACTGAGGAAAAAGAAAGATTTAGACTAAAGAAAATTGTTAACTCAATAAACAAAGATAAGTTAGGGTTAATAATAAGAACAGAAGCCCAAGGCGTATCAAAAGAAGAATTAGAAGCGGATATAGAGGAACTAAAAGCAAAATATAATATTATAGAAAAAGAGTTTAAGTTGGGGATTGGACCTAAGCTTTTATACAAAGAACTAGACTTTGCGAGTAAATATGTAAAAGATAATGTGAATGAAAATGTAGAAAAGATAATCACTAATAGTACTGAAAAATATGATGAGCTTAAAGTTATACTAAAGTCGGTAAATAAGGACTATGTAAATAAATTAATATTAAAAGAAAACGAAGATATATTTGATATCTATAGGGTAGAGGGGCAAATAGAAAAGTGCTTAAATAAAAAGGTATGGCTAAAGAGTGGTGGATATTTAATTATAGAAAAGACAGAAGCTCTTACAGTTGTAGATGTGAATACTGGTAAATTTACTGGTAGTGCTAAATTATCAGAGACAGTGTATAAAACTAATCTAGAAGCAGCAATAGAAATTGCTAGACAGCTAAAGCTTAGAGACATAGGTGGAATAATAATAATAGACTTTATAGATATGAGTAAAAAAGAATATAAGGATAATATTATAAATACACTAGATAATGAACTTAAAAAAGATAAAAGAAAATCAGAAGTATTAGGTATGACTAGACTTGGACTTGTAGAGGTAGCGAGAAGAAGAGAAAAGGATTCTATAGATAAATACTATCTAAATGAGTGTAGTTATTGTGATGGTAATGCTCATACCAAATCAGCTAACTATATGATAGATAAGATAGAAAAAGAGATTATTAGAGTTAGCCAGCATACATCATATAAAAAAATAAAAATTCAGTTAAATAGTAGAATTCTTCAGGTAATAAAAACTGATTTTATGGAGATAATTAAAAAAATAGGCAAAAAGTACGATATAATTATAGAGTTAGAAGGTATTAGCACATTAAATTACGAAGAAATAAACATAATTTATAATACTTTGTTGACAAATAATTAAAAACATAGTATTATTAATAACTGTAATGCCGCACAAAAAAGGTTATAAACTTCTTAGGGAGTACCTTGATGGCGAGTTTTAGACCGAGGAGGTGTATTTTAATGTACGCTATAGTAAAAACAGGTGGAAAGCAATATAAAGTTGCTGAAGGTGATGTATTATTCGTTGAAAAGTTAGAAGCTAACGCTGGTGATGTTGTAACTTTAAACGAAGTATTAGCTTGTACTAAAGACGGTGAGTTAGTAGTTGGAGCTCCAGTTGTTGAAGGTGCTTCTGTTCAAGCTAAAGTAGTTGAACAAGGTAAAGGAAAGAAAATAGTTGTTTTCAAGTACAAAGCTAAGAAAGACTACAGAAGAAAGCAAGGACATCGTCAACCTTACACTAAGATAGTTATCGAAAAGATAAACGCTTAGTAATTAGGATGAACTAATGATAAAAGTTAAATATTATTATAATGATGACTTTTTGCTTAAAGGATTTTGTTTAAAGGGACATGCAGATTATGCCGAAATAGGATATGATATTGTATGTGCAGCAGTTACATCTAATAGTGTTGCTGTGATAAATTCTTTAGACAAATTACTAAAAGTTGAATTTGAAAAGGTAATAGGAAAAGAAGGACATATAGAATGTGTTGTTAAAGATACATCTCTAGAAAAGTCACAGCTTTTACTAAATCATTTTCAATTGGCTGTTGAAGAAATTAAACGGGAATACCCAAAAAATATAAAAATCTTAAAAAAGTAGGGGGTGACTCCAAATGTTAAACATGAACTTACAATTACTTGCATCTAAGAAAGGGGTAGGATCTTCTAAAAACGGTAGAGATTCTATAGCTAAGAGATTAGGTGTTAAGAGATATGATGGACAAGTTGTTACTGCAGGAAGTATAATAGTAAGACAAAGAGGTACTAAGATACATCCAGGAACTAATGTAGGTAGAGGTGGAGATGACACTTTATTCGCATTAATAGACGGTACTGTTAAATTCGAAAGAAAAGACAAGAAAAGAAAGAAAGTAAGTATATATCCAGTACAAGTTGCTGAATAATACATGCAAAAAAGGAGTGTTTATACACTCCTTTTTCTTGTAAGAAGGTATTTATAAGAATGTATAGATATCTTTTTGGAGACAATAAATAAAAAGTTTTAATCAAGTAGGTGATTAATGTGTTTATAGATAAAGCAAGGATATTTATAAAGGCTGGAAACGGTGGTAATGGTTCTGTAGCCTTTAGAAAAGAAAAGTACGTTCCAGCTGGTGGTCCAGACGGTGGAGACGGCGGACGTGGAGCAAGTGTTATATTTGAAGTGGATTTAGGTCTTAGAACATTAATGGACTTTAAATATCAAAGAAAGTACCTAGCTGAAGCTGGAGGAGACGGATCTAAGAAAAAGCAGGCAGGTAAAAACGGAGAAGACTTACTTCTTAAGGTTCCTGCAGGTACAATAATAAGAGATGAAGCTACAGGTCTTATATTAGCTGACTTAAAAGAAGAAGGCGATAGAGCTGTAGTAGCAAAAGGTGGTAGAGGTGGTAAAGGAAATCAACACTTCGCTAACGCAGTAAGACAAGCTCCAGCTTTCGCTAAATCAGGAACTGATGGAGAAGAAAGATGGGTAACATTAGAGCTTAAGATGATAGCGGATGTTGGTTTACTTGGATTCCCTAATGTTGGGAAATCTACTTTCTTATCAGTTGTAACTAAGGCAAAGCCAAAGATAGCAAACTATCACTTTACAACTTTAACTCCGAACTTAGGTGTTGTTCAGACTAAATTTGGTGATAGCTTTGTGTTAGCTGATATACCTGGACTTATTGAAGGGGCGGCAGAAGGTGTTGGACTTGGACATAATTTCTTAAGACATGTTGAAAGAACAAAGGTATTAATTCATATAGTTGATATATCAGGATTAGAAGGTAGAAATGCTTTAGAAGATTTTGATAAGATAAATGATGAATTAAGACTGTATAATGAAAAATTAGCTACAAGACCACAAGTAGTAGTAGCTAATAAGATGGATATATTAGAAGATGAAACTGTATTTGAAGAATTTAAATCAGAGTTAGAAGGCAGAGGATACAAGGTATTCAAAATGTCTGCAGCTACTCGTGAAGGAATAGATGATGTAATAGCTTACGTATCACCTCTTCTTAAAGAAGTAGAAGATATAGAGTTAGTTACAGAAGAAGAAATGTATAGACCAGAATTAGATGATAGTACAGAAGATGAAGCACTAGCTATAGAAATCGAAGATGAAGTATACGTTGTTACAGGTAAGAAGCTTAGAAGAATTATGTACTCTGTTAACTTTGATGATATGGAATCACTTCAATACTTCCAAAAAGCTATGGAAAGCGAAGGCGTATTCGATAGACTTAGAGAGATGGGAATTGAAGATGGAGACACAGTTAGAATCTACGAGATAGAATTCGAATTCTACAACTAGGATAAATTAAGAGGTGAAGATATGTTAAAAGGAAAGCAAAGAGCATACCTAAGATCTTTAGCGAACACTTTAAAGCCTACTACTCAAATAGGTAAAGAAGGTGTTACAGAAGGATTCTTAGAACAATTAGATAATATGCTAAAATCTAGAGAATTAGTTAAAGTTACTATACTTGAAAATGCAGGACTTGATGCTAAAGAAACTGCAAATGCAGTATGTGAAGCATTAAGAGCAGAGTTCGTTCAAGCTATAGGATTTAAATTTACTGTATATAAGAGAAATATGGAAGAGCCAAAGATTCTTTTCCCAGGACAAGAACAAGCTAAAGCTAAGGCTAAAAATGAAAAAGTAACTGTAACTAAGAGTGGTAAAGTAACAAAAAGAACAGCTAGAAGATAGATAAATTTTATAGTGACTTTTTGAGAAAGATATACTATACTCTACTTATAATTAAATAAACTTATCCAGAGAGGTGGAGGGACTGGCCCTGTGAAACCCGGCAACCAGTATATTTTAAATATACAATGGTGCTAAATCCTGCAGTATTATTACTGAGAGATGAGTATGAATCGGCTAAAAAGCTTAGGTTTATACCTAAGCTTTTTATTTTGTCTAAAATCTCAAACTTTAGAAATAATACAAAATAATATTTTTGTCTGGATAAAATATTAGGGGGAATAAATTATGAGAATAGGGATTTTAGGATATGGAACAGTAGGTAGTGGACTTGTAGATTTAATAGATAATAATAAGGGTAAAAGAGAAATAGAGATATGTTCAATTTTAATAAGAGATATAGAAAAATATAAAGGTAAAAAACATTTTGAAAAAATAACTACCAATATTGACGATATTTTTGAGCAGGATATAGATATACTAGTTGAGCTAATTGGAGGCCTAAATCCTTCACTTGATTATATTAAAAGAGCCTTAAATAATAAGATTCATGTAGTAACGGCTAATAAAGATTTATTAGCAGAATATGGTGATGAGTTAATAAATATTGCAAATGATAATGAAGTAAGCATTAAGTTTGAGGCATCAGTGGCAGGTGGAATACCAGTTTTGAAGCCATTAATAGAATCACTAGAAGGTAATAATGTAGATAGCATTAATGCTATTTTAAATGGAACAACAAATTTCATACTTTCAAAAATGTATGATGAAAACTTATCATATAATGAAGCATTAAAGCAAGCTCAAGACCTTGGATTTGCAGAGGCTAATCCAGATGCAGATGTTTTAGGATATGATGCGGCAAGAAAGTTATCGATACTATCAACACTAGCTTACGATAACCGAGTATATTGGAAGGATGTATACTTAGAGGGAATTACAGATATTGATGAAAAAGATATTGAATATGCTAAAAAACTTAATTGTAAAATAAAGTTAATTGGACAAAGTAAATATAGAAATGAAAAAGTTAGTGCATTTGTGAGACCTGTGTTGGTTGGAAATGAGAGTATACTTTCGAAAGTAGACAATGAATTTAATGCTGTTATATTAAACGGGGACTCTGTAGGAGAATTATCTTTTATAGGAAAAGGTGCAGGTAAATTAGCTACGGGAAGTGCTGTTTATTCTGATATTATTGATATATTAGATAATAGATTATCTTGTGTAGATTCATTTACTAGGGATATAATAAAAGTTAACCAGGTAATTGATAGTAAATGTAGCGCATTATTAAGATTTACTGATTATAAAAAAGATGAAATCTTGTCTATTATAAATGAATGTATAAATAAGTATGATATATTGAATGAAAGTGATGAATTAGCTATTTTAGTTGATGCTGATTCTGAATATGAAATAAATAATAGTATTTGCGTTATTAAAGATAAAGGGTACTGTGACCAAATAAACAAATTATTAAAGATAGGCTAAGCTAATAAATTATCGTAGAAAATTGTAAAAAAGAATTTAATGATATATAGATTTTTATAATTAAAAATGTTAATATAATAACATAAGATAATAAAATATATTAGGCATTATAGGGTTATTACCTTAAAATATATGACTATCTGAGGAGGACATAAAATGAGAGTTGTTATAGTGGGAGCGGTTGCGGCAGGTATGAGTGCAGCAGCAAAACTAAAAAGAATGAAGCCAGACTACGATGTAGTAGTATATGAAAAGACGGATGTAGTATCATTTGGAGCGTGTGGACTTCCATACTTTGTTGGAGGATTCTTCGATGATCCTAATAATATGATAGCTAGAAGCCCAGAGAAATTCAGAGAAACAGGAATCGATTTAAATATATTCCATGAAGTTGTAGCAGTTGATGTAGAAGCTAAGAAAATATCAGTTAAGAAGACTGAAACAGGGGAAGTATTTGAAGATTCTTATGATCAAATGATGATAGCAACAGGAGCTAGCAGTATAATACCTCCAATAAAAAACGTTAAGCTTGAAAATGTTACAACATTAAAGAGCATGGAAGATGGTATAAAATTAAAAGAGTTATTAAATAAAGAAGAAAATAAGAATGTAGTTATAATCGGTGCTGGATTTATAGGATTAGAAGCTGTTGAAGCTGCTAAGAAATTAGGTAAGAATGTAACTGTATTCCAATTAGAAGATAGAATATTACCTCAAGTATTTGATAAAGAAGTGACTGATGTACTTGAAGAAGAAATAAGAAATCATGATGTTGATTTACGTTTAAGCGAAATCGTATCAGAATTAGTTGGAGAGACTAAGGTAGAAAAGGTTATAACAAACAAAGGTGAAGTAGAAGCTGATGTTGTTGTAATAGCTACTGGTGTTAGACCAAACACAGCATTCTTAAAAGATACGGGAATGAACATGTTACCAAATGGAGCTATAATAGTTGATGCATATGGTAAGACTTCTATAGAAGATATATTTGCAGCAGGAGACTGTGCAACTATACAAAATATAGTAAGTGGTCAAGATATGTATGTACCATTAGCTACAGGGGCAAATAAGCTTGGAAGAATAGTTGGAGAAAACTTAGCAGGAGCTAACAATACTTTCCAAGGTTCTCTAGGATCAAGTTGTATAAAAGTTATGGATATGGAAGCTGCAGCAACTGGACTTACAGAAGCTGGTGCTGAGAAATTAGGATTAGACTTCAAAGTTAAGTTTATATCTGATTTTAACCAAACTAACTACTACCCAGGTAGAAACAAGATATACGTAAAACTTGTTTACGATGCAAAAACTAAGGTTATCTTAGGTGGTCAAGTAGCTGGATTTAAAGATTCAGTACAAAGATGTAACGTTATAGCGGCTGCTATAATGGGTAAATTAACTACTAGCCAATTAGGTATGTTAGATTTATGTTATGCACCACCATTTGCAAGAACTTGGGATGTATTAAATGTTGCAGGTAATGTTTGTAAATAATTAATTAAAATATAAGAGGAATAATACTCAAATGACACATAAGATGTGTAATTATCTGAGTATTATTCCTTTTTTTAATCTAAATTCTCAAAGTTTAAATTCAGTTCTAATCTATCTTCACCGATTATAGTATTTTCAAATACTTCAGTTGCATTTTCTAAATACCTTTCTAGACAATCTAGGGAAGGGCTAAAATGAGTAAGTAAAAGTTTTTTTGCGTTACCTAATCTTGCAAGGTTAGCAGCTTCTCTAAAGGTCATATGTTTATTTTTTACAGCCTTGGATATATCTAAATCATCTCCATACATTGCCTCGCAAATAAACAAATCACTATCTCGAATAAACTCTGGTATAGTAAACAAAGGTCTAGTATCTGTAATAAAACTCACTTTAATTCCTTTTCTTTCATCTCCAAGGACTTGTTCAGGTGTATAAGTAATGCCTTCATAATTTACTTCTTTACCTTCTTGAAGTTTTTGCCAAAGTACCTTAGGAATATTGTTACTAATAGCTTTTTGAACATTAAACTTTGGTTTTCTTTTAAAATATAAACTATATCCTAGACATTCAGTTGAATGTTCTAAATCCATAGTTGATATCTCAATATTTTTTAAGCTACCACTAGATAAGGTAAATGTACCTTTAGGATTTTCTAGTACAACTAATTTGTATGGTAAGTATTCTACTAAAACTCTTATAGCATTTACCGCTTCGACTATACCATTAGGCCCAACTATTGTTAAATCATCAGTACGACCACTATTACCAATGGTAGATAGAAGTCCAATAAGCCCTATTATATGGTCACCATGTAAGTGAGTAATACATATTAAGTCTATATTTTTAAATCCGCAATTTTTCATTTTCATAGAAACTTGAGTACCTTCACCACAGTCAATAAGTATCTTCCTACCTTCATAATTAATAAATAATGAGGATAAGAATCTATTAGGCATAGGCATGTTACCTCCACATCCAAGCAAAACTAAATCTATCATAAATATTTCTCCTTATATACTTTAATATTTAAATAGTATTTCTTTTTTTAGTATCAATTATTACTGTCTATTAAGTTATGAAAACTTTAATTCCTAAAATAAAATGAGATTTGTATAATCAAATTATATCATTAGGAATGAGCTTATAATATTACATACTAAAAAATGCTTTTAAATATAAAAAAGTATATTTTTACAATTAGAAATAATGTAGAATTAATTGTATTAGGTAAAAAAGGAAAATAAATTGAGGAGAATATAAATGAACAATATATTATTACTAGAGGATGATAAATCTCTTAATAGGGGAATAAGCTTTAAGCTTAAAAAAGAGGGATACAATATTTTTTCAGCATTTACAGTAGAAGAAGCTAAAGATATTTTTGAAAAAAATGAATTAAGTTTAATAATTTCAGATGTAGGATTACCTGATGGAAGTGGATTTGATTTTTGTGAAGATGTTAGAAAAATAAGTGATGTATTTATAATAATGCTTACTGCCCTTGATGAAGAGGTAGACATAGTTACAGGATATGAGCTTGGAGCCGATGATTATATAACTAAGCCATTTAGCTTAATGGTATTAATGTCAAAGGTTAATGCTTTTATGAGAAGGGTAAAAACTGTAAGCAGTTACAGCAAGTTAGTATGTGATGATATGACATTTGATTATATGGAAAATAAATTGATAAAGAATATTACAAATATAGATAGTAATAGCTTGAGTAATGAAGAAATTGTGTTAAGTAAAACAGAAAGTAAATTACTAAAACACCTAATGGAAAATGCACAAAAGACTATAACAAAAGAAGGATTGTTAGAAGCGCTTTGGGATATTGATGGAAACTTTGTTGATGATAATACAGTAGCTGTAAATATAAGAAGACTAAGACAGAAGGTAGAAAAAGATCCTTCAAAGCCTATATATATTAAAAATATCAGAGGGTTAGGGTACACATGGACAGTGAGGTGTCTGAAAAAATGTTAATAAAAATTCTAAGGAATATTAAAAATGATTCTGTTATAAAAAAAATAGTAGCAATGTCATGTGCTCTTATGATATTGACGAGTTTACTATTTGTATTCTTTGAGTATGGCAGAGTAAAAAAGATGTATGTAAATCAAGTAGAAATAATGCAAACAATTGTGGGGAATTTAGCAGAGAAATACCCACAAGATGAATCAGATATTGTAAAAAGTATATATACTCTAGATGTAGCTAATAAAGAAAAAGGGGAGAAGATACTAAATAAATATGGTTATAGCATAAAAAATAGTATGGAAAATGATGAAAGCTTCATAGAGACATTAAAACAATCTATTAATAGTGGACTGATAGTATTGATAACGCTAATAGTATCTATTTCTATTATAATTTATAACTTTATTAAGTACATAATCAGGCAAGTAAGTATATTAGAACTAAAAATTGAAGAAATGGTAAAAGAAGATTATTTAAAAGAATCTGAATTAGGAAAAGAATATAATTTTGAAGAAGGTATTTTTAGCAGGATTGATAATAGTATCAATGAACTTAAAAAAAGTCTTAAGATAAAGTTTGTAAAATCAGAAAAAGAAAAAGAAAGTATAAAATCTCTAGTCACAGATATATCTCATCAGCTAAAAACACCTTTAGCATCATTAAGGTTATACAACACCTTATTAATAGAAGAAGATTTAGATAAAGAAGAAAAAATGGAGTTTTTAATTACTAATAAACATTCCATAGACAAATTACATTCGTTGATAGATGCTTTAGTAAATCTGTCTAGGTTAGAAGTAAGTATGATAAGTATAAAAAGAGAAGATAACAATATTAAAGATACTATACTTAGAGCAATTGAAGGTATAAAACATAAGGCGAGAGATAAGAAGATAAAGATAACTGTTGATAATATTAAGGACAAGAATATATCATATGATAAAAAGTGGACAGAGGAAAGTATATTCAATATTTTAGATAACGCTGTTAAGTACACTGAGGAATGTGGAGAAATAAAAATAAATACAGAAGAAGCAATAAGCTATTATAAAATAAATATAGAAGATAATGGAATTGGAATAGATAAAAAAGATTACAACAATATATTTAAGAGATTTTACAGAGCATCTAATAGTTATGTAGAAAATACAGAAGGTTCTGGTGTAGGTCTATATTTAAGTAGGAGGATATTAGAGGAACAGGGTGGAAATATAGTTGTGTCATCACAGCCTAAAAAAGGAACTAAGTTTTGCTTATTACTTACAACATTGTAAGATAACTTGAAAGAGATGTGTAAGTCGAATTGATTATTATATAAATATAAAGGGAAATGAAGTTTATATAATATAAATCGAGGAGAGAATTATGAAAATATTAGAAACTAAGAATTTAAAGAAATATTATGGGAAAAATGATAGCTTAGTAAAAGCTATTGATGATACAAATGTACAAATAAGTGAAGGTGAATTTGTAGCAATAGTAGGTAAATCTGGAAGTGGAAAAAGTACTCTTCTTCATATGTTAGGTGGTCTAGATAATCCTACTAGTGGTAAGGTATACATAGATAATAAAGATGTATTCAGTTTAAAAGAAGAAGAAATAGCAGTATTTAGAAGAAGAAAAATAGGGTTTATATTCCAATATTATAACTTAATACCATCTTTAAATGTTTGGGAAAATATTGTTTTGCCGGTAGGACTAGATGGAAAAGATGTAGATAAGAACTTTGTTAATGATATTTTAAAATCATTGGGATTAGAAGATAAAAAAGAATCACTACCAAATACTTTATCAGGAGGGCAACAGCAAAGAGTAGCAATAGCAAGAGCATTAGCATCAAGACCAGCTATAATACTTGCAGATGAGCCAACTGGAAATTTAGACTCAAAAACTTCAGATGAAGTAATGAGCATGCTTAAGGCTATGGTAAAAAAATATAGCCAAACCCTTGTTATGATAACTCATGATGATACAATAGCTCAGATGGCAGATAGAGTTATTCATATCGCAGATGGTAAAGTAATAAGGGATGGTGAGTAATATGATTAACACTAGTAAGATAGCAAAACATAATTTAAAATATAATAAATCAAAGAGTATATTGATTATGGTTACAATACTTCTTTCAACTACATTACTTGCATCTGTAGCCATGGTATGTGTTAATTGGGCTGATTCTAATAAAGAACGTACAATAGAGTACTCTGGAAGTTATCATGGTGCTATAGCTAAGATGAAAGAAGATGATATTAACATTATAAAAAATCATGCAGATATAGAAAGTAGTGGAGTTGTTAATACTGTTGGTATAAAGGAGTTTGATAATGAAGCTAAGATTGCATTAGCATTTACAGATGAAGTTGCAGCTGAGTTTAGTAGTGTTAAGTTAGTGGAAGGTAATCTTCCGATTAAGGAAAATGAAATAGTTCTTGATGATGGAGCTTTAAAACTATTAGGATATGATAAGAAACTAGGTCAAAAGATAAAGTTATCTTATGAAGATTTTGCTAATGAAGAGACAAGTAAAGAGTTTATATTAACTGGGATAACTAAGGCAAATGATATGTCTAATGCAAGAAAGATGTTCTCAGGTATAGTATCTGAAGAATATATGAAAAATACTAGAGATATGTCAAAGGAAAATTTTAATATATTCTTTAAGGTAGAGGGTGAAGAAAAATTATCAGGTGAAGAAATAAAAAGCAAGGTAGAAAAAATAGCATCTGATGTTGGTGTAGTAGATAAGAGGACGATTAAGGTTAATGAAGACTATATAAATGCTCTAAAGCCTGATAGTGAGATTATGATGTGGGCACTTGTAATAGGTGCTGTAGTTGTACTTTCAAGTATGCTAGTAATATATAATATATTCTATATATCTATAGTAACTAAGGTACAAGAATTTGGTAAACTAAGAGCTATTGGTGCTACTAAAAAACAAATAAAATCTATAATTTTAAAAGAAGGTTTATTTTTATCTTTAATATCAATACCACTTGGAGTTATTTTAGGATATATTATATCCGATGTAATACTTGCTAATGTACTTGGAAAAGCTGAAGCATCAAAGTTACCTATATCAATAGGTGTAATGATAGTGAGCTTTGCCACTGTATTTATATCTTTAATAAAACCGATGAAATTAGCTTCAAGAGTTTCTATAATAGATGCAATAAAATATAATGGTGTTGAAAATAGCAAAAACAAAACTAGAAAAGGATATAATTCTGTAAATATTAAAAAACTTGCTTATGCAAATTTAAATAGAAATAAAAAGCGTACTTATATTACATTAATATCTCTTATACTAAGTGGAGTACTATTTGTTACAGTATCGACAGTACTTACTAGTATGAATGCTGAGAAAATGGCTAAAGATCATTTCCCATATGATATAAGAATAGACTTAGACAATTATACACTTGGAGATGAGGAGAGCCCTGATACAGAAATAAATATGCTACAGATGAAAAATCCTATAGGAGAGGATTTTGTTAACAAGTTAAAAGAATTAGATGGAGTAGAAAAAATACAAGAAAATAAAGATATAAAAGCTGAGATTAAGGGATATGATACGGAATATAAATATCACACTCTAATGAATATTAATGAAATAGACTTGGAAGATTTGCAATATTATTTAATAGATGGAAACATAGACATGAATAAATTGAAATCAGGAAATGAAGTGTTAATCGGAGATTCTTATTTACATACAGATAATAACATAAATGCAGGAGATAAAATCACTCTTATATTATATGATGGAGATCAAAAGATAGAAAAAGAAGTTACAGTTCAAGGTATAACTAGTGCACCTGGAACATTTTTAATGCACGATGATGCTTTTGAAAATCTAACAAGTACTAATACAAATACATCATTAGGAATATATACATCTAAAGCGAAATATGGTGATGTTAAAAATTATATAGAGTCATTAGTTAAGTCAAATGATTACTTAGATAGCTCTAATATAGATGAACAAATAGAATCTTCTAAATTTGCTATCCAATTTACAAGTATGATAGGTTATTGTTTAGTTGTGATAATAGGTGTAATAGGTTTTGTTAATCTTATAAATTCTATGATAACTAGTATAATAACTAGAAGAAAAGAGTTAGGAATGCTTCAAGCTATAGGATTAACTAATAAGCAATTAGTAAAGATGCTTGATATAGAAGCTTTATTCTATACGGGTACTATGATGATAGGATCTCTAACTTTAGGAAGTGTACTTGGCTATATTGCAGTTATAATGTGTAAAAAGACAGGCATGTCTTATGTATCATATACATTCCCAATTATACAGATAGCTATGATGGTAGTATGTATATTATTAGCACAATTAGCATTAACATATTTTATTAGTAAAAACTTTAATAAACAGTCTTTAGTAGATAGAGTAAGATATAGCGAATAATTGACTATACAAAAATTTGATTAAAATAACTAAGAAACATAAAAAGGTGAACTTACATAAGTTCATCTTTTTTTAGTACTAGTTTATTACCAATTTTAAAAATTATGGTAACAGATAAAAGCGTTGGAATTTAAATGGTTTTAAACCTAGAAAACTATTAAAAACTATTACTAATATATATAAATTCTTTATATATATATTAAATTTATTTTATTTTATTTTTATTTTAGACTATATTAAATTGAAGATTTTAGTATTTTAGTAACAAGAACATCTTAACTCTTGATATTACAGTTGTTGAGAAGTTACTGAAATTAAAAATTCTAGTAAATTCTAGTGACTTCTAGTATAAAAATATATGCTTTAACTTGATTACACACTTAATGCTTTCTATAAATCTCTTTATTTATAAATAAGGTACAAGATTTATATTTTATATAAATTGTACTGGTACAATTATCAAATTGTTTTAATATATATATTTTTGAAAAAAAGATATATATAATTTTTATATAAATATATAAGAAAAAATAAAAGGGAGATGATTAGAGTGAATAATAAAATAGTTTACACACCAGGTCCAACAAATGTAAGAGAAAATGTAAGGCTTGCACGAGGTATGAAGACTACAAACCCTGATGTAGATAATGACTTTGTAGAATTTTACAAAAAAACATGTGAAAAGATAGGGGATATAATAGGAACTCAAAACGATGTATACATATTAAGCGGGGAAGGTATATTAGGTCTTGAGGCTGCATGTGCAACATTAACAGAAAGTGGAGATAGAGTACTTGTAATAGATAATGGAATATTTGGTAGAGGCTTTGAAGATTTTGTATCCATGTATGGGGGAGAGGCAATACTATTTTCAGAAGACTATACAAAGGATATAGATATAGAAAGCTTGGAAACATTTTTAGAAAATGATAGCGATTTTAAATATGCAACTATTGTACACTGTGATACTCCTACAGGTGTTTTAAATGATTTAAGTAAAATATGTCCTTTATTAAAAAAATATAATATTTTAACTGTAGTAGATTCTGTAGCAGCTATGGTAGGAGAAAAATTAGAAGTTGATAAGTGGCAAGTTGACATTGCTTTAGGAGGATCTCAAAAGGCAATATCAGCACCTGCTGGACTAACAATAGTAAGTATAAGTGAAGATGCACAATTAGCTTTTAAAAACAGAAAAACTAAAGTTACAGGGTTTTATTGTAATCTAGGTATATGGGAAAATTATTATCAAGACAAATGGTTCCCATATACTATGCCAATAAGTGATATTATGGGACTTAATAGGGCGATTGACAACATAATAGAAGAAGGAATTGAAAATGCAATTAATAGACACAAAAGAATAGCTACAGCTACTAGAAATGCATTTGTTGATTATGGATTAGAGTTATTTTTAGAAAATGGATACTCATCTACAGTTACAGCAGTAAAGATACCTGAGAGTATAGGTGCTTTAAACTTAATTAAGTATGCTTATGATGTTTATAACACTGTACTTTCTACATCACTAGGAGAATACTCAAATAGTATATTGAGAGTTGGACATATGGGTGAAAATGCTAGAGTAAAAGATTTAGTAGGAATATTAAATACAATTGACATGAGTATGGTAAATTTAGGGTTTAATAGAGATAAAAGTTTAGTAGATTTATTTAACAAATACTATAGTCTATATTGTAAGGAGGATGTTGAAAATGAACATTACAACAGAATCCAATTCCAAGTCTAAATTTAATACTAGAGATTTAGTAGAGAGTGCACTATTAATTGCACTTGTATATATAGCAACTAGATTTATAAATATTAGGTTGCCACTTGCTTCAACTGGTGGATTAGTTCATTTAGGAAATACTATGTTATTTATATCAGCTATAGTATTTGGTAAGAAAAAAGGAGCAATTTCTGGTGCATTTGGTATGGGATTATTTGATTTACTATCTGAATGGGCAATATGGGCACCGTTTACCTTTGTAGTAAGAGGAGTTATGGGATATATTATAGGAAGAATTGCTTGGTCAGGTGACAAAAAAGGCAATAGTGTAATAACTAATGTTATTGCAATAGTAACATCAGGTGTATGGATGATTTTTGGATATTACATAACAGAAATGATACTATATGGAAATCATGCAAAAGCAATTTTATCTATTCCAGGCAATATTACTCAAATAGTAATTGGGCTTATAATTGGAGTGCCAGTAGCTATGATTTTAAAAAAATATATTAAAAAATAAGAAAAAAATAAGGAGTATAGTTTATCTATACTCCTTAATAATATCCTAAATTAAATTTAAAAAGTTTTTTATTTAACACTATCTTGTTTATATAGTTGAACCACGTTGTATAGACCTAATAAAAAGCTTAAAATACCAACAGCAATTTTCACAAAACTTCCTCCATATTATCCTTCGATTATATTTAGTAGTATTATAGCATAATAACCTACATATCATACTCATCATAATTTAAAAGCTTATTTAAAACTCTTTTAATAATATCATAATCAAACCCTTTGTAAGCTAAATGCTGAGAGATTTTTTGATATATTTTTCTTTTTTCATCTTTTTTTACTAATTCATATCTCTTTTTTGCTAAGTACATTGCATTTTCAAATTCAATATCACTATCGATTTCAGAAACTGCTTCACTTATAGCTTCCTTAGATATACCTTTGTTATAAAGATTTTGTTTTATTCTGTTTTTTCCACACCTATTTAAATTAATATTTGTGCTTACAATTCTTTGTGCCAAAATATCATCGTTGATAAAATTATATTTTTTTAAAAAATCAATAACATCATCAATTACCTCATCTTCATAATCGGTTGCAAGTTTTTCTCTGATTTTTTTTTCAGACTGATCCGCTCTAGATAAAATATTTAAGGATTTATTTTTAGCCTTTATAAACATTTCATTTCTAAGTATAGATTTTAAATCTTTCTCATCTATTTCATTCCCTTTTTTTAAGTTAAAGGTAAATACAAGTTCTTTAAAAATAGCCATAAAAAATTTATCATCTACATAAATATTTACTCTATCTTCATTTTTTTTCTGTACTTCTATTTTAGTAATTATAGCCATGTCTAATCTCCTTTTATATATGTAAATATATTAATAATATATTTTTTATAAATCAATATAAATATGATTATATACCAAAAAAATTATTTATTGCCTTTTATAAATAAAAAAAAATGATACAATAATAATATGATTGGAACAAAGGAGACAAATTATGAGGATTAGTGATTTAGTTAGCAAAGTATCTGTAAATAACTTTAGTAAACTAGAGACATTTAGACAAAATACAGACAAAATAAAAATAGGTATAATGGGAGGGACATTTGACCCTATACATTATGCACATTTAGCAACTGCTGAGTTTATTAGAGATAAGTACCAGTTAGATAAAATTTTATTTATACCATCGGGGAATCCTCCTCATAAAGGAAACGTAACGGATAAATATGACAGGTATAATATGGTAATGTTAGCCACAAGAAATAATGATGATTTTTTAGTTTCTGACCTAGAAATTAAAAAAAGTAAAAGAAGCTATACTGTAGATACATTAAAAGAACTTAGAGAGATATACCCAAATGCAACTGTATATTTTATAACAGGGGCAGATGCAATTTGCGATATTGAGAATTGGAAGGATGTTGAAGGGAATTTTAAGTTGGCTACTTTTATAGCAGCAACTAGACCGGGAATAAGTTTACTTAGAGCACAAGAAAAAATAGAGAAGCTTAAAAGAAAATATAGTGCAAATATAATAAGCGTATATGTTCCTTCTCTTGATATATCATCTACATATATAAGAGATCAGTTAAGAGAGGGTAAATCTATAAGATACTTAGTTCCTGAGAGTGTAGGAAAATATATAGACGAAAACAAATTATATCAATATGGAGATGAATAAATGAACCTAGATTGTATCAATGAAAAGTTAAGTCAGATGCTACCAGAGGGAAGAATAAAACACTCTATTGGTGTAGCAGATTGTGCAGTAAAGTTAAGTGAAATTTATAATTATGATAAAGAAAAAGCATATATTGCTGGAATAATTCATGATTGTGCAAAGTACTTAAACGAAGATGAAGTAGACGAATATGTAAATAAATATGAAATTTACTTAGATGAATTAGAGAGAGGCAATATAGCTTTATCTCACAGTGTGATAGGTGCATCTATAGCAAGACATGAATTTTTAGTAGAAGATAAAGAGATAATAAATGCTGTAAAATATCATACTACAGGAAGGGAAGATATGACCCTTATAGAGAAGATAATTTATATGGCTGATTTAATAGAGGAAGGACGAAACTTCCCTACAGTTGATAAATTAAGAGAACTTACTTATTCTGGGAAACTAGATGAGGCTTTAATAATGTCATTTAATAACACTATAAAACTTATTATAGATAGAGGGCAATTAATACATCCGAGAACTGTAAAAGCTAGGAACTACTTAATAAATAAAAAATAATTATAATTTTATATGTATAAATAATAAAAATTAGTAAAAACTGGACATAATAAAAATAAAAACATAGATTATTAGTAAAATAAAAAATACATTAGTGTATAGATTATCATTTATGGTATAATAATTAAATGTGCTTAAAATTAGGAAAGTGAGGAATGAATATGACATTTGAACAAATGACAGTAGAACAAATGACGAAAGTTATATACGATGCAATAGATGATAAATTAGGACAAGATATATCTATAATAAATATAGGAGCAGTTTCTACTTTATGTGATTATTTTGTAATAGCTACAGCTGGATCTCAAAGACAAGTTAAAGCTATAACTGATAACGTAGAAGATGAAATGACTAAGCTTGGTTTAGAGCCAAGAGGAAAAGAAGGTCATGGAGCTCAAAACTGGATACTTCTTGATTATGGAGATGTTATGGTTCATGTATTTGACGAAGAAAGTAGAGCTTACTATAATTTAGAAAAATTATGGAAAGATGCTCCAGTAGTAGATATTGACACATTAGCATAATAGTGATATTATAAATTATTATATTTAGAAAATTAAAAACTTTATCGAATAGACTAGAGTAGTAAAAGAATATATTTTTTTCAGAGAGTTAGCGGTAGGTGAGAGCTAGCAAAAGATATCTTTGAACTTGCTAGATAAATACTGTTTGGCCGTAGTTGGCATAAAGACTATCTAAGAGAGTCTAGTAATAGGCTAATTAGGGTGGTACCGCGAAGATATAATCCTCGTCCCTAAACGTAATGTTTAGTGGATGAGGATTTTTTTATTATAAGGAAATTATAATTTCCAACTACTAACATTGAGCAACGGGCATGTTCTTTATGCCGTTGGCGATATGAGCAAAGCGAATTTTTTATTAAGTAAATTTTTGATATTGAGAAGTTAAATTATCAGTTTATGGATAAAATAACTCTTATATTCAATTAGTAAAATATAGAAAAAATCAAGGAGGACGTAACATGAACGTTTATAAACCGAATGAAGTTGAAGCTAAGTGGCAAAACACTTGGGAAGAAAATAACCAATACAAAACAGATACTACAGATTCATCAAAGCCAAAATACTATGCACTTGAAATGTTCCCGTATCCATCAGGGAAATTACATATGGGTCACGTTAGAAACTATTCTATAGGTGATGTAGTTGCTAGATTTAAGAAGATGCAAGGATTTAATGTTCTTCATCCGATGGGATGGGATTCATTTGGACTTCCAGCTGAAAATGCAGCTATAAAGCATGGAATACATCCAGATAAGTGGACTATGGAAAACATAGAAGACATGAGAACTCAATTTAAGACATTAGGTCTTAGCTTTGACTGGGATAGAGAAATAGCAACATCTACACCTGAATACTACAAGTTTACTCAAGAAATATTCTTAAAGTTCTTAGAAAATGGTCTTGCATATAAGAAGAAATCTTTCGTAAACTGGTGTCCATCTTGTGAAACAGTTCTTGCAAATGAACAAGTTGTTCAAGGAGAATGTGAAAGATGTGATTCTTTAGTTATAAAGAAAGACTTAGAACAATGGTACTTTAAAACTACTCACTTTGCAGAAGAATTACTTCAAGATTTAGATACTTTAACTGGATGGCCAGAAAAAGTTAAAACAATGCAAAGAAACTGGATTGGAAAAAGTACAGGAGCAGAAATAACATTTGATATAGATGGTACTGATAAGTCAGTAACTGTATTTACTACTAGACCAGATACAGTTTATGGGGTTTCTTATATGGTTCTTGCTCCAGAGCATGAATTAGTAAAAGAGTTAGTTGCAGGAACAGAATATGAAGCTGATGTAGATACTTTTGTAGCTAAGATGCACAAGATGACTGAAATAGAAAGAACTTCTAGTGATGTAGAAAAAGAAGGAATGTTCATAGGACAGCATGTTATAAATCCAGTAAACGGAAAAAAAGTACAATTATGGATAGCAAACTATGTACTTGCTGATTATGGAACAGGTGCAGTTATGGCAGTTCCAGCTCATGATGAAAGAGATGCTGAGTTTGCAGCTAAGTATGATTTAGAAGTGATTGAAGTTATAAATGAAGATAATGTAATGGTAAACTCAGCTGAGTTTGACGGTATGGATGCTTCAAAAGCGTTTGATACTATAATAGAAAAAATAGAAGAAATGAAAATAGGAAAGAAAACAGTTAACTATAGATTAAGAGACTGGTTACTTTCTAGACAAAGATACTGGGGATGTCCAATACCTGTAGTATATTGTGATACTTGTGGTATAGTACCTGAAAAGAAAGAAAACCTACCAGTATTATTACCTACAGATGTTGAATTTACAGGAAAAGGTGAATCTCCGCTTACAACTTCAAAGACATTTATGAATGCAACTTGTCCTACTTGTGGTAAGCCTGCTAGAAGAGAAGCTGACACAATGGATACTTTTGTTGATTCTTCTTGGTATTTCTTAAGATATATAGATCCTAAAAATACTGAAGAACCATTTAGCAAAGAAGCAGTTAACAATTGGATGCCAGTTGATCAATATATAGGTGGAGTAGAACATGCTATATTACATCTTCTTTACTCAAGATTCTTTGTAAAAGCATTTAATGAAATGGGGATGCTAGACTTTAAAGAACCATTTAAGAACTTATTAACTCAAGGAATGGTTTTAAAAGATGGAGCTAAGATGAGTAAATCTAAAGGAAATGTTGTAGCACCAGTAGAGATAATAGAAGAATATGGGGTTGATACTGCTAGATTATTCGTATTATTTGCTGCACCACCAGAAAGAGATTTAGAATGGTCAGACCAAGGTGTTGAAGGATGCTTTAGATTCTTAAACAGAGTATATAGATTAGTGGATGAATTAGCAGAAGTTGCTAAGAGTGATGTTTCTATAGGTGAATTAACTAAAGAAGATAAGGCTATGAGATATACTATAAATGCTACATTAAAGAAAGTAACTGAAGATCTAAATGAAAAGTTTGGATTTAATACTGCAATATCAGCTCTTATGGAGTTAATAAATGAAATGTACAAGTACAAAGAGTTAGATAACAGAAATAATGGTGTTATAAAAGAAGGTATAGACACTATAGTAACTATACTTGCACCATTTGCTCCTCATATTGGTGAAGAATTATGGGCTATGATAGGAAAAGAAGGAAGCGTATTTGATATAAGCTGGCCAAGATACGATGAGAGTGCATTAGTTAAAGATGAAGTTGAAATAGTAGTTCAAATAAATGGAAAAGTAAGAGGAAAGTTAAGTGTAGCTGCAAATATTTCAAGAGAAGAAATGCAAGAAGTAGCTATGGGTGATGAAAAAATAAAAGAATTAGTTGAAGGAAAAACTATTGTTAAAGTAGTTGCAGTTCCTAAGAAATTAGTTAATATAGTTGTTAAATAATAACATACTTATAAAAGTAACCTTTGTACAAAGGTTACTTTTTTTATTAAATATAACTCATAATCTAATAAATTAAAGAAAAGTAAGACAAAATATTAAAATTAATAAATATGATATAATTAAAATAATAATTTAAGATGATAGGGGATATTACTTTTGAAGTAATAAAAGAATTAGTTGATGAGATAACAGTTGTGAAGAAGAAATATAGAAAAATATTAATTTATAAACTGGGTATAATAAAAAATATATTTGGCTTATAAAAAATATTTTAGAAAAGGTCGGTCATACTGTTAAATGAAGAGAAATGTAGAAAATTGTTGGTATATTTCGATAAGTTTAAAAATTATGAAAAACCGTTTTCATATTGATTTTTGTAGAAAGAAGGTATAAAATAAACATTGTTAAGTAGAAAACAAAACTAATCTCACAGGGGTGAATTAATATGGCAAAAGTTACATTAAAAGATATTCAAAATGCTAAAAATACTATAAAAGATATAGTAAAAAAGACAGACATGTTAGAAAGTACAAAGCTTAGTCAAATGACTGGAGCAAATGTTTATTATAAATGTGAGAATCTTCAAAAGACGGGTTCATTTAAGGTTAGAGGTGCATGCAATAAGATAGCAAATCTTACTGAGCAAGAAAAGGCAAACGGTGTTATAGCATCAAGTGCAGGAAATCATGCTCAAGGGGTTGCATTAGGTGCTAAGATGAGTGGAATAAATGCAACTATAGTAATGCCAGCAACAGCTCCTCTTGCAAAGGTAACAGCAACTAAGGGATATGGGGCAGAAGTAGTTTTAGAAGGATTAGTATATGATGATGCATATGCTAAGGCAGTAGAAGTACAAAAGGAAACTGGAGCAACATTCTTACATCCATTCAATGATGAGTATGTTATAGCAGGTCAAGGTACTATAGGTCTTGAAATATTTGAACAATTAGACTATAAAGTAGACACTATATTATGTCCAATCGGTGGAGGGGGAATAATAGCAGGTATAGCTGTAGCTGCTAAAGCTCTAAACCCAAATGTTAAAATAGTTGGTGTTCAAACTGCAAATATACCTTCAATGCATGAGTCTATGAAGCATGGAAAAGTAACATCAGCATTCAATGATACAACAATAGCTGATGGTATAGCAGTAAAAACTCCTGGAGATTTAACTTTTGAAATAATAAAAGAATTAGTTGATGAAGTTATAGTAGTAGAAGAGTCTGAAATAGCTCAAGGTATGTTATTCTTAATGGAGCACCAAAAGGTTGTTGCTGAAGGATCAGGTGCAGTAACTACAGCTGCACTGTTAAGCGGTAAATACGCACCTCAAAAAGACGAAAATGTAGTGTGTGTAATATCTGGAGGAAATGTGGACGTTAACACAGTATATAGAGTAATTGGAACGGCATTAGCTAAAGAAGGAAGAAGATATTCATTTAACACAGTTATTCAAGATAAGCCAGGCGGACTTGCAGAGTTAACTAGAGTAATAAGTGCAAATGATGGTAATATATTAAGTGCAAATATATCTAGATTAACAACTGGTGGAGTTCTAGGTAAGCAAAGTGCTGAATTAGTTTTAGAAACATTTAACCATGAGCATATAGCTAAAATACAAAAAGCTATAAAAGATTCTGGTTTTGATATAATAGAAATGTAAACTATATTTTGTGATTTACAAAATATTATTTAAGGTAATAACATATAGTCTAAATAATATAAAATAAAATATTATTTAGACTATATAAAAAAATGTATACATTATACTATTTAAAATAGTATAATAGTAGTTGCAAATCTGCACTACTATATATAGTGAAGATAAGAATTTAACAATTTAAGGAGGAAATAAAAATGAAAAATCAAGTAATACATACTGATAATGCACCAAAAGCTATAGGACCATACTCTCAAGCTGTTAAAGCTGGTAACTTATTATTCGTATCAGGACAAGTTCCTTTTGTACCAGAAACTATGGAAATAGTTGAAGGTGATGTAAAGGCTCAAACTGCTCAATCATTAAAAAATGTTGAAGCGATATTAAAAGAAGCTGGAGTAGATTTCTCTCACGTGGTTAAGTCTACAGTATTCATAAAAGATATGAATGAATTCGCAGCTATAAACGAAGTTTATGCTGAATTCTTCGGAGAAAACAAGCCAGCTAGAGCTTGTGTAGAAGTTGCAAGATTACCAAAAGATGTTAAGGTTGAGATAGAAGTAATAGCTACAATATAATTTGAAGTGTTACTCTGTAATAGATTTTGGGTACTTATTAAAATGGCCAGTATAAATGCTGGTCATTTTAAATCAGGATGATTTATTTGTAATAAAAGCATATTTCTGTAATTAAATAGTTAGATTAAGTATAGTAAGAAAGTATATAATTAGATAATTGACAAACAATGTATAATTATATATAATGCATAAAATATTTATGCATATATGTCAGCTTAGGATAAATACTATTTATATGTAGAAAGAGATTTAAAAATTTTTTAAACAGATTATTAGATAGTCGACATTTAAGACAAGAAAGAGGTAATATAATGGCTAAAGATTATAGTGTATTTGATGTTGTTGGACCTAACATGATAGGACCATCAAGCTCTCACACAGCTGGAGCAGCTAGATTAGGAAAGACTGCATCTAAGATAGCAGGAAAACCAGTAAAAGAAGTAAAATTCTTACTTCACGGATCATTTGCTGAAACTTACAAAGGTCATGGTACAGATAAGGCATTAGTAGGTGGTATATTAGGATTTAATCCTGATGATGCTAGAATAAGAAACTCTTTTGATATAGCAAAAGAACAAGGTGTAAAATTTGAATTTGAAAAAGTAGATCTTGGAGATTTCGAACATCCAAATACTGTTAAAATTGAAATGATATTAGAAGATGGATCAACATCAACTGTAAAAGGTGCTTCTATAGGTGGAGGTAACATAATACTTACAGAGATGGATGGACTTTCATTAAACTTCAATGGGTCAAGACCAGCTGTAATATTAGAAGTAAAAGATATACCAGGAGCAGTATCGTTTGTAACGGGTCTTCTTGCTCATAACAATAAAAATATAGAAATGATGTCAACAAATAGGCCAGCTGGTTCTAAGTATACATTTGTTACAATAGAAACAGACAATGCTTTAGAAACAGACATATTAGAACAATTAAAGAAATTCGAAGTTGTAGCTAAGGCTGTAGTTTTAGACAAATTTTAATGAGTAAGGAGATAAATGACAATGAAATATAACTTCACAAGCGGAGCAGAATTAATAGAAAAATGTAAAGAATTAAACATGACTATAAGCGAGTTATGTATAGAAAGAGAAATAGAACTTTCAGGATTATCTAAAGAGGAAATAAGAGAGAAAATGAAAGTTAGTTTAGATATAATGAAATCAGCTACTGAAAAAGCTGTTGAAGAAGATATAAAATCAGTTGGTGGACTTATAGGTGGAGAAGCTAAGAAATTAACAATATTCAGAAATAACCATAGATCAGTATGTGGAGACTTAATGAATAAAGCTTTAGTTGCTGCAATGGGAACAATGGAAGTAAATGCTTCTATGGGTCTTATAGTTGCTGCTCCTACAGCAGGTTCTTGTGGAATACTTCCAGGTGCTGTAGTTACTATAGGTAAAGAATTTGAATTAACTGATGAACAAATGGTAGATGCATTATTTACAGCTTCTGCAATAGGAGCGATAATAACAAGAAATGCAACTGTTGCTGGTGCTGAAGGTGGATGCCAAGCTGAAACTGGAGCTGCTGCTGCAATGGCTGCTGCAGGTGTAGTAGAAATGATGGGTGGAACTCCTGAACAAGCAATACACTCTGCATCTCACTGTTTACAAAATGTTATGGGACTTGTATGTGACCCAATAGCAGGACTTGTTGAGGCTCCTTGCCAAGGAAGAAATGCTATAGGTGTTGCAAATGCTTTAATATCAGCAGAATTATGTCTTGCTGGAATATTAAATATAATACCTTTCGATGAAACTGTAGCTGCTATGTATAAAGTAGGAAAGACTCTTCCTCCAGAATTAAGAGAAACTGCTTTAGGTGGAATAGCTGCAACTTGTACAGGTTGTTCTTTAACTACTAAAATATTTGGATAATAATTAAATTAATATATTAGGAAGCATAGATTTATCTATGCTTCTTTTTTATGTTTTTATATAGTAAATAATTTAAGCTACTTTGCATATAATGTATAAATGGAAATTACTCGAAGGGGAGTAGCTTACACGAAAGTGGTAATTAGCCGTCATTTACAGTAGAGATACTCGGTTAATTAACAAGGTAAACCTTGATAGCAAGACCTTCACAATAGACATTGCTTATATTGTCTATATGAAGGTCTTTTTATATTGAATAAAACAATAAATATCACTCAAAATGACCTCACAATATAAGTATTTAAATTTATTATAGGAGGATGGATATGTTTTATAAAGAAAATTATCAAGAGGTTATTGAAAAATTAGGAACAAATATTCATGGATTAAGTGATGAACAAAGTAGAGGAAGATTATCTCAAAATGGATACAATGAACTTAAAGAAGGTGATAAAGTTCCAATATATAAATTGTTTTGGGAGTCATTAAAGTCTCCATTAGTGATAATATTATTAGTTGCCGTCATAGTACAATTGTTTTTGGGTGAAGTCTTAGAATCAACAATAATATTGGTAGTAGTAATTTTAAATTCAATATTAGAGGTGGTTCAAACTAAGAAAGCAGAAGGTTCGCTAAATAGCCTAAAGGTGCTATCTGCTCCAAATGCAAAAGTAATAAGAGATGGAATAAGGCTAACAATACCGGCGCGAGAATTAGTAATAGGTGACATCGTAAGTTTAGATGCTGGAGATTATATTCCAGCAGATGGAAGAATGCTTGAATCACAGACTCTAAAAGTTGTAGAAGGTGCACTGACAGGAGAATCAGAACCAGTACTGAAGCACATTGAAAAAATAGATGATGAATGTAGTATAGGTGATCAAAAGAATATGGTATTTAGTGGTTCGATGGTTGTTTATGGTAGAGGTGTATTTGTAGTAACTGGAACAGGTATGAATACAGAAGTTGGAAAGATCGCATCTCTTTTGGAAAATGCAGAAGATAAGTTAACTCCGCTACAAATAAAATTAGAAGATTTTAGCAAAAAATTAGGGATAGGAATTTTAGCTCTAGCGATTTTAATTTTTATAATTCAAGTGAGTAGAGGTTATATATCAGGCCTTAATTATAACATGAATCAAATAGTTCTGGATTCATTTATGTTTTCTATTGCACTTGCGGTTGCAGCAATACCAGAGGCATTGTCATCAATAGTTACTATTGTATTAGCTGTAGGAACTAATAATATGGCTAAGAAACAAGTAATAATCAGAAAGCTTCCAGCAGTAGAGACGTTGGGTTCTGCAAGTGTAATATGTACAGATAAAACAGGTACATTAACTCAGAATAAGATGACAGTAGTAGATTTTTATATGAATGGAAATAGCGAAGAAAATTCATATCAATCACAAGTACTTACTATGATATCTTCATTGTGTAATGATTCAGAAATAAGTGAGGATGGCAAAGAAATAGGTGATCCGACAGAAGTTGCTTTAATCAATTATTCTAATAATACTACACAAAACTATAATAATCTAAGAAAAAAATATATTAGGTTAGATGAAATTCCATTTGATTCAGATAGAAAGCTTATGTCAACTATAAATGATATATCAGGAGATTCAATTATGTTTACTAAAGGAGCTCCAGATGTTGTATTTAGCAGATGTAAGTACGCACTCAATAACGATGAAACTGTAGAATTAACAGAAGAAATTCTAAACTCATATAAAATCAAAAATGAAGAATTCTCAAATAAAGAGCTTAGAGTTTTAGCATTTGCAATAAAAGATGTTCCAGATTCAGATTTTGTACCGTGCTTAGAAGATGAGGTAGATATGACATTAGTTGGTATTATGGCTATGATAGATCCACCTAGAGAAGAAGTATATGATGCGGTAAAACAAGCTAAAAGTGCAGGTATAAAGACAATCATGATAACTGGAGATCATAAGACAACGGCATCAGCAATTGCTAAAGAAATAGGTATAATGGAAGAAGGTAATATATCTATTTCAGGTCAAGAGTTAGATGCTATGACAGAAGAAGAATTAGATTCAAAACTAAGTAACATAAGTGTGTATGCTAGGGTGTCGCCAGAAAATAAAATTCGAATTGTTAAAGCATGGCAGAGAAAAAATAAAGTTACAGCTATGACTGGTGATGGTGTTAATGATGCTCCTGCATTAAAGCAATCTAATATAGGAATCGGTATGGGAAGTGGAACTGATGTTGCAAAAGATGCTTCGGATATGATATTAGTAGATGATAATTTTGTTAGTATAGTAAATGCAGTTGAGGTAGGTAGAACAATTTATAGCAATATCAAAAAATCAATAACATATTTGTTTGCAGGAAACTTCGGAGCTATTATTGCAATATTATTTGCAGTATTTGCTGGTTGGTCAAATCCATTTACGGCAATACAACTATTATTTATTAATTTAGTCAATGACTCTTTACCAGCTATAGCGCTAGGTCTTGAGGGTCCAGAAAAAAATGTAATGAATAAGAAACCAAGAAATCCTAATGAAAGTATACTATCAAGAGATACTTTAGAATCTGTAGTACTAAGAGGTATAACAATAGGGATTGTTGTTATTATAGGACAATTTATAGGTATGAAAACTTCAATGCAACTTGGTGTAGCTATGGCATTTTCTACATTAATACTTTCTAGGATTATGCAGACGCTACCAGCAAGATCTAACGAACAAACTGTATTTGAACTTGGTTTATTAACTAATAAATATACTATAGGAGCAGTTATAATATGCTTTACCTTATATCTTATAACTTTATTACCAGTGCTAAGAAATATTTTTGCTATACCTAGTATATTTGGTATAAGTGAATTTATAATATGTTTGGTTTTAGCGCTTACATCTTCTATAGTTATGGAAATTACAAAGGTGTTAAAAAGATCGCAAAATTAATTTGAATAAATAAAAATATGATATAATCTAATAAGGGTATATAAGAAATAAATTTATGAAAAGATGGGGTTGAAGCATGAGTTATAAATTAATAGTTACAGATATGGATGGAACCTTATTAGGAAGTAATCATCAAGTTACTGATGAAAATAAATTAGCTCTTAAAAAGGCATTAGAAAAAGGAATCAATGTTGCAGTAGCTACAGGAAGAATGTTTGATTCAGCTAAGTCACACACAAGTTTTTTAGGGAATAAGATGCCAATAATATCTTGTAATGGGGCATTAATACAAGAAGCAGAAACTGGAGAAGTAATATATTCAAACAAAATGGATTCAAATGTTTGTTTGGATATAATTAATATATTAGAAAAACATAATGTGTTTTATCAGTGTTGCACTAGTGATACATTAATGTGTAAGTACAACAAGGAGTATTTAGAAAAGTATAAAGATATTCATGATTCTATGGCTAAGGAAATTAATATAGTTATAAAAGATGATTTCACGAAAGATGTATTAGAAAATGATATATTAAAACTTATTGTATCAGAAGAAAATAATAGTGAACTATTAGAAAAATTAAAAAAAGATATATCAAAAATAGCTGATTTAGAGATAACATCATCTTGGTTTAATAATATTGAGATAATGAACAAAGATGTTAATAAAGGAAATGCAGTAAGTCATATAGCTAAATATTTAGGAATAGACAAAAAAGACATAATTGCATTTGGTGATAACTATAACGATGTAAGTATGCTAGAATATGTTGGTATGGGTGTTGCTATGGGAAATGCGGATGATTTTATAAAAGAAAAAGCAAATTATGTTACTTCGATTAATGACGAAAGTGGTGTAGCTAAAGCTTTATACAATCTTGCTGGAATTTAATATTATATAAAAAGTCTTCTATGAAATTAGAAGACTTTTTATATATACAAATTTATTTACCACTATATAAAACTTGGAGTGAATATAGTGGTATTTGAAAAATGATATAAAAACTAGTAGTTAATCTCAGCAGCTTTTATATTTGATTTATCATGAGAACTACAAGGTGTAACTCCGTATACCATATTGCAATTTGGGCATTTGTCAACATGAGTACTCATAACAAAAGTGTTATCGCAGTTATGGCAAATTATATCATGAGGGGTTCTTAACGTAAAATTATCTTTTCCTTTACTTCTGATTAAATCCACTACGCTCTTACCGTTATTTTTATCTGTATTAGCACATCCACAGCTCATATTTATATTCCTCCTAAAACTTGTGTATTATAATAATTATACATACCCAGAAATAAAAAGTCTGTAACATAAGATACAATAAAGTAAAAAATAAAATTATAACTTTATACTAAATAGATTATTTGAAATAAAATTAATATAAAAAATATATTGACTATTTAAAAAAATGTATTTATAATCGTAATATATTAAAATATAAATCCGTAGAAAAAGAGAGTAAATATAAATTAAGTTTCAGCGAATTAGGGTTGGTGTGAGCCTAATAACAATATTTATATTGAAGAGAGCTTTAGAGGAGATTATCTGAACTTAAGTAGGATAATAGGTGTTTCTCGCCTTAAGGGAGTAGAGTGGATAAGTTTTACTTATTAATTAGAGTGGTAACGCGGAATATTTCGTCTCTTGGTTTTATAGCCAAGGGACTTTTTTAATATTTGTAGATATTATATTTTGTATTACGATAAATGCTAAGTATTTTTTTAGTTCTAATTATAAAATTTAAAACTATCAATTAGAGTGGTAACACGGATTAGAAATTCGTCTCTTGGTTTTATAACCAGGAGACTTTTTTATTTTACATACAAATTCTAGCTAGAGTAAGTAAATAAATTTTTAATTATAAAACAAGGAGGATTAATATGGAACATTTTGGAATATTAAGTTTATTACCGCCATTAGTAGCAATAATAATGGCAGTATTTACAAAGAACGTTATAATATCATTATTTACAGGGACGTTAGTAGGAGTGACTATATTATCAGGTTATAACCCAATAGTATCTGTCAAATCATTAATAGGCGATTATTTTTTCGAACAATTAACAGATGGTTATAATGCAGGTGTATTAGTATTATTAGTATTTATAGGTGGATTTATTGCACTTATGGAAACGTCAGGTGGAGCTCATGCATTTGCCCAGAAAGTTACAAAGTTTATTAATACAAAGACTAAAGCTCAAATTAGTGCATGGTTTGGAGGAATAATAATATTCTTCTCAGATCTTGGAACACCACTAATAATAGGTCCGATATTTGAGCCAATATTTGATAAATTAAAAATATCCAGAGAAAAATTAGCATGGATAATTGACTCAACAGCTTCACCAGTAGCAGTACTGGTTCCATTTATAGGATGGGGAGTATACGTTATGGGATTGATTCAAAAAGAATTTGAGGCATTAAGCATTACACAATCTGATTTTACAGCATTTATTAAAGCAATACCATTTCAAATATATCCAATACTAGCGCTTGTTATGATTCCACTAATAGCATTTACAAAACTTGATTTTGCAGCAATGCTACGTGCAGAAAGAAGAGTTGAAACAACAGGAAAGCTTCATTGGGATACCTCTAATCCACAAAGAAAATCCGAGAAACTTTCAGATATAGAGGTTAAAAATGCTAAGGCATCTTTAGTTATAGTACCGCTTATAGTTTTATTTGTAACACTATTTGGTATGCTTATACCTCTAGGTTTTCCATTTAAAAAAATAGATGGAAGTGAGTTTAGAATAGCTTTAACTACTGGCTATCTTTTTGCAGCTATAGTTCTTATGGTTTTAATGGTTTATTACAAAACAAAGAAATTCTCAGAGATTTTTAGTATATATATAAGCGGTATGCAAAAGATGATGTATGTATCTATAACATTAATTTTAGCATGGTCTCTAGGTTCAGTAATAAAAAATTTAGGAACAGCAAATTATATTATTCAGGTACTGCAAGGTAATATACCAGGATTTTTAATACCAGCTATATTATTTATATTAGGAGCTTGTGTATCGTTTTCAACTGGTAGCTCATGGGGAACATTTGCAATAATGATGCCTCTGGCTATACCTATGGCAGTATCTTTAGATGCTTCAATTTATGTATGTATAGGAGCAGTACTTTCTGGTGGATTATTTGGAGATCACTGTTCACCGATATCAGATACTACAATATTGTCTTCAACTGGAGCTGGATGTGACCTTATAGACCATGTAAAGACTCAGTTGCCATATGCTATATTAAATGGAATTATTGCTTTTGTAACGTACTTAATAGCAGGATTTATAGATAGTGAAGTAAGCTTGGTTGTTGCGATAATAATGTTAGTAATAACTGTGCTTACAATTAGTAAATTAAAATAGAAGAATCTAGTGAAAGTGCTATAAATGAATATTAAACTATTATAAAGAGGTGGAAAAAATGAAATTATGGGGCGGACGTTTTAGAAAAGAAGAAAATAAACTTATGGAAGAATTCAATAAATCTTTTGAGTATGATAAAGTTTTATATAAAAAGGATATAGAGGGAAGTTTAGCACATGTATATATGCAAGTGAAATGTGGCTTGTTGACAGAAGAAGAAGGCTTACAAATTACTAATGGATTAGTTAAAATACTTGAAGATATAGAATATGGCAAGTTAGAATTAGAAGGGAATTATGAAGATATACACAGCTTTGTAGAATTAAATCTAATAAATAGAATAGGGGAAGTAGGTAAAAAGCTACATACTGCAAGAAGTAGAAATGACCAAGTTGCAACAGATATGAGATTGTATGCAAAGGAGAAAACTATATATTTAATAGATTTAGTGAGTAATCTTAAATTAACATTAAAAGATGTAGCAAGCAAAAACTCTACAATAATGCCTGGTTATACTCATTTGCAAAGAGCACAGGTAGTAACTTTCAAACATCATCTAATGGCATACTATAGCATGTTTGATAGAGATGAAAAGAGATTAAAAAACGCTTTAGAAATCTTAGATGAAAATCCCTTAGGATGCGGTGCTTTGGCTGGGACAACACATAACATAGATAGAAGTATAACTACTGAAAGACTAGGATTTAAAAGAGTAGTTGAAAATTATATGGATGGAGTTAGTGATAGAGATTATTTATTAGAGCTCATGGGAGACTTTTCAATAATAATGATGCACTTGAGTAGATTAAGTGAAGAATTAGTTCTTTGGAGTAGTCAAGAATTTAGCTTTGTAGAAATTGATGATTTATACACTACAGGAAGTAGCATAATGCCTCAAAAGAAAAATCCAGATGGAGCAGAATTAATAAGAGGGAAAACAGGCAGAGTATATGGTAACTTAATGGGGCTTCTAACTGTTATGAAAGGATTACCGTTGGCATATAACAAAGATATGCAAGAAGATAAAGAGGGATTCTTTGATAGTGTAAATACATTAGAGATGTGTATAAAGATAATGAATCTTATGATATCTACATTAAAGATTAAAGAAGAGAATATGAAAAAGGCAGTAAAAGCTGGATTTTTAAATGCAACAGAAGTTGCTGATTACTTGGTGAAAAATAATGTGGCATTTAGAGACGCTCATGGAATAGTTGGAAGTATTGTTATTCATTGTGAAGATAATAATAAAGCCATAGAGGATTTATCTATAGAAGAGCTTCTTAAGTTTTCGGATAAATTTAAAGACGACATTTATGAATTTATTAATTATGAAAGTATCTTAAATAAAGGAAGTAAGAACAATTTAAAGTAAAATTGCAAAAAGTGCGTACTTTTCTAAAATACATGATATTAAATATTATGTCTTAAGAAGAAATGTATGTGCTTTTTTATTTGCAAAAATTATTGAAAATTTATGAAGTATTGTATTAATTTATACGATAAAATTAATGAATAGGAAAATATGGAGGGAATATATGAATGATTTAGAACTGATTAATAGGCTTAAAGATAGAGATGAATCAGCTTTGATAGATTTAATTGATATATATGGGGACTTGATATATAGAGCATCTAATAAAGTTTTAAATAATAAAGAACTAAGCGAGGAATGTTTAAATATTGTATTACTTAAAGTTTGGGATGGTATAGATTATTATAACGATGATAAGGGGTTATTTAAAAATTGGATATTTACACTATCAAAATATAGTGCAATAGATATTCTTCGAAAAGAGAATAAACACATATCCAATAAATTAGAACTTAAAGAATATATAAAAGATAGAAATAAGGTTGAAGATATTGTTCTTGTAAAAGAAGAAATAAGAGAACTTAACAATAATCTTAGGAATTTAAATCAAACTGAAAAAGAAATATTTATTGAGCGTTATCAAAAGGGCAGAAAGATTAAAGATATAGCTAAAAGTTTTGGTATTAATCAAAGGGCACTAAGTCTTAGAATTATGAGAATTAAGAAAAAACTAAAAAAGAGTTAAGGAGGAGTATACGATGACTTATAAAGATGAAAATAAATATAATTTTGAAATCGAAGAATTTACTGAAGATGACTTATTTGAAGAAGGATTAGATGATAAGAAAAAAGAAAATATAAAAAAAAGAATGAATACCTTATTAAAAGAATTAAAGGAAGCTAATGATGAATTTAATATAGATATATCTTTAAATGATATGCTGAGAATAAAAAATGCTATGGGTAAACAAGGTGATGAGTACGAACACGGAATAAGAAATGCTAATGTTTTAAAATATATAATTTTGAAGGTTATAGACAAGGATATAGGATATTTAAAAGATGAATTAATTGATGAACTATTTGTACCTAGTTTTATATCTTTACCAGGTGTAAATACTTCATATATTAATTATGGTGCTATATACTTCTTCAAAATATATTTAATAAAAGATAAACTTATATACTATGGAATATCTGAAAGATTTAAAATTGTTAAGATAAAAGTTATAGATATAAAAAATATAAAAACTATTGGAAAATGTGTTAAAAATAAAAAATGGTCTAATGGATTATCTTATGGTATAGATACATGTAGTGGATATATTTCTTTTATTGAAATGGACAATGGTGATATAATTTACTTAAATCACTTGAAGAATAAATATAAAGATAGTACAGTTAGATTTTTAGAAAACTTAGAAGAGATAACGGGTATAAAAGCGATAGATGAGGCATCATTAACTAAGTCAGATATATTTGTGCTAGGTGCACAGAAAACTATTGTTGTTCTACTTTTAGTATGGTGCGTATATAAGCTAATTCAGCTGTGTTTATAAGAAGAATAAAAAAGCTGTATGTAAATTTATTAAAGTTTACATACAGCTTTTATTTATCTTCTTCTTTTTTTCTTGTTACTATATATACTATTCTTTCTACGTCTATTTTTTCTTCTTACTTTTTTTCTTATAATAAGAGCTATGACTAGTACAACAATTACTAAAACTATAATCAATGCTATTTTTAAGATATTAAGTAAAGATTTATTTTCAGTTATAAAACTAAAAATACTATTTAGTTCACTTGTAGCAACTAAATCTATTTTAGCTTCTAGTTCTTTTTTATTATAGATTTCTAAGGTACCAACCTTATCTCCTTTTTTTACAGGCAGGTCAATTTTATCTAACTTAGGTTTTACAGTATAGTCACTGACACTGACATTCTTAGGTAGTACTAGCTTATAACCATGTTTAGGTTCATAGATTAGTTCCTTTTGTTTTGTAAAGCTAACTTTTTCACGTCCAACATGGTCAGCCTTATCAATTATAGTATTAGACTGGTAATTATCAAACCCATAGTCTATTAAAGTTCTTGAATCCAAGTATAAATCATCTCCGACACTTTTAAACACTGCGGAAATGACTCTCATATTATTTTTTACAGCACTAGATACTAGACATTTTCCTGCATCATCAGTAAACCCAGTCTTTATACCGTCAACGATATCATATTTAATATCTATTTGTTGCCCTTTGTAATTTATCTTATCACTAGATTGTAAGAACTTGTTAGTATTTACAAAATGTCTTTCATAAGGATAAGCCTCTGTACCTGGATACTGAATACGTTCAGTTTTAACAATCTCTCTAAAGACATTATTACTCATAGCCTCTCTTGACATAAGTGCCATATCATAAGCTGTTGTAAAATGATTTTCATCTGGTAAACCATGAGGATTATTAAAGTGCGTATTCTTTGCACCAATTGCTTTAGCTTCCTCGTTCATTAATTTAGCAAATTCTTCGATTGAACCACTAACGTAGTTTGCTAGCACTTCTGCTACATCATTAGAAGAATGAACCATTAAAGAATAAAGTAAATCTTTAACTGTAAAAGACTCTCCATCTTTTAAGTACATACTAGAACCTTCCACTGCAGGCAGGTTTTCCATAGTAATAACAGTATTCAAATCAGGTACTTTTTTCAATACTATGTATGCTGTCCACAATTTAGTAGTAGACGCTGGATAAAGCTTTTTATGGCCGTTTTTATCATATAGAACCTTACCAGTCTCGTAGTCTAATAATACTGCATACTGTGCAACCAATGAGGGCTCATTATTATCTGCAAAAGACAATTTTGATGAACCTAAAAATGTGGTAAAGGTAATAAGAAATGCCATTAAAAGGGATAAAATTCTTTTCATTGCAATCCTCCAAATTTTTAAACTTATATTTTAGTATAACATATTTTGGTCAATAATCAAAAGAAAGGAGTGATTATTATTTGAAAAAGTTAGCCAAATTAGGCGTGTTTGGAACTATATTATTGGTATTAATTGGGATAATTATACTAAAGAGTGATTTTTCATTAGGTGAAAAAGTTTATATTGTAAGCGAAGAAGAAAATAAAAATGAAGATAAGGAAGAGATGCTTAATATTAATAATAATGATATTGATAAAAATAATAGTGATATTGTAAAAAAAGAAGACAATGTAGATGAACAAGAAATTGAAAGTCCAAAAGGAATAACTATATACATAAGTGGTGCTATAAAAAACCCAGGCATATTAACTATAGATAAAGAAAAAAGATTATACGATGCAATAGAGGAGCTAGGTGGGGTTACTGAAGAAGCTGATTTAAATAGAGTAAATTTAGCATTGAAGCTTAGCGATGAACAACACTACATAATACCTAAAATAGGGGAAGAAATCCAGGTAGCTGATAATAGTGTTCAAGGGTCAACTACACAAGAAAGTAAAAACAATCAAAGTAAGATTGTTAATATTAATTTAGCAACATTAGAAGAACTTGATAGTCTACCTGGAGTAGGTGAAGCCACTGCAAATAAAATTATCAATTATAGAGAAGAAAACAGTTCTTTTAAATCAATAGAAGAGATAAAAAATGTAAATGGAATAGGTGATAAAAAGTATGAAGATTTGAAAGATTTAATTTGTACAAACTAACAACTTATAACTATAATATATATTTAATAAAATATGAGAAATATGTTATTATAAATATGTATATGTCATAAATAAGGAGAAAAAATTATGAGCACTTTTAAGAGACTTACTGAATTGACAACTTCAGGTGGATGAGCGGCTAAAATAGGTCCAGAGGTTCTGGCTTCGGTTTTATCTCAACTTCCAAAGAATGAGAATACAGATAAGTTATTAGTAGGATTAGATACAGCAGATGATGCTGCTGTTTATGAGTTAAATGATGAAATGGCATTAATACAAACTTTAGACTTTTTCACACCGATGATAGATGATCCGTTTGTATTTGGTCAGATTGCTGCCTCAAACTCTCTGTCAGACGTTTATGCTATGGGAGGAAAACCATTGGTAGCAATGAATATAGTATGTTTTCCATCGTGCCATGATATGGATGTATTGGCAGAGATATTAAAAGGTGGATTTGATAAAGTAAAAGAAAGTGGAGCGCTTTTAGTAGGTGGACATACTGTAGACGATAAAGAGCCTAAGTACGGTCTTTCGGTATCTGGGATAGCGCATCCAAAGAAAATACTTTCAAATGCCACAGCAAGACCAGGGGATAAGCTAATACTTACAAAGCCGATAGGAGTAGGCATACTTAATACTGCTATGAAAGAAGGTTTAGTAAGTGAGGAAATAGGTAAAGTTGTAATAGAAGTAATGATTCATTTAAACAAATATGCGGCAATGAGCTTTGATAAGATAGAAGTAAATTCAGTTACAGATATAACTGGATTTGGGTTACTTGGACATGCTATGGAGATGGCTAAGGCATCTGACGTAAGTATAGAAATAGATTCAAAAGAAGTTCCTATTTTAGAAGGAGCAATAGACATGGCAAATATGGGAATTATACCAGCGGGAATGTATAGAAATAAACAATATATTTGTGATGATGTAGAGATTAACTCTGTAGAAACTGCAATTGAAGATATATTATATGACCCTCAAACATCAGGAGGTCTATTAGTTTCTGTTAAAGAAGAGTTTGCAGAAGAGCTTATTAAAGATATGAAAAAGAACGGCTCTTTAGAAGCTAAAATAATAGGGCAAGTAATAGAAAAAAAAGAAAAATACATAAGCGTTATATAATAATAGTAGAGGGAAGAGTGATTGTTTTGAATAAAAGAGAATTATTTGCAATGTTACCCTCAGTTGATGAGGTATTGGGGGATAAAAGAATAATAGAGTTGCAACATGAATATCCAAGGTCGTTAGTACTAGATTCTATTAGAGAGATAATAGATTTAAAAAGGAAAAATATTGTTTCATTAAAAGAAGATGATATGAGTGGGTTTTCAGTAAAACTTGATGAAATAATAGAAGGTGCTATAGAAAGAGTAAGAATAAATTACTCTTTATCTTTAAAAAAAGTTATTAATGGTACAGGAATAGTAATACATACTAACCTAGGTAGATCTTTGCTTAGTGAAAGTATTAAAGACGAATTATGGGATGCTGCTTCTAGATACTCAAATTTAGAATATGACATTGAAAATGGAGAAAGAGGATCTAGATACTCGCATTTAACGAAGATAATAAAAAAACTTACAGGAGCAGAGGATGTTTTAGTTGTTAACAACAATGCTGCAGCTGTACTTCTTGTACTTAGCACTATGGCTAAAGACAAAGAAGCAATTGTTTCACGAGGAGAATTAGTTGAGGTTGGAGGATCTTTTAGAATACCAAGTATTATGGCTTTAAGTGGAGCTAACTTAGTAGAAATAGGAGCGACTAACAAAACCCATCTAAAGGATTATGAAGAAGCGATAAGTGAAGAAACAGGAGTTTTAATGAAGGTACACACTAGTAACTATAGAATATTAGGCTTTACTAAGAGTGTAGAAATTGAAGAGCTTGTACAACTTGGTAAAAAATATAATCTACCCGTTATTGAAGATTTAGGTAGTGGAGTATTCGTAGACGTTTCTAAATATGGATTATCTTATGAACCTACAGTTTTAGACTCTATAAAACAGGGGGCAGATATTGTTACCTTTAGTGGAGATAAAATGCTTGGTGGTCCACAAGCAGGGATAATTGTAGGTAAAAAAGAGTATATACAAAAAATGAAAAAAAATCAGCTTACAAGAGCTTTAAGAGTTGATAAGCTTACTATATGTGCCCTTGAAGCAACATTAAGATTGTACTTAGATGAAAATAAAGCAATAGAAAATATCCCTACACTTAGAATGTTAACTTACACTGAAGAACAATTAAATCAAAAAGCTAATACTTTATATGAAAAAATTAGAGAATTAAACTTAGAGGCCTCTTTAAGTATAGAAGATGGTATATCTCAAGTAGGAGGAGGGTCTATGCCGCTTGAAACAATAAGCTCAAAGGTAATAGCCATAACTCCAGATAATATGAATGTATCTTTACTTGAAAAGAAGCTAAGACTTAGTGATTCACATATAATTGCAAGAATATATGATAATAAATATGTATTAGATGTAAGGACAATATTTGAAGATGAATTTGATATAATTGTTAAAGAGCTTAAGTCAGCTTTTAATTAAGGATTAAGTGAGGGGACAAAATGAAAAACATAATAATAGGAACAGCAGGACATATTGATCATGGAAAAACTACACTAATAAAAGCTCTTACAGGTAGGGAAACAGATACTTTAGATGAAGAGAAAAAAAGAGGTATATCTATAAATCTAGGATTTACATATTTTGATTTACCAAGCGGTAAAAGAGCTGGAATAGTTGATGTTCCAGGCCATGAGAAGTTTATAAAAAATATGTTAGCAGGTGCATCTGGACTTGATATAGTAATGTTTGTAGTCGCAGCTGATGAAGGTGTAATGCCTCAAACAGTTGAACATTTGGACATACTTACATTTTTAAATATAAAAAATGGAATTATAGTACTTACTAAATCGGATACTGTAGATGATGAATTTAAAGAATTAGTAAAAGAGGATATTATAGAGAGAGTGCAAGGAACTTTCTTAGAAAACTCTGAAATAATTGAAGTAGATTCTATATCAAGAAATGGTATAAATGATCTAATGAATAAAATAGATATTATGAGTAAAGATCTTGAGGATAAGGATGAAAGTTCTCCTGCTAGACTTAATATAGATAGAGTATTTTCTATAAAGGGATTTGGTACAGTAGTAACAGGCACTTTAATAGAAGGAAAAATAAGCGTTGATGATGATTTAAGTATCTATCCTAAGGATTTAAAAACTAAAATAAGAAGTATTCAGGTTCATGGAGAAAGTGTAAATACAGCATATGCAGGCCAAAGAACAGCTATAAATATTTCAAACGCAAAGGTTGAAGATATTAATAGAGGTGATGTATTAGCATCTTTTAACTCTGTAGAAGAGGCCATGATGTTAGATGTAAAGATTTCATTAGTTAATCATAATAACAAAAACCTAAAGCACTGGGATAGATTAAGATTATACCATGGTACTAGAGAAATACTTTGTAGGGTTGTGCCTCTGGATAAAGAAGAAATTAAATGTGGTGAAAGTGGATATGCGCAGTTAAGATTAGAAGAAACTATTGTATCTAAAAAAGGAGACAAGTTTGTACTTAGAAATTACTCACCAATGGAAACTATAGGTGGTGGTGTCATTATAGATACTTCGCCAAAAAAACATAAGCGTTTTGATGATAAAGTTATACAAGCGCTACAAGTTAAAGAAAAAGGTGAGTTAAAGGATATACTAGAAGAATATCTAAAACATAATCTAAAATCTTATCCAACTATGAAAGAGATAATGAGTTATAGTGGGGATAACGAAGAAAATGTAAAACTAGCTATATCTAAACTTTTAGATGAAAATAAAATAATAGTAATAAACAATATGTATTCACATATAAACCAATATGAAAAATTAAAAGAAAGTACCTTAAATCTTTTAAATGACTACCATAAAAAATTTAGACTTAGAACGGGGATATTAAAAGAGGAAGTAAGGTCTAAGATAGAAAGTAAATTTAAGACTAAAGATATGGATATACTATTAGCTAAATTATCAGATGAGAGTTTAATAAAGGTTGTTGAAAATAAAGTCTCACTATATAATTTTGAGGTTAAATTTAATCCTAAACAAATAGAGATAAAAGATGATATACATAAGAAGTTAAAGTCATGTGGTCTAGATACATTACTAACTATTGATGAAGTTTGTTTGAATAATAATTATAAAGAAGTACTAGAAGCTATGATAGGTAATAGTGTGGAAAAACTTGATGATACATATGTTATGGATAAGAAAACGTATGAATCATCAAAAGAGATTCTTGTAAAATATCTGAATGATAATAAAGAAATAACTTTAGGTGAATATAGAGATTTGGTAGGATCTAGTAGAAAAAATTGTATGATTATATTAGAAAACTTTGATAGAAATAAAGTAACAAAAAGAATAGATAATAAAAGGATATTATTCTAGAAAAAAATAAGCTATTTCAAAAATTATATTTTGGAATAGCTTATTTTGTTGAAAAAAGTACAAATTTTCAAGAAATAGTGAGTAAATCATCTAATTATAGTATAATTAATTTAGAATTGTCTAAGGAGAGTGTAGTATATTGATATGTACAAAAGAAGGGGTAAATATAAAAGCTCAATATAAAGAGATTTTTGCTATTTTAAGTATGTTTTTTATACTAATGATAGTTATGTTTATAAGTGAAGATATACTAAGATATGGAGTACATATTCATATTTTATATGCTGTATTTCTTATATCTATGGGAGTTATTGCTATAAATACTATAAGATTTAATAAGAATAGCGTTTCTATTTTTTTAGGTATGATATTTGCTGTAACAGGAGTATTTGATATTATATACTTATTTATTATTATAAACTCAATAAATAGCATAAATACTATTAAATGGATGAGTATAATATCTACTAATATTATTTCGATACTACCTGCTATAGGTATTTTTTTTAGTTTTAACTATATAGAAAGAAATAGAGTTTCATATGTTACAACAGTATTAGTAACTATTACATCCATTGGAATTTTATTGCTTGAGTTTGTAACTGGGTATGATATTAGCAAGGTAGAAGTAAAATGGGTTGAAGTTATAGCTAGTTTAAGCGTTGTTATTCTTACATATCTCTCATTAAAAAAGTCTAAAGCTATAGAAAATGAGGAACAAAAGTATTTAAATCGAATATTAATTATTTTAGTTCTCTCTAGGATACCAATAGTACTTGGTTTTATGTTTGCAGATAGTAATGCTAAGTTTGTTGTGGCTCGAATTATAGTAAGTCTATCCATTATATATATATATAAGTACATGGTATATACAAATATTAGGAAGCCGTATGAAGAACTGAATATTATTAATGAAGAGCTGGTATACAAAAGTAAAGTACTAAAAGAAAATAATGAAAAATTGATTGAAAATTCTAAAAAAATGAGAGCATTAAAAGCACTAATATTTGAGAAAGAATCTAAATTAAGGGCGAGACTAGATGCATCATCAAACTCTGTAATAGTGTTTAGTGAGGAGAAAGAGATAATATATACAAACAAAACTTTTAATTTAGTATTTCAGGGTGGGTGCAAGGAAAATACACCTGAATATTATTTAAAAACTAATATATATGACTATGATAATCTAATTAATAATATAGAAAATGTACTTAGCACTGAGGAAAATATGAAAAGTTTTATATACTCGACAAACGATAAAGTATATCAGGCGACTTTTGCACCACTGTTAATAAAAGATGAAATAAAAGGTGCCTTATGCATCTTGATAGATAAAACTACTGAAAAAGCATTTGAAAAAGAGATTACAGAAACTAATTTAAGATATGAAAGTTTTTTAGAGAGTATCGGTGATGGAATTATAGTGCTTCAGGACAATAAGAAAATTTATATAAACAAAGCTTGCAAAAAAATATTTAAAGATAGAGTAGAAGAGATTGAGTTTTATCTAAATAGAAAAAAAGATAATAAAGAAGAGTTGTATGTAATAGATGGTGAAGCTATATATGTAGAAATGAGCTACTCAGAATATTCCAAGTATGGAAAGCACAAAACTATAATAGTAGTTAGAGATATAACTCGAAGAAAGATAGCTCAAATGAAGCTTAGAGAAAGTCAAAATTCTTATTCTAGGCTTATTGATATACTTCCGGATGGAATTTGTCTACTTAATAGGAATCTAGAAATTGAATATGCAAACCAGTCTCTTCTAAAAATAATAGGAATAAGTGATATTAATGAAATTTTAAATACTAATATAAAGAAGATATTAGATATTAACATCAGAGAAGAATATGACTTTGACAAAAAAATGAGAAAAATTTTAGATAAGAGTAAACATCTATTGTTGCTAGAAAATGAGATTATAAACAAAGACAAAAAAAGTATACAAGTAGAAATAAATGCACTTCCATTTGAGTATTCAGAAAGCAAAAATATAATGCTTATAATTAAGGATATTACTCATAAGAAAGATTCAGAAAAAGTTGAGAGAGAGCTGTTAGATAGATTGAATACGGATAAAGTGAAGACGGAATTCTTCGCTAATATGTCTCATGAACTGAAAACACCACTAAATGTTATCTCAAGTGCTAATCAGTTAATAGATTCATTTTATCAAAATGGAAAAGTAAAAGACTACAACGATAATATAAAATCTCATATAGATTTAGTGAGGCAAAACTCTTATAGGCTTCAAAGGCTAATAAATAATATTATTGATTTAACCAAAATGGAATCGGGATATTATAAACTAATGCCAGGTAAGTATAATATAGTGTCTATCATTGAAGATTTATTTATGAAGGTAGAAAACTATGCTAGCAAAAAAGATATAAGCATAATATTTGATACAGAACTAGAAGAAATATATCTACAAGTAGATAAGTATCAAATAGAAAGAGCAATGCTTAATTTACTTTCAAATTGTATAAAATTTACACCTAATGGAGGTAAAATATATTTAAATATATATGATAGAAAAGAAAATATTGTAGTTAGTGTAAAGGATACAGGCGTTGGGATTCCAAGGGGAAAATTAGATATTATATTTGAGGAATTTACTCAAGTTGACACTACACTTTCTAGAAATACAGAAGGTAGTGGTATAGGTCTTGCAATAGTTAAAAATCTGGTTAAGTTACACGGTGGAAAAATAAAGGTTATAAGTGAAGAAAATAGAGGAACCGAATTTTTGATAAGTCTTCCTGTAGAAAGTATAAACGGTGGACATAGTCAAGAAGACCGAAGTATATATAATATTGATGAAGAAATAAAAGTAGAGTTTTCAGATATATACTATTAAAGTTAGGAGATAAGGTATGGATAGTTTAAACTTAAGAGAAAATAAATCTAGAAAATACTTAGATTTATTTTATGTAGTTGTGCTTTTATTATTGCTTACAGTAAACTATATAGATTCAAAATCCTACAGCTTTATAATTATAATCACTAGGAGTTCTTTAATAACTCTCATATTTATTTTAGTCAATAATAGAAGAGAAGATAGGTATAGCTATATATATTTTATTGGAATAGGATATATACTATCTAATATATTTGATATCTTGGTAATTATAGCTTTTACAAAACCAATAATTATTACTGATGCAAACATAATAATGAATTTACTAGAGATATTTTCCTTATTGTTTGCTATAAAATATCGACTAAATAAGATTGAATCTAATGATACATATAATAGTATACAAGTTAAAGGTTTTGTGTTATTTACATCATTGATATTATTTTTACTAGCTGACATAGAAATCTTTAACTTTGATAGTATCTCGATATCTACTTCTGATATAGTGATTGTAATTAGTATATTGATTGTAGTGTATACAATAAAGCAATGTAAGTATTATGTTAATAGTAATAAATATGGAATCGATAGGATTAAAGATATAAATAAAATTTTAATATTAAAGATAGTTTATCTTATATATATTCTGTTTACATCAAAGATAGAGCTTAGCAGTAATATACAAAGAACTGGTATGGAGATGCTAGGAATTACTCAAATTTATTTAGTATATAAAATAATAATTCATACAAGCATAATAGATCCATATGTAAAGATAATAGATGTAAATAAAGAAATAGATAGACAATCTAAGTTGTATGAGGGAACAAATTCTATATTGGAAAAAATGGATAATGTACAGTTAGAAATTAATAAAAAAATTATTTATAAAGATGATTTTCTTGATTCTATTTTAAAATCCACACCAAATGGATGGGGTATATTTGATGAAAGTCTAAACTTGATTTATTCTAATCCGGTCTTCAAAAATATATTAAACTATGAGGATGATATTATTTATTCTATAGATAAGAATGTAATAAATAGTAAAGATTTTAAACAAAATATAGCAAAAGTATGTCGAGAAAAGATAAACATAGAAAATGAAATAGAAATTAACAATGGAAAAGTATACAAGTGTTCATACCGATACTATAAAGAGTATGGAGGATGTATTTGTATATTACTAGATATAACTTATGAAAAATCTATATTAAATTACTTGATGGACTTAAAGGAAGAATATGAAGATTTAATAGTAAATATAAAAAGGCCTGTCTTTATATGTGATGAAAATGATAATTTGATTAAGTCTAGTAAATTCTATGAGGATATATTTGATTCAGATATACTATACATAAGTAGAGAATTTGAAAAAAATAATGAAAATAAGTCTATAAAATATAAGATTCATCCTGAAGATATTGAAATGTGCAAATTTGTAAAGCGTATTAATAAAAAAGCAAAAGATGAAGATGAAATTTACAATAATGGTTTCTTTAGGTATAGGGTAATAAATAAATATGGAGAAGTGCGTTGGCTAGAATCTAATACAACAATAGATTATGAAGATGATAAAAGATACACTATAATAAGTTATAGTGATATAACCAAATACATAAAAACTAGAGACTATTTAGAAAAAACACAGAATATGTATAAAGACCTTTTAGATAGTATACCAGAAGGAATATATTTAGAAGACTTAGATACAGGTAGATATATGTTTGTAAATGAAAAGTTTATGAATATATTTAGTGTTGACAAGGATATAAATAAAGATGACTTAGGAATATGTAGACAAGATTTGATGAGTATACATTCAGAATATGAGCACGTAGTAGATGAAAGTATAAGTACTATAAAAGAAAATAAAGTTTTTAACTATGTTAACCTTAAATACTTAGATGTTAACGGTAAAACTATAGATGCTAATGTTGCGAGTATTCCTTTTAAAGTAGGTAATAAAACACTAAAGCTTACAATAATCAAAGATATGATGGATATAAAATATTTAGAAAGCTTAAAAAGTCAAATACTAGAGAGTAAAAAATATGATCGTCTAAAAATGGAATTCTTTATAAATATGTCTCATGAGTTAAAGACACCTTTAAATCTAATCTTTACAAGTACTCAGCTTTTAGAAAATCTATATAATAAAGAAAAAATATCATCTTCAGGTAGCCACTTGAAAAATCATATAGAGTTAACTAAGCAAAATAGTTTTAGATTACTTAAGATAATAAATGACCTTATTGACTTTACTAAGATGGAATCTGGATTCTATAAGATTCGTATGGAAAGCAAAGATATAATTCTGGCTGTAGAGGATATTGTTATGTCTGTTGTAAGTTATGCACAAAGCAAAGACATAAGTCTTATTTTTGATACTGATATAGAAGAATTAATTATGAATGTTGATGTAAATGCTATTGAAAGAATACTTCTTAATATATTATCCAATGCAATCAAATTTACAGATTTAGGAGGTAGTATATACGTAAATATATACTATAAAGGTGATAAAATTGATGTTGCCATTGAAGATACTGGTATAGGAATTCCTGAGGATAAAATAGACTTTATATTTGAAAGATTTAATGATGTAAACAAAGGGTTTATAGGCAATGTATATGGAAGTGGTATAGGTCTATCTATGGTAAAATCAATAGGAAATCTAATAGGTGCGGATGTAAAAGTAGAGAGCGAATATGGAAAAGGAACTAAATTTACAATAAGCTTAAGTATTAATAATGATGGGATAGTAGAATCTATAGAAGAATACAAATATGAGAAGACATCAAATGTAGAAAGATTGACTGTAGATATGGCTGATATATATAAATAAAAAAGGTGATATGCCTCTTTTATTTTTATAATGAACTATTAGGATAAAATAGAAAGAACTAAGTATGGATATAATATCTTACTAATTAATAAATGAAAAGTAGGTGCATCATGGTTAATTTAAATAATGATTGGGATAAATTATTAGAAGCGGAATTTAAAAAAGAATATTATTTAAATTTAAGAAGTTTTCTTATTGGAGAGTATGAAAATAATATTGTTTACCCGAGTATGAATAATATATTTGAAGCGTTGAAATGTACGTCTTATAAGAATACAAAAGTACTTATATTGGGTCAAGATCCATATCATGGAGAAGGACAGGCTCATGGTATGGCATTTTCAGTGCAACCTAGTATCAAGACTCCCCCTTCTTTATTAAATATCTACAAAGAGTTAAGGGATGAGCTAGGATGTTTTATACCTAACAATGGATACTTAATGCCTTGGGCAAAACAAGGGGTATTACTCTTAAATACGGCCTTGACAGTAAGAGCTAATGAGGCAAACTCTCATAGTAAAAAAGGATGGGAGACATTTACAGATAGGGTGATTGAGATTTTAAATCAGCGAGAAGATCCTGTTATCTTTGTGCTATGGGGAGCAAATGCACGTAAGAAAAAAGAACTAATAGATACTAAGAGACACTATGTATTAGAGGCTCCTCACCCAAGCCCGTTGTCTGCAAGTAGAGGTTTTTTTGGGTGTGGTCACTTTTCAAAGATTAATAGTATTCTTGAAGATCTAGGAAAAAATCCTATTGACTGGCAGATACAAAATATATAATTAGGTGTTATAACTTTTAATACTTAATGGATTTACAAAAATATATATTATGAAGTAGTATTAATGATTATGAATATGAACTGAAAAATGAATAAAAAGTAACAAAAATATTACAGAATAAAAATGTGCTTAAATAGTTGGAATGACTAATTAGGCACATTTTTTATTTTTTGTCAAGTTGACAATGTCTATAAAAATAGTTACAATTTAGTTACAGGAAGTGCGAATTATTCAAAATTATTATAGATTATACAAAATATATAGGAGGAAATATTATGAACTTGAAAAATAATAAAAAAATAGTAGTCTCGGCCCTGGCCACAATAGTATCTATAGGTATCATAGCAGTAAGTTATTCTGTACTTAATAAAAAAGTGACTTTAGTGGTAGAGGGTAAGGAACAGAATCTATCTACATTTAAGTCAAATGTTAAAGATCTTTTAGAAGAACAAAATGTATCATATGACGGAAATGATATAGTAAGTATTGCATTAAACTCAAAATTATCAGATGGAATGAAAATAGAAGTTATTGATGTAAAAGAAGAAACGGTAAAAGAATATCAAGAAATTCCATATGAAATAGAAGTTGTAGAAGATAAGGAATTATTAAAAGGAAATACTAAAGTGGCTCAAGAAGGACAATCGGGTAAAAATGAGCTAGCTTACAAGATAACATATCATAACGGAAAACAAGTAGAAAAGAAATTTATCAATGAGGTTGTAGCAGTTAAGCCTGAGAATAAAATAGTTAAAAAAGGTACTAAGGTTGAAGTTGTTGAAGTTAAAGTTGCATCATCTAGAGGTGAGAGTACAAGACAAAATGCTACGACGACTAGTGCATCTACAAATAACTCAAGTAGTGATTCAAAAGGTAAACATATGAAAGTTGTTGCTACTGCTTATACAGGGGATGGAATAACATCAACTGGAACAAAACCTAAATGGGGAACTATAGCAGTAGACCCTAGTATTATACCTTACGGAACGAAGGTTTATATACCACAATTTGATATGACATTTATAGCAGAAGATACGGGTGGTGCTATAAAAGGAAATAAAATAGATATATTTATGAATGATGAAACTACAGTTTATAACTGGGGAAGAAAGACTATAGATATATATATAGTTGGATAAGTCAATCTAGTGTAAAAATAAGTAGCTATAATATTAGCTACTTATTTTTATATATAGATTTTTTTTATAATGATTACAATAAATATAAAAAAAATCTATAAAAATATTGTAAAAAGTAGATAAAAGTGGTAATATAAGTATGTAAATAAATTATATCACGGGGGTGGATGGGTGCTGGTGTGCCCTCTAGTCTTCAAAACTAGTATGAGGGGTTAAGAGCCTCTTAGGTGGGTTCAATTCCCACGCATTCCCGCCAATATTAAAAAGAACTCAATAGGGTTCTTTTTTTAATTATAATAAAAGAACTTAATTAGGGTAATTATAAAATAAAATAAATAACATGAGGAGCATGAATATAGATGGAAAAGAATTTTACAACTAGAACAAGTCTTATTATAGGTAAAGATGGAGTTGAAAAGTTAAAAGAAGCAAACGTAATAGTATTTGGAGTTGGAGGCGTAGGTAGTTTTGCAGCGGAAGCTATTGCTAGGGCTGGAGTAGGAAGTATGACAATTGTAGACTTTGATGACGTTGATATTACTAATATAAATAGACAATTACCGGCACTTCATTCTACTGTTGGAAAATATAAAGTAGAAGTTATGAAGGAAAGGATATTAGATATCAATCCTGATATAAACATTAAAGCGATAAAGGATGTATATAATAAAGAAACTAGTGAAAAAATACTTATCGAAGATTATGATTATGTTGTAGATGCAATAGATATGGTAACATCAAAAATACACTTGATAGAAACTTGTAAAGCTAAAAATTTAAATATAATAAGTTCTATGGGTATGGGTAATAAATTAGACCCGACTAAAATAGTAGTTACAGATATAAATAAAACTCATACATGTCCTTTAGCAAAAGTAATTAGAAAAGAACTTAGAGATAGAAAAATAAAAAAACTAAAAGTAGTATACTCTACTGAGCAACCTGTGGAATTAAAGGAAAAAATAATGAATGGGAAAAAAATTACCCCAGGAAGTATATCATTTGTTCCGTCTGTTGGTGGATTAACTATAGCATCAGTAGTGATTAATGAATTATTAAATAACTAATATATTACATAATAAAAAGTCTCAAATTGATTGCTTACCATTGAGAATAATATAAAAGAGCTATTATATAAAATAACAGTTCTTTTATATTATTTGTACTAACCCGTATTATCAATCTTATATTTTTTCTTTGTGAAAATTCTAGACCCATCGCTATAAAATACTATATCTCCAAGTGAATCGGTTCTATAAATTAATATATCTTCATTTCTTAAATTATCGAGTGTCTTTTTATGAGGATGTCCATATTGATTTTTATATCCACAAGATATGGCAGCTAGATCAGGGCTGATACTTTCAAGAAACTCTACGCTAGTAGAAGAACTACTCCCATGGTGACCAACTTTCAAAAAATCTACATCGTTTAAATTATAAGCGCAAATAATATCTTTCTCATTTGGAATCTCAGAGTCTCCAGTAAATAAAAAAGTTTTATCATTGTATATTAAGTTGAACACTATTGAATTTAAATTATTATCAGTTTGTATATAAGATGGATTTAAAACATATAAAGAAATATCATCTTCAATTTTTATTGAATCATCCTTGTAAAGATACTCAATATTTAAATTCTTATTATTGCACGAAGTAATTAGGTTTGAATAAGATGTGGTATCGGTACTTTGCTCAGGCATATAAAACTTTTTTATATCATAGTTATCTACAATATAGTCAAGGCTGCCTATGTGATCACTATCAGGATGTGTAGAAATTACCATATCAAATGATTTTATTTTTTGCTTTTTTAAATAAGATTTAATGATATGTTCACTGTCTTCAGTTCCTCCATCTACTAATATATTTTTTTTATTAGGTGTTTGAATTAGAATACTATCTCCCTGACCTACATCAATTATGTGTATAGCGAGTAATTGTTTTTTGTCACAGCCGGAAAAAAGTGGTATTATAATTAGTATTAATATAACTAATTTATTTTTCAACTAGAAAATACCTCCATTTCAATATGTGTTTATATAAAATACAATATGGGTAATATAAATATGTGAATCATGATATTTTATATTTTTAACAAAAATTTACAATGTAATTCAAACGTAGGAATTATTTAGTTTAAATTAATGGAATATATAGATTTGAAGAATATAATAAAATACAGTATAAATAATACAGGAGGACCTTATGTTTTTTAAGAATATTGACGAGAATTCCAAAAAGGAATTAGATCCATATTTTAATTTAGTAAATTATGAAGCTTGTGAGTACTGCTTTAGTACTTTATATATGTGGCAACATGCCTATAAGACTGGATATTATATAGGAGATGATTTTGCTGTCTTAGTAGGAGAATATGAAGGAGATAGTTTCTCTATACTTCCATTAGCAACAGAAGAAAATTTACCTAAAGTTATAGACTTTGTGTTAGATTACTTTGGAAAAGAAAATAAAAAGATATACTTTAGAGGTGTAACAAAAGAAGTAGTTGAATTTTTACAAGAAAATTATCCAGGAAAATTTAGCTATACAGAAGAAAGAGATTTATTCGATTATGTATATGACGCGGAAAGTTTAAGAACTTTAGCAGGAAGAAAAAATCAAAAGAAAAGAAATCATGTAAACTACTTCTTAAAAGAGTATGATGGAAGATATGAGTATAAATTATTAAGCAAAGATGCATTTGAAGATTGTCTAGAGCTAATTAATACATGGACTAGTAATAAAGAAGAGAATGATGATTTCGATGAAGGTATGGATGATGAACTTCTTGGAATTAAAAAAGTATTTAAAAACTATGACATTATGAAAGATAAAATTAAAATAGCTGGTATATATATAGATGGAAAACTTGAAGCATTTACAATTGGAGAGCTTTTAAATGATAACATGGCTGTTGTTCATATAGAAAAAGCAAATCCTAATATAAGAGGCTTATATCCATTTATTAATCAACAGTTTATAACCAATGAATTCAAGGATGTTGAGTTTGTAAATAGAGAAGAAGATTTAGGAATAGAAGGACTTAGAAAAGCTAAACTATCTTATCACCCAGTTCGTTTTGTAGAAAAATATACTGTTAGGGAGGCATAAGATGAATATTAGATATGCCAAAGATAATGAGATAAATAGTATAAAAGAAATATGGAGCTATTGTTTTAATGATGGTCCAAGATTTATGGATTATTACTTTAATAATAAATATAGCAGAGGTAATACTGTTGTAGTTGATGAACAACAAGAAATAGTTTCATCTCTACAATTAAATCAATATCAAATAATGTTAAATAATAAAGTGTATGATACATCTTATGTGGTTGGTGTATCAACTTTTCCTCAAGTAAGAGGGAGAGGATATATGAAAAATATAATGAAATTTACGCTAAGTGAGTTATATAGTAAGGGTCAGTTAGTATCAATACTAATGCCTATAGACTATAGGCTATATAGAAAATATGGCTATGAACATTGCTATGATCAAATAGAATATAATATTGATATAGAAGACTTGAAAAGATTTAGTGTGAGTGGAAAGATGCATAAAGTAGATGAATCTCATATAAAAGATATGATTGATATAAATGATTACTTCTTAAGTGATATAAATGGAAATACAGTTAGAGATGAATCTTATTATAAGGTTTTATTTGAAGAGATAAAAAGTGAAGATGGTCATATTTATATACACGAGGATAATGGGTATGAAGGGTATATTATATATTTCTTAAATAACGATACAATGTTTGTAAGAGAAATTTTTTATAAGAATATAGATTCATTAAAGACTATGCTAAAGTTTATATATAATCATAATACTCAATGTAGAAAAGTTACTATATCAGCTCCTATAAATGATAAACTAAGGTTTATATTAGATAATCCAAAGACTTGTGAAATTAAAATTAAGCCATTTATGATGGGAAGAATTATAAACATAAAAGGTTACTTAGAGAGTTTAGAACTAGCAAGTGATATAAATTTATCTTGCAATATATTTATAGAGGATGAATTTATAGAAGAAAATAATGGAGTCTTTAAAATTGAAATTGAAAACGGAAAAGTAAGTGTAGAAAAAGTTGATGAAAAGTATCATTTATTCTTTAACATAAATACTATTACTCAATTATGTTTTTCATATATAGATATAAATGAAGCTATTGTCATAAATAATATGAATAAGGATTATAGAGATAGCGAGATAATAAAAATATTTGAAAAGATATTTACAAAGAAAAATAATTACATAAATGAATATGTATAAAAATATATAAACTAAAAGCTATGAAAGTAGAAGATGATTTCTACATTCATAGCTTTTTTAGTTTAAAAAATAAAATTTTGAAGATAATGTAAATAAAAAATATTAGGAGATAAGATGAGAAGACCGTTACTAATAATATTTATTATTGTCTTATTTGTGGGATTTATATACACCAACAAGGCTGACTATGATAATTTGCAAGATGATAAAATGATAGCTATAGAGGGCTTGGTGAAAGAAAAAAATGAAAAAGGAAAATATAATCAGTATAAAGTAGGACAATATTTAGTTAATGACTATAGCAAAAAACATAATTTAAAAGTAGGTCAGATTGTTTTTATAAAAGGTAAAGCAAAGAGTTTAGATAGTATGAATTTTAAAGACTTTGACTATGGGAAGTACGTAAGAAGTATAGGATGTAAGGGAATTTTGTATTTAGAAGAATATAAGATTTTAGGTAATAATATCTTATATACATATATCGAAAAAATTAAGACTTACTTAATAGAAACATCGAGATACTTATATAAATACAATTCTGATTTCATGAATTCCTTGTTATTAGGTGAGAAATCAAGTTTAAGTGATGAGCAAAAAGAAGTATTTAATAGAACTGGTACAAGCCATATTATAGCCATCTCTGGACTGCATACAGGAATATTATGTACACTTGTAGTATTAATAATAAGAGGAATGAATAAATTTTATAAGTTAATATTGCTATTAACTATAATGACTTTCTATTCAATAATGGTTGGAAATTCACCATCTATTATAAGATCTATAGCTTTTGTAATAACATTATATATTGCAGTTTTTCTAGATAAAAAGAAAGATAAAATATCTATATTATCATTAATTGGAATCTTTTTAGTAATAAATAACCCATATATTTTATATAATGTGAGTTTTCAATTGTCTTTTATGGCTACATTGTCTATAATATATTTCTATGGTTATATTAATAAGATTATTAAGATCAAGTTAATATCTTTAACAATAAGTGCAAATATACTAACTTTACCCATAATATATTATAATTTTAAAGCAGTAGCAATGTTATCTATAATTGGAAATATTATTATAGTTCCTTTTATTGCTATTATAATGTACTTAAGTATATTAAGTTTAATTATTTTTAAGGTAAATATAATATTAGCAAAATTAATAGCCTATGTTAATACAACTATATTTAATAGTATATACTTTTTACTAGAGGTTGTTAGCAATTTAGAGTTTGCTTATATAGAAGTAAAAGACCCTAGTATACATTGTGTTGCAATTTATTATACAGTAATGTTTTTATATATGAGCTACAAAGAATTAAAAGTTATGAAGGAGCAAGAGAATGGACTACAAGGATATTATAAAGAAAATGAAGGATAGAAATTTTGAACAGATGTATCTTTTTTATGGAAGAGAGTATTATCTTATAGAAAATGCGCTTAAGGTATTTAAAGAGAGTTTGAACGAAGGTATGATAGACTTTAACTTAGATACTATAGATGGAAAAGAGACTGTTTTAGATACCATAATAAGCTCTATAGAGACACTTCCTTTTATGGATGATAGAAAGATAGTGATAATAAAAGATTTTGAATTATTAAAAGGAAAAAAGAAGAACTTTAATGATAGCGATGAAAAATACTTTATAGATCATTTAGATAATATCCCAGAAACTACAGTGTTAGTATTTGCTGTTTATGGAGAAATTGATAAGAGGAAATCTTTAGTAAAAAAGATAAGCAAAAATGGAGTAGTATATAATTGTGACAAATTATCTGACATGGATTTATTTAAGTGGGTTAAGAAAAAGTTTGATTCTAACAATGCAATAATAGATAACTCACAGGTTATGTATTTCATAGACCAAGAAGGTTACAGAGATAAGACTAGTGAAAAAACTTTATCTGACCTAGAGAATGAAATAAAGAAAATTAGTTCATTTGTAGGAAGAGAAAACACTGTAACTAAAGAAGTAATAGATAAATTATCTCAAAAAAAAGTAGAAAATGATATCTTTAAGTTAATAGATTATATAGGAGAAAAGAATTCGTCTAATGCTATTAGAATCTTAAATGATATGATACATGAAGGAGAATCTGTACTTGGAATATTTGCTATGATAGTAAAACAATTTAAAGTTGTTATGCAGGTTAGGCAATTACAAGTAGAAGGATATACTACAAAGGTAATATCAGAAAAAATAAAGGTACATCCATTTGTAGCTGGTAAAGCTTTAAAACAAGCTAATAATTTCTCAGATGATATAATAGTAGATATGTTAAATTATATACTAGAGAGTGATTATAAAATAAAAAATGGATTAGTTAGAGATACGCTAGCTATAGAAATGCTGGTGACTAAATACTGTCAAAGAAAGATTGGTTAAAATGAATAGAAATAAAAGAGGATACCTTGAAGTGTATGTATTGTAGGTGATCTAGACATAAATGTTTAGGTTACTTACAATGTTCATTTTAAGGTGTTTTTTATTATGTATAATAAAAAACCCTTGAATTAATTCAAGGGTTATTATCTATTAAGAAATATAAACGATAATTAAGCGTTCATACCGTTTAATTTTTGAGCTAACTTAGCTACTTTTCTAGCTGCAGCATTCTTGTGTATAGTTCCTTTAGAAGCAACTTGGCTTATTCTCTTTTGAGCGTACTCAAACTTAGCAACAGCTTCTTCTCTGTTTCCAGCAGCAACTGCATCTTCGAATCTTTTTATAGCAGTCTTAACTTGAGATTTTCTAGCTCTATTTAAAGCAGTTTTCTTTTCGATAACTTTTATTCTTTTCTTAGCTGATTTTATGTTTGCCAACGTGTTCACCCCCTCGTGTGTTTTTTTATTATATTCATCGTCAACATATTAAATTTTAACAGAAATAAATCTAAAAATCAAGGATAATTATTTATTACTTTATATAATATCTATTTTTTTGACTTTATAGATTATAACTCATATAAAAATAATTTACAACATGGAAATAAAATATTCAAACATTTGAAAAATTATATATTTTTGTTATAAAATACTAAAAAATGTTAACACTTATAAGTACCATTTAAATTGGACTTGGAGGTTAATATGGTTAGTATAAGAACAGACTTAGCTTTAGAAGCTAGAGAAATATATGAAGAAAAAGAAAAAAGTAGTGAGATACCTGGAGTAAAAATAGAAAACAAAGAGCTAGATAATTGTACCGTAACTAAGGTAGAAATCCTAGACGAGCAAGGCTCACAAATAATGAATAAGGGAGTAGGCACTTATATAACTTTAGAGAGTAATCTTATGAAGTTTGACGATGATGAATCGAGAGAAGAGATAATATCTTACTTAAAAGACGAATTAGTAGGAATATTAGGAACTGATAAAACTAAAAAAACATTAGTTATAGGATTAGGTAACTGGAATATAACTTCTGATGCATTGGGGCCTAAATCAGTATCTAAAACATTGGTTACTAGGCATATATTTAAAAATTATAATAAAGATTATGATGATGACTTTACTGAAGTCTCAGGGTTAAGCCCAGGGGTTATGGGGATTACAGGATTAGAAACTAGTGAGGTAGTTAAGTCTATTGTAGATATGATTAAACCTGATAGAGTAATAGCAATTGATGCTTTAGCATCGAGAAAAATGGAAAGAGTAAATTCAACTATACAGATTTCAACAGCTGGAATATCTCCTGGAGGCGGAGTTGGAAATAAAAGAAAAGCACTTAATAAGGAATATTTAGGTGTAGATGTTATAGCTATAGGAGTACCAACTGTAGTTGATGCAGCAACACTAACAAGTGATGTGCTAGATTTGGCTATAGACAATCTTATGTCACAATCAGTAGAATCAGAAAACTTCTATAATATGCTAAACAAGCTTAAAGAAGAAGAAAAGTATCAACTTATAAAAGATTCTCTAGATCCGTATGATAAAAATCTAATAGTAACACCTAAGGATATAGATGAGACAATAGAAAACTTATCAATAATAATAAGTGAAGGTTTGAATAGGTCTTTACACCCCGGTAGGATCACCAAATAAGGAGGAGCAAAAATGTTGAAAAAACGCATCAAGGCAATAGTAATGGCCTGTGTGTTAGTTTGTATTTTACCAACGATATCTTTGGCTATAGATAAAGAGGAATTTTTGAAGTTTTTAATTGATTCATCTTATCCAGAGACAAAGGTTGAAGAAGATAAAAAGGCTAGTGAAAAAAATGATAAAGAGGGTAGTAAAAAAGAATCAAGTGAAGTTAAGAAAGACTACTTAGAAGTATATGTTGGGGAAGAAAATGTACCAGATATAAGTAATACAAATAAAACTACAGAAGTATTTAATAGTAGTGATTATGTAAATGACTTAAGAGTTACTAAGTCGCAGCCTAGAATGCTTATATATCATACTCATGGATGTGAAACCTATGTTGAATCACCAGAAGGAAATTACCACTCTCAAGATAAAGCAAACTCTGTAATGTCTGTGGGAAGCTTATTGACTAGTGAGTTAACTAATAAAGGTTGGGGAGTAGTTCATTCTACTAACTATAGTGATTACCCTGAGTACAATGGTGCATATTCAAGAAGTTTAGCTTCTATACAAAGTATAATGCCTAAATATAATAGTATAGACATTGCCATAGATTTACATAGAGATGCAAGGGATTTAGATAGTGAAGAAGTTAAAAAGTCTGAACATGATAAATTTACTACTACTATAGATGGACAAAAAGCAGCTAAGTTTTTCTTTGTTGTAGGTGAAAGAAATGAAAATGTAGCTCAGATAAATAAGTTAGCTCAAAGTATAACGGACTTCGCACAAAGTAAATATCCAGGTCTAGTATCACCAGTTGTTAAGAAGAAGACAGGTAAATACAATCAATTTGTAGCTAAAAATCATATGCTAATAGAAATAGGAAGCAATGCAAATAGTATTGAGGAAGCAAAAGTTACAGCTAAGTATGTAGCTACTATTTTAGATGAGTACTTCAAACAACAATAATATTAATTATTAGGTTGTGTATAATGAGTAGAGTAGAGAACAATTTAAAAAAACAAGGTGAGAAATATAAACTAAAAAAGAGAATGAAAATAGCATTTGTACTTTTATTAATTATAAATGTATCAATATGTATACTGATAATAGATTATAATGCGAAGAATATGCTAGGTGAAAAAAACATACTCTCTGAGGTAGTAGATAAAACTAGTTCAAGTATGAGAGTGATGATAAAAAACACAAATGATATCTATAAAAATATATCAAAAGAAATAGAAGAAAAATTAGGTAAATAATATATAAAAATAAGGCTTATTGAAAAAATAAGTCTTATTTTTATATATTTATAACTCAACTCTTATTTACATAAAAGAGGATATATTATAAAATAAAAGTTATGATAATAATAAAAGGAGGAAACAAGGTGGACAGCAAACAAAGTAGAACTAGAAATTTCAGTATAATAGCGCATATAGACCATGGTAAGTCTACCTTAGCTGATAGATTAATACAAAAGACAGGACTTGTTAGTGACAGAGACATGAAAGCTCAATTATTAGACAACATGGATCTTGAAAGAGAAAGAGGAATCACTATAAAGCTTCAAAATGTAAGATTAGTGTATAAGGCTAAGGATGGAAATGAATATTACCTAAATCTTATAGATACTCCAGGTCACGTAGACTTTAACTATGAGGTGTCTAGAAGTTTAGCGGCTTGTGAAGGTGCATTATTAGTAGTAGATGCAGCTCAAGGCGTTGAAGCTCAAACATTAGCAAATGTGTATTTAGCATTAGATCAAGATTTAGAAATATTACCGGTTATAAATAAAATAGATCTTCCAAGTGCTAGACCTGATGAAATAAAACAAGAAATAGAAGATATAATAGGTCTTGATGCAAGCGAAGCACCACTTATATCGGCTAAAAGTGGTTTAAATATAGAAGATGTATTAGAAGACATAGTAAAAAATGTACCAGCACCACAAGGTGATAAAGAAGCACCTTTAAAAGCTTTAATATTTGACTCTTATTATGATGCATACAAAGGTGTTGTAGCATATGTTAGAGTATTTGAAGGTACTGTTAAAAAAGGTATGACAATAAAAATGATGAATACTAACAAAAACTTTGAAGTAACTGAAGTTGGTGTTATGGCTCCTGGTCAAACAGAGCTTGATGAATTAATCGCTGGAGATGTAGGATACATTGCAGCTAGTATAAAAGACATAAGAAGCTGTCATGTAGGTGATACTATAACTGATGCAAATAATCGTACAGATGAGCCTATGCCAGGATATAAGAAGGCTACACCTATGGTTTACTGTGGTATCTACCCGGGAGAAGGAGAAAAGTATGAGAATGTAAGAGATGCACTTGAAAAATTACAAGTAAATGATGCAGCTCTTGAATTTGAAGCTGAAACTTCTGCAGCATTAGGATTTGGATTTAGATGTGGATTCTTAGGTTTACTTCACATGGAAATAATCCAAGAAAGATTAGAGAGAGAATTTAATTTAGATATTATAACAACAGCTCCGTCTGTTATATATAGAGTTACAAAGACTGATGGTGAGATTGTAATGATACAAAATCCTGCAAATCTACCTGAAGTATCTGAAATAAAGACAATTGAAGAGCCTATTGTTAAAGGTGATATAATAGTACCTAAAGACTATGTAGGTATAGTTATGGAACTTTGTCAAGAAAGACGTGGAAACATGATAAACATGGAGTACATAGATGAAAAAAGAGTTATGCTTCACTATGACTTACCACTTAATGAAGTTGTTTATGACTTCTTCGATGCATTGAAGTCAAGAACTAGAGGATATGGTTCACTAGATTATGAGATAAAAGGATATGTTGTATCTACACTTGTTAAACTTGATATATTAATAAATAAAGAACAAGTGGATGCACTAAGTTTTATAGTGCATGAAACTAGAGCTTACCCAAGAGGTAAATCTATGTGCGAAAAATTAAAAAATGAAATACCAAGACATCAATTCCCTGTGCCTATACAAGCTGCAGTTGGTAATAAAGTTGTGGCAAGGGAGACTATAAGTGCTCTTAGAAAAGACGTTCTTGCTAAGTGTTATGGAGGAGATATATCTCGTAAGAAGAAACTTCTTGAAAAGCAAAAAGAAGGTAAGAAACGTATGAGACAAGTTGGATCTGTAGAAGTTCCTCAAAAGGCATTTATGTCAGTTTTAAAATTAGACGAATAATAAAAATAAATTTTATATAAAAAAGATAGGCCAATTTAGCTTTTGTTAAATTGGCCTATTTTTATTTTATAAGAAACTTCTTAGTTTAAAAGTTACGAATACTAATAAAATTTTATATAGCAAAAAACTATCTTATTAAAATAACTTAAACGCTAAATTTTAATAATTAGAGAAAACTGGGGAATAATAAGAAAATAAAATTAAGATGTAATAATTTTATTTTCTTATTATTGAACAATTAGGAGGTCAGACATGGATAAGGAACTTAAAAAGACCCTAGGCTTCTCTGCAGCTCTTTCCACAGTTGTAGGACTAGTTATAGGGTCAGGTGTTTTCTTTAAACCGCAAGCTATATATACTGCAACTAACGGTGCACCAGGACTTGGAATAATGGCTTGGATAATAGGTGGAGTAATAACAATAACTGCAGGTCTTACAGCTGCAGAGATATCAGCTGCTATACCGAAAACAGGTGGAATGATGGTATATATTGACGAAATATATGGACCCAAATTAGGTTTTTTAACTGGGTGGATGCAGACAGTGCTGTTCTTCCCAGGGACATCAGCAGCTTTAGCTGTAATATTTGCCAAGCAAGTTGTAGAACTTTTTGGATCAGATTCAAGTAATATGGCATTTGTTTTACCAGTAGCAATAGGTGTAATACTACTTCTAGCAATCTTAAATAATATAGGTTCATCTTTTGGAGGTTCTATACAAACTATAGCAACAATAGGTAAAATGCTTCCTTTAATTTTAATAATAATATTTGGATTTATAAGAGGAAATAGTACATCTTTATTTAGTCCTATGGTAGGTCCAGGTACTACTACAGGTAGTGCATTAGGTCAGGTTTTGATTGCAACGTTATTTGCATATGATGGATGGATAAATGTTGGAGCCATAGCTGGAGAAATGAAAAATCCAGGTACAGATTTACCCAAGGCTATAGTAGGTGGATTATCTATAGTTATGGCGGTTTATTTAGCAATAAATGTAGCTTATTTATGGGTAGCACCAGCAAGCGATCTTGCGATGGCTACATCACCAGCGACTCTTGTAGCGACTAAGTTATTTGGATCTATTGGTGGTAAAATAATAACAGTGGGTATATTAATATCAGTGTTTGGGACTCTAAATGGTTACCTATTAACTGGTCCAAGAATACCGTATACTTTAGCTAGACAAGGTCTTATACCTGGAAGTAATGCTTTATCAAAGGTAAATAAGGGAGGATCTCCATCTAATGCTTTATGGTTGATTGCTATACTTGCATGTTTATATGCCTTATCAGGACAATTTAATTTACTTACGGATTTAACAATATTTGCAGTATGGGTATTTTATGTACTGACATTTATAGGGGTAATAAAGCTTAGAAAAGATAAGCCAGACTTATACAGACCATATAAGGTGCCTTTATATCCAATAATACCAGCAATAGCAATAATAGGTGGTTTATTTGTTATAATAAATCAATTATTAACAGCTACAATGATTGCATTAGGAGGTATAATTATAACTTTAATAGGTCTTCCTGTTTATCTAGTAATGAAAAAAGATAAATAACTAATAAAAAATCTCTGTCCCATATGGGATAGAGATTTTTAAATTGACAAAACTAAAAATATTACGTTAAATAAGTAGATATATTGGATAAATATAAAATGAACAGTTATAATTAACTTGGAAATATATTGAAAAGAGGAATAGATATGCTAGGATTATATATACACATACCATTTTGTGTAAAAAAATGTAACTACTGTGACTTTAATTCTTATAAAATGGATATAAATTCAAAAACTAGATACATAGAAGATTTAAAAAAAGAAATGAAACTTTATAAAACCGAACAAGAAATAACAAGTGTATTTTTAGGTGGAGGAACACCAAGTATCTTAAATTCTTTAGAATTAGAATCTATATTTGATAACATATATGAGAACTTTAATATTGCAGAAGATGCGGAAGTAACTATTGAATGTAACCCAGGTACTTTATCATTAGATAAGCTAAAAACAATGAAAAAAATAGGAATAAACAGATTAAGTATAGGTTTACAAGCTGTACAAGATTACCATCTAAAAGCTATAGGAAGAATACATACTTATGAAGAGTTTGAAAAAAACTATAGACAAGCTAAAGAGGTAGGATTTGAAAATATTAATGTAGACTTGATGTACTGTCTTCCTAATCAAACATCTGATGAATGGAAAGAAAGTTTAAATAAAATAGTAAGTCTGAATCCGTCACATATATCAGCATACTCACTTATACTAGAAGAAGGTACAGAATTATACAATATGCATGAGAATAATGAGTTTGAAGTTATTGATGAAGATGTAGATATGGATATGTATAATTACACAATAAACTACTTAAAGGATAATGGGTATAATCAGTATGAAATATCAAATTATGCAAAAGAAGGTTGTGAGTGTAATCATAATATTTTATATTGGAAATGTAAACACTATATAGGTCTTGGACCTGGAGCATCAGGTTATTTAGATGATACAAGATATAATAATGTAGAAGCGCTTGATGAATATCATACTCTATTATCTAATAATAAAAAGCCTATTGATCATAAAGAGTATTTGACTATTGAAGATAAGATTCAAGAGAAAATATTTATGGGTCTTAGAATGAATAGTGGTATAAAGTTTGAGGATTTTAAAAATGAATTTGATATTAATTTCAAAGAAAAATATAATAAAGTAATAGATAAATTAAAGTCTAGAAACCTTATAAATGAAAGTAAAGCTGGGATAAGTTTAACCCAAAAAGGTAGAGAGATATCAAATAGTATATTTATTGAATTTATAGATTAAAGCAAAAGTGTTGACAAAATAATTTTAAAATGATATATAATATATATAATCTTTTTAGCACTCGAATTTAGTGAGTGCTAACAGCGAGGAGGCAATATGATGGAATTAAACGAAAGAAAATTAAATATCCTCAAGGCTATAGTCAAAGATTATATAGAGACAGCTGAGGCAGTAGGCTCTAGAACAATATCAAAGAAACATGATTTGGGAGTAAGTGCCGCGACAATTAGAAATGAAATGGCTGATCTTGAAGAATTAGGATATTTAATACAGCCTCACACATCTGCTGGAAGGGTTCCATCTGAAAAAGGATATAAACTATATGTAGATTTGCTAATGGGTAAAAGTGAGTTAACAGCTCAAGAAAAGTTATTAATTGAACAGTCTATAGATAACAATGTAAATCATATAAATGACTTAATCCATGAGACTTCAAAACTTTTATCTCAGCTTACTAATTATACAACAGTGGCTGTTACTAAAAATATGGTAAAACAAAGTGTTATAAAACATATACAGTTAGTGAGTATGAGTGATAATAACATACTTTTAATTGTAGTAACAGATAAGGGTGACATTAAAAATGCAAATCTTTCTACTAATGTTTATTTAGATCAATCTAAGCTTAATTTGATTTCTGATAATCTTACTAATAAGCTTCTAGGGAAATCTATAACAGACTTAGATGATAGGTTAATAGCATTTATTAAATATGAAATAAGTGAATATTCTATGCTTATAGATGAACTTATAGATGCACTTAACTTTAATATGACAGAGGACGATGCTAGAGTGTCCTTAAGTGGAGCTACTAATATTTTCAGTTATCCTGAGTTTAATGATATATTAAAGGCTAAATCTTTTTTAAATATGTTAGAAAAAAAAGAGACAATAGCTAGTATGATTAAAACTGAGGGAATAAAAAAAGAAAATTTAAATATAATCATTGGTAGTGATAATATATGTGAAATAGCTCAAGATTGTAGTATTATTACTGCAACTTATAATATTGATAAAGAGCTAGTAGGTAAAATAAGTTTTATTGGTCCTACAAGAATGGATTATTCAAAGATTTACTCAATAATAAATTATATGAGCTTACTACTTAATAAAAAATAAAGCATTGCTTAAAAAATAGACTGAGAGGTGTAGAGATTGGAAGAAAAGAACATACATCAAGAAGAGGAAAATAAAGACATCAATGCTTCTGTTAATGAAGAGTGTGAAGTATGCACTGAAGAAGTTAACGAAGAGATAGAAAAAGAGGATAATGTGACTGATATAAATGAGAAGCTAGAAGAAAAGAAGTTACAAGATGAAGTAGACTCACTAAATGACCAATATCAAAGACTACAAGCAGAATATGCAAACTATAGAAGAAGAACTCAACAAGAGAAAGAAACTATAGGAGTATTTGCAAATGAAAAGATAATAAAGGATTTAATACCAGTTATAGATAGTATGGAAAGAGCATTAGATGCTTGTGAAGATAAAGAAGATACTATGTATAAAGGTATAGACCTTGTTTATAAGCAATTAAATGATACTCTAACTAAATTTGGAGTTGAAGAAATAGAATCACAAGATCAAGACTTCGATCCAAATGTACACCTAGCTGTAATGCAAGAAGCTATAGATGGTGTTGATGCAAATAAAGTAGTTATGGTTATGCAAAAAGGATATAAGCTAGGAGCTAAAGTTATAAGACCAGCAATGGTTAAGGTTTCTTGCTAATAATAAATAAACAAATTATAAAATTAATAAATATAGAAAATCCATAAGGAGGATATTAATCATGGGAAAAGTAATAGGTATAGATTTAGGAACAACTAACTCTTGTGTAGCAGTGTTAGAAGGTGGAGAAGCACAAATAATAGCAAACAACGAAGGTATGAGAACTACTCCTTCAGTAGTAGCCTTCACTAAAGATGGAGAAAGAATAGTAGGTGAGCCTGCTAAGAGACAAGCAGTTACAAATGCAGATAGAACTATAATATCAATAAAAACTCACATGGGAACAGATTACAAAGTTGATATAGATGGTAAAGGATATACTCCACAAGAAATATCAGCTATAACTTTACAAAAATTAAAAGCAGATGCTGAAAGTTACTTAGGTCAACCTGTAACAGAAGCTGTTATAACAGTTCCAGCTTATTTCACAGATGCTCAAAGACAAGCTACTAAAGATGCAGGTAGAATAGCAGGACTTGATGTTAAAAGAATAATAAACGAGCCAACTGCAGCAGCTCTTGCTTACGGAATGGATAAATTAGATCAAGAAAAGAAAATATTAGTATTTGACTTAGGTGGAGGAACTTTTGACGTATCTGTACTTGAAATAGGTGATGGTACTTTTGAAGTTTTAGCTACAGCTGGTAACAATAGATTAGGTGGAGATGACTTTGACCAAGTTATAATAAACTATTTAGCTGATGAGTTTAAGAAGACTGAAGGTGTAGATTTAAGAAATGATAAAATGGCTCTTCAAAGATTAAAAGAAGCTGCTGAAAAGGCTAAGAAAGAATTATCATCAACAATGAGTTCTAACATAAACTTACCTTTCATAACAGCTACAGCTGAAGGACCAAAACATTTAAATGTAGATTTATCAAGAGCTAAATTTGATGAATTAACTGCTAAGTTAGTTCAAGATACTATGGAGCCAACTAAGAGAGCTTTACAAGATGCAGGACTTTCTACATCTGAAATAGATGATGTATTATTAGTAGGTGGATCTACTAGAATACCAGCAGTTCAAGAAGCTGTTAAGAAATTTATAGGAAAAGAACCTCACAAAGGTATAAACCCAGATGAATGTGTTGCTGCAGGTGCTGCTATACAAGCTGGTGTTTTAACTGGTGAAGTAAATGACTTATTATTATTAGACGTAACTCCATTATCTTTAGGGATAGAAACTTTAGGTAACGTATTTACTAAGATAATAGAAAGAAATACAACAATACCAACTAAGAAGTCTCAAGTATTCTCAACTGCTGCAGATAACCAAACTGCTGTTGATATACATGTTCTTCAAGGTGAAAGAAGTATGTCATATGACAATACTACTTTAGGTAGATTCCAATTAACTGATATACCACCAGCTCAAAGAGGTATACCTCAAATAGAAGTTACTTTCGACATAGATGCAAATGGTATAGTTCATGTTACTGCTAAAGATTTAGGAACTGGAAAAGAACAAAAAGTAACTATAACTTCAGGAACAAACCTTTCTGAAGAAGAAATAGAAAAGAAAGTAAAAGAAGCTGAAATGAATGCTGAGGCTGATAAGCAAAAGAAAGACAAAATAGAAGCATTAAACCAAGCTGAATCAACTATATATCAAACAGAAAAAACTTTAGGAGAAGTTGCTGATAAAATAAGCGCTGATGATAAAGCTAATGTTGAAGCTGCAATAGCTGACTTAAAAGCTGTAAAAGATAAAGAAGAAGCTACTGCTGAAGAAATAAGAAAAGCTATGGATGAAGTAATGAACAGATTCCAAAAAGTGTCTGAGCAAATGTATCAAGCAGCTGCTCAAGAACAACAAGCTCAAGGTGGAGAACAAACTCAAGAACAAGCTTCTCAAGATGATAATGTAGTTGATGCTGACTTCACAGAGGTTAATGACGAAAAATAGGTTACAAAATTAAACACATTGTATATAATTAATATAGAGTAAGAGGAAGATTCATTTTTACAAGTGAAAGTATGCTCTATTGCTTAAATAAATTAACAATAGCTTGTAGTTTGATACTCTACAAGCTATTGTTCTGTATAATAAAGGTGGTGACAAAAATTGAGCGCTAAAAGAGACTATTATGAGGTTTTAGGTGTAGATAAAGGTGCAGATGCACAAAGCTTGAAAAAAGCATATAGAAAGCTAGCTATGAAATACCATCCAGATAGAAATCCTGGAGATAGTGAAGCTGAAGAGAAGTTCAAAGAGATAAACGAAGCATATGAAGTATTATCTGATGATACTAAGAGAGCAAATTATGATCAATTTGGTCATGAAGGTGTAAATGGTCAAGGTGGATTCGGAGGCCAAGGCTTTGGTGGTCAAGGTTTTGGAGGATTTGAAGATATATTTGGAGATATATTCGGTGATATGTTCGGAGGAGGCGGAGGCTTCGGAGGAAGACCAAGAAGAAGAGGCCCAGAACGTGGAGCGGATATAAGACAAGATGTAACTATAACTTTCGAAGAAGCATCATTTGGTAAGAAAGCTTCTATAAAATTAAATAGAAGTGAAGAATGTGATGAATGTCATGGTAGCGGATCAAAGCCAGGAACATCTAAAAAAACTTGTCCAACATGTAATGGTGCAGGAGAAGTTAGAACTGTTCAAAGAACTCCGTTTGGTAATATAGCAAGCTCTAGACCTTGTAGTGCATGTAATGGAGAAGGTGAAGTAGTAGAGTCACCTTGTGCAAAATGTCACGGAAAAGGAAGTACTAGAAAGGTCAAGACTATAGAAGTGGATATACCAGCAGGTATAGATGATGGTCAAATGATCAAGCTTTCTGGTCAAGGTGAATTAGGAAGCAAAGGTGGACCAAGAGGAGATCTTTATATAGTAATAAATGTTAAGGCTCATACTTTATTTACTAGAGAAGGAAATGACATACATTTCGAAATGCCAATAACATTTATTCAAGCAGCCTTAGGAGATGAAATAGAAGTACCTACATTAGATGGAAAAGTTAAATATACAATACCAGAGGGTACTCAAACTGGTACAGTATTTAGACTAAGAGAAAAAGGTATACCAAGATTAAGAGGAAACTCTAGAGGAGATCAATATGTAAAAGTTGTAGTTGATGTTCCTAGAAAATTAAATGAAAAGCAAAAGGACATCTTAAGAGACTTTGCAAAAGAGTGTGGAGAAGAAGTACACGAAAAAAAGAGGTCGTTTGGAGAAAAAATAGAAAATCTATTTAAAAAAAAGTAAAAAAAAGTTCTAGGATATTTTCCTAGGACTTTTTTTATGTTAAGAGATTATATTAAATTTTTATAAATCAATGATCAAAAATAATATTTTCTTTAACAATAATATTTTCTGATGATGAGTTATCGTTAATTAAATTAAAAACCATTTTTGCTGATTGATATCCAATATCGTATGGATTTTGCTCTATAACTATTGGCTTACATGGTAAAAAATCCATATACTGCTCAAATTCATTATCATATAAAATAAGTTCTATATTATTTGGACATGTAAGGTTCATAGAGTATATTATTTTTATCAAATTAAGACCAGTAATACCACCTTCACAGATAATAGCAGATATGTCTTTATTTTTGGATAGATAGTTTTTTATAGAGGAGATTCTATCCTCTAAAGTATGAGGAAGCATTAACTTGTGTTGATCTCTTAAACCAACACTTGAGCTTAAAGCTTTTTCGTATCCTAAGATACGCTCAGATATTGAACTTGCAACCTTGGGAGGAGGACTTATAAATCCAATATTAGTATGACCTTTATCTATTAAATAATTAGTAGCTTGATAAGCTGAGTTAAAGTGGTCGCTAGCTACATAACTTATATCCAATCCTTCTAACTTCCTATCAACTAAAACTGTAGGAAACTTATTCAAAGAAAGTTTTAAAATCTCGGGGTTATATAATTGATTATCGCTAGGAAAAATTATTAGCCCCTTACAGCCTAAATCTAGAGATGTCCTTATAAAATCTTTTTCTTTATTTTGATTTGCATCTGTTATCATTAGTACTAGTTTAAAGTTAGTTGATTCGAGATAAGCTTTTGCTCCATTTATTATATTTATGGCAAACCTACTATCTATTCCTGGTACTAACATGCAAATAATGTCTTTATTTAATGAAGTCGATTCTTTATCAATCTTATGTTTAGTAAATTGCTTATGAGAGTTTATATTACTGTTAATAAAAGTTCCCTTTCCTTGAAGTCTATATATTAGATCTTCATCTTGTAATGAATTCAACGCACTCTTTGCAGAAATACGACTTGCATTGAATTTTAATGCTAACTGATTCTCAGAAGGAAGCTTATAGTTTGGAATATGTTTATTTTCATCTATAAGGTTTAACAAATAGTCTTTAATCTGCTTATAGAGAGGTGTATTTTTATCACTCATATTAATTTCTCCTTAGATAACATATCAACTATATCAACTTAATATACAACTTGTTTTTATTCTGTTGACTGATAATTACACTGCTGATATAGTTTTATTAAGATAAGTATACAGGAAAAAAATGGTATAGTAAATATGTATATAACAAGTATACCAAGATGACTTTTGAAGGTAGGTGAAAAAGTGGAAGTAAAAAAAAGAAACAAAATAAACATCAATAAGAATTTAATAATTATGATACTTATCATATACTCAACTATGCTTTTATTTGGAATGACTGAAAATATAAAAGGAGTATCATTTCCATTAATAAAAGATGAATTTGGGGTAGCTTATACATCGCAAGGGGGGCTAGTTTCATCTTCTTGGTTTGGATATGTAATATTTTGTGTGGTGGCGACTTTATCGCTTGAAAGGTATGGTTCTAAAAAATCACTAGGATTTGGATATATATTTATATGTCTAGGATGTATATTGGTATCTTTTTCAAATAGTTTTTATAGTGTTAATGCATCACTAATGATATTGTGGATGGGATTTGGTTTCTTTGAAGTTGGAAGTAATGCTATGGCAACTACAGTATTTAAATCAAACAGTGCAATATATATGAATCTAATGCACTTCTTTTATGGTTTTGGGGCTGTATTAGGTCCGAAACTTGCTGGGTTAGCAGTAGAAAAGTTTGACGCAGGATTTAAAGGAATATATTTAATAACATTAGTTCCTATGGTGATAGTCTTATCTATGGTTATAATGTCTAAAACTGATGAACAAAATGAGACAGAAAGTTCATCTATGACTATGAAGGAAGCCTTAAGAAATAAATATGTATGGATGTTTGCTATATGTTTAGGATTTATGGAAGTTATTGAATTTTCAGCTGCAAACTGGGGATCATTTTACTTAAGAGATGCCTTTGGAATAGATCCACTTAAACTAGGGGCCACATTTGTATCAGTATATTATATATTTTTTACAATTTCTAGGCTATGTAGTGGTTTTGCAATTGAGAAAATAGGCTATATAAAATCAATAATTATTTCACTTGTATCAATATTTGTATTGTATATAGCAGGATTTTTATTTGGGAGTAAAGGTATATGGATACTAGCATTTACAGGATTTTTTAGTGCAATAATGTGGCCAACGCTTATGTGCATAGCTATGAATATTTTTAAGCAAGAGGCAGCTATTGCAACTAGTGTAATTATTGTTATATCAGGTAGCATTAATGGTGTTATGCAATTAGTAACCGGTATAATTAACGAATATATAGGGAATCTGTGGGGGTATAGACTTAGTGCTTTATATGTACTTATACCGATATACTTTATAATATTAATAGCAAAGAAAAGTAAAAAGAATACTCATATCAATGCTTAGCAACGAATAGAGTATTCTTTAGAAATAATATTTATGTAGTTAAATATTAAAGTATGTACTTAATTACATAGATATTATAGATAATGTTTGTATTTGGCTAAGTATACCTTGTGATAGATTGTGGATATTATCTTGTTCCATATCCATATCCTTTAAGGCTAAAAATATCATGAAAGCATTAATTACTATTTTTTCGTAAATATAGAAGTATGTATTTTTATTTTTTAGATAATCCTTATTTCTTATAGAGTCATTTACAAGAATTAATTCATCGATAGTTGGTTGTACCATTAAATTTATTGCAATAGAATTTATATTACTTTCTTTAAGTGCGTTGTACTTATGATGAGCAAAATTATTTAGATCTATAGAAGCTTTATATATATCTTTAGAATTTGAGTTTTTTAACTCATCTCTTGTTTGTCTAGAAATAAAATTGGCTCTAGATTTTAGTTCATCTATTTTAGATTTATAAAATTGAATTAACGATTGAAGTTTTAGATTAACTTCAAGTTCAGACTCATTATTTTCAAGCTCTAGGTGCTTATATTTTTCTGAAACTAGTTGTATATCTTGAAATAATTTTATAGATTCAAGTTTATTCATGATAAAAATCCTCCCCAAGGTTGTTTAATGTATATATATTATATAATAACAACAGTATAAAGCATAAAAATAAGATAATAAAGAAAATGTTTTCCGAAATTGGATGGATTTTAATGATACATAAGATATTTGTAGATAAACTTAAATATTTGAACTTTTATAAATAAAATGCATCATATAATATATAAATTGAAAGATATAAAATTAATGAGTAATGATAGCTTGAAGTTTTTAATACGTAATATTAGAAAAAGAATGAATATAACTTTATAAATTTAAAGAGCCAGATAGTTTAAGGAGGATAACTATGTATTTTGTTGGAGTAGACATTGGAGGAACAGGTGTACAAGCTGGTATTGTAGATGAAAATGGGAAAATACTTTTCAGAAAAGAATGCAAAACTGACGTAGTTGGTGGATTTGAAAAGATAATGGATGATATAAATATTCTTGTGAGAGAATTACTAGAAGAAAATAATATAGATATAAAAGAAATCAACTCTATAGGATTTGGTGTTCCAAGTTTTATAAATAAAGATGGATTAGTAACTTGCGTAAACTTAGGTTGGTCAGAAGTTCAGTTTATGGGAGCATTAAAGAAGAGATTTGAAGAAGTTAAAATATATGCTGAAAATGATGCTACAGTTGCAGCTCTTGGTGAAGCAAAGTTTGGTAGTATGAAAGACTCTAATATTTCAGTTATGTATACCCTAGGCACTGGAGTAGGCGGTGGAATAATAATCAATGGAAAAGCATTTACCGGAGCTCATGGTATGGGATCAGAAATAGGGCATGCAATAATAGGTGAAAATTATTTTGACTGCAACTGTGGAAACAATGGTTGTTTAGAAACTTTCTGCTCAGCAACATCAATTATAAAATATGCACAAAAGTTAATTTCAGAAGGCGTGGAAAGTTCTATATTGGAAAAAGCAGAAAACAATATAGAGGACATAAATGCAAAAATGGTATTTGACTCATATAGAGAAAATGACCAAGTTGCTGTAGAAACTATAACTAGATTTAAATCATACTTAGCAAAGGCTATGGGGAGCATGATAAATACACTAGATCCAGAGGTAATATCTATAGGTGGAGGAGTATCTAGAGCTAGCGATATAATTCTTGATAATATAGAAGAGCTTATTAGAGAGCATATATTATATAAAAAAGAAGACTTTGCGAAGATAGTATGTGCTACTTTAGGTGCAGATGCAGGTATAATAGGTGCAGCATTCTTAAATTAATTATAAAATAAGCTACACTTTTATTATAAAAACTATACAGAGTATAGATGAAATTTGTAGGAAATTGACATTGAAAACGTTTTTAAATATAATCAATTTATAATAAAAATAGGGGGAGAAAAAACATGAAAGATATGTTTTATACAATAGATAAATTAAGAAATAGAATACATGAATTAGAAAACTTTAGATATAGAGAAACAATAGAGTTAGAATACTTTAATACAAAATTAAATGGAGATATAGATATAGCTCCACAGCTACCAACAGAGTTTGATGGGGTAATAAGAACTGGTGAGACTTGGAAAGGTAGAGACTTATACCTTTGGATGAATAAAATTGTAGAAGTACCATCAGCATGGTCAGGAAAAACTGTAGTAGGTATATTTGATTTTGGGGAAACTGGAGCAGGAAATAACTCTGGATTTGAATCATTATTCTACCTAAATGATAAGCCATACCAAGGTGTAGATAGTAACCATAAGGAAGTATTTTTCCCAGAGAATACAGCAGGAACTAACTTGGAATTAATGTTTAGACTATGGACTGGACTTGAAGGTGGAGGAGTACCAAGAGAACAAGAACACCGTATAAATAGAGCACAACTTGCTTGGTTAGATGAAAAAATGGATGATCTTTACTACAATGCAATGGTAGTTTTAGAAACTATTATAGAATTAGATCAATATTCTCCAGATAAAGTTCACTTAACAAAAATATTAAATGATGCTTTAAAATTAATAGATTGGGCTTATCCAGGAAGTGAAGAGTTCTATGCATCAGCTCATAAAGCATCAGATTACTTAAATGAAGAAATAGATAAGATAGATAAAAACTCAGTAATAAATGTAACTTGTATAGGACATACACATATAGACGTTGCATGGTTATGGAGACTAAAGCATACAAGAGAAAAGTGCGCTAGATCATTCTCTACAGTACTTAGACTTATGGAAAGATACCCAGAGTATATATTCCTACAAACTCAACCTCAATTATATGAGTATGTAAAAAATGATTATCCAGAGTTATATGCAGCAATAAAGCAAAAAGTAGCAGATGGAAACTGGGAAGTTGATGGAGGAATGTGGTTAGAAGCTGACTGTAATATACCATCAGGAGAATCTTTAGTTAGACAAATACTAGTTGGATCAAGATTTATAAAAGAAGAATTTAACAGAGATGTAGAATACTTATGGTTACCAGACGTATTTGGTTATTCTTGGGCTTTACCTCAAATATTAAAGAAATCTGGTATAGATACATTTATGACTACAAAAATAAGCTGGAACCAATACAACAGAATGCCTCATGATACTTTCAACTGGAAAGGTATTGATGGTACTGAAATATTAACTCACTTTATAACTACTCCAGAACCATGGAGTCAGCCAGGTTCTTGGTTCTATACTTACAATGGAAGACTTACTCCAAAGAGTGTAAAAGGTGTATGGGATGCATATACAGATAAGAACTTAACTAACGATCTTATAGTATCTTATGGATTTGGAGATGGCGGCGGTGGTGTTAACCGTGAAATGTTAGAGTACAGAAGAAGATTAGATAAGATGCCAGGTTTACCAAATGTTAAGACAGGTAAAGCAGGAGAATACTTCAAGTGCTTAAGAGAAAAAGTAGAAAATACTGATGAATATGTTCACACATGGGATGGAGAATTATATCTTGAGTACCACAGAGGAACATATACAAGTCAAGCTTACACTAAGATGATGAACAGAAAATTAGAACTTTTATATAGAGAAACAGAATGGCTAGGATCAGTAAACTCATTAACTACTTCAGACTGGGCACAATATCCAAATGCTGAATTAACTAAGGGATGGAAAACAATACTTAGAAATCAATTCCACGATATAATACCAGGTTCTTCAATAACAGAAGTATATGAAGATGCTAAGATTGAATACAAAGAAGCAGAAGATATTGCACTGAAGGCTCAAGATGACTTCAATACTAACTTATTAAATGAAGATGAGAACACTTGGACAGTTATAAATAATGCTAACTGGAATAGATGTGAAGTTGTAGAAATAGAAACTGGCATAGTTGGGAACTTCTACGATGAAGATAATAATAAACTAGAAGCTCAAAGAGAAGAAGGTAAATATATAGTTGAAGTTAAAGCTGTTCCAGCAACAGGATGGAAGAGAATAACATTAAAAGAAGAGGCTATAGAAGAAGTATCATCTACTTTTGAATATACTGATAGAGGAATAGATACTCCTAACTATGAAATAAAATGGAATGAAGTTGGTCAATTAACTTCTATACTTGATAAAGCTAACAAGAGACAAGTATTAGCTAAAGGACAAAGAGGAAATGTTCTTCAAATGTTTGAAGATAAGCCAATGGCACATGAAGCTTGGGATATAGACATATACTACCAAGAAAAAATGAGAGAAGTTACAGATATACAAAATATAGAACTAGTAGAGTGTGGTAATTTAAAAGCTATAATAAGATTTAGCTACAAGTACATGAACACTACAATAAATCAAGATATGGTAGTTTATGCTGACAATAGAAGAATAGACTTCGTAACTAATGTTGATTGGAGAGAGCAAAAGCAACTTCTTAAAGTAGCATTCCCAGTTGATGTAAGAAGTACTATGGCAACATATGATGTTCAATTTGGTAATGTTAAGAGACCTACTAACTGGAATACTAGTTGGGAAATGGCTAAGTTTGAAACAGTAGCTCAACAATGGGTTGATTTATCACAAAGAGATTATGGAGTGAGTTTATTAAATAACTGTAAGTATGGCCATGACATAAAAGATAATGTAATAAGATTAACTTTATTAAAATCAGCTACTCATCCTGATCCACACCAAGATCAAGGAGAGCAAAACTTCACTTACTCATTACTTCCTCATACAGGAGACTTTGTTGAAGCAAATACTGTAAAGGCTGCATTTGAATTAAACCAACCATTAACTTATGTAAATGGTTCAATGAGAAATGACATACCAAGTAAAATGTTCAACTTCAACGATGCTTATATATTAGTTGATGCAATAAAGAAAGCAGAAGATGAAGATATGGTTATAGTTCGTTTCCATGAATATTCAGGCAGTAGACAAGAAGTAAGTATAACAAGTGATTATGAAATAGTTGGATGGATGGAAACTAACTTAATGGAAAAAGCTTGTGAAGAAATGAGAAATGAAAAAGAAATAAACTTAACAATAAACCCTTACGAAATAAAAACTGTAATGGTTAAGATGAATAAATAAGCTAACTATTTTAAAATTTTAATATATACTCCAAAGAGGTAACTTCTTTGCTAACATAGTAAGGAGGTTACCTCACCTCATATAACAGAAGAATTAAATTATAAAAACTATAAATCGGGGGAAACGATTATGAATAAAAAAGCTCACATAATATCTCATACACACTGGGACAGAGAATGGTACCTACCATATGAAACTCATCATATGATGCTTATAGAAACTATGGATACACTTTTAGATACTTTTGAAAAAGATCCAGATTTTAAATCTTATCATCTAGATGGTCAAACAGTATTACTAGAGGATTATTTAGAAGTCAGACCTGAAAGAAGAGAACTATTAGAAAAAGTAATTAAGGACGGAAGACTAAAAATAGGTCCATGGTATGTATTACAAGATGAATTTTTAACAAGCAGTGAATCGAATGTAAGAAACTTACAATATGGACATAAAGATGCAGGAAGATATGATAAAGAAGTATGCAAAGTTGGATATTTCCCAGATTCTTTCGGTAATATGGGGCAGGCACCTCAAATATTAAAGCAAGCTGGTATAGAAACAGCAGCATTTGGTAGGGGAGTTAAACCAACTGGATTTAATAATGAAGTAAGTGCAGATGATAAATTTGAATCACCTTATTCAGAAATGTACTGGGAAAGTCCTGATGGGTCAAAAGTACTAGGTATACTATTTGCTAACTGGTATTGTAATGGAATGGAAGTACCAACAGACATAGAAGAAGCTAAAGAATACTGGGCAAAGAGATTAGACGATGCAGGTAAGTTTGCATCTTCAAATCAGTTATTATTTATGAATGGTTGTGATCACCAACCTATACAAACTGATTTATCAGAAGCTATAAAAGTTGCTGAAGGTTTATATGAAGATATAGATTTTGTTCACTCAAGTTTTGATGAATACATAGATGCTTTAAAAGAAAATATGAAAGATGATTTACAAGTAATAAAGGGTGAACTTAGAAGTCAGCAAACTGATGGCTGGTATACATTAGTTAATACTGCTTCAGCTAGAGTATACTTAAAGCAGTGGAACCAATTATGCCAAACTTTATTTGAAAAAGTAGCAGAGCCAATAGCTACTATGGCTCATAATTATGGATTTGAGTATCCTCATCATTTATTTGAATATGGATGGAAATCTTTAATGAAGAATCATCCTCACGATAGTATATGTGGATGTAGTGTAGATGAAGTTCATAGAGAGATGGTTGCTAGATTTGATAAAGCTAAGGATGTAGCAAAGTACATTATAAAAGAGAGTTTAAATTACCTTACAAGTCAAATAGATACATCTGAGTTTGCTAAATTAGGAGATAAAGTATATCCATTCTTAGTTGTAAATACAGCAGGATATAATAGAAGTGGTGTAGTTGAAGTCGATGTAAATATAGTTAAAAAGTATTTCAGAGAAGGTCACCCAAATGAAATAGCAAAAGAAATGAGAAAAGTTACGCTACCTAAGTTTAAGGTAGTAGATATAAATGGAAATAAAATAGATGCAAAAATAACTGATTTAGGAATAAAGTTTGATTATGATTTACCAAAAGATAAGTTCAGACAGCCTTATTACTCAAGATTAGTTAGAGTTGAATTAGAAACGAAGAACATAAAATCTTTTGGATGGGACACTTATGCATTAATAGAAGATACACAAGAAATTGATGCTAGTAATCAAAATAGCTTAGTAAAAGAAAATGTACTAGAAAATGAATTTATAAGAGCAGAAGTACAAGAAAATGGATCAGTTAAATTATTAGATAAAACTACAAACAAAGAATTTAAAGATCTTTGCATATATGAAAATACTGGAGATATAGGTAATGAATATATTTATATGAAGCCAGTAGGAGAAACACCTTTAACGACTAAAGATGTTAAGGCTAAGATAGAAATAAAAGAAGATTTACCATATAAAGCAGTAATTGAAATAACTCATAACTGGGAAGTTCCAGCTAGTGCAAATGAATTACTACAAGAAGAAATAGAAGAAGTATTAGAGTTTAAGTATAGAAAGTCTCAAAGAGTAGATAAAATGGTACCAATGATAATTAAAACTACTTTAACTTTAGAAAAGTCATCTAAGGGATTAAAAGTTAAATCATCATTTAATAATACTGCAAGAGACCATAGAATGAGAATGTTATTTGCTACAGACATAGAGTCTGATATACATTATACAGAATCAATATTTGAAGTAGCAAAGAGAGATAATCATACTTATGAAACTTGGGAAAATCCAAGTAATTGTCAACACCAACATGCATTTGTAAATATACATGATGAAAATTATGGACTTACAATAGCTAATAAGGGACTAAATGAATATGAAATATTAAATGACGATAGAAATACAATAGCAGTAACTCTTCTTAGAAGTGTTGCAGAACTAGGAGACTGGGGTGTATTTGCTACTCCAGAAGCACAATGCCAAGGTGAGCATGAGGCAGAGTTAGAAATAATACCTCATGGAAAAAATATATATGATTCTTTCAAAGAAGCTCATATATTCCAAATACCAATGGTTACAAAAGAAATGTCTATACAAAATGCAAATCTAGAAAATAACAATAGTTTACTAGAAATTAATGGCTATGGTATAATGTGGTCAGCATTAAAGTTAGAGGGGAAAGAAAATAATAATATATTAAGGGTTTACAATTTAGAAGATAAAGAGTCGACTTTAGAAATAATAAATTGTAAGATAAAGGGATCAAAATACATATCTAATATATTAGAAGAAAAAACTCAAAATAATATAGACAGCACTGTAAACTTAAGAAAATCAGAAATAACAACTATAGGTATAGGTTAAAAAGAGTTAAAGGTTATCTGATTTCAGATAACCTTTTCTTACTTTAAAATAAAATATTTGGGGTGATATGCGTGAAAAAAGAAGGAATCTTATTAAATTTTTGCAACTGGATCTGGAGATTTATGCAACTTAACTTTTTCTGGACTATATTTACAGTATTAGGTGGAGTTGTGTTTGGAATTATGCCTGCTACAATAGCTACTTTTTACATGTTAAGAAAGTGGGTTCAAGGAGAGTTGGATTTACCTATATTTAAAACATTTAAGGATGTTTATAAAAAAGAGTTTGTAAGTGCTAACAAATGTGGAGTTTTCTTCTTAATAGTATTTGCCTTTCTTATTATAGATCTAAATATCTTGTATCAAATAGATGCAACATATTCTACAGTTCTATATATATTAGTATCGGCAGTTTTATTCTTCGTTACTATAGCATTTGTATATTTTTTCCCAACATATGTTCATTTTGATTTAACGCTTAAGGGATATATAAAGAATTCTTTTGTATTATCTTTAGCTAGTCCAATGCAAACTATATTAATTATTATAGGGCTGGGTATTATCGCATACTTTGTAAAAAGTAATCCAGGTCTAATTGCATTTTTTGCAATAGTAGTACCAGGATATTGGATAATGCATGTACTTTATAAGAGATTTAGACGTTTTGCAAGCTAGAATAAGGGGAGAACAACTTTGAAAAAGTTATATTACAAATACATAAATAAGAAGCTTTTTAATAAAATGCTTCTTATTTATTCATCTATAACAATAATATCGATATGCTTATTAGCTAATATATTTTTAAGTTATTATACAGATAATGAAATTCAAAATGAGCTAAATATACACTCAGAGGTTATATTTAATATTGAGAAAAGATTTGAAGAGCAAGATATAATCAGCAATTCTGTGATAAATGGAATAAATACTCAAAAAAAGATAACTGATGAAATTAATATGTTAATATCATCAACTTATGAAGAATATTTAAGTTATAAATTAGATAACTTCTCAGTGAATAGTAATAAAGTAGATTTAAGATATCTACTAGACACTATGTTGTCTAACAGAAGAGACGTATTAGCTGTAGTAATAAATGATAAAGATAAAAACTTTGTAGGTGAAATAGTTCTTAGCCATGATAAGTGGTATAAAATTAAAAATATCAAAGATGATAGAAATTATATTCGGAAAATAACTAAGCCAATTAAGAATGTAGATGACTTATACACTAGTGGATATATAGATATTTACTTTGATTTAAAGGAATTGAATAGCTTATTGTTAAAGTCAAATATTAAGGGTAGCTTAGGGATTATAGATGAAAACAAAGATATAATATTTGATTCAGGAAAATTATTATCTAAAGAATATATAAAAGATGATAAACTTATGGAAAAAACGATTAATGAAAGTATAGAATCTGTATATAGAAATGATTACATAACATATATAAAAGAAGATGCTCAGACAAAGTATAAATATATAAGTATAATTCCAAAGGATGATATAGGATTAAATAATATAAGAGCTAAAATATTTATGATTTCTCTAGTCTGTATATGCATGATTATACTTACTACATATGTAGTAATATACAACCATTCAAAGAAGCTTAAATATATGATGATAGCTATGAAGGATATACAAGATGGAAATTTAGATGTGAGATTTAATATAAATAATGAAGATGATGAACTAGATACTATTGCAATTGGAATAGATCAGATGTGTGAAAATCTTCAATATAATATTAATAAAACATATATATCAGAGGTGAAACAAAAACAAGCAGAGATAAATGCCTTACAAGCACAAATTAAGCCTCATTTTTTATACAATACTCTTGAAGTTATAAGAATGTGTGCTCTAGCTAGTAAAAATACACAAGTGGCACAAATGATATATAACCTAGCTTGTATGTTTAGGTATTCCACATATAACAATGGGGTATTTGTAAAGCTAAGTGAAGAAATAAAGTATTGTAAAATGTATTTAGATTTATGTTGTACAAGGTATAAGGGAGTGTTAGATTACAGCATAGAAATGGATAATAGCTTAGATGAATACATGATACCAAAGTTTGTTTTACAGCCAATAGTAGAAAATAGTATATCTCATGGAATGAGAAAAGATGTAAGTGATAATTTTATTAAAATAAAGGTAAACAAGATTGAAGAACATTTAGAAATTAGCATTGAGGACAACGGTTTCGGTATAGAGTGTGAAGTTTTAGAAAAGATAGAAAAAGAACTTGAACAAAACTTACAAAAACCTAATTCCATAGGGTTAATGAATATAAATAGTAGGTTGAAGCTAAAGTTTGGGGAAAATTATGGTATAAGTATAAACAGCGAAAAACTTAAAGGTACTGTTGTAAAACTTAAAATACCAATTTCAAAGGGTGATGAAGAGTATGTATAGTGTATATTTATTAGATGATGAACCATTTATATTAGAGGGGTTAAAGTATATAGTGCCATGGGAAGATTATGGCTTTGAAATTGTAGGTAGTGCCAGCAATGGTCAAGATGGTTTAGACGAAATTGTAACTAAAAAAATAGACTTAATAATAACTGATATTATGATGCCTAAGATGACTGGTCTAGAACTTATAAGTGAATTAAAGGCTAGAAACTATGATACTAATTTTATAGTACTAAGTGCATTTCAAGAATTTACATATGCTAAAAAAGCAATGAATATGGGAGCTGAAAATTATTTAATAAAGCCAATAGATACTGAAGAGTTGGTAAAAAATCTTCAAGACATACATAAGAAATTGAAGAAAAAGGAAAATGATGTAATAGACAGTGAGATGTTAAGAAACAATTTATTAAGTAAATTAATTTCAGATGTTCCATCTGAAGATACACTAATAAGGTTATCTAAATTAAGTTTAAATTTTAATAGAAGTGAAAAATGTGTAGCAATAGTTGAACTAAAAGACAAGTGTGAAGACTTCAGCAAGATAATTAAAGGTTTAACTAGAAATAAACCGATGAGCTATTGTATAGAGTCTGATTCAAAAGCTATGATTGTTATTGATGAAATGGATATTAATCTTTTGATTGATGAACTTAGAACATTAAAGAATGAACTTATTACGTTAACAGGAAGTATCGTATATATAAGTACAGGAAAGTTTGTTAATGGTATAGATAATTTATATGTAAGTCATAATACGGCGAAAGATATGCATGATTATAAGTTGGTATATCCAGAATTATCTTGGATTAGGACATATAAAGAAACATCATCAAAAGATGAAATAAATTATATAGATTTTGAAAATTTAAAAAAGATTCTTATGAATAAAAACTATTCTAATACCTTAGAATATGTAGAAGATATTTTTGATAAATTAAAAGATGAAGAAGGTCTTACACCAAAGCAAATTAGGATGAAATCTATAGAAATATTTTTGACAGTATATAATTTTTTCAATGAATCTAAGATGATGAAAGGGTTAAATGTTTACCTAGAAAATATAATAAATATAAACACAGTAGATGAAATAGAGTCAGAATTAATAAATATGATTAAATATATGCAGTCTAAGTTAGAAAATACAGAGGAAAGTATAAGTCCAGTTATATTAAAACTTTTAACTCATATAGAGGAAAAATATAAAGAAGATTTAAACCTAAAAGAAATAAGTGATAAGTTAAATATAAATTCTATATATCTAGGACAGTTATTCCAAAAAGAAACAGGAATTTTATTTTCAGACTACATAAATAACTTCCGAGTGAATAAAGCCAAGCAACTTTTAGCAGAAACAAGTTTAAAGGCCAGTGAAATAGGAGACTTAGTTGGATATACTAATAAAAATTATTTCTATAGAAAATTTAAGGATTTAGTAGGGATAACTCCTAGTGAGTGGAGAAAAATAAATTTATAGATAAAAAGTATAATTTTTTTTATATAAAAAGTGTTGTATATAACAAATACAGCACTTTTTTGAATAAAAGTTCACTAATTTTATATAGTAGCTATGAAAACGTATATCTTAGTAAGATTAGTGTAGCTAATCTAATAATTGTAAACTTTTCACAAACGTTTGCCTAATGATAAAATAATAGTATGAAAAGGGGTGACGTGTAAATGAAGAAATTTTTTAAGGACTTATGGAAAAATAGGGCATGGCTATTGATGGTTCTACCTGGAACTATTTGGTTATTGGTATTCTCATACTTACCTATGTTTGGTACAGTTTTAGCATTTAAAAACTTCAAGATAAGCCCGGGAGGATTCATACAAAGTTTAATCAACAGTGAATGGGTTGGATTTAAAAACTTTGAATTCTTATTCACAAGTGGTGATGCATGGCGTATAACTAGAAATACTGTTTTATATAATTTAGTGTTTATAGTGTTAGGATTAATATTTGCAGTATTCGTAGCTATAGTACTTAATGAAATAGCAAATAAAAAACTAGCAAAAGTATATCAAACTAGTATGTTATTCCCACATTTCTTATCTTGGGTTATAGTAAGTTACTTTGTATTTAGTTTCTTAAGTGCAGATAAAGGTATGATGAACTCAATATTAGGAACGTTTGGTATAGATCCAGTATCATGGTATAGTGAACCGGATAAATGGCCTGGAATATTAGTATTTATGAACGTATGGAAGGGCGTAGGCTATGGAAGTATAGTTTACTTAGCGGCAATAGTAGGTATAGATAAGACTTACTATGAAGCGGCTACAATAGATGGGGCTAGTAAGTGGCAACAAATAAAAAATATAACAATACCACTAATAATACCGCTTATGATAATACTTACAATAATGGCAATCGGTGGAATATTCAGATCAGACTTTGGTTTATTCTATCAAGTACCAAGAAACTCAGCTATATTATATCCAGTAACAGATGTTATAGATACTTATATCTATAAAGGACTTATGAACATGGGTAATATAGGTATGAGTACAGCAGCAGGTTTATATCAAGCAGTAGTTGGATTTATATTAATACTTTCAACAAATTACGCTGTTAAGAAAATAGATCCTGAGTACGGTTTATTCTAAAATAGAAAGGGGATAGGCATATGGATTCAGCAGTAGGAAGTAAAGAAATAAAAAAGCCTGGACTTTTTTCTAAAAAGAAAAAGAAAGTGGCTTACAATGAAGGATTTACAGGAGTTACAAATGTAGTAGCAAACGTGATATTAGCTATATTCTCAGTAGCATGTTTGTTTCCGTTTATATTTGTAATAATAATATCTTTAACATCAGAACAATCATTAATTCAAAATGGATATACAATATTCCCACAAGAGTGGAGTTTAGACGCATATAAGTATCTACTAACATCTGGAGGACAGTTGGCTAGATCTTACATGGTTACAATAACTGTTACTGTAATAGGTACAATAATAAATGTAAGTATGGTTTCAACTTATGCTTATGCTCTATCAAGACATAGCTTTAAGTATAGAAAACAATTTACATTCTTAGTATTCTTTACTATGCTATTTGGTGGAGGTATGGTACCTTCTTATATAGTAATGACTCAAGTATTAGGTCTTAAAAATACAATATGGGCGTTAATATTACCTTTAGCATTTAACTCATTCAACATAATAGTAATGAGAACATTCTTCCAAAGATCTATTCCTGATTCAATAATAGAATCAGCTAGAATAGATGGAGCTAGTGAATTTAAGATATTTATAAAGATGGTTTTACCTTTAGCATTACCAGGTATAGCTACAATAGCTTTATTCTCTACATTAGCTTATTGGAATGACTGGTTCAATTCAATGTTATATATTGACTATCAAGAATTAGTTCCATTACAACATATGCTTATGAAAATAGAAAAGAATATGGAGTTTATTAGGCAAAATGCAATGCTTAGTGGACAAGTAATGAGTAGTTTACCACAGGAATCGGTTAGAATGGCAATGGTTGTTATATCAACATTACCAATAGCTTGTACATATCCGTTCTTCCAAAAGTACTTCATCAGTGGACTTACTGTAGGTGGAGTTAAAGAATAAAGGCAATACTTATTTTAATATAAATTATAATCATCACAAAATAGGGGGAAGTTATTATGAAATTCAAGAAGATTTCAAGTTTATTCTTAGCAGTTACAGTTATGTCATCAGTACTTACAGGATGTTCAAGTGCTAATGGCGGAAGTGATTCAAAACAATCAGGTGATAGTACTGAATTAGTATGGTACATGATAGGAACTCCACAACCTGATCAAGCAAAGGTTATGGAAAAGGTAAATGAATATACTAAGGAAAAAATAGGTGTTACTATAGATTTAAGAATGATTGACTGGGGAGATTACGGTCCAAAGATGCAAGTTATAACATCTGGAGGAGAACCATTTGATATATGCTTTGCTAATGATTACGCTTTAAATGCCCAAAAAGGATCTTACTTAGAGATAAGTGATTTACTAGATAGCAAAGGAAAAGAAATGAAAGAAGTTATAGATCCGTTATTCTTAGAAGGTGCTTCAATAAACGGAAAGTTATATGGAGTACCAGCAAACAAAGAAGTTGGACAACAAATGGTATGGGCTTATAATGCAGAAATGGCAGAAAAAGCTGGTGTAGATATGTCTAATGTTAAGTCATTAGAAGATCTAGAAAAAGTTTTAGATGTTGTAAAGAAGAAAAATCCAGACTTAAAAATGCCTATGGCAGCAGGTGCTAACTTTGTACCAGTGTTAGATTTCGATTTATTATTAGGTGAAAACTTACCATTTGGTATATCTTTAAACGGAGATACTGATAAAGTTGTAAATATATATGAAACTGAAGAAGTTAAAAAAACATTAAAGACTTTACGTAGATTCTACGAAAAAGGATTTATACATTCTCAAGCAGCGACAGATACAGATCCACACGAAATGAAAGTTCAAAACTGGTTCGTTAGAAAAGATCAATATGCTCCAGGTGCTGCAGAGATGTGGTCATCAAATGCAGAATATGATATAAAATATTCTCCAATACATGAGCCTTTAACTATAAATAACTCAGTAACAGGGTCTGTAATGGCAATATCTGCAACTTCTAAAAATCCAGAAAAATCTATGGAATTCTTAAACTTATTAAATACTGATGAGTACTTAAGAAACCTAGTAGATAGAGGTATAGAAGATGTACACTACACTACTAATGAAAATGGAACTATAACTAAGACTGATGCAGCAAAAGGATACCAAATGCCATCTTGGGCTTTAGGTAATGTATTCTTAACTAAGAGTTACGATACTGATCCAGAAAACAGAATAGAGCAATATGAAGAGTTCAATGAGAAAGCTGTAGCATCTCCAACTTTAGGATTCTATGTAGATACAACTAATATAAGTACTGAAGTAGCTACATTATCTAACATAGTTCAAGAATTCAAGGCTCCATTATACACAGGGTCTGTAGATGTAGATAAGTACTTAGGTCAATTAAATGATAAATTAAAATCAGCTGGACTTGATAAAGTATTAAAAGAAATACAAACTCAATATGATGCGTGGAAAGCTAGCAACAAGTAAGAATAAATAAAAATAAGAATGTTTAATTATGGGTATTCTGCTATTTAAAATAGTGGAATACCTATATGTATATATGGGAGGAAAAGATGTACAACTCAGTTAATAAGCTAATAGAAAATGTAAAGGATAAATTAAAAGACGATGTAAAATTAGGAGATATGTTTGAAAAATGTTTCCTAAATACAATAAATACTACAATAAAAAGAATGGATGATGGAACAAGCTATGTATTAACTGGAGATATACCAGCAATGTGGTTAAGAGATTCAGTTTGTCAAGTAAGACCATACTTAGTTCTAGCTAAAGAAGATAAAGACATAGCGGATATGATAGAAGGATTAGTTGAAAGACAGTTTAGATATATACAAGTAGATCCATATGCTAATGCATTTAATGAAGAAGCTAATAATATGGGGCATCAAAGTGACTTAACAGAAATGAAGCCAGAAATATGGGAAAGAAAATATGAAATAGATTCATTATGCTTCCCAATTCAATTAAGTTACCTATTATGGAAAAATACTGGAAGAACATCTCAATTCAATGAGAGTTTCAAAAAAGCAGTAGATATGATAATTGATTTATGGAAAGTTGAACAAAATCATGAAGAAAACTCTCCATATAGCTTTGAAAGACTTGATTGTCGTCAATTAGATACATTAGCAAGAAGTGGTAAGGGGCCTATACATAAAGAGACAGGTATGACTTGGTGTGCATTTAGACCTAGTGATGATGCTTGCCAATATAGTTACTTAGTTCCATCAAACATGTTTGCAGTAGTAGTTCTTAATTATGTTGTAGAGATAGCAAAAGATATATTAAATGATGAAGAATTAGCTAATAGAGCGAAGGAATTAGCTGAAGAAATAAACAGAGGTATAGAAAATCATGCTGTATATAACCATCCAAGATGTGGAGATATATACGCATTTGAAGTAGACGGGTTAGGTAATTATAATCTAATGGATGATGCTAATCTTCCAAGTTTACTTTCAATACCTTACTTAGGATATGCTGACTTAGAAGATGAGAAGTATGTTAATACAAGGAACTTTATATTAAGTACAGAAAATCCATACTTCCATATAGGGAAATACGCTAGTGGAGTGGGAAGTCCTCATACACCAGAAAACTATATCTGGCATATATCATTAGCTATGCAAGGATTAACTACTAATGATATAGAAAAGAAGAGAGAGCTTTTAGAAATAATGAAAAATACAGATGCAGGAACATACTTAATGCATGAAGGATTCCATCCTGATGATCCTAGTATGTTTACAAGAGATTGGTTCTCTTGGGCTAATATGATGTTCTGCGAATTAGTACTAGATTACTGTGGAATAAAGGTAGAAAAGTAAGGTTAATAATTTGAAAAGATAATCATGATTTAGGCTATAATACTAATCCTTAGTAGTATAGCCTCTTATAATATAGATGATATATGGAGGATTTAAAAATGAATTATAAATTTCCAAAAGATTTTTGGTGGGGAAGTGCATCTTCTGCAACGCAAATGGAAGGTGCATACAATAAAGATGGTAAGGAACAAAATATATGGGATTACTGGTATGAGATAGCACCTGAGAAGTTCCATAATAATATAGGACCACATAATACTAGTAATTTCTACTATAAATATGAAGAAGATATAAAACTAATGAAAGAACTTGGTCACAACTCTTTTAGATTTTCTATAAGTTGGTCAAGGCTTATAAAAGAAGATCAAAGTGTTAATGAAGAGGCAGTTAAATTCTATAATAATGTAATAAATACAATGTTACAAAATGGGGTAGAGCCTTTTATAAATCTATTCCACTTTGACATGCCAATGTATTTACAAAATATAGGTGGATGGGAAAATAGAGAAGTAGTAACTCGCTATCAAAATTTTGCAAAGAAATGTTTTGAGTTATTTGGAGATAGAGTAAAAAAATGGTTTACTCATAATGAACCAATAGTGCCAGTTGAATGTGGATACTTAGGTCACTATCACTATCCTTGTGTGGTTGACTTTAAAAGAGCTGTACAAGTAGGTTATCATATAATGCTATCAAGTTCATTAGCTATTATGGAATATAAGAAATTAAATCAAGGTGGGGAAATAGGTATAATAATAAACCTAACACCATCATATCCAAGAAGCAATAGTGAAGAAGATCTAAAAGCTTCAAATATCGCTGATTTAATACTAAATAGATCATTCTTAGACACATCGGTGTTAGGGGAATTTCCTGGGGAATTAATAGAATTTGTAAAAGAACAAAACTTACTTCCTGAATATACAAAAGAAGATATGGAAGTGATAAAGAATAATACAGTTGACTTACTAGGTGTTAATTACTATCAACCGAGAAGAGTAAAAGCTAAAGAGAGCAAGATTGAAGAAGGAGCACCACTTACTCCAGAATCATTCTTTGATTTCTATGATATGCCAGGTAAAAAAATCAATCCTCATAGAGGATGGGAGATATATGAAAAAGGAATATACGATCTATCAATAAATATTAGAGATAATTATAAAAATATACATTTCTTTATATCTGAAAATGGAATGGGTGTAGAAGGCGAAGAAAAGTTTAAAGTAGATGGAAGAATTGAAGATGACTACAGAATAGAATTTATAAGTGAACATTTAAAATGGGCAAATAAGGCATTAAATGAAGGGTGTAACCTAAAAGGTTATCATCTATGGACTTTCATGGATAACTGGTCTTGGTTAAATTCATATAAAAATAGATATGGGTTTGTAGAAATTGATTTAAATAATGATTATAAAAGAACTCCGAAGAAGAGTGCTTATTGGTTTAAAGAACTTATAACAAATAATGGATTTTAATAAATAATAAAAAGTTTTAAAATTTTAACTTTATGACTTATAAATATGGTCAGTATATTAGGAGGGGTATATGTATTACTTAGTTTTTGACATTGGTGGTACGTCTATAAAATACAGTTTGATGAATAAAGAGGGAGATATGATAGATTCAAACTCTGTTGATACTCCAGAACAAGGGCAAGGCAAAACTTTAGGAGTGCTTGTAAATATAATAAATGAATATAAAGAAAAACATGATTTAGAAGGTGTGGCTATGAGTGTGCCTGGAGGAATAGATGATGATGGATATATTCATTTTATGGGACAAGTTACTGATTTACAAGATATGTATCTTAATAAATATATAAAAGAGCATACAGGACTTGAGTGTACATATGACAATGATGTTAACTGTGTAGCAATGGCTGAAAAATATAAAGGAAATGCGGTTAATAATAAGAATTTTGTTTGTATAACTATAGGTACTGGAATTGGTGGTGGAGTTTTTATAAACGACCAACTATATAGAGGTCATAGAGGTATGGCTGGAGAGTTTGGAATAAACATATTAGAACATAGATTGTCACAGTTAAATGATATAGAGTATAGGACTTTTAGTAGATTAGGCTCAACTTATAATTTAATTGCTAGAGTTAACAAGCTTAAAAATAGTAATTTAGATGGAAAAGGTGTATTTAAACTTGCTGAAGGTGGAGATAAAGAAGTACAAGGGTTAATAGAAGACTTTTATTTCTCTCTAGCTATAGGTATTTATAATATAGTATATAGCTTTGCACCTGAGAAGGTATTAATTGGTGGTGGAGTTAGCGTCAGAGATGATTTAATTTCAAATATTGAGAATAAATTAAAATTACTGAACCCAGATATATTAAACTTTGTAGAAATTGATACTTGTAAGTTCCAAAATGAATCTGGGAAAATAGGAGCATTATATAATTTTATAACTAAAAACTAGAAAAATCATATGGAGAGTCATAGTATATTTGACGTATATAAATAATATGACTCTCTAGTAATTTGAGTGAAATAAATACTATTGTTAAATAATAAAAAATATCTGCTAGAGGATTAAATTTATTTTAAATTTAGGGGGATTTAATAGTGAATTATAAAAAATATGTGTCATCAGCTTTAGTAGCGGTATTGCTATTTTCATCAACATTAAGAGGAGAGGCTCTTATTGATTCAGATATAGCTACACAAGAAAAAACGGGACAACCTTTTGCATCTTATTGGTATCCAAATGAACTCTTGAATTGGAATCCTAATAATGATAAAGATGCAAAGTTTAATGTTGGTACGGTTGAACTTCAAGAAAGAACAGATGGTGAGGAATTAAAGGATTCTCAAGACGACGATGCCAAAGTAATATCACTGGCTATAGCGAATAAAACAACTAGTTCAACCCCATCACAGGGTAAGGATGATTTTGAAGGTTATAATTTTAGTTACTGGCAATACATAGACACATTAGTAGCTTGGGGTGGTTCGGCAGCTGAAGGATTGATACTTCCGCCTAGCGCAGATTTAATAGATGCTGCTCATACAAATGGAGTTCCAGTATTAGGTACTGTATTTTTCCCGCCTTTAGAATACGGTGGTAAGTATGAATGGATGGAAGAGTTCCTTCAAAAGAATCCCGATGGAAGCTTCCCGATGGCAGATAAATTATTAGAAGTGGCAGATTATTATAACTTTGATGGGTGGTTTATAAATCAAGAAACTGGCGGAAGAGGAAGCGAACATGTAAAACCAGAGCTAGCAAAATTAATGAAAGAATTTTTAAAGTATTTACAAGATAAGAAGCCTAAAGAAATGGAAGTAATCTGGTATGACTCTATGATTGATGACGGTAGAGTATTTTGGCAAAATAGGCTAAATGAATACAACAAAAACTTCTTAGGTGATAATAAAAATAAATTGTCTGATGGTATGTTTTTAAATTTCTGGTGGACTGATGAGAAATATTCAATTGTAGACCCAGAAAATGCAGATAAGAGAATACCTTATACTGTTACAGGTAAAGAGCTTAAAGAGTCAGCAGATTTAGCAAAATCTATGAAAAGAGACCCATATGATTTATATGCTGGTGTAGATGTTCAAGCAAATGGATATAACACAAAAATAAAATGGGATTATTTATTCCCAGAAGGTAAGGATGCAAATACATCTTTAGGATTATATTGTCCATCTTGGACTTATGATTCTTCTAAGACGTTTGAAGAATTTTTAGAAAAAGAAAATAGATTCTGGGTTAATGAGTCTGGAGATCCAAGAAATGAAAGTACTGAAAATTGGAAAGGTGTATCAAATAACTTTGTAGAAAAGAGTCCGGTAACATCTCTACCTTTTGTAACAAACTTCTCAATGGGGAATGGTAAGTTCTTTAATGTAGATGGAAAACAAGTCTCTAGTGAAAAATGGAATCATAGAGGGATGATGGATGTATTACCTACGTATAGATGGGTTATTGATAATAAAAATAATAACTTAAGTGCGGACTTAGATTATACAGAGAGTTACTATGGTGGGAACTCTATATCATTACAAGGAAAATTAGTTAAGGGTGGCAATACAAATATAAAACTTTATGCATCAGAAGTTGATATTACTAACAATAGTGAGATAAGTGTTATGTATAAAGAAAATGGTGGTAATGCAAAAATAAAGTTAGAATTAACTTTTGATGAAGATGATAAGAAAGTATTAGATTTGAATACTACTAAGGAAGGTGATTGGACTAAAGCTAGTACATCTTTAAAGCAATTTAAAGGAAAGGAGCTTACAGAAATATCACTAATAGTAGATGGTCAATCAAATACTGACTCGTATAAATTGAATTTAGGTCAATTAGCTATAACAGATAAAAACAAGGGAACTAAATTATCTAAAATATCAAACCTAAATGTTGAAGATTTTAAGATAGTAGATAACTACTATGGAAATGTAAGATTAACATGGGACAAAGCAAAAGGAGATATAAGTCATTACGAAATATATAAAGAAAATATTGATGGTAATAGAACTTTAGTAGGCTCAACTCCAAGTAATGCATTTTATATTAAAGATATTGAAAGAAACCTAGAGCTTGATTCTACAACTAAATTTGTTGTTACTCCTGTAAGTAATGTATTTGACTCCTCATCTAAATATGAAGCTAGTGTATCTGTTGCTTGGGATAAATTAGAAAAGCCTCAAGCTAACTTTGAAGCAAGTTCATCAATAATTACTCCAGGAGAAAAAATAACTCTTAGTGACAAGTCTGTTGCCGGAGAAAAAATAAAGTGGATAGTAGAAGGATCAAATGAAGGTGAACTAGAAGGGAAAACGGCTGATTTTTCTTTTGCTAAGCCAGGAGTGTACACTATAAAGCAGATTGTATCAAATCCAGCAGGCGAAACTGAAAATATTAAAGAAGATGCAATAGTTGTTAGCAGCCAAGCAGAGGGTGGACTTGTAAATTTAGCTCTTAATAAAGAGGCTAAGGCAAATGCACAGGTAAATGATAATGAAGCTGCAAAATTTACAGTTGATGGTGATATAAAATCTAAGTGGTGTGCATTTGGGGGTGAAGGAAACTGGATAGAAATTGATCTTGGAAAAGAAAACATATTGAAAGAACTTCGCATAAGCCATGCTGAAGCTGGAGGAGAAGCTAGAAGTCTTAATACATCAGACTATACTATTGAAGTTAGTAATGATGGTGAGAACTGGAGAGAAATTCAAAACATAAAAGGTAATGTAGATGCTATTTCTAAAGATGATTTAAAATTTGAACTTGCTAGATATGTAAGATTAAAAATAAATAAGTCAGAACAAGGATTAGGTGGAGCTACAAGATTATATGAAATAGAAGTGTTAGGATTAAATACAGATAAATTAACAGTATTAGATAATAGAGAAGCTTTATCTAAACTTAAAGAAACCGTATCAAATATTGAAGAGGAATATAAAAAATTAGATTTTTCAAATGTAGACACTAATAAAGTTGAAGAGTTCAATAATAACTTTGATAAAGTTAAATCAATATTAGACATTGTTGAAGTAGAAAAGGAAGAAATAGAAAAAGCTGAAAAATATGTAATAGGGTTATTTGATGAATTAAAACAACTAATAACTGAATAATAATAAAGTTAATCTAGCTGATATCAAAAGATATCGGCTAGAACTTTTGTAGTAAAATAAAATTTATAAGGGGAAATAACAAGTATTTATCTTGTTAGACTTAAGATATGTTTGGACGTATACTAGGATATGAAATATTAGACAATAAAGTAAAAATAAATTTTTCTAATAATATAGAAGCTAAAGTAGAAATAATAAACTCTGAAATAATAAACTTTTTTGTTCCTATTTTTAAAAAGGAACAAAAATCTAAGGCAATTGAGAACTTAAAGTGTGTGGAAACTAAGTTCACTGTTGAATCATTAGATAACTTCATAAATATAAAAACTAATACACTAGAAATAAAAATTTATGACGAGTTTAAGGTGGATATATATAATAACCAAGGAAAACTAATATGTGCTGACTACAGAGAAGAGAGAAATCCATATGTAAAAAACACAGCAGGAAGAATAGATATAGCTCTTCAAGAAGGTCATAAGCCAAATGAACATCAAGAGTATAAGGTATTTATTCCTAAATGTATGGAAGACAATATGTACTTTTATGGATTTGGAGAGAAAACTGGTCATCTAAATAAAAAAGGGTATCATTATAAAAATTGGAATACTGATGATCCAAGTCCTCATGGAGAGACTTATGACAAATTATATAAGACTATTCCATTTTTTATAACATTAAAGGAAGAAGAGTCTTTTGGTATATTCTTTGATAACACATTTGAATCTGATTTTGACTTAGGAAAAGAAAATGCAAATTATTATTATTTTGCAGCAGTTGATGGAAATATAGATTATTATTTCATATATGGACCAACTATTAAAAAAGTAATAAAAGGATATACATATTTAACAGGTACTACTCCTCTACCTCAACTTTGGTCTCTTGGATACCAGCAAAGTCGATGGGCATATTGTCCTGATACCAATGTATATGAGATAGCGAATAAGTTTAGGGAAAAAGATATACCTTGTGATACTATTCATCTAGATATAGAGTATATGGATGATTTTAGAGTCTTTACATGGGATAAAGAAAAGTTTAAAAATCCAACTAAAATGATTTCTGATCTTAAAAACGATGGATTTAAGATAATTACTATAATAGATCCAGGAGTTAAAGTAGATAAAGGCTATAAAATTTATGATGAAGGTCTAAAAAATGGATACTTTGCAACTGATAAAAATGGTATAACTTATACTAACTGGGTATGGCCAGGTCATTCTGTATTCCCAGATTTCTCAAACACTGAAGTAAGAAACTGGTGGGCAAATAACCAAAAGATAATGATGGATTATGGTGTGTCAGGTATCTGGAATGATATGAATGAACCTGCAAGCTTTAATGGTCCTCTTCCTAATGATATAAAATTTAATGAAGATGGAAATATTGTTGACCATAAGGAAATACACAATGCATATGGTCATTTAATGAGTAAAGCTACTTATGAAGGTATAAAAAAAGAAACTAACAAGAGGCCTTTTGTAATAACTAGAGCTTGCTACTCAGGAACACAGAAGTACTCAACTGTATGGACAGGGGATAACCAAAGTACTTGGGAACATCTGAGAATGTCTATACCGATGCTTATGAATCTAGGGTTAAGTGGTTTATCTTTCTGTGGTACAGATGTAGGTGGATTTGGATTTGATACTACAAAAGAGTTACTAAGTAGATGGGTACAAGTAGGTGCATTCACTGCATTATTTAGAAACCACACTTCAATTTATACTAGAGACCAAGAGCCATGGGCATTTGATAAAGATACTGAAGATATTTATAGAAAGTATGTAAAGTTAAGATATAAATTACTTCCTTATATATATGATGTATTCAAGAGTGGAGAAGTCACAGGGTTACCACTTATGAGGGCACTTTTATTGGAGCATCAAGATGATGAGGAAACTTATGAAATAAATGATCAGTTTTTAGTAGGAGAGAATATACTGGTAGCTCCAGTTGTTGAACAAGGTAAAAAAGCAAGGATGGTTTATCTTCCAAGAGGAAGTAAATGGATAGACTACTGGACTAAAGAAATACTTGAAGGTGGTCAGTATATAATAAAGAGTGCTCCACTAGATACTTGTCCAATATACATAAAAGAAGGAAGTATTATACCTAACTATCCAGATATAAAATATGTTGGGGAAAAAGATATTGATATACTAACTATTGATGTATATAGAGGTGATAAAGATACTAGCAGTATTCATTACCAAGATAATGGTGAAGATTTTGATTACAAAGATGGAAAGTATAATCTTTATAAATTTGATATGAATAACAAAGAAAGTTTAGAATTTGATATTAACATTACTCATAATGGCTATAATAAATTTTACAAAGGATATGAAATCATATTTAATAACTTTGTAGCTAAAGAAGTATTAATAGATGAAAAAGAAGTTGAATTCAGTGTTTTAAGTGGAAACACAATTATAAATGTAAATGAAACGGAATGTAAAATTGTATTAAATTAATATGAGTAGAACAGGTAGTCCTTATGGCTACCTATTTTAATTATAAAAAGTATATGCTATATAAAAAACTTAGAAAATTATTAAGAAATTGTCTGCGATTTTGTATGAATAAAATTAACTATTATATATATGTTAGAAATAGATTAAAGAATGGTATTAAAGATAATAATAATTATGATATAATAAAATTTACGGAAAATAGTAAAGGTAAAGGACGGTATGCACATATGAAGTGGACTGAAATAACAATAAAAACTTCAACAGAAGCGGTTGAGGCAATAACTAATATATTATATGAACAAAATGTAGGTGGAGTATCTATAGAAGATCCAAAGGATTTTAAATTCCAAAAGAAAAACGACTATGATTGGGATTTTGTAGAAGAAGAAATATTTAATAGTGGATACGACGGAGTAATAATAAAAACTTACATAACTGAAGAGAGAGATGTTACAGAAGATATAAATACAATAAAAGAAAAAATAGATAATTTAAAAGCATTTGGGATAGATGTTGGAGAAGCTATAGTTGAACTTTCACAAGTTGATGAAGAAGACTGGGCTAATGAATGGAAAAATTACTATAAGCCTACAAAAGTAGGAGAAAAAATTGTAGTAAAACCAACTTGGGAAGAATATGACAAGCAAGATGGAGACTTAATAATAGAATTAGATCCAGGTATGGCATTTGGTACAGGTACTCATGAAACTACTACAATGTGTATTAGAGAACTTGAAAAATTTGTAAAAGAAGATACAAAGGTATTTGATATAGGATGTGGTAGTGGTATTCTTGCAATAGCTGCTGCAAAGCTTGGAGCAAAAGATGTTTTAGCAGTTGATTTAGATGAAGTTGCAGTAAAAGTATCTAAGGAAAATATAGAATTAAATAAAGTAGAAGATAAAGTAGTTGCAATGTACGGAAACTTAATGGAAGTAGTACATGAAAAGGCAGATATAGTAGTTGCAAATATTATAGCTGATATAATCAAGATATTAGCTAAAGGTATCAAAAACTTTATGAAAGATGATGCAGTATTTATTTCTTCAGGAATAATACACGCAAAAGTTGATGAAGTTAAAGAAGCGTTAGTAGAAAATGGACTAGAGGTACTATATGTTGAATCTCTAGGTGAGTGGAATGCAATAGTATCGAAGATTAAGTAGGTGAAATTATGGATAGATTTTTTGTTGAAAAGAATAACATTAACTTAGAAAATAACACTTGTATAATTGAAGGTGAAGATGTTAAGCATATTTCAAAAGTTTTAAGATGTAAAATTGGAGAAGAACTTGAAGTATGCGATAAAGACAATAATGAATATATATGTGAAATAACTAATATAGATAAAAATATTGTTAACCTAGATATCTTAGAAAAGGCTGATATAAAAAGAGAATCTAATTTGAAAATAAGGCTATATCAAGGTCTTCCAAAAGGACCTAAAATGGAAATGATACTTCAAAAACTTACCGAAGTAGGTGTTGATGAAATAGTATTAGTTCAAACAAAAAGAAGTGTAGCAAAAGTAGACGATAAAAAAGAAGATAAAAAGTTTGATCGTTGGGAAAGAATAATATATGAAGCAGCGAAGCAAAGTAAAAGAGGTAAACTACCTAAGTTAAGAGGAGTATTATCTTTTAAAGAAGCTTTAGAAGAAATGAAAAATAATGATATGAATATATGCCCTTATGAAAATGAAAGAACAGTTTCCATAAAAAAGGCAATAAAAAACTCAGACATAAAAAATATTGGTATTTTTGTAGGTCCAGAAGGTGGATTTGCTGAAGAAGAAATAGAAAAGATACAAGAAATAGGATCAAAAGTAGTTTCTTTAGGTCCTAGAATCTTAAGAACTGAAACAGCATCAGTAGTTGCTTCTTCAATAGTATTATATGAGTTAAGCGACTTAGGAGGAGAGGAATAAATTGAAAAAAGTAGCATTTTATACTTTAGGATGTAAAGTAAATCAATATGAAACAGAAGCCATGCTTGAAATGTTTAAAAAAGATGGCTATGAACAAGTTGAGAGTGAAGAATATGCGGATGTTTACGTAATCAATACTTGTACAGTAACACATATGAGTGATAGAAAATCACGTCAATATATTAGAAGGATGAAAAAGAAAAATCCTGATGCAATAATAGCTGTTGTAGGATGTTATTCTCAAGTATCACCAGAAGAAATACTTGATATAGAAGAAGTAAATTTAGTTATGGGTACTAATGAGAGAAGAACAATAGTAGAAGAAATAAAGAAAATAGATTCTACAAAAAAGGCAAGTACAGTAGATGACATAATGAAGGTTAAAGCATTTGAAGAAATAGAAGTAAGCCAATCTAATGGTAAAACAAGAGCATTTATGAAGATTCAAGATGGATGTGATAGATTCTGTACTTACTGTATAATACCTTACGCTAGAGGTGGAAGAGTAAGAAGTAGAGATATTGAAAGTATACTTACAGAAGCTAAGACTTTAGCTGAAAATGGTTATAAAGAAGTTGTATTAACTGGTATTCATGTGGCATCATATGGAAAAGACCTTAGAGAAAGTCAAATAAAATTACTAGATGTAATAAAGAAAATAAATGAAATAGATGGAATTGAGAGAATTAGATTAAGTTCAGTTGAGCCTATATTATTTACAGATGAATTCGTAAATGAAGTTAAAAACATGAAGAAAGTATGTCCTCATTACCATTTATCTTTACAAAGTGGATGTGATGAAACTTTAAAGAGAATGAATAGAAGATATACGACAGAAGAATATAAGGTAATAGTTGATAGATTAAGAGAAAATATACCTAATGTAGCAATAACTACAGATGTAATAGTAGGTTTTCCTGGGGAAACTAATGATGAATTCAAAAAAACTTATGAATTCTTAAAGGACATAGAACTTTCTCAAATGCATATTTTCAAGTATTCACCTAGACAAGGTACTCCTGCTGCAACTATGGAAAATCAAATTGACCCACAGATGAAGCAAATGAGAAGTGACCAACTTTTAAATTTAAGTAAAGAAAATTTTGAGAAGTTTGCAAAGAAATTTGTTGGAGAAGAGTTAGATGTATTATTTGAAGCAAATATAGTAGAGAATAAATTTGAAGGTCTTACACCAAACTATATAAGAGTTGTAGTTGATAGTGATAAAGATTTACAAGGTAAGATATTAAAAGTTAAAATAACAGACGTAAAGCATGAGTACGTAGAAGGAATTTTGGCGTAACATGTAGAAATAAACTTTTATATTAGGAGGTGTTAAGATTGAGTTGTATATTTTGTAAAATTATAAACGGAGAAATTCCATCAAGTAAAGTTTATGAAGATGATAAGGTCCTAGCGTTTAATGACATAAATCCAGTAGCTCCACACCATATATTAGTAATACCAAAAAAACATTACGACAGTATTATCGATATAAATGATGAAGATATGGGGATTATATCACACATTCATAGCATAATTAATAAAATAGCTATAGAGAAGGGATTTAGTGAAACTGGATTTAGAATTATAAATAATTGTGGAGATGATGGAGGTCAAGAAGTTAAGCATATTCATTACCATATATTGGCTGGAAAGAAGCTTCCACTTTACGAATCTCTACAAAAATAGACTAAATTTAAAATTAAACTTTCTTCTTGGAGAAAAATACTTGAAAAAAATTAAAGATTAGTTTATAATAAAAAAAGTGTGAGGTTGTAATGCATTTATGCAGATATAATCGTAGTTACAGTCCCAGCATAATTCGCGCTATCGGAGGGAGGGAAAAAGAAATGTCAGAAGTAAGAGTAAGAGAAAATGAAACATTAGACAGCGCTTTAAGAAGATTCAAGCGTTCATGTGCAATGTCTGGCATCATGTCTGAAGTTAGAAAAAGAGAGCACTATGATAAGCCAAGCGTTAGACGTAAGAAAAAGGCAGAAGCAGCAAGAAGAAAAAACGCTAAGAAATAGTAAATAAAGATTTAAAGAGGTGAAGGGAATGTCCCTTAAAGTAAAGTTACAGGAAGATCTAAAGTCTTCTATGAAAAATAAAGATACAGTTAAAAAATCTGTAGTAACTTTAATAAGAGCTTCTGTAAAGCAATTCGAAGTAGATAATAGAGTCGAGCTTGATGATGAAGCTATTATAGATATAATAGCTAAACAAATGAAGCAGAGAAAAGACGCTTTGGTTGAATTCGAAAAAGCTGGAAGAGAAGACTTAGTAAATGAAACAGAAGCTGAGATCGAAGTTTTAAAAGAGTACCTACCTCAACAGTTAAGCGAAGAAGAGCTAAACGAAATTGTAAAATCTACTATATCTGAAGTAGGAGCTACTTCTATGAAGGATATGGGAAAAATTATGTCAGTTATAAGACCTTTAACTAAAGGAAGAGCTGATGGAAAACTTATAAATGAGTTAATTAAAAAAAACTTACAATAGATTAAAAACCTAGAGAGCAATCTCTAGGTTTTTTTATATTATAAAAAATTAGAAATAACTGATAAGAATAATAAAGACTCCTTGTACATATTTATTAATTAAAAGAAGATATTGAAAGAGGGGGAATAAATTGATTATATCAGTAAAACAAGTTAGAAATTTTTTTATATGTGTGTTAATTCCTTTAGCAGTAGGTTATGCAAGTAGTGTTATTTCTAATTTAATAGCTGGAATAGATATCTCAACTTACTATACACAACTTATAAAGCCAAGCTTTGCACCTGTAGGTTTTGTATTTCCAATAGTGTGGACAATACTATACATACTTATGGGAATATCATCTTACTTAATAATTAAAAATGGATGTGAATTAGCAAAAGTAAAAGATGCCATGTTTTTTTATTGGCTTCAACTAGCACTAAACTTTATATGGAGCATACTATTTTTTGGACTAGACCTAAGATTAACGGCAATGGTAGATTTGGTAATTTTATTATTAGTAGTTATAAATATGACTTTAAAATTTGCTAAAATAAATAAGAAAGCTGCTTATTTAAATATACCATACATAATTTGGTTAATATATGCTGGCTTTTTAAATTATTTTATATGGATAATTAACAGATAAACTTTGAGTAATAATAATAAATTTAACACATATATTTAACTAATATTAAATATAGTATTAAATTATAGGCTTGAAGGGAGACGTTAGTATGGAAACAAACATATATGCAAGGCAGATAAAGCTAACTGAAGGAATAGAGGAATATATATGTAGTAGCATCAACAGGTTAGAAAAGTACCTAAATCCTGATTCACAAGTCAAAGTAAGAATAAGCACCAAAGATAATAGGCAAAAGATAGAAGTAACAGCTATACTTACTAATGGGCCTATTTTAAGGGCTGAAGAATGCCACGAAGATTTATATTCGGCTATTGATATGGTGTGTGATAGATTAAATGATCAAGTAGTAAAATATACAGATAAAATTAAAGAAATAAATATTAAGAGGGCTAAATCAGATATTGAGAATCTAGAGGTAGAAAATGAAAATAAAAAAGATATAATCTTTTACAAAAAGAAAAAATTTCTTGTTAAACCAATGAGTGTAGAAGAAGCTATACTTCAGATGGAACTCTTAGGACATGATTTTTATATGTTTAGAAATCAAGACACCTATGATATAAATGTTACATATAAGAGAGATAGCGGAGGTTATGGGTTAATTGAAGAAGAATAAGAGTGACAGTTCGTAAAAAATACTGAGATAATATCTCAGTATTTTTTTGTAAGTAGAATTAGTATTTTGATATGTTTTTTATAATAAATAAATTTCTTGGATTGCCATATATTTTGTATTTATAGTCACATAGATACTGCTAAAAGGATTATCTTTTTCTTTAGGTAGATTTAGATTGTATCTAAATTTATAATTTATAATATTTTCTATATCTGAAGAGATAACAGTATAATTTTCATCAAAACTTAAGTAATTAAATAAACTATTGAGTTTTTCTTTTAAGTAATTATGAGAAAAAACTATGGATTCTTGTTTTGACATATTTAAATTTATTTCTTTTGATTCATTTATAGATTGAGAAATATAAAATACAGTAGCATCTTTTGCGAATAATTTGACATTAAAGTATCTATTATTTGATATAAAAAAATATTGATAAAATTTGCTTTCTGAATTATTTTCAAAAAATACTTTATAGTATTCATCACATATGTTTTTTTCTAATAAATTATTATTAAAGAAAAACTTTATGGCGTCAATAGATACTGACCTTAAATATTTAGTGGATATTTCTAGTTGGTCTTTATCTTTTAATTTACTGTAGATAGGATTGAAAAGCTTAAACTGTGATTTATCAGAGGTGGTATTTATAGGATGAACACAGTGAATAGATGATATAAAGCTTAGATAACTATTAATTAGACCTATTAAAATCTGATAGTAAAAAGTATTTTTAACATATTTTTTTAAAGTTTCTAGTTCGCTAAGTACCTTTAAATTAAATTCAAGCAAAATATTAAGATCACATTCAGAGTATTTACTTATTTTTAGAGAGGTTATATCGTCTATAGGTAACACATCTTTAGATAAATATTCATATAAATAACACATGATTTTAATATTTCTTAGATTTTCCTCCTTTATATCTGAAAGGCAGTTTAGATAATTGTATGAGTTAGTATTTATTAGGGTGTTAATCATAAAATCTATGCAGGTACATTTTTGTATTATGCTTATAAAATCATTTTTCATAAACATCATCCTTTCAATTTAGATTTAAAATATTATATTATTTACTTTATTCAAAAAATCAAAATAAGTTTACAAGGATATTTATTTAAAAATTAATATTTGTAATTAGTAGCTATTAAATATGGTTTTATTTATTTATTTCTAAAATATACTTTAAATATATAGATAATAATTAAAAAAGTAATTTAACAATATTATAAACATAAAATATATTAAGGAGGTATAGGCATATGGTAGATATATCAACAGATTTGCAGGTAAATCAACCTACGGTAACTATTATAGGTAATACATTTGTAAGCATAGAGAATTATTTATCGATAATAGTATACGATACAGTTTTAATAAAAATTAAGACTAAAATTAGAACGGTTAAAATAACTGGGGATAAGCTATCACTAAAATATATTACTGATGGAGAAATAGGCATAAAAGGTATTATATATAGTGTGGAATATATAGATTAGGGGGAGATACAAGTTGATAAGTTATATTAGGGGATACTATGTGATAACTGTAGAAGGAATAGGGACTGAACAATTTTTAAATCATCTTATTAGAAATAAGGTAAATGTATATAATGTGAATAGAACAAGTAATACTAAAATTGAGTTTTGTGTTGAACGAGAAGACATGAAGCGATTTAAACAAGTTTATAGGGGTAGTAAATATGAAATAAAGGTAAAGCAAAAGACAGGAATTCCATTTGTACTAAAGAGAATATATAAGCATAAGGGGATGTGGATTTTTGCATTGGTATCCTTAGTTTTATTAATGCTAACATCTCAATTTGTAACAGATATATATATCCAGTCTCCAGAGGGTATTAAGCAGGAAGAATTAAGAAAAGAGCTTTACAATGCGGGATTAAAACCTGGAATGTATAAAAAAAGTATAGATAGAAAAGAGATTAGGGATTACCTGATGTCTAAATTTGATGATATAGCCTATGTTTCGCTTAACGTAAAGGGAACAAATATATTTGTTACAGTAACAAAAAAAGCAGAGACCTTAAAATCTAATGAAGACTCTAATTATTGTAATATAATTGCAGAGAAAAATGGTATAATAGAAAAAGTAATACCAAGAAGTGGTAACCAAGTAGTAAACCCTGGAGATATTGTACAAAAGGGTGATGTTTTATTAAATGGAGCTGATACGAAATCTATACCTGAAGTATGGGCTAATACATTTTATGAGGTCAAAAAAAGTGCAAGCTATATAGAGAATGAAAAAGAAAAGACAGGCAATAGCAAAAAAGTATTCACATTTAAGTTTTATGATAATAAATACATGCTTAGGAGAAAAATAAATTATAGTGACTATACTGTAGAAAATAAAGAGTACAAATTAACGTTAGGTAATTATACATTTCCTTTATCAATAAACGTAAGTACTTTTCATGAAACTAAAAAAGTCGAAGTGAAAAAAGATAAAGAAGAACTTAAAAAAGAATTATCTAAACAAGCATTAAAAGAATTAGAATATATACTACCTGTTTCAGCTAAAATAATAGATATAAAACATGGGCACAAAGTTAATAAAAATATGTTAGAATATGTAGTAACAGTAGAAACCAGTGAAAATATAGCAGAAGTTTATAAACTTAGTAAATCAGAGGCAGAACAAATAATTAAAAATCAAAGTAAAGCACAAGATGGTGAAGAAGTTCCTTCTAATCCAGAAAAAAGACCAATAAATGATATAAGAAATGAATTTGAGGATAATAGTAATAATAATAATGAAAGTAATGAGAGTAATTAATATTAATACATAATAAGTTTAGAGGAGGCAAATTCAATTGATAGTACAAAAGAAATTTATAGTGTCTGAGAAAACTTTTGAAAGAGAATTGTTTGGTAATATTGATGAAAATATAAAACTTATAGAATCAACTTTGAAGATAGATGTTATTTTAAGGGAAGGTAATATAGTTTTAATGGGAGAGGAAAAGAATGTTGACTCGGCATTAAAACTTATGAATGAATTACATAATACAGTGTCTAATGGGAAAAAATTAGACAAACAGAGTATATCTTACTCTTTATCTTTGCTATTTGAAGGAAATGAAGATAAAATCAAAGAACTAGAAGATACTATTCTTGTTAATCAAAAAGGTAAATCTATTCAGCCTAAAACACTTGGGCAAAAAAAATACATAGAGTTAATAAATAGAAATGAAATTACATTTGGCATAGGTCCGGCGGGTACAGGTAAGACATATCTTGCAGTTGCCATGGCAGTAAAAGCATTGAAAAGAGATGAAGTTAGCAAGATTATTCTTACAAGACCTGCTGTAGAGGCAGGTGAAAATTTAGGATTTCTACCTGGGGATATGAAGGATAAGGTAGACCCATATCTAATACCTTTATACGATGCATTGTTTGAGATGCTAGGAGCAGATAGATTTAATAAATATTTAGAAAGAGGAACAATAGAAGTTGCTCCGCTAGCTTTTATGAGGGGGAGAACACTTAGTAATGCTTTTATAATACTGGATGAGGCTCAAAATACGACACCTCAACAGATGAAGATGTTTTTAACTAGATTAGGATTTGGTTCTAAAGCTATAGTAACAGGAGATTTAACTCAAACTGATTTGCCAGAAAAGAAAAAAAGTGGTCTTATTCATGCTACAGATGTACTACAAGATGTTGAAGGTATAGGTATAATTACCTTAACTCAAAGGGACGTTGTAAGACATGAGTTAGTGCAAAGAATTATCAGAGCTTATGAGAATTATGATGAAATAGCGGAGAATAATAAAATAAGGAACTTTGAAAAAATAAAAAAGTAACACAAGATAAATATAACTAATGAAAAGTAGGTGCAACAATGGAATTAATATTTGATGACAGACAGAATAAAATAGAAACTAGCGATGCCTTAATAGAGAAAATAAAGGATATAATACTAGAGTGTTTAGACTATGAAGGATATGATGATGATTATGAAATAAGTTTATCTTTTGTAGATAATAAAGAAATACATGAACTTAATAGAGATTATAGAGGTGTAGACAGAGCCACAGATGTTTTATCTTTTCCACTTTTAAGTGATGAATTTGATATAGAACTGGAAGAGGAGTCTTTAGGGGATATAGTTATATCTCTTGAAAGAGCTTTAGAACAAAGTATTGAGTATAATCATAGTTTTGAGAGAGAAGTATGTTTCTTAGTATGTCATAGTATGTTCCATCTTTTAGGATATGACCATGATACTGATGAGAATACAAAAGAAATGAGAGAAAAAGAAGAGTATATACTTAATAAGCTAAACATAACAAGGGAGTAAGTTTTATGAAACCAGGAAAAACTCGCCAAGGAATAACTAAAGCGTTTAATGCAGCAATAGAGGGGATATTATATACATTTAAATTTGAAAGAAATATGAAGATACACTATGTAATGGCAGCAGTGATACTAATAGCAAGCCTGTTTTCTGGTTTTGACAAAATAGAAATGCTGTTATTGATATTTTCTATAAGTTTAGTGATCATATCTGAGATGTTTAATACTGCTATAGAAAAAACAATAGATATGATTACGGATGAGTATCATGTCTTAGCCAAAATAGCAAAAGATGTAGCTGCTGGTGGAGTTTTGATAGCTGCACTAAATGCTGTAGTAGTAGGTTATATTTTATTTTATGATAAATTAACGAATGTATCAAACTCGCTATTTAACATGATAAGAAGTTCACAGTTACATGTTACATTAATTTGTATAGCTTTAGTTTTGATTGCTGTAGTTGTTGTAAAAGCATTAACATCAACTGGAACACCACTTAAAGGCGGAATGCCAAGTGGTCATGCAGCTTTAGCATTTGCATTTGCAACAATAATAACATTTCTTATTAATAACACAGTCGTATCAACACTTGCTTATCTTATGGCATTGTTAGTAGCGCAAAGTAGAATAGAAGGAAAAATACATACTTTTTGGGAAACTGTAGCTGGCGCTTTATTAGGAGTATTGGTTGCAATATCAGTACTACAAATTGGCCAATTCTTCCCAATGAGGATACATTAAAGTGGCGGTCTCTAAATAAATATTTTATAAGAAATAAGCGATTAGTGAAATTTCAATATAAAACATTTATATTTTGAGACGGTCACTTTTGTGTTATAATGAAAGATACTTAATTAAAATGCTGTTAAAAATCATTAAATTGTGATAAAATAAGAATATTTATTATGTATTTACTATAATATAATTTAAAACGATCAAAATTAAGATAAATTAAATAATCAACTAGAGACGTTAGGAGAAACAATATGTTTAAATCAGGATTTGTCAGTATAGTAGGAAGACCAAATGTAGGTAAATCTACTCTTATGAACAATGTTGTAGGAGAAAAAATTGCAATAATGAGTGATAAACCTCAAACAACAAGAAATACAATACAAGCAGTATATACGGATGAAGGGTGCCAAGTAGTATTCTTAGATACGCCGGGTATACACAAACCGAAAAATAAGTTAGGTGAATTCATGGTTAAATCAGCTACAGATGCATTTAGAAATGTAGATGTAGTACTATTTGTAGTAGATGATTCTAAAACTATAGGGCCTGGAGATAGAAAAATTATAGAAGATTTAAGAGGAGTTAAAGCACCTATAATTTTAGTGTTAAATAAGATGGATCAAATAGAAGAATCAGATTTATTTGATATGATGAAGATGTATCATGCAGAAGGAGTATTTAAGGAAATAGTTCCTATATCAGCTCTTAAAGGTAGAAATACGAAGGAATTATTAAAGGTAGTACAAAAATATCTAGAAGAAGGTCCAAAGTACTTCCCAGATTATATGATAACAGATCAACCAGAGAGAGTATTAGTATCAGAGCTTATAAGAGAAAAAGTTCTTCACTATGTTCACGATGAAATACCTCATGGAGTTGCAGTAGAAATAGAAAAAATGAAATCAAGAAAAGATAAAGAAATAGTTGATGTATCAGCTGTAATATACTGTGAAAGAGACTCTCACAAAGGTATCATTATTGGAAAGAACGGAAGAAAACTTAAAGGAATAGGAAAATCTGCAAGGGAAGATATGGAATTACTTTTAGGATCACAAATAAATCTTCAATTATGGGTTAAAGTAAAGGAAAATTGGAGAAATTTACAAAATTACGTAAGTAATTTTGGTTATACTGATAAATAAAGGTGGGTAATATGGATAGGAAAGATGAAGCTTCCAAGGATTTGTTAAGTGAAGTAAAAGTATTAATTGATAGTAATAAAATATTAGAACTGAGAGAATTATTAGAAGAGTATCATATAATAGATATATTCGATATAATGGAGTATCTTGATGAAAGTATGAAAATAAAACTATTTGAAATACTTCCAATAGATATGGCAGCATCTATATTAGAAGAAAGTGATGCTGAATTTTTTAGCACTATATTATCTAAAATAGATATTGACCACAGAAAAAATATTTTAGAGCTAATGTCTCTAGATGATATGGCTGATATTTTAAGTCAACTACAAGAAAAAGAAAGAGAAGAAATAATGGAACTATTAAGTCAGGAAGATGCAGATGACGTAAAAGAACTATTATTTTATGAAGAAGAATCTACTGGTGGTATAATGACTACAGGGTATATAGAGATAAATAAGCATATGACAGCTAGAGAAGCAATAGAGCATATGAGAGCCAATGCAGAAGAAGCTGAGACTATTTACTATATATATGTAGTTGATAATGAAGAAAGATTAGTAGGTGTATTATCTTTAAGAGAACTTATAACATCAAGAGATGCTAGTATTGTAGAAGACTTAATGAGTGAAAATATAATTTCAGTTTATGTAGATGAAGATAGAGAGGAAGCTGTTAGATTAGTATCGAAATATAATCTTATAGCAATCCCTGTTATAGATAGAGATGAAAAGCTAAAAGGTATAATTACTGTAGATGACATAATAGATATAATGGAAGAAGAAGCTACGGAAGATATGTATAAGTTTGCAGGAACTTCAGAACATGAAAGAGAAGTCGTAGAAAAAGTAAATCCAACACCTAAGGAACAGATTTTCTCATCAGTAAGAGCAAGAATTCCTTGGCTTATTATGACTCTAATAGGTGGGCTTATATCAACATCAATACTTTCTAACTTAGATTTTATAATGAATCCAACTTATGCATCATTAGTATTTTTTATACCAGTAGTGATAGGCATGGGAGGCAATATTGGAACACAATCGTCAGCTTTAACTGTGATGGCTTTGTCCAATAAAAATTTAGATTTTGATAATGTGATAAGAGAGGGTATAGTAGGACTTATTACTGGAATTTTATGCAGTATAGTAATAGGTTTAGTGACATCTATATTCATAAAAGATATAAGTATTGTTTTAGTTGTATCTATATCATTATTTATAAATATGATAGTTGGGGCTATGATAGGTGCATTTATGCCTGTTTTATTAAAAAAGTTGGACTTAGATCCATCTATTGTTTCAGCTCCATTAATATCTACAGCACTTGATATGACTGGGATAACTATATATTTTATAATAACAACCATATTATTGACAAAAATTGCTTAATAACTTAATGTATTATTTACCCTCTTCTTACTAAAAATATAATATAAGCGTAAGAAGGGGGTTTTTAAAAATGAACAATTTATGTTGGGAAGTTTTTAAAAAGACGGGTAGTATAGAAGCCTATCTATATTTACGCGACTGTAAAAACTTAGATACTGAAATAGAAGATATAAGGGAGATCGATAACGACCATGATAATGCTGAATACCCAGGGGATAGTACTTAGAGCTGTAAGGTATGAGGAAAATGACGTAATATTAACTCTGTTTACAAGGAAACTAGGAAAAGTAGCTGCGTTGGCAAAAGGAGCTAAAAAAAATAAAAGTCCTTTGTTACCTTCATCGCAGCTATTTTCTTATTGTAACTACACACTTAAAAAACAGGGTACTATGTACCGAGTAAATCAAGGAGATATAATAAAAAGTTTTTATGATATATCTTATGATTTAGATGCATTTTCATACGCTACATACATTACAAAACTAGTAGAGAACTCTACGGTGGAAAATCAAACTAACAACAGGTTATTTATTCTCCTTGCTCAAACGCTACATCTATATACTCAAAATGATGTTGACAAAAAATATATAACTCATGCTTTTGAATTGAAGTTTTTAGATTATATAGGATTTAAACCTGTAGTAGATAGATGTGCTAATTGTCAAAGTAAAAGTTTGGAAAAATATGTATTTAATATATATGAAGGTGGTATAATATGTAATAAGTGCAGTGATATGTTTGAAAATAATCTTAAGATTGATTTAACAACTGTAAAGCTTATGGAATATATATTAAGTAATGACATAATAAAGTGCAGTAAAGCTAAAGTATCTAAGTATATAGTTTATGAGCTACAAAACATACTTAGAGGTTATTTACAGGTCTACATTGAAAATGTAAATCTAAAATCATTACACTTTTTACAAAGTATCCAAAATGATAAGGGAGTTGATAAGGGTGAGTAACAAAGTAACTATAGAAAAGCTAGATGCAATATTAGAAAGAATTCCTAGTGCAACATATGCAGATGCAAAGCAAGCTCTTATGGAATGTGATGGGGATGTAGTTGAGGCTATTATTTTAATAGAATCATCTAAAAACTTTAGCAAGACAAGTAAAGCAAAGAAAACAATGGAAGAAGTATTTAATAAAGACAGTGAAGATATAAAAGAATTAAAAAATCAGGTTAAAGAGCTTCTTAAAAGGAGTAGTGTAATAAGAGTAATAGTTGAAAGAAATTCAAAAGTTATTGTTAATATACCTCTTACATTAGGAGTTGTTGGATTAGCTTTAGGACCATTATATACACTTGTAGGTTTATCAGCAGCAGTAATAGGAAAATGTCGTATCAAAATACAAAATGAAGATGATGGTTCCGTTGTTGACTTAGGTGAATTAAATGAAGAAAAAGTAAATATGTTAAAAAACATGTTAACTAATACAGCCAAGGAAGTAAAAGATGTTGTAGTAGATAAGAAAAAAGATGATAAAGATATAACTGATGAATTAATGAAGGAATTCGATAATCAAGAAAATAAAGATGACAAGGAAGATAAATAGGGTCAATCCTAGTATATTGACAAAATTTATACTATTTGTTATTCTAAAAGTTATAAAAGAACTATTAAACGGCCTTTCGTGTAGACGAAAGGCTTTGTTGCTATAGATTATATATATAGGAGGTATTCTTATGAATTTTCAAAATATGATACTAACTTTGCAAAATTATTGGGCAAATCAAGGATGTATCATGATGCAACCTTACGACGTTGAAAAAGGTGCGGGGACTATGAACCCAAATACATTATTAAGATCTTTAGGTCCTGAACCGTGGAAGGTTTGCTACGTAGAGCCATCTAGAAGACCGGCAGATGGTAGATATGGAGAAAACCCAAATAGATTATATCAACATCATCAATTCCAGGTAATACTTAAGCCATCTCCAGATAATATTCAGGAATTATATCTAGGAAGTTTAAAGGCAATAGGAATAGATCCAAATGAACATGATATAAGATTTGTTGAAGATAACTGGGAATCAACTACTGTTGGTGCTTGGGGACTTGGATGGGAAGTATGGCTAGATGGTATGGAAATTACTCAATTTACATATTTCCAACAAGTTGGTGGCATAGAGTGCGAACTTGAAACTGGTGAAATTACATATGGATTAGAAAGACTAGCTATGTACATACAAGATGTTGATAGCGTATATGATTTAAAATGGAATGATGAAATAACATATGGAGATGTATTCAAAGTAGCTGAATACGAAAATTCTATGTATGCATTTGAAGAATGTGATGCAGAAATGTTATTCAATTTATTTGATATGTATGAAAAAGAAGCTACAAAGCTTATGGAAAAGGGTCTTGTTATTCCATCTTACGATTATGTATTAAAATGCTCTCATACTTTTAATACACTAGATGCTAGAGGAGCTATAGGTGTTAGTCAAAGGGCTTCATTTATAGGAAGAGTAAGAACTATGGCAAGAACTGTTGCAAGTATTTATGTGAAGCAAAGAGAAGAAATGGGATATCCTCTTATAAAGGATGGTGACAAATAATGAATAATTACCTTTTATTTGAAGTTGGTGTTGAAGAACTACCATCAAGATTTGTTAGTAGTACTTTAGAGCAAATAAAAAGCAACTTAACTAAGCAATTTAATGAAGACAGAATAGAATTTGATAATATAGAAACTTATGGAACACCAAGAAGATTAACTTTTATAGTCAAAGGAATAAGTGAAAGACAAAGTAACTTAGAAGAAGAAGTAAAAGGACCGGCTAAGAAAATAGCGTTAGATGAAAATGGTAACTTTACTAAACCAGTACTTGGATTTATGAGAAGTAAAGGTCTTAAAGAAGAAGATGTATACTTTAAGCAAGTTGGTAAAGATGAGTATGTATTTGGAATAATAAGACAAGAGGGTAAGAAAACTTGTGAAGTACTAAAAACAATATTACCTGAAGCTGTTAAGAATACTACATTCCCTAAATCTATGCGTTGGGGAGGAAAGAACATAAGGTTTGCTAGGCCTATAAGATGGATAGTAACTTTATTAAATGATAATATACTAGAATTTGACTTAGAAGGAATTATATCTTCTAACGTAACAAAAGGACATAGATTCTTAGGACAAAGCGAGTTTGAAGTTAATTCTTTAGAAGATTATCTTGCTAAATTAGAAGAGAACTATGTAATACTAGATCAAGATACAAGAAAAGAGCTTATTAAAAAGCAATGTATAGAAGTTGCAAACTCACTTGGTGGAGAAGTTGAATTCGATGAAGATTTACTTGAAGAAGTAACTCACTTAGTAGAATATCCAACGGCTTTCTATGGTGAATTTGATGAAACTTATGCAAATCTTCCAAAGGAAGTTGTAACAACTCCGATGAAAGAACATCAAAGATACTTCCCAGTATTAAAAGATGGTAAGTTACTTCCTAACTTTATAGCAGTTAGAAATGGTAATGATTACTGTATAGATAAGGTTAAATCAGGAAATGAAAAAGTTTTAGTTGCAAGACTTGAAGATGCTCTATTCTTCTATAAAGAAGATACTAAGAGAAATTTAGAGTCTTATATAGAAAAATTAAAAACAGTTGTGTTCCAAGCAAAACTTGGTACAGTATACGATAAAACTGTAAGAATGGAAAATTTAAGTACAAATATACTTGAAGCACTAAACTTATCTAGTGAAAAAGAAGATGCTATAAGAGCTGCTAAGTTATCTAAGGCTGACTTAGTTACAGGAATGGTATTTGAATTTACAGAGCTTCAAGGTATTATGGGTAGAGAATATGCAAAGGTAAGTGGAGAAAATGAAGCTGTAGGTGAGGCTATATTTGAACACTACCTACCAAGATTTGCAGGGGATATACTTCCTCAAACTAACCCTGGTATAGCTTTATCTATAGCTGATAAATTAGACTCTATAGCAGGTTTCTTTGCAATAGGCATACAACCAACAGGATCACAAGATCCATACGCTCTAAGACGTCAAGCATTGGGTATACTAAGTATACTAATGGATAAAAAATTAGATGTAAATATACATCAATTAGTAGGTTATACTTTAGACAACTATTCTAACCTAGAATTTAATAAAGAAGAAATAACTACTCAAATAATAGAGTTCTTTAGAGAAAGAATCAAAAACTTATTTAGAGAATTAGGAATAAGATATGATGTTATAGATGCTGTATTAAGTTCAGATATAAATGATATAAGTGACATGCATACTAGAGCTGTAGAGCTTAACAATTGGCTTCAAACAGATGGACTAGTAGAGATGTTAACTGCATTTAATAGAGTTTCTACTTTGGCACAAAAAGCTACTAGCAGTGTTGTTAAAGAAGAATTATTAAAAGAAGATGCAGAAGTTAAGTTATATAATGAATTTAAAATAGTAAAATCTACTGTTGAGAATTTATTAAATGATAAAAAATATAGTGAAGCTTTAGATGCATTTGCATCTCTAAGGCCTGTTATAGACAATATGTTTGATTCTGTAATGGTTATGGATAAAGATGAAGCTATAAAAGAGAATAGACTTGCTTTACTTAGACAGATATATGATACTATGTTAATGATTTGTGATTTATCTAAAATAGTATACAAATAAGCTTAACTGTGAAATGATTGTAATATATTATTAAAATATATTACAATCATTTTTATTTTGTAGTAAAAAATAAAAAATAATGTAAAATATATTAAATATATGGAATTATATATTATAATATTAAGGTAATATAAATATTTAAATGTATTACTATGATAAATAGACCCCATTAATATACACTATATATCTTAATAATATGTATAAATAAGTAAAAAACATCGCATTTGTATGAAAAAATATGTTTACAGAGTACCATAAATACTTATATAATATATAATATAAGTGTGGTATTACTTGAAAAGTATAGCACAATGAAAGTAGGTGATTATTATTCAACTTAACCAAAGACAATTGAAAATAATTGATATAGTTAAAGAAAATGAGCCGATAACTAGTGAAAGTATTGCTGCAAGTTTAAATGTTACTCGTGCTACACTAAGATCAGACTTGGCTATATTAACTATGACAGGAATATTAGATGCAAGACCAAAGGTTGGATATTTTTACTCAGGAATTAATGAACTTAACCTATTAGGTAATAAGTTAAAAGATAAAAAAGTAGAAGACATAATGGCAATGCCAATATTATTAAAAAAAGATACAAATATATATGAAGTTATAGTTAATATGTTTTTATCTGATGTAGGTAGTATATTTATTATAGATGACAATGAAAACTTATGTGGAATTGTTTCTAGAAAAGATCTACTAAAAGCAACTATAGGTGGTGCAGATATTAATAAAATGCCTATAGGCATGATAATGACTAGGATGCCAAACATAGTAACTATAAACAAAGAAGATGATGTTTTACTAGGTGCTAGAAAAATAATAGAGCACGAGATAGATTCTATGCCAGTAGTAGAAATAGATAAAGAAAATCAAAACTATATGAAGGTTATTGGTAGATTATCAAAAACCAATATAACTAAGCTGTTCTTAGAAATAGCAGACAATTAAGGAGGATTATATGGAGAATTTGATTATTTATGTAATATCAGACTCTGTAGGAGAAACGGCTCAGCAAGTTACAAAGGCTGCCATATCACAGTTTCGTATGAAGGAAGATTACGAAATCAGAAGATTCCCTTATGTTGTAGATAAAGACTTTTTATTAGATATATTAAATAGTGGAAAAAATGAAGAAGCTATAATAGTATACACTTTAGTTGATGAAAAATTATTAAATACAGCAAAAGAATATTGTGATAAGGAAGGATTAAGTCATATTGATTTAATGTCACCTATACTTACTGAAATAGCAAATAAAACAAAATTAAAGCCTAAGAGAGAGCCTGGTATCATAAGAAAACTGGATGAATCTTACTTTAAAAGAGTAGAGGCGATTGAATTTGCAGTAAAATATGATGATGGTAAGGACCCAAGAGGTATATTAAAATCAGATATTGTTTTACTAGGAATCTCAAGAACTTCTAAGACTCCACTTAGTATGTATTTAGCTAACAAAAACATAAAGGTAGCAAATGTACCTTTAGTACCAGAAATACCAATACCAAAGGAAGTATTTGAAATAAATCCTAAAAAGATAATAGGATTAACAAATACTCCAGAAAAACTAAATGCAATAAGACAAGAGAGACTTAAAGCTTTAGGCTTATCAAGCAATGCTAGTTATGCTAATTTAGAAAGAATACTTTCAGAATTAGATTATTCAGAGAAAGTAATGAAAAGAGTAGGATGTCCTGTGATAGACGTATCTAGTAAGGCTATTGAAGAAACAGCTGGGATAATACTAGACATAATGAAAGAAAATGGACTAAAGGTATATAAAGAAAGCGATAAATAAAAACATACAAATGCGATGAAAACTTAACAGTTAAAATAATCTTAATGGGGTGATTATGTAATGGAAAATAAATATGTTTATGATTTTAGTGAAGGAAGTAAAGAAATGAAATCTTTACTTGGAGGTAAAGGAGCTAATTTAGCAGAAATGACTAAAATAGGTTTACCAGTACCTCCAGGATTCACTATTACAACAAAGGCTTGTAATGATTACTATGATAATGGTGAGAGTATAAGAGAAGAGATAATAAAAGAAATAGAATTACAATTAGAAAATCTAGAAAATAATCTAGGAAAAAAACTTGGATGTAATGAAAATCCACTATTAATATCAGTACGTTCTGGTGCAGTATTTTCTATGCCTGGTATGATGGATACAATACTTAATTTAGGTCTTAATGATATTAGTGTAGTAGCTCTTGCAAATGCTACTCAGAATGAAAGGTTTGCATACGATAGCTATAGAAGATTTATACAAATGTTTTCTGATGTAGCTATGGATGTACCGAAATATAAATTTGAAAATATTTTAGATAGAGTAAAAGAGAGTAAAGGGTACAAATTTGATACTGATTTGACAGTAGATGATTTAAAAGAAATAGTAGAAAAGTACCAATCGGTGTATATGAAGGAAGTAAGAAAAAAATTCCCTCAGGAACCGAGAGAGCAACTAATGCTTGCTATAAAAGCTGTATTTAAATCATGGAATAATCCACGTGCAACAGTATATCGTAGATTAAATGATATATCTCATGACCTAGGAACGGCAGTAAATATACAATCAATGGTATTTGGAAATATGGGAGAAACTAGCGGTACAGGAGTGGCATTTACTAGAAATCCATCAACAGGTGAAAATAAATTGTTTGGTGAGTTTTTAATGGATGCTCAAGGTGAAGATGTTGTTGCTGGTATAAGAACACCACAAGATATATCTACACTTAAAGAAGTTATGCCAAGCGCATACGATGAATTTGTGAAAATTACTTCTATACTTGAAGATCATTATAAAGATATGCAAGATATAGAGTTTACTATAGAAAAAGAAAGATTATTTATTTTACAAACTAGAAATGGAAAGAGAACTGCTAAGGCTGCAATCAATATTGCTGTGGATTTAGTAGAAGAAAATATAATAGATGAAAAAGAAGCTATAATGAGAATTGAGCCTAATCAATTAGATCAATTACTACATCCTATATTTGAAAGTAGTGCACTTGAAAGTGCTAAAGTAGTAGCTCAAGGACTGCCAGCATCACCAGGAGCAGGTAGTGGTAAAGTTTATTTCAATGCAGAGGATGTTGTTGAAGCTTCTAGCAAAGGTGAAGATGTAGTATTAGTTAGGCTAGAAACATCACCAGAGGATATAGAAGGGATGATATGCGCTCAAGGTATACTTACTGCAAGAGGTGGTATGACTTCTCACGCAGCAGTTGTGGCTCGTGGTATGGGTAAATGTTGTGTAGCAGGATGTAGTGAGATAAAGGTGGATGAATACAACAAAGAAATTAGGATAGATGATATAGTTATAAAAGAAGGTGACTATATCTCTCTTGATGGCTCAACTGGTTGTGTTTATTTAGGTGAAGTTAAAAAGACTGAAGTTGCTTTAACAGGTAATTTTGAGAAATTAATGAACTGGGTAGATAAATATAAAACTATGATGGTAAGAACTAATGCAGATAACCCGAGAGATGCTAAAGCTGCTATAAAATTTGGTGCAGAAGGTATAGGGTTATGTAGAACAGAGCATATGTTCTTTGATGAAGATAGAATACCAGCTGTTAGAGAGATGATATTAGCTAAAACTTTAGAACAAAGGTTAGTAGCATTAGATAAATTACTTCCTATGCAAAGAGAAGATTTTATAGAAATGTTCAAAGTGATGGATGGAAAAGCAGTAAATATAAGATTATTGGACCCACCACTTCATGAATTCTTACCTCATGATGATGAATCAATAAAAGCACTTGCAAAGACTATGAACATTGAAGTTAATGAGATTAAAAAGAGAATAGTTGATTTATCTGAATTTAACCCGATGTTAGGCCATAGAGGTTGTAGACTTGCAGTAACATATCCTGAAATATGTGAGATGCAAGCTAAAGCAATAATTCAAGGTGCAATAGAAGCTACTAAACAAGGTGCAAAGGTACATCCTGAAATAATGATACCTTTAGTGGGTGAAGTTAAAGAGTTTAAATTAATAAGAGATATGATAAAAGCTACAGTAGATAGAATAATTGAAGAGGAAGATATAGATATTGAATATACAATAGGTACTATGATAGAAATACCTAGAGCATGCTTAACGGCAGATGAGATAGCTTTAGAAGCCGATTTCTTTAGCTTTGGGACAAATGATTTAACTCAAATGGGATTCGGTTACTCAAGAGATGATTCAGGTAAGTTCTTAGGTGAGTATGTAAATAAAGAAATATTAGAAAAAGATCCATTCCAAGTACTAGATCAAAAAGGAATAGGTAAACTTGTAAAGATGGGTGTAGAGCTAGGTAAGTCTGTTAAACCAGAGATAAAGTTAGGAATATGTGGAGAACATGGCGGAGAGCCTTCATCAGTTGAGTTCTGTTATAATATAGGACTAGACTATGTATCTTGTTCACCATATAGAGTACCAATAGCTAGACTTGCAGCAGCGCAAGCTTCTATAAAAAATCCTAGAAACTAAATATTAAAATAAACCTCCTTTATAAAATCGAAGGTATATGAAACTTATTTGAGTTTATATGCATAGATTAATAGAGGAGGTTTTAATTTTATAAAGGGGGGAGTCTATTATGATAAAATGCCCAAGATGTGGAAAAGATGTATCTTCAAGACCTGGTACGATTTGCCCAAGATGTGGGCTAAAGGTATCTGAAGTTACTTCTAAAGCAAGATGTCCTGAGCCTAGTTGTAGAGCTATAGTATCTAAAAAGTTAGAGTATTGTCCAAAATGTGGATGTAAATTAAAAGGATATAACTTCACGGAAATAATTAAAATGGCAAGATGTAAAATAGATGAAACTTTTGATAATAAAGAATAAAGGTTGCTAGTATTAGCAACCTTATTTTAAGCTTATGAAGATTTGAGCAAGCTTAATAAATAATAGAATTGATTCGTACGTAGCACTATTCACTTAGACTAAAGTGATAGTATAACCAAAGTAAGTAAATCGAAATTCTCTATGAAAGGAGTAATATATGAAAAGAATATTTTATTCTAAAATCATAATATGCAACTGCTCTCAATTTTGTTACTTCTCAATTTCCATATCCCAACCAAAATATCCATTATCTTTTTTACTATATTTTAATATAGCATCAAACTTATTTCCTTGTTTTGATGTTAGGGATTTAACTTTAGTTTGACCATTTTTTAATATGCTCTTTACCATAGTTTTATTAGGTTTCTTCTTATAAAATTCTAGATATTTATCATTTTTCCATATTGCAAATTTACATTCTTTGTAATTTTCACATATGTATCCTTTTTCGAATTCAGTAACATCACCTTGGCATATTGGACACTTACCCAATGAATCATTTTTAACATCTGAGGCACTACTTTTTGATGGAGATGCTTTAGATACATTTTTAGAGGTAGATTTAGATGATTCCTTTGTAAACTTCTTAGTCTTAGGGTTATAAACATAGTTTTCAGTGCTAATATTTTTAGGTCTATCATACTGTATTACACCTACATTTTTGACTATAAAGCTCATTATATTAGTTAAATACTCTTTTCTAGTAAACTCTCCTTTTTGAATATCACTTAAACTTTTTTCAAGTTTACCTGTATAATCAACGTCAAATAAGTCTTTAACTGGAAAAATCTCAACTAAGTTTTTACCTAGGTCTGTTATAAAATAAGACTTACCTTTTTTTCCAACATAGCCAACCTGAGAAATCTTTTTAAGTACGTCAGCACGAGTAGCAGATGTACCTATAGAATAGCCTGACAAAACAGCAGTATCATCATCAGAAACATTTTTACCACAGTTTTTCATAGCTTTAAGTAAAGTATCCTCAGTATAAGATTTTGGAGGTGTAGTTTGCTTTGTTAGAGGTTTTATTTCTAACACATCTACAGTATCATTTTTATTTACCATTGGTAGTAAATCATCTTTTTCCTCTTTTTTATAAACCTCTAGATACCCCTTACTCTTAAGCACTTTTCCTTTGGTTAAGAAAATATGATTATCTACATCAGTCTTTATTTCAGTATTTTCATATTCTGCAGGTGGCATAAAGTTTGCGATAAATCTATCTTTTATTGCATTATAAACTATCTGTTCATCAGGAGTAAGAGAATTTGGAATTATATAAGTTGGCATAATAGCACTATGGCTATCTACTTTTGAAGAGTCAAATACTCTTTTAGTTTTTGCAAACTTAATTTTATCTGCATACTCTAATCCCATTTTTAGCTTGTCTAAAGTTTGAGAAGCCTTAGTAGCTAAACTTTCCTCAAGGTATATAGAATCAGTTCTAGGATAAGTAATGTATCCACCCTTACCTTTACCTTCATAAAGGGATTGACATACGTTTAAAACTTTATCTGACGTAAAATTAGAAAACTTAGATGTTATATATCCTTGAAGTGAAGTTAAACTGAAAAGTTTAGGAGCATATTCTTTAGACATAGACACCTTCTTATCAGAAATAGTTCCTGTATTAGAAGTAATGCTATTAATAATGCTGTTTGCTTCTTCAATAGTATCAAATTTATTTTCTTTTCCTTTTATATACTTTCCTTTATACTTACCATTCTCACATTCAAACTGACCTTCTATTTCGTAGTAAGTTTTTGGAACAAAGTTTAGTATCTCCATATCCCTATCGTAGACTAGCTTTACTGTTGGGAGTATTACACGACCAATATTTAATAGTTTTCCATTTCCATATTTTAATGTTGCAACAGATGTGAAGTTTATTCCTATTAGCCAATCTGTAATAAGTCTAGTATATCCTGCAGCTTGAAGGTTTCTCATCTCACTATCGTCTTTTAGGTTTTTTAGACCTCTAGTAATGTCTTCAGGAGTCCATTCATTAACTAAAATCCTTTTTACAGGTTTTCTATTTTTTGCTAATAAAAATACTAAAAATGAGATAAGTTCTCCCTCTCTATCATTATCTGTTGCGTTAATTACATATTCTATGTCATCTCTATTTAGCAGCTTTTTTACAATATCAAACTGCTTCTTTTTTGAAGGATCTACCTTAAATTTAAATTTATCACTCGGGATAAATGGAAAGTTATCCATTTTCCAAGACCCAGAATATTTATCTTTATCATAATCTTTCATATCATATAAAGCGACCAAATGACCAACCGCATAAGTTATAACGTATCCATTGCCCTCAAAATATCCATCTTGTCTAGTCTTTGCACCTAGAAATGATGCTATAGTTTTTGCAACGGATGGCTTTTCCGCTAATATAAGTTTCATATATAGCCTCCTTTCAAAATGCTATTATATATTATCACAAAAAAAGAAAAGACTGCAAGACAGTCTAAAAATTATAATTGAAATTATTATTTTTATTAGTTAAACCTCTTAGATAAAAATCTACTGATTTACCGATTTGAGACTCATCTAGTAATTGTACAAATGATATGTGGTTTACATGGTTAGGATTAGAATGTTTCATATGAAAATTTAATGTAGGGCCAGATATAGTACATGCTGAATCTGATGATATAAAAATTCTTTGAGTATCAGATAATGAAGTGAAAATTTCATAAGTCTTAGATTGGTGTACTAAATAAGACTCACTAATAATATTTTCTAATTTAGGAAAGTCTTTATATATGCTAGATAAATAATTTGATTTTGTTAAATTATCTAAGTCACTACTATATCCGCCTAATATTATATATACATTTTCTGGGGATAAATTTTTAAATGTAAGTATGAGATTTTTTGTGAGTTCACTTATATTAATAGGAAAGTATACATATAGGAGATGCTGATCATCAACGACAATATTAAAATAATCTAATAAATTTGAAATATAAAGAATATCTATATTTGAGTTGTATAAGTCTTTTTTTAGATCACTATAAATTAAATATAAATTACCGTGTAAATTAAAATCATAAAGAACCTCAAGTTTTTGTTTCATCCAAGGAATAGGCGATACCTTTATTGAATGATTTGAATTAATCATAATTATCCTCCTAAAATTATATTTATAAAAACTATATTTATTAAAATATATTGGGTATATAATAGATATATGAAAATAAAAAGGAGATATTAGAATGTATACACTAAAGATAAAAAAACTAAATAAAGAAGCTATATTACCAAACTTTGCTCATAAGGGTGATGCAGGTATGGATTTATACTCAGTGGAAGATGTAGTTATACCTTCTGGAGAATCAAGGCTTATTAAAACAGGTATATCTCTAGAACTACCTAAAATGACAGAAGCTCAAGTAAGACCAAGAAGTGGACTTGCTTTAAAAAATTCAATAACAGTTTTAAACACTCCTGGAACTATAGATGAAGGATATAGGGGTGAAGTTGGAGTGATATTAATCAACCACGGTAAAGAGGATTTTACAGTTACAAAACATATGAAAATTGCTCAGATGGTATTAAAACCAATTTATGAGGTAAATATAGTTGAAGCCAATGAACTTAGTGATAGTGAAAGAGGAATAGGTGGATTTGGATCTACAGGAGTATAAATATGATGGCAGTCTAAAAAGGTTTACTTTTAAGGCTGTCTATTTTTGTAATATCTATTAGATAGTTTTAAAGTAAATTACGGAAGATATTTAGTTAAAAACATGTATAAATTATATGTAGTTATGAAAATAATAATAAATAGGAAATAAAAAAATCAGATATGAACTATAAGGAGTGTTGATATGAGCGTAATAACTGATTTTTATCAATTCAAATATAGTAAAAGTTGTTACTATATAGACTTATTTATTAATAGAAATGCTCTTGTGAGTATAGAAGATGCTTTAGATGAAAGACTTAGCAATTTGCATCTTACCAAAGATTCAGAGTGTGCATATGTTAGGCTTTTAGAACTATTTCAAGATTCCAGAAAATTGAGTAATTCTACCTATGTTGAGCTTAAACTCAATAAATGCTATTTAAATTATATAAAAAATCTATACTATCACTTTATGGATAGGAAAGAATATATACCGCTTAAAGCTTTAAATGATTATGCACAGTTATACTTAATGTCTGACTTAGAAAATGTTTATCGATTTAATATCTTAAATGAGGACATAAAAATAAGAGTATTATCTAACGTATAAATTAAAAACATGGTCAAAATATATTTACAATGAATGGAAATTATTTCTAGAAGATTGCATATAATAAGTTAAATATGAAAGATAGAGATAAAAAAAATCATATTTAAAAAATTAAAGGAGATATAATTATGGAAAATACTTTGGAATTACTATATTTTGACTATGAAGAAGATGTTGATTACGATTATTCACCTGACTACGATATAGAATAAATGAAAGTGAGTATAGATATATAATCATGCAGTGAATATAAAATATTATTTATTGCAAAATAAAATAATAGGGAGATAAAATGTGTTAAGAAAAATAAAACTAAAATAGTAAAGCCCTTACAATATATATTGTAAGAGCTTTATTATTTTTGATTAGAATAGTTTTTGACTTTCTTCAAAATCATATACATCCATTAAAGCTTCTCCAAATCTTTGATAATGTACTATTTCTCTTTCTCCTAAGAATTTTAATACGTCAATAATATCTACATCATCCGTTAAATTAACTAGTTGATAATAAGTTGCTAAAGCTTTTTGTTCAGCAGCCATATCTTCATGTAAATCAGTAACGGGGTTACCCATAACAGCTATAGTAGATGCACTAAAAGGAACACCACTAGCATCACCCAACAATAAATAAAACCATTATTAGGTAAAAACTTAATAGTGGTTATTTTTATTTTACCACGAAAGGGTGTTAGAAGGAAGTGTGTTTGACCAAGATAGCGAATCGAATGGCTCGACAGAGTACAGGTAATGCCGACTAAACACTTGGGTAAGGTTCTAAGATAGGACAAGTCCCAACACCATATAAATATGTCTAGTACCATATTGAAGGGGTGAGAATGGCAACCACGAGCCATAAATAAAAAATAGGTGGGGTAGGAAGTCCAATTTGAGGACAATATCATTTAAAATGTGGCTATGGGGTTGGATATAGCAGATATTAAATTATTAACATAGATATTGTGTGCTTGTACTAGTCCGTAACGTTGTATGGTCGTAACATACCTATCCTAACTGGGATAAAAACAGGAAAGTTACTCACAGCTGTTTGTGGGTAACTATGTCCAAATGGCTAAGCCTTCAAGGATAATCAGTTTAGGTTACTAGAAGTCAATAGGTTTCAATAAAATGTGAAAGTTGGACATAGTTGAGATACTTAATAATAAAATATATAGATAATATACAGATTGGAGATATAGGATGAAAACTAAAAAGACAAGTATGAGTATGACAGGTACAAAAAATGTATTTGAAGAAAGAAAGAAGAAAGGTATTAAACCTATAAAGTGTGTATGTGAGAAATGTTTATACTACAATAGAAAAAGATGTAGATTTGGTAAAACAACGGTCAATAGAAATTACTGTATAAAGTTTACAAAAGTAGAAGGTTATAATGATAATCCAATTAAAATATATAAAAAAAATAAGAAGAAAAATAAATAAAAATAGAAAATACAATAAAGTTTGAAATAAGTAAATATTTATATTGAGAGGTGTACTAATGACAAAGCTTAAAATAGAAAATATGAAAGTTAATATTAGCTATGGGATAAATGAGGTTGATAAAGATAGGTTATGCGATATATTCATAGATATAATAAAAGATTTGCAAAAAGAAGATTTAAAGAAAAATGAAAATAAAATATACAAATAATAAGAATGATAATAGATTATACAGCATCTTTGTAGAGATATTTAAAATAGATTATAGAGAATATGAACCAGATGAAATAGATAAATTGATAATAAAAGATGTAGTAAAACTTATAGATAGAATAACAACAAGTGAGTGTAAAAAGATATTAGGAAAAGTAGGAATAAAGAATTATACTGATTTAAAAGAAAAAGAAGTTAAAACATTATTAAAAGAGCATTTACCAGAAGTAGAACCAGAAATTATATTGTGGATATATAAAGAACATCAAGTTAGATTAGATATGTTTAAATATGAAGTATGTGAAGTATTAAATATAACACAATGGAGATTTGGAAAGATTAAACATAATTTAAAAATCTCTGGAAAACAAGTTGTAAATATTGCAGGTCATCCAAAGACAGTTAATAAATATGATAGAGCATATATATATGAACTTTTGCTATATGAAACGATATAATACACAGGTGAAATTTATGAAAATATTAGTGATTAGTACTTATTGAAATGTCATTAACTTTAATGTATACTTAAAACTATAAAGGAGCTGTACATATGACACAAGAAAGAAAAGAAGTTAGTAGAACAAGATTTAGTACAAGTGTTGATATAAAGCTATTAGAAACTTTAGATGAATTGTCAAAAACAACTAGAATAGCAAAGTCTAAATTGATAGATATAGCTTTAGAAATGTTATTTGAAAAGTATGAGGATGAATTAACAAAATAATAATGGGTGTATTATTAGCAATATACAATTTGGAGGGAATATAATAATGGATTTCGTAGATAAAATTAAACAATTTTCAAAAAGAATAGAAATGATGAAAGATAGTTTAGCAACAGAAGAAGCAACTAAAACGGCTTTAATAATGCCATTCTTTAATTTATTAGATTATGATGTATTTAATCCAATAGAGTTTGTACCAGAATATACAGCAGATATAGGGACTAAAAAGGGTGAAAAAGTAGACTATGCAATAATGAAAGATGGAAAGCCTGTAATATTAATTGAGGCGAAAGGTGTTAATGATGATTTAACAAAACACGACGCACAATTATTTAGATACTTTACAGCAACAGATGCTAAGTTTGCTGTTTTAACAAATGGTATAGTTTATAAATTCTTTACAGATTTAGAAGAAACTAATAAAATGGATGAAAAGCCATTCTTAGAAGTTAATTTATTAGATTTAAATGATACTAAAGTTACTGAATTAAAGAAATTTACAAAGGATAATTTTGATATAGATACTATATTCAATACAGCATCTGAATTAAAATATACAAACCTTATAAAAGCTCAATTAACAGAACAATTAAATAATCCAAGTGATGAATTTGTGAGATTTATAATAGGTGATTTCTTTACAGGAGTAAAAACTTCAAATGTAGTAGAAAAGTTTAGACCGATAGTAAAAAAATCTATGCAACAATTTGTTAATGATTTTATGAATGATAAGATAAAAAGTATATTAAATAATAATTCAGAAGAAGAAACTGTAGAAGTAAATAATATACAAGAAGAAACGGTTGTAGAAGAAGTTGCTGTAGATGTAAATGCAAATGAAGATAATAAGGTAGTAACAACAGAAGAAGAATTAGAAGGATTTAACATAGTTAGAAGTATATTATCAGAAGTGGTTAGTGCAGAAGAAATAAGCTATAAAGATGTTGAAAGATATTTTGGTATATTATATCAAAATAATACTAGAAAATGGGTATGTAGATTATACTTCAATTCAGCAAAAAAGAGTATAACTATAGCTGATGAAAACAAAAAAGAAGTTAGATATTATATAGAAAATATAAGTGATATATATAAATATAAGAATGAATTATTAAGTGCTATAGATAAGTATATAGAAACAGTAAATGCTTAATTTACTTGAAACATATAGAATAATATAGTAAAAAATGTTATTATATCATTGCGAATAAATTTGAATATAAAATTTATTAAATTGTTGTTTTGTTGTTCTTGAATGTGAACGGAAAATATAATCAGAGAATAGAAGGTGAGTAATTGCCTTCTATTTTTTTATGCAAAAATATTTTTATTATTTATTTTACATAAGGTCTAATTTTAGTAAATCATTAAGTATAAGGTTAAATAAGATAATCTTAAATATTAGGTAGCTACAATAGGAGAAAGAGAATGATTAAAGATACATTAATAAGAGCTAGAGTTTCAAAAATAGAAAAAGAAAAGTATATGAAGTTAGCTAATAAAAAAGGTATATCACTATCTGATTTAATAAGAGAAATACTAAATAAAGCATTGCTAGAAAGTAAAGGTAAATAAAATGAATAATAGACAAATATTAAGATATGCACTAGATGGTATTTATAATCAAATAAAAAGACTTGAAAAAGAAGTTAGAATAGTAAATGGTACAATATATCAAATAGATAATGATTTAGTTGTAAAAGGTCGTTATAGAGGTTATACATATATTAGCTTAACTAAGACTAAGAAAGAGCTTACAGAAGGATTAAAAGAGCTTAAGAAAGAGTACAATGAATTAGTATATGATATTAAAGAAAAAAATATTTATATAGTTTATAGAGAATTAGAAGATATAGAGCAGGTGTAAAACTTGTTCTTTTTTTATTGTAAAAAGATGTAATAAAATTAAAAATAGAACTTGAAAATATCACGGTGGCGTGATATAATAAATATATAGAAAGGAGTTGAATAAATGAGTAATAGAAAGAAACACAAAAAAAGAAAGCCCTCTAATAGTAGATTAAAATTGGCACTTTTAATCACTATAGGAGCTATCTTACATAACTTAATCAATCTACTTATCAAGATATTAGAAGTCATAGAGAAGTTAGTTGAAAAGTTACTTTAAAACTAAATCCTAGAAGATATATTCTTCTAGGTGTGTTTCTTAATATTATATCATAAAACTATGAATTATAAACAGATGTTAAGTAAATCAATTAAAGTATTGATAATATTAATCATATTAAATCTAGTACTAGATATAGTGTTAAAGCTAATTTAAAGGTAGGTGATAGTATGAAAAATCCATTTGAGGGATTATATAGTTTTGCAGATGCTACCAAACTATGGAATTTAAAAGATAGTACTTTAAGAAAAGCTGTTGCTACAGGAAAGCTTGTAGAAGGTGTAGATTGTAAAAAATTTGGTGTAGCTTGGATAGTTACACAAGATGCAATGATTAGAGAATATGGAGAGATAAAAGAAAGTAATTAGACAATAAAAAAGAACCATACCCAATAGATTGGAATACAGTTCACTAGACAAGAAATAGTATACCATCTATTGGAATAAAAAACAATAGGAGGACATATAGAATGACATACATAAAGGCGAAGTTAAAAAGGTTTAATAGAGAATTTAACAAGGAGGAAAAACAGGTGATAATACTTGGAAGTTTGGTAACTATATTAGCTACAGTTATGGGATTAGGTATTTTATTAATGATAGCAAAAAAGATATTTGATTTGTATATAGACCTAACAGCACCACATTTTATAAAAGCAATGAATAATATAATTGGGTTCTTTTTTGAAGGCTGGACATTATAATAAATGGAGGAAAAGATGGAAAATACAATAAGAAAAATAAGAGAAGATATAGTGAATAGTTGGGAAGTTAATATAAATGATATTTGTGAAGATTATGATGATGTCATAGATTTAATTGGTGAATATCATATGGAAATAAGTGAATTATATAAAAATTATGATAGATATGTATGTTGTGTAGTAAATCAAGAATATGAAGTGATGGATGAAGAACTTTTAATGAATATTCATAAAGAATATTCATCAAAAGTTAATAAAAAATATAATGTAGATGTTGATATTGACTCAATAGCAATTGAAACATATTTTATAGCAATATTTGATGATGCTATGTATCAATTTATAAACAAAGACAATCAAATTAGTATAGAGCAAATAATGAATGAAATTGATTTTTGGACAAAAGAATTAGATGATTATATGATTGAATATTAATATTCAAAATAGAGCAGGTGTAAAAACCTGCTTTTTATAATTTATAGAATAAATAGATTAAATTATTTAAAAATCAAAGCATTTAAATCAATTTAGAGCCTTTAAAAATACATTCATAATACTAAATATCCTATTTAAATCTTTATAAAAAATAAAATATTAAATTATTTTTACATTCCATAATTTTTTTGCAAATAGTTACTTATAAGGTTAAAAGAACCTTAAAAAATTTAACTATAACGTGGCTACAAAGCTACTAAATAACAAGGAGATTATATGAATATAAGATTAGAATTAAATGTACCATACACAGGAAAAGAATTTTTTGAAGGTGTAATAAATGAACAGCCAGCTAAAAGTCCAAATTCAAAGCAAAGACAAAAAAATCTAGCAAGTGAAATATGTAGTTATTATACAATAGGAAGAGGAAGAGGAATGAAATATATAATAACAGAAATATATTCACAGCGAAAAATTGAATTAAATGGAAAATATGCTGAAAATATGAAAACTGTATTAATATATCTATTACAAAATAATAATAGAAATATTGTCGCACCAAAAAGCATTTTAATGACTAACTGTGGATTTGTAAATAATAAATATTTAGATGCTAAAAGATATAATAAAAAAACAGCAGAAGATAATCAAGTAATGTTATCGAGTACTGTATTGTTTTTAGAGAATGTAGATAATTTAATAGGGCAGGCTGTAAAAAGAAATATAATGTATTTAGTAGATGCAAGTTACATAATATCAAGAATTAAAAAAAGATGTAGATTTACTATAAAAGAAACAAACTTAGATAAGAATGGAAATGTAATATATATAAATGGAAAACCAGATATTCAAACAAGAAATATGTATATGTTAATGAATGAAGAACAAGAAGAATTTACAAGTGGAGCTATAAGGTATGCATTGAATGAATGTGGATTTAATACTCAAAAAGATGTATATAAAGCAGGTAAAAAAGAAAAAGAAATATTTTATAATAAAGTATATGAAAATATACAAAATAGGCTTGTAAATGACTTTACAAAATCGGTAATTGAAAGCAATGATAATTGGATACACAATAATGATAAAATACCAGAAATAAAATTTGATTATTTTTATGAGGTATATGATATAAAGGCAAATGAATATATATATGATTTTAAAATAACTAAAGAAGAATTTACAAATGCTTTAAATAGTATAAATGAAATATCAAAACAATCAATTTTAGATAGTATAAATAATGAAAAAACATTACCTAAAAAAGAAAATGATATATTAAAATTAAATGAACGCTATAAAGAGGATAATACATTGACCAGATTTAATGAAGATGTAGAAATACTTGTTCATAGATTAATAGATATAAATTTAATTTAAAGAATAAATAAGTAATATAATTAACATCCACTTTCTGATATATAGTAATAATAATATATATTTCAGTAAATGGATGTTAATTATTATATAAACATCCTCCGAAAACAGCTTGCTGTTTGAGGAAAGTCACAGCTTTAGCTGTGGCTATTTTTTTATAAAGAATAATAAATTATATAGTGACTCATTGGATTTGCTACGCAAATCCAATTCGTTCTGTTTTTGGATAGATATTCTAATTAATAATAGATTATCATACCTACTAAAATATGATGTTTTATCATATTTATATACAAAAGAATAGTAAGGTTTAAATCTTATTATTCTACTCAATTATATAGAGGACAACTATATGTTCTCTATACTCCTTGTGACCTTTAGGTATTAGTATTGGTGCAAATCCAATAGGTTGCATAATTTTAAAAGAAAGTTTATTTTATTGGGTATGCTCACCCAATTTTGAATTTTTCTCTTTTAAAAATTTCATTAGGTATAGTTATTACTATGCCTACTCCTATGTGGTTTCTAGGTGTTTATGTGATTGCGAATATCATAGACCACAAAACTTTAGTGAAGTTACCAAATTGATGGAAGTGCTGTATTCCATTGAGTTTTATATAGTTCTCAACAAAAACTATATATTTTTTGACACAAGAGGTGTTATAAATGAAATATGATGATTTCAAAAGTATATTAATAAAAGAATTAAATACTTATGATATAAAGATTGATACAAAGATAATAGCGATTATATATAAGGTTGTAGCAAACCTTAAATTTAAATAAAATAAAATGAGAAGGTCGACTCAAATAGGAGAGTCGGACTAATCTATTTTCCTAGAGTTTATGTTGCATAGGTATAGTTTAAGCTATGCCTACTTTCCTTGTGAATATAGTTTAATAGGCAAAACCATAGGCGAGTTAGTCTGGTGATGTGGGTTCGAGTCCTACTATTCGCACAAATAATAAAAGAGGTAGTATATTATGGCATTAATGACACTATGTAAAGATTGTGGTGCTAAGATACCATATAGGACTACAAGATGTAAAGAATGTACCAGCAAGAGAGAAGAACAATTAAAGGATAATACAAAGAGATATAATTCAGATAGATATATAAGAGATAAGGCTAATGAAGATAAGATTAGAATGTTTTATGTATCAAATGAATGGAAGAAGAAAAGACAAGAGATTGTAAGAAGAGATAGCAATCATTGTATCATATGTAAAGCATTATGTAGATATGAACCAAGCAATGATGTGCATCATATAGTTCCTTTGTTAAAAGACTTTAGTAAGAGATTAGATAATGATAATCTAATTAGCTTATGTTCTTATCATCATAAGCAAGTACATTTAAATAATATTGATAATAAAAATAAATTAAATAAATATATAAATCAATTAATTAATAGTGATAAGTTTGTAAAAAAATTATTAAAAATTGAAAATTAATTTTCAAAAATTGGGTGGGGATAGTTTGATTTTCATTTTTAGGAAGAGAAGATTTCCCTAGAGATGGAGATTACGTTAAAAAATATTTGCCCCAATCAAGTTTTAGTCGAAGGTGGTGAAAGTAATAAATGGCTAAACCTAGAGTTCCTATGGAACTACAAAGTAAAAAAGTTTCTAAAGAAGAACGTGAACGAAGAATACAAGCAGAAAATGAACTAGTTGGTGATAGAAGTTTATTATCTACACCACCAGAGCATTTAAGAGAACCAGAGAAAGAAATATATCTGGAACTAGTAAAACCATTATTACATATTAAAGCATTAGCAAATGCAGATAGAGAAATAATAGCTATTTGTGCAAATGCAAAATATAGAATGCTACAAGCTAATGAATTAATAGAGCAATATGGATTACTAGTAAATAAAGAAAATACTAAAACACATCAAGTGGAATTAGTAGAAAATCCAGCTATAAAAACATTTAAAACCTATGAAGGAATATTTAATAGAAATATGACAGCAATAGGAATGTCAGCAAGTGCAAGAAGTAAATTCGCAGCGAATGTTGATAATGAACAAAAAGAAAACAAACTTAATAACCTTCTAAGTGGATTAAGAGGTTAAAAGATGTTTGATAATAGAGTTTATGAAACAACAGCATATAAATATTGTAAAAGAGTTGCTACAGGTAAAGTACCAAGTAATAAGTGGATGATATTATTTGCTAATAAGTTCATAAAAGATATTGAAAGAAGTAAGGATGAAGATTTTCCTTACTTTTTTGACGTAGAAAAAGCCTTTTTTATAGAAGAATTTATATATCAACTTAAGTATACAGAAGGTCTTAAAGTTGGTGAAAATATAGTTCTTGCATCCTTTCAATCAAATATAGTGCAAAATGCATTTTGTTGGAGGTTGAAGGAAGATAAAAGTATTTATAGATATAGAGAAGTAATAGTATACCTACCAAGAAAGCAAGGTAAATCATATATCATATCTTTACTAGGTCTAATAGGAATGATGCTAGAACAAAATGCACAGGTTTACAATGGAGCATCTAAACTAGCACAGGCACAAATATTAGTTAATATGGCTATAAATCTAGTTAAATCTAATCCAGAACTAGCAGAACATTTTAAAATATATAAGAAGTATTTAGAATTTGATGGTTCTATATTCAATGCTGTATCATCTAATGCAATATCACAAGATGGTATAAATCCATCTACAATAATGTTAGATGAAAGTATGGTAGTTGATAGAGCTTTAAGAGATAGTTTAACAAGTGGGTTCTTAATGCGTAAAAATTACCAGACCTTTATGATAAGTACTGAATATGATGTTCAGCACGAAGATAATTGGTTTGTGGAAATGCTAGACTATGGAAAGAAAGTGCTAGAAGGTACATTTGAGGATGAAAGAATACTACCTATTATGTATTGTCTGGATAATCCAGAAGAAATCCATAATCAAGACTTATGGATAAAGGCGTGTCCGATATTAGAAGAAATACCAGCAAAACCTATAGAAAATGAATATAAAAAGGCTTTAGAAAATCCTAAGATTATGAAAAATCTACTAATAAAGCAATTCAATGTACCACAGATAACTAGTGAGGATAATTCATATTTAATTATGGATAAGTGGAAAGCATTAGGCGTAGATAAGATTGATTTTGAAGGAAAAGAAGTACACATAGGTGTCGATTTATCTCTTACAACAGATATTTCAGCTGTATCTATGATGTATAAAGAGGATGGAAAATACTTTATAAAATCAGTAGGCTTTATACCAGAAGAAAGTTTGATAGGTAGGCGTGAAAAGTTCGATTATAAACTTTCAGCATCTAAAGGTGAATTATTCATAAGAGAAGGTATGATAGTTGATTATGATTTTATAGAAGATTATATAAGAAATATAGAAAAAGAATACAAATGCAAAATAAAAAGCATAAATTTTGACCCATATAATGCTGTAAATATGATGTTAAGTTTATCCAATGACTATGATGTAGTTGAGATAAGACAAAGTATGACTAATCTAAGTTCACCAACAAAAGAGCTTAGAAATGAAGTTTATTTAGGAAATATTGTTTATGAAAAGTCTATGTTATTTGATTGGTGTGTATCTAATGCAATAACAAGAATAGATAAATCAGAAAATGAAATGCTGGATAAATCTAAATCTAAAAACAGGATAGATTTATTGGTAGCAACAGTATTTGCTTTTAAATCAGCATATGAAGTTGAAGAAAAACCGAAGTTTAGTATTGATGATATATTTATGATTTAATACTGAAAATTCAAGCCTTTAAATTGGATTTTAAAGGTGTTTAAAAAATACTCATAAGGTATTTATACCTTTAAAAATTTGATAGAAAGGAGAAAATATGGGATTATTTAATAAATTTAAAAATACACCAGAACCAGCATCTAATCAAGATACAGGAAATGTTTTAGATATTCAATTTAATGGATTTTCTAAAACTAATAAAGATGTAGCTATGAAATTAAGTGCGTTATATTGTGGTGTAAATCTTATATCTGAAACAATAGCATCATTGCCAATATATAAATATAAAATAGCAGAAGATGGTTCTAAAGTAAGATGCAAAGAAAAGATAAACTATTTACTGAATAGAAGTGCTAATGGATTTATATCTTCATTTGATATGAAAGATGCAATTATAAAATCAGCAATACTAGAAGGTAATGGTTTTATATTGATAATAAGAAATTCAAAGTTTGAAATTGAAAAATTAGTTCCTTTGAAGAAATCGGAAGTTCAATTAAGAAAAGTAAATGGAACTGATGAATACATCTATTATATATCTAAAGAAGGATATGCAGGAACTTATCAATACTATGAAGTTTTAAATTTAGTTACTAATAGTGAAGATGGAATAAATGGTAAAGGCATACTTGAATTTGGGAGGGAAACTTTAGGATTAGCTGGTGCTCAAAATTCATTTATGGGTGCTACGGTAACTAATGGCTCATTCACTAAAGGTTTGATACACACACCTTCTAATTTATCACCAGAACAAAGAGAAGGATTATCACAAAAAATACAATCATTCTTTGGAGGGGGAAATTCTGGAAGAGTTTTAGTATTACCAGAGGATTTAAAATATAGCAATATATCATTAAGTCCAGCTGATGTAGAATTATTAAACCATCAAGAGTTTAATATATCAGAAATAGCAAGGCTATTAAAGATAAGTCCACATATGATTGGTTCAAATGAAAAATCTGGGAACTATGGAAACCTAGAGCAATCAAACTTACAGTTTCTACAATATACATTATTACCATACTTAAGAAGGATTGAAGAGTTATTTAATATTCAATTACTTACAGAAGAAGAAAAAGAAGATGGTGATACATTCTTTGAATTTAATATAGATAATCTATTGAGAACTAATAAGAAAGATGAAATAGAATATTACGCTAAAGCAATAGATTGTGGAGTTATGACTTTAAATGAAGTTAGAACTAAATTAAATATGAATAAAGAAGAAGGATTAGATATATTTACATTATCTAAATTTAATTCAATAGTTAAAGAAGGACAAGTAGTTAATACCATCATCAATCAAACTGTTGGAGAGAATTAATTAAATTAAATAAGAATTATAAAAAGTCAGTAGCAGAAAGCTAGTGGCTATTTTTGTTGTGAAAAAAACTTATGAAAGGAACAAAAGTCAATGAAAGCACTTATAGAAAAAAGAGCCAGATTGATGGCAGAGCTTGATGGATGTCTTGATGAAACAAGAAGTTTATCAAAAGAAGAACTAGATGCAATGAATGTAAAGGTTCAAGAAGTTAAAGAATTAGATGCTCAAATAGAGCAAGCAAAAGAAATAAGAAATTTAAAAAATACAAAAGAAACGAAAGTAGAGGAAACAAGTATGGAATTAAGAGAAATGTTATTAGAAGGTAAAGAAGTAGAAGTAAGAGATATGACTAAATCAAATGTAAAAGGTGAAAAAGTACAAAATGGAGCTTTAGTAACTGATAGAGCAAAAGAATTAGGATTAAAAGATTTTGCGAGAATAGAAAAGTTTAATGGTAATTCAATAGTACCTGTGCAAAAATCTAAAATGGGTAAATTAGTTAAGGCTAGTGAATTAGCAGAAATAGCTAAGAAGGATGTTCTAGTTGAACAAGTGGATTTACGTCCAGAAAAGCACGCTTTATTAACTGTAGTATCAGAAGAGTTAATGAATGATGCATCATATGATGTAGAAGGATTAATAAAAGAAGAAGGAAACCAAGCTATAGATGAAACTATAGAAGGTATGATAGCAGATACATTAAACAAAGCTACAGAAGTAGTTACAGTTACACCTAAAGCAGAAGGTGTAATAGCTTTAGAAGATGTTACAAATTTATACTTTGGATTAAATGCTAAGTATAGAAAGAATGCAATATTCGTTGTAAATGACACACATTTAAAAGCCTTAGCTGGATTAGTTGGAACAGATGGACATCCTATACTAGTTAGAGATTTAGTAAATGGAATGCAATTTAAATTAATGGGTAGACCTGTAGTGTTATGTGAAGATATAACAGATATGATGTTTACAGACTTAGAAAAGGCTGTAGTAGCTGGTGTTGGTACTAACGCACAAGTTAAGAGAAGTGATGATGCATTCTTCACAACAGCTGGAATAGCTTTCAGAACTACAATAGCTTTAGATGTAAAGGCTTGTATAACACAAGCAATAGCTAAAATAGCTTAGTATTTCCTAGTTGAAAGAACCGTATCAAATAGGTACGGTTCTAATTATATTTATTTGAGGTGATAAAATGAAATATGAAGTAATAACATCACCTTTTTACTGTACAGCATTACAAATAGCATTCATCAAAGGTCAGATAGTAGAAATAAAGAATACTAAAAGAGCTGGTGAACTAGTAGATGCTGGATTGTTAGCTGTAGTAGATAAAAAGAAATCTACTAGAAAGAAAAAGGTGAATAAAGATGTATAGTATTAAAGATATAGATTTAGACTTTATGAAAAATTATCTTAGAATTGAATTAGAATTTACAGATGATGATATAGAAATAGAAATGTTTATGATGGTGGCAAAAGAATATTTAATGCAAGTATGTGGACTTACAGAACAAGAATATTTACAAGCAAAAACGCTAGTACCAGCATTATTAATTTTAGTATCTGAAATGTATGAGTATAGAAGTGCTATGGTTCAAACAAATACCAAAGCGAACCCATTGATACAAAGATATATTAATAGTTCGAGAAAGTTCCTTTAGGTGAGTTATGTTTAATATAGGTGAACTAAAGGAAGTATTAGAAGTTTATAGTGAGATAAAAACCACAGATAAAATCACAGGAATGACAGTTAGAGAACTTAAAAAACTATATCGCTTAAGATGTAAAAAGGAAATTCAAAGTTCTAAGGAATATATTAGTGCTAATAAAGATACTGAAAGCCAAACAATAAAATTTTTATTATTTAGTAGAAGAAATATAGTTTTAGAAAATATAGTTGTATATAAAGATGAACAATATAATATAAAACACGTTTATCCATATGGTAATGGATGGCAAGAAATAATGTGTGAGATTAGAAGATAGTTATGAGTTTACAATTTGATATATCGCAACTAACTAAGAAACTATCAGAACTAGAGAATAAAGTTAAAAAAGATGTAGCTAAGAAAGCATTATTAGAAGGTGTTGAACCAATGGAAAATGCTTTAAAGGATGCATCACCTGTAGATACAGGAGAACTAAGAGCTAATATAAAAAGTGCTAATAAAATAAAGATGAAAAAAGGCAAAACTACTATTGATGTAGGAGTAACAGGAGATAATCGAAAGATTGTAGAGCGTGCTTATTATAATCATTATGGTAGTAGGTCAAGAGCTGGTACATATTTTATAGATGATGGATTTAAAATAGGTATTAAACCAGCACAAGAAAAAATAAAAGAAGTATTAATAAAGGAGTTAAAATAATTATGATTAACTCAAAGATAATAGAAACATTACAACCATTAAACATTCCTATACATTGGATGGAGTATAGTGGTGATAATGAGGAATATTTAATATTCCAAACTAATAATCAAGATGATATAAATTATTCTGATGATATAGCATCAAATGAAAATATAGAAATTGGTTTAATATATTGGTTTAAATCACCAGCTGGAGCATCTAAAATAGATGAAATAAAAAGGTTGATGAAAGAAGAAAAGTTTATAAAGCTAAATGAAAGAGATATGAAATCAGATGATTTTTATGGAAGGTCATTTAGATATAGATTAGTAAAAGACTTATAAATGTAGGTCTTATTTTTATGCGAAAAATTATAGAAAAAAAGAGGTAAAAGAATATGGCTAAGGTCGGACAAATAGGTTTATCAGATTTAAGATTAGGAAAAAGAGAAACGGATGGAACAATAGTTTCAGATAGTACTGTAAAAGTAGATGGATTAGTTACAGCAGAAGTTGAAATAGATATGTTTTCAGAGTCATTTTATGCAGATGACATAATTTGTGATGTGGTTCAAGGTTTTTCTAGTGGAACGGTAACTGTTGAATTATTAGGTTTATCATTAGATGAATATGCACTAGTGACAGGACACGAAGTAGTAAAAGGTGTTGTAGTAGATAACGTAAATACAGTAGCACCAATATTAGGTATGACATTTAAGAGTCAAAAATCTAATGGTAGATACAGATTAGTATCTATACCAAGAGTAAAAGGTACTGTAAAAGGTGAGAGTTTCCAAACTAAAGAAGATGGTGTAGAAATAGCAAATGTTGAAATAGAGTTCGCTATAATACCATTAGAAAATGGAACTTGGAGAGTTAGAGCAGATGAAGATGCAACAGGTGTAGATGCTACATTTATGAACTCATTCTTAACTACATTCCCTACAGATGCACCAAGTGCAAGTGCTTTAAAAGCATCTAAGTAATTAAGAAAAAAGTGACTAATTTAAATCGTTTTTAAGGTGGTTTAAATTAGTTGCTTGACTATTTATATCTATAAAAATAAGGAATATTTTATGTATTCCTTAGAATTTAAAAATTAAACTTTAAGGAGTATGTAAAATGCAGAAGATTAAAATAAATGGAAAAGAATATAATATAAGTTTTAATTTTGGTGTAATAAAACGAGTTACTAAAGAGTGTAATTGTACTACGCCAGAAATGATAGCAAAATTAAGTGAAGGTGATTTAGATATTATATCTAGTGTTTTATATCACGGTATAAAACCAAATCATCCAGACTTTGAACAAAAAGAAGTAGATGCATTAAGTTTAGTAGAATTATTTGCTAGTTTTAATACCATAGGTCAATTAATGAATAATAGTATGCCTAAAGCAGATACATCAAAAAAAACACCGAAGAAAAAGAAATAAATCTTAAAGAAGATTGGGACTATGATTTTTTAACTTACATATACTGTACGCTATTAAATCATCCATTAGAAAATTTTGATGGAACAACACCAAGATTTTTATTTTCTCAATATGCTATTTATAAAAGAGTAAATGGTTTAGAGGATGTTAAAGAAAACAATGAAAAGAAATTAGACAAAATAGAAGATTTCTTTTAGTAAATGGGAGATAAGAAGGAGATAATTATATTTCCTAACTTATCTCCTATTTTTTTTACAAATAAATAAGAGCATATAAAGAGGTAGCCTAATAGCTATCTTTTTTTGTATGTGAAAAATAAGAAATGAGGTAAAAACTATGTCACAAGAAGTAATTAATAACTTAGTTGTAGAATTAGGTTTAGATAGTAAGGAATTTGAAAGTGGACTAAAGAATGTAAATAAAAGTACAAAACTATTAGAACAAAATTTCAATGGTGCTAAAAAGGCTTTAAATGTAGTTGAAAAAGACTTTGATAGTCTATCTAAAGTAATATCTAGTGGAGAAGGAGCAATACAGGCTTATTCTAAAAAGATAGATGCTTTAGGTGATGCGTACAAGGAGCAAGAAGGCAAGTTAAAAACATTTGTTAATAGACAAAAAGAATTGCCAGATATAATATCAAAAGCTGAAATGAAATTGAAAGAACTAGAAAGTACATTAGGAAAATCTAGTGATGAATATAAGAAACAAGAAAATAATTTAAAGACTTTAAAACAAGAATACGCAGGTATGGATAATACATTATCAAAAACTGTAAATTCAATGAGAAGTCTACAGAACCAAATACAACAGACCGAAACCAAAATGGCTACAGCTGAAAATGAGGTTAAACAGTTTAGAAACGAATTGGAACAACTAGATAATGTTGACAATTCTAACCTATCATCTATGTTTGATGGTATTGATATAGGTGATTTTGCAGGCGAAATAGATGGTTTAAGTGGTGGTTTAGATTTATTATCCCTTGGAGCTAAAGGAGCAGGACTAGCATTAGCTGGTATATTTGTTGGTGCTGTCATAGATGGAGCAAAGGACTATGATAGATTACTAACAGACCTTAAAATAACAATGGGACTTACAGAAGAAAAAGCAGGTGATTTACAGAAAAAGATAATGTCATTTGCTGATGGTGGATATAACATAGAAAGTATAGCAGATGCTGTACAATTATTGAGTCAAAGATTTAATATGACAGATGGTGAAATGGAGAAAGTATCACAAGGTATGTCTGTATTAAATAAATATGGATATGAAACTAATGATATGGTTCGTTTCATTACTATGGCTTATGATAATTGGGGAATGAGTGCAACAGATGCTATAGGTATGATAATCCGAGGACAGCAACAAGGTATGGATATAGCTGGTGATATGATGGATACATTCATAGAGTATACACCAATATTCGGACAAATGGGAGTAGATGGTCAAGATGCATTTAATCTAATAAATTCAGCAATGTTAGCTACAGGAATGGACTCTGATAAAGTAGCTGATATGATGAAGGAACTTACATTAACTATTACTGATGGTTCTAAAGCAAGTGCTGAAGCATTAGATAGTGTAGGAATAGACGTAGATGATTTAACATCAAGGATAGATAGTGGTAAAATCACTATGTCAGATGCATTCAAAGAAGTATCAACAGCTATATTAGGTGTAGAAGATGAAACAGCTAGAGCAACAGCACTACAAGATATTTTTAAGGGAACTGTGGAATATGGTAACCAAAGTGTACTAGAAAGTTGGGTAGATGTAAAAGATGGTGCATTAGATACTAAAGGTGCTATAGATGAAGTTACAACAGCATACGAAGGTTCTTATGAGGCATCACAACAAGATTTTAGTAATAGCTGGAATGAACTTAAGCAAACTATAGGTAGTGGAGTATTGCCTATTTTAACAACTGTTATGGACACTTTTAATCTATTATTTACAAGTGTAGGGCTAGGTGTAAGTAGCGTTGTTTTAAATGTTCAAACAATGGCTAATCAATTAAAAGCATTTTTCCAAGAAATACAAATTGGTATTTTAGAAACATTTGTTGATAATCCAATTGCTGAAAAGTTATTCCCAGGTATGGAAGAAAGACTAGCAACAGCAAAAACACAGCACGAAGAAACTATAAATTACATTCAAGAGAATGAAAGAAAGTTAGCTGAAAATGCTAAAGCAAGTGATGAACTTTATAAATCTAGTAAAGAACAAACTTTTAATGATACAAAGAATATAGCAGACCAAAAGACAAAAGAAACAGCTAATGTAATTGATACTAATACAAAAGATGGTGCTAATAAAGCTAAATCTAATATGGATACTATGAAAAATGATGTAGAAAGTTCATTGTCTGGATTGGGAAATATAGCATTAACAGAAACAGGTGAAATACCAAAGGCTACACAACAGAACTTAAATACATCATCACAGATTATAAAACAATTTGGTAGTGATGCTTACAATGGTGTAAAAACTAGTTTTAGTAAGTTAGAGCAATCAGCAAAACAATCTATGACTAATTTATATAATGGTGTATCTACTAGTATGTCCAAGACTAAGACTAATGTTATGCAAGATGCTACTACAATGTATAATCAATCAAAGAAGAGTTTCACAGCTTTAGAACAATCAGCAAAAAGTTCTTTTAGTAGCTTATATAATGGATGTTCAAATTCTATGGAACAGCTGAAAAATAGCGTTTTAGCTGATTGGAATACTATGAAGAATACTATTAGTAAAGGTATAACAGGAAAAGTAACTGTAACTAGAACTAACATTACTCAAAATAAGACAGAGAAAGCATCTTTAGGACTTATGGAAAATGTAAATAGTAGTATGGCTACACTTGCAAGAGATACACAGGCAATAGATTTCTATGGTTCAACTTATAAAGCTACACCGACAGCATCAAAAGCAACTAAGAATGTAGAAAAGATGAATGATAGTTTATTAAAGGAAACACAACAACAAAATAAACTATTAACAGAATTATTAGGTGCAATAATGGCTGAAAGAACTACAGTTATTGAAAATAATATAACTTTAGATGGAAAGCAAATAGCTAGAGGGACAGCAAGGTATATGGAAACTGAAATAAACACTATGAATAATAGAAAAGCAAGACTAGGTGGAGCTTTTTAAAAATAAGGTAATATCAATATATATTGGTATTGCCTATTTTTTTTATATCAAATAATAAAAAATAATGATATAATGAATATCTAAAGAAATCATAATCTAAGAGTGGTGGTTTCATATAGTCCTAGTTCCTACAGTAAGTAGGAAGGAGGTGAAACTATATGGAGCTAATGACAAAGTTTATCATAGGTACATTAGGTACTATTGTAATTGGTTTAGTTACCAACTACATATTTGATAAAATAAAAAACCACTCTTCTAGTGCAAATAGAAAGAGTGGTACGACTATTGAACTTGATATAAAATTTAAGTTCAATAAAAAATAACTATATGAAACTATAGAAACCACACTCTATTCCACTAGATTATGATTTCTTTTTTTATTAATATTATTATAACACATATACATAAAAAATAAACAACGGAATTATGAATATAAAATTAAAATAACATATATATTTTATAAAAAAGGTGATATTAGCACAATGTTGATATTGCCTTTTTAGTATAAATTACTCTTATATATATATAGAATTAAGTATAATTCAGATTGTACGTACATATTGAAAATACTAGACTTTAGGTGGTTTTATGATATAATGTAATTAGAAATGCTGGGGGTCAATATTATGCAATATATATTATAGGAGGAGTATATGGACAATTACAGAAAGAGGTTTAACAAACTTATATCAGAGCTATCAGAGTATACATTTTTTGAGTTAAAAGGTTGGTTAGCACATCATTGTGCTGATATTACAGATGGATTTGATGAAAATATGGATGATGAATATTTAGGGAAATTAAGGGAACATATTGATTATCTTGAAAAAGCATATGATATACAAAAAAATATTTTAAATGCTGGTGTAAATGAATTATCATCAATATTTGATTTTAATGAAGATGAAACTAATCATATCATATTTGAAAGTGTAGATGCTACACTAGAACATTTAAATGGACTATTTATAAAACAAGATATAATGACTATGGAAGTTACATATAAAGAAGTAGATGAAATAAGTAAAAGAGATATGGAAATGCTGTCAGATTTTATAGATAATGTTAGTATTACAAATTAAATAAAATTATCTTTTTATTTTAGAAAATATATTTTGATTTATTATAGTTTATAGTGCATTTGCTGAAATATAAAACAAATATATTATAGGTCACAAAATACACTATAATTAACATCCATTTACTGAAATATAAATTAAAATTAACTATAGGTCAGAATATGGATGTTAATTATAATATAAAAAATGTCTGTAAGACATAATAAATACTTTAATAAAATTATATTATATTTATGATATGTTACCGACATTTTTATATCCATATTATAAACTAACATATGAAATAATTAACGGTCTGTGCTTGACACAGACCAAGTCACAGCTTTAGCTGTGGCTATTTTTTTTGTTTAATATATATAGGTAATTAAGGTAACCTATTATTTTAAAAGTTTCGTTCGTTACCACTACGCTTCGCTACGTACTCCACTTCACATTGTTTATGGTAAGAATAAAAATAAATGAAGAGGTGAAGTATTGAATAATTTAGAAGTTGGTATGTGGCTGATGGTGTCTAATGCAAATAATGAAATTGATATTATAAATCATATATATACTTATGAATACTCTAAGAATGAATTAACAAATCTTTTAAAAATCAGATATAAACATAGTCCTTATATGATGCTTATAGACAAGAACTATGTAAATGATTTTAAGTTGATTAGTTCTACAGAAAGATTTAAGAATATAGATTATAAAACACTAGATTGTGGTGTGAACTATATGAAACTAGACGGAGATATAATATACAAAGGAGATAAATAATATGAAATTAATAAGAAAAGGAATATTGCCTAAAGAGCATATAATCAATGTGGGAGAAATAGAAGAGTTATTAAATATAGAAATCAACAATATATATAAATGCCTTATAGACTTAGAGAATGGTAGAGTAGGTATTATAAATATGTTTTATAATATAAACCTTGATTGTATTCATATACAAGTACAAGAATTAGGTATTTTAACTAATAATATTTTCATAGAGCAAGATTATTTATCCAATGAAGGTGAATTTGGATTACAGATAAGTGCTAGTAATGATAATTATGAATACTATGAAAAATATAAATTATTTATAAATGAAATGATATTTGAAATTTATAAAAATAATGAAAAGGTAGAAGAACCAGCATAATTAGCTGGTTCTTTTTATATGGAGAAATAATGAATTTAGATGAAATATACAAGGAAGAAACATCCCATAGAAGAAAGCAAGAAAGAAAAGAAAAATATAAAACTATAGATTATCTTGATACTTATGATGAAAGTGCTGATAAAAGAAATATCAATAGATTTAATGCTAAATATTATGATACTTATGAAAATAAATTTATAGATTAGGAGATTAAAGAGAATGAAAAGAAAATTAAAAAAGGTTACACCATATTGTTATAAGAGAGTTTTTGACTTAACTATGTTTAATAAGGAACTATTAAAATGTTATTCATTAGAACAAGCTAAATATTACTATATTGGTTCAAGTAATATAGGGACTAGAGATAGAAATAATAGATGGAAAAGCCATATTGTAGCTAGATATTCTATAGATAGAAATATATTAGATTTTATAACTAAATATAGAATGTTTCTTGAAGAGCAAAGTGATATGAATGCTAAAGAAATAGATAAATTACTATTTAATACATTAGAGATAGTATCACAGCATCAATCAATAGAAAATAGTAAAATATTTGAAAGTGACTTAATAGGTTATTATCAAATCTTACAAGCTACTAATGAAACTAGAAGTATAAAAGATAAAATTTTTATATTAAATAGTAGAGGTTCAAGTGTGAAAATCAAAGATGAAAAAGTAAAATTTAAGAGAAAATTATTCTTAGATTAATTGTGGAAAAGTCTGTGGATAAAATGTTAATAATTTAAATGGATGAAGTACCTTAGTTTTCATAAATCCGAAAACTGGGGTAATTCATATACCATTATTTTGGGTAAATGATTATCCGAAAGCTGGGGTAACTACAAGTACTAATATAATTACTAATACAAGTACTATATTAAATAAAAAAAGAGTGACTTTTGAAATCACTCTTAAAGTTCAATCTTATATTTAGATTTTAAATATTCAACTATAGCATTTACTATGAAATTAGAAACCTTTCTATTTTCTAGTTGAGCATACTCTTTTATAAGTTGATGTAGTTCTTTAGTAACAGTTATACCTAATCTATCATTTTTAGTTCTATCGACAGCCATATTAATATTCCTCCATAAAAATAATTATAATTTATTATACCACATAAGTGTTGTGATTTAAACACTTTCAGTAGTTAAAATTAATAAAGTGTTGTTACTTAACAAAAAAGTATTGCAAAGTGTTGTTACTTATAATATAATCTATTTATAGATTGAAACAGCAAAGGTGGTGAACAACAATGAGTTATACAGTAATAGATAATGAAATATTTGAAGATAAAAATTTAAAGCATACTGAATTTAGAGTTTTAGCATATCTAATAAGAAATTACAACGCATCAATGGGATATTCATTTCCAACTAGAGAACAGATAATCACATCTTGCAAAATGAATAAAGATACAGTAGGTAGTGTACTTAAGAGTTTAGAAGAAAAAGGTTATATAACTAGAAAAAATAATCCTTCTAAGTCTGGAAGAAATACGATTTATTTAATACATAAGTATTTAGTTGTTGAGGAAAGTTCACCAGCAAAACCTGTAAAGACAACAGAAGAACCTACAGTAGAAAAAGTACATAAAGATGAACAAGAAACAGAAGAGTTGATAAAAAAATTCTATGCAGGTGAAATAGAGATACAAGAACAAACGGAGCAAGAGGAATTAAAAGAAAAAATAGACGTATTCCAAGCTCATTTAAGTAGAGAAGTAAGTCATAATCTAATAGTTATAATAAAAGATTTAGATTGGGATGAAATAGTAAATGCAGATATGCAAATAAATACAAATAAAAAAGAAGATTATTGCACAGAGAAGTACATAATAAATGCAATTTATGATAATAAAAAAACACCAAAATTAAAACTAGTAAAATAAAAGGAGATTGAGTAATTATGTGTAAAACAGTAGATTTAGGAAATGGAAACTATAAATTATTAGCAGGGGATAAAAGAATAATGGATTGTAGCTATGTACAAGAAGTACAAGATACAGCATTTGGAGCGTGGCAAGTAAATGGAAAACACTATTTATTTGGTCAAAATGCAAAATCAAAAGTAGATACAAATAAGATAACAGAAAATAAAAAAGCATTATTAGGTAGAATTTTATATCCAATAACAGAAGATAAAGAAGTAACAGATATAAATGTATTAATGCCATTGAGTTTATATTTTGATAAACAAAATAGAGAAGATTTCCAAAAGTTATTAGCTGGAAATTATAAAGTATCTAATGATAATGGAGCAACTAAGAGTTTTAAAATCAAATCAGTAGATGTATATCCAGAGAGTTTCAGTAGTTTAATGACAAAGCCAGAACTATTAAAAGAACCAATATATCTAATAGATATGGGAAATTATGATGTATCTATGGTTTATGTTAATAAAACACCAGACCAAAATAAACTATATACAGATGTAAAAGGAATGGCTATAGTGTACAAGGAGCTTTCAAGAGTTCTAACAAGTAAAATGAGAAGGACAATAGATGAAGGTAATACAAAATTATTACTAGATAAATATGACACGTTACCAGAAGATATAAAAGTAGTTATAGATACTTTTATGAATGATTATATACAAACTAATATATACGATAGATTAGATGAAATACAATATGATGATTTAATCCATAGAGTAATAATGACAGGTGGAGGTAGTGTAGCACTAAAAAGATGGCTTAGAGAAGATGTGTTTATATTAGATGATGCTTTATTTAGTAATGTTGAAGGTGCAAAAATAGTAGCAACACGTAAGAAGGGAGCTAAATAATATGTCTAAACCAGATAAGGTACAAGTTAAGTTAATATTTGAAGGAGATATGCTAAAAGTATTACAAGATATATGTGAAGAAGAGTGTCGCTCAATCACACAACAAGTTCAATATATAGTTAAAAAATATCTCAAAGATGATTTAAATAAACTAAAAGTTAGTGATAGCAGAGAATGTAATTCAATGGTTCAAGATACTATCAAAGAAGAACCACAACAAACTATAGATGATAGTAAGGAACTTATAGAAGATAATAAAGAACAATCAATAGATGATGATATAATGGATTTTTTTAATTAATGGCTGGTGGAATACTAGCCTTTTTATATTGGAGGAAAACACAATGATATATGCTAAAAATATGAACATATATGATAATCATATAGATAACTTTAGATATAAACATCAATTAGAACAAGATAAAAAATACAAGTTACCATATATGGAGCAACACGGTTTTAGAAGAGAAAAATTTATAATAGATGATGTTATAGAAGATGTTTATTTATCGACTTGGAACTTTAGAATTAGAAACATAGATGATAAAAAAATTAAAGTTTCAATAATGGAATATCCGAATAGTTATGTATTAATGATAAGCTGGTGGATATATGGAAATCCAATTACAAAATTCTATGAGGGATTAGACCATATACCAACTTGGGATGAAATAGAAAAAATAGTAAAAAGTGATTTTTAAAAGCAGGTGAATATTTACCTGCTTTTTATTATGCAAAAAATTCAATAATTAATTTATGAAAATATGGAGGAAACAATGGGTAAAGAAACTAGAGAAAGAATAATAAACAATAATAGATGTTTAGATATATTAACTAAAGATAAAGAAAATATAACAGAAGATGAAAGAGCATTTTTAAAGAAGGAATATACAGGTTGGGGAAGTGTTTTAGGTAATACAGTAGGATTAGCACAATTCTTTACACCAGACCACGTATGTAAATTTATAGCTGAATATTTAAATCCAAGATTACCAGAAAATCCAAAGGTATTAGAACCAAGTGCTGGTGTAGGAGCTTTATTAAACTATATAAGAGAAGATGCAGAAATAACCTGTGTAGAGGTAGAACCTTCTCAATGTAAAATATTAGAATATACAGAACCATCTTATGAGGTTTTAAACATAAGTGCTGGTGAATTTGATAGACCTAATTATTATGATTTAGTAATAGGAAATCCACCTTTTAATTTAACTATAGAAACTCAAAAAGAATGGTCACTAAGAAAGAAAAATGGAAAAATAAATAGTGATGAATTATTCTTAGAGTTAGCTATACAATCAGCAAAAGAAGGTGGTTATATAGCTTTTATTTTGCCACAAAGTATTAACTATAAAGATAGTTTAAAAGGTATAAGAAAATTAATATACGATACTTGCTGGTGCATAGCTAACATTAGTTTACCATCTGAAACATTTGCTAGGAGTGGTACAAATATACCTGTAACACTTCTAATATTAAGAAAAGCACCAAAGGCACTACCAAAAGTTAAAACAACAAATCCTAAAGAATTAGGTGATGCAGAATTTATATTAGGACAGCCACCTGTTATTTCTATAGATATAACCAATATAGGATATGATAAAAAAGGAAAATTAACGCCTATAGACAAAGATGATGAAGAGTTTACACAATTAGATTATGTATCAGATTGTTTAAATGATGATTTAGTATTTGAAAATATATGCCCAGAGCAACCAGAGTGGTCAGAAAGAGATAAACCAATTCATAATTTTATATGTACAGGTCAAGCTGGATTAGCTTATAACTATGCAAGGAATGGAACTCACGAATTAATGCCTGTTATGTATAACCAATTAACATTAGGTAGAGGTTGTGAAATAGAATTTGAAGGTATCGAGTATTCAACTATGGATTGGAATGTAATGAATGAATTAATAGAAAAATATAAGGAGAAGAATTAAAATGTTTAGAATTGATAATGTAAATCCATTTTTAGGTGAATGTATACCTAAAAGATTAAAGTTAGATATAGGAATATCTATAGATAGCAATGAAAATAGAAATCCTAAAGTTAGAGAAGAATTTGAAATAATAAAAGATATATTACCGAAGATAGATAAAATTATGTATGAGAATACTTTAAATGGTGGTGTATTAGAATATATAAAACTTAATACAACAAGATATAATTCAGAATGGGGAACTTGTGCAATAACAATAGAACCTGTAATTAATTTAGATAAATTATTAAATAATGATTTTTCTAAATTATATATTATGGAATTAATTTATAAAGATAAAAATGATTTTATAGAAGATGATTTATATCTAAGTTCTATATATAGTGAAAATACGAATAAAGATATGCAAGAATTAAGAATTAAGGTTGATAAGATTAAGAAAGAGATAATAGAAAGTATTGGCTTAAGAGAAGAAATAATTCAAGATGAATTTGGAGAAGAACATAATTTATATTTTTATAATGAAGAAAGTATTTAAAAAGTACTTTCTTTTTTTACTTTTAAGAAATTTTTTGTAAATTATTAATTATGAGAGTTAAATTAAAGCTACTATGTAGCCACAAATAAAATTAAATTAAGGAGATTGAGTAGTATGGAAATATTAAGATTAAATGAAGAAGTAATAAAGGAAAATAAACAAAAAATAGTAGGTAAGGATGAATTTAAAGACACTTATAAAGGTGTAGATAAAATAGAATTAGATAACAGTTTATTTACGGTAGCATTAGCAAAATATAAAGGAGTAAATCAAGAAGAAATATTATTTAGTGATGCTATAGTTAAAGTAGAATTTCAAAGTGATGAAGATATAATAGATAGAATAATAATTATTAATAATAGCAAATATGCATTTTATATGTCTACAGCAAGTGATTTAAAGAAATCAAGCTGTATATTTATAAAAGAAGAGTATGCACAATTCGGTCAATGGTTAAAAGAGCAAGCCACAGGTGGAGTAGAATATAAATTGATAGAGAAGTCAGCTATTACTATAATGAAAGAAACAGCATACCAAGGATTTATTTTTAGTGGTTCTCAAAAGACAAATATAATTCCTAAAGTGGTAATAATAGAAGAACCTAAGTATTTCTATAAAGGACTTCATACTGTTTTAGATAGTGTTGAAACAGCTGAAACTATAGATGATATAAAGTTAGTAGAAAAAGAAATAGAAACTACACTATCGGCATTTGATGGACAAGGAATAATGACTAAAGAATTAGCTGATAGAATAGCTAAAGATTTAAAAATAGAACATCAATTAAATTGGATTACATTTAGATTATATGCAGGGATAGGTGGAAAAGGTGTTGCTACAGCTGTAGATATTCATAATGAACTTTTAAAAGTTAATAAAGTATATGGAGATACAGAACATCTTAAAATGGTTGATAATGAACTAATGATACGTGACATATTGAATATATATCACAAAGTAAGTGAAATAGATATGATACTAAATGAAAGCCAATGTAAATTAGTAAAGCACTTTGATGGTGAATATTTATATAATGTATCTAATCAAGTGGATAGTATATTTAAGTGTCTATATGTATGTATGCATAATAAGAAGAAACAAAGAAGTAATAGAACTAAATTAAACTATCAATTCCTACAATCATTAAATTTATCATATGATGAATTAATGGAACTTACAAAGAATGATAGGGAACATTTAGATGCATCTTTAAAAGATATAGATAGTCTACTAATAACTTGTGATTTAGCAGATATACAATATATAGACGATACAGAAGATAAGGAACAAAATGATAGTTTTAGCTTAATGCTAGAACTTGTAAAGTATGAAAGTAGTTTACTAAAAGAATGGAGCGTTCAACGCCATATGCAAAAACTATTAAAGAGTAGAATAAATAAAGTTGCTTATGGAAAAACATTTTTAGATGATGCAAGTTATAGATTAATAATACAAGATGTGCAAGTTTATATGAACTTTATATCTACTAGAGATATGGACATAGCTAGAAATGAAGATTGTTTACAAGCTGGTGAATATTACTCAATAGGTAGACAAGATAAACAAAAAACAGTAATGGGTAGAAATCCACTAAGTTCAGCACAGGAGCTTGTTAAGTTTGAGAATAAAAAGAATAACTATATAGATAGTTTAGGTTATGAATGTGAGAGCATATTAGTTATGAATACTTATGATGCTACAGCCAGCAGAATGAGTGGAGCTGATTATGATGGAGATATAGTTTGTTGTATTGTTGATGATATTATATATAATTCTGTAATTGAATTAGATGTACCTTTATTCTTTAATACATTTGATGGAGCTAAAATGGATATGAAGTATACACCAGACAATATAAGATTAATGACTAAATTATGTGCTGGAAATAAGATAGGAGCTTTAGCATTAGCTAATGCTGGTGTAATGAATATGACTAATGAATATCCATATATGTTACAAGATGGAACATTAATATCTAATAGCGAATTTTACAATAAGATTAAAGATGATTTTAAACTAGAAACAAGTGAAGAAATTAGTTTTAAAATGAACGAACTTATACAATCTGGACAAGTAATTGATACAATGTTTTCTGATATATATACTTATGAACAAAAGAAAGATTATATAAAAAGTAGACATAAAGAATTACGTAAGATGCAATATCTAATCCTATATGCACAGCAGGTAGCAATAGATACATCAAAGACAGGTGTAGAGATACCAGAGAATGTACACAATATATTGAAAGAATTTGAAGAAAAGCCACATTTCTTTAGATATGCTAGAGGTGAAAGGTATACTACTATTAGGAATAGTGTAATGGATAGATATTCATATGAATGTGCAAAATATTACTATACTCAAAAATTTGAGCTTATGCAGGATGTATGTTTTAGTATAGAAGAAGAAATAGACAAAAGAAATAAAAATGTATTTATAGATATGTTTAAAAAAGCTAGTATTGGATTTAATCAATCGAATGTTGATGTAATAGTAAAAGATATGAATGATATATACTCTAAATATAAGGCTGTAAAAAGTAGTTTAAGGAATTGTGATAAATCATCTAAGTTTTATAAAAATACTCATAAAGATAATAACTTTAGAGCTTATGAGTACTGTAAAGGTATTTATAATAAATGTAAATCTGAAATAGAGGGATATACATTAGTAGATTTATTGCAAGCAATATGTATAGTCAAACTTAGGAGTGACTTTATTTTAGAATATTTTGCACCAGCTATAGTAGATGTAGTTAAGATAAATAATTATAAAGTTAGAACATTCTACAAAGGTGAAATTTCAGAAAAAGAAGATGCTAAAATAATAAAAATAGGGAATAAAACATACACTAGAACATTTGAAATATTAGATGAAAACAAACTAGGTCAAAGTATAAATGCAGGTAGATATAAACTTATACTAAAAGAACAAGAGAAATATGGGAATGCATTACAAATAAGATTTAAATCTGAAAGAGCATATTTAAGGGATGGAGATTTATGTATAGCAATTAGGAATGATGATAAGTATAGTTATAAATTAATTGTTAATAATCAAGTAGTTGTTCATAATGCATATTTATATAAGAATAAAAAACAAATAATTGATAAAGAACAGTTTTGTATATGTGATGTAAGATTTAATAGGAATCTTTCAAAAAACATAGAGTATAACGGAAATTCACTTTATTAAAAAATCATTATACAATTTTACAAAAAATGACAAGATGGATAATATATAATAGTCTTGTCATTTTTTATAATAAAGACGATATTAATAACTATATAAACGTTAGGATGTGTTTTTTTGAATATTACTTTAAATAACTTAACTACAAATATGATATTACAAGAAATACAGGTTAATATGTATAGAGAGCAATTACTTAGATATATTGATGATTATCAAATTAATTTAAATGATAAATTTGATGAAATTTCAACAAAAGCTAATACAAAAGCTAAAATAGTAATTGCAAGAGCATATGACCCTGCAAATTTAGAATTACAAAAGGATTATAAACGTATTGAATCAAAAATTGGGAATAAAACTAGATATATTATTTCAGAATATATGAGAAGAATTATGTTTATGCTAGGTAATATATGTGAATGTATTATAATAGATAATTGTAAAAGAGATTTAAATCTAAATATGAAATGCATAAATTATGCACGTTTTAAAAGTGATATAAATGAAGAGTACAATGATATTGAATATAACAAATATACTCCATTTTCACCATCACATAAAAGAATAGTATTATATAGTGATGCAGGTATTATACATTATCAAGATAATAATTATGTTTATGAACCTAATCATATTAATAAAGATATTATTTGGTGTAATAAAGAATCAAAGGAAGATATTTTAAAAGCTAGTATACCATATACCAAATATGAGTTAATGGCAAAACTTCAAGTAAAATCATCAACAAATTTTTCTAATATTGATTGGAATGAAGAAAAGTATAGATTTTCGCCAATTATATATTTTGATTTAAATAGGGATATTAATGATTTACATAAATATTTAAGTAATAAAAACTCAAATTTATATGTAAGGTCAGTATTAGATTTTAATTTTAGATTAATGGAAGAGAGTATGTGGTACTTTAGGATATTGGCTGGACATTTTTCAGGCTTAATAGACTTGAGGAAAGAAATTAATTTTAATATGCTAGAAACTATGAATAGTGGAATTATAAAATATATTTTTAATTCAGATATAAAATCACTATTAAGTGATGATAGCGTAATAAAATCAAATGAATTATTAATAGGTATACAAGATACTATTTTAGGTGGTAATCAAGTAAATCATATAGATATTAGTTTGAATTAGATATAATAAAATAATACTTTTATTTAAATAAATAATTTTGAATAACTTGGAAATATGTTAATCTAGTATTTAGAAAATAAATTATTGGAGGTAGTAAAATGGGGAAAAAATTAAGTTTTGAAGAACAATTAGAAAGTTTACACGCTATAAAGAGTTTATATTTTAGCTGGGATAGAGATACTAGTACAAGTCTACGTTATGTAGAAGTTGTTGATGAAGAAACTGATGCAGTAATTTTAAGCATACAAGTACCAATAAATATATCACCAGGAACAGAAACTTACAAAATAAATATAGTTTGGGAAAACGCTGGAGTTAAAAACTTTAGTTCATTAAAATTATTTGGGATTTATTGGAGTTCATACAATAAGATGAACTATGATGATATAAATGAATGTTTAGAAATTTATTCTAGTGACTCCGATAAAATAGTAAAAGTATATTCTTAGGAAATATACATAAATATAAATTTATTTTTACAATAGATGGTGTAGCCTATAAGGTATATCATCTATTTTTTATTTCCATATAATTCTATCTATTTTTTTATAAAAAATTTTACTTTTTGTGGCTACGTATGTAAATAGTTACTTATAGATTAAATAAAAGACAATTTTAGAATGTAAAATATAGCTTAATAATGCAGGACATACACCTACAATATAAAGCTTTCATATTTTACATTAAGACCACAAATAGGAGATTGATTATATATGAAGAAAGTTAAAATAGAGGATATGAAGGTTACTATTAGTTATAGTGAAAATAAAGTTGATAAAGACCATTTTTATGGTATATTAACTAATATAATAAAAAGATTAGAACTAGAGAATAAGGAAGTGAGAAAAGATGAAAAAAAATGTAGTACTTTTAAGAGTTAGTACAGATATGCAAGACTTTAATAGTCAAAAAAATGGTATTGATAAATATGTGAAAGAAAATAATATAACGGTTCATAAGATTATAGAAGAGCAAGGTGTAAGTGGATATAAGACTAAACTAGAAGATAGATTAGGTTTACAAGAACTTATACAAATGGCTGTTAATGATGAATTGAACAGCATAATAGTATTTAATCAAGATAGATTAGGAAGAAGACTAGAGATACTTTCATTTATGACTATTATGAATGAACAAAATGTAAAAGTTTATTCGGTTACAGAAGGTCTTTTAAACGAAGATAATGATACATCAGAGTTAATTCAAGCTATTAAATTTTGGACAGCTAACTATGAAAGTAAAAAAACAAGTCTTAGAGTTAAAAATGGAAAAAGAGCTACTATAGAAAGAAATGCTTATAGTGGTGGAGTGGCTAACTTTGGATATAAAGTAGTTGATAGAAAACTTGTAATAAATGAAGAAGAAAGTGAAATAGTTAAATTTATATATGAAAGCTACATTGATTATGGACATAAAAGAACACTTGAATTATTAGAAGAGAAAAATATATTAAAACGTGGTGACAAATGGACTAAAACTAAGATGTTTAGTATATTAAAAAATAATATATATAGAGGTAAAAAACAATACCAAGGTGAACTATTAGATTTTCCAGAACTTCAAATTATAAGTGATGAAATGTTCAACAAAGCACAAGAACGTGCAAAGAGTAGAAATACAAGAGGTACAAGACGATATACTAATAGAACAGATATATTATTTGAAGGTTTATTATTCCATAAGTGTGAAGATGGTATAGACAGAAAATTAAATATAGATTATGTAAATACTACAGCTGGTAGAGTTCATACTTATAGATGCAAATATTGCAAAGAAACAAAGGCACAAATAACAAAGAATTTTATTAGTACAAAATTAGAGCCGATATTAATTGAGAATATAAAATCAATAATGAATAACATATCAATTAAAGAGTTGGAACATAAATATAATGAAGAAATAACAATTAGCACAGATAAAATAACAAAAAGTATTGATATACTTAATAAAACTATTGAAAAAAAGAAGAAAGCAATAGATAGTGCAATGAATGAAATAGAAAAGATATTTATGGGAGAAAGTAACTTGGATATAAACATACCAAGTAATATGATAAAGAAAATGGAAACTGAAATTGAAGAGTTAGAAAATCAAATGGAAGTTCATCAAAATGAATTAGAATACTTAGGAGATACAACTTCAAATGCTATGTATTTATTAGATAAATATAAAGACTTTGAATATATATATGATAATTCAATGAATGAGGAACGAAAGGTTATATTACAAGATTTAGTTAATAAAATAGTAATTAATCAAGATGAAATAAATATACAGCTAAATATATATTAATTATATTGACATTGATGCATTTAATATGATAACATAAATTTATCTTAATGATGGTTTTATGTTATCATTCGCATCTGATGGGAATATTCCGAAACCATTTTGAGCATAGTTTGATCCTAGTCCAGCAGCTTTTAATTGTGCTGGAGTTGCATTTTCAGTTAATTGATAAACCATAGTAGAGATTATTTCAACATGAGCAAGTTCTTCAGTACCTATATCAGTTAATAGGGCACGAGATTTACCAGTAGGCATAGTATATCTTTGACTTAAATATCTAAGTGCTGCACCCAACTCACCATTTGGCCCCCCAAACTGAGTTATAAGAAATTTAGCCATTTTTAAGTCACCACATTTTATATTAACAGGGTACTCCAACGTTTTTTGATATATCCACATAAAATTTTCAATCCTCCCAATTTATATAATGTCTAATAATTAAATTCTCTGTCCCAAGGCCAAGGTTGACAAATCCATTGCCATGGATATTTACTTGGTACGTACCCAAAATTTGTTAAAGGTCCATATACATTTTCATATGCGCATCTAGCTTGGGCAAATTGACTGCATAATGAATTATAAACATTTATCGCATTTTTATCTTCTGGATGATTATCTAGATATAAATTCATATCTACGCATGCGAATCCTGTTTCTTGGACTTTTCTTAATAATTCACCTCTAGATGTTTGTTTCATTATCTTTTCCCTCCAGATCTCTTTTTAGGTGTTGAATATAGCTCCTTGTTGTACATAGCAGATTCCCACAGATGTAATTCTGGAAAAATAGTACCATAATTAAGTGCAGTTGAAAGATTGTACATCTTTGTAAGCACTTGATTATTTACGTATGGTCTAGCTAACTCACATCCACAATATTTTATTACTCCTCTGTCATTATTTTCCACAGTTGAACCCTCCTTGTATAAATCGATAGAAAGTGACTATCTACTAGTATCATATTCTATGCATATAAAAATGTTACTTAGTACGAATATTTTTACTTATTAGATAAAATATAATGAAGATTAAACGGCAAATATAATAAGAGATAGGTATAAATTGTATTATCATAAATATATGTATCACTTGAATTTACAATAAGATATGTGATAAAATAGTTTGGATATTCGCATAATGATGAGGTGATTTAATGAGTGAATTAGCAGGAAAGGGTTGTGCGGTCATAGTGCCGTTTGATGAAAGACAACCATTAAAAGATATAGAAAAAAGTATAATAAAAAAATATAGAAAGCACTTATGGTCAAAGTTTATAAAAGCTATTAGAGATTATAAGCTAGTTGAAGAAGGTGACAAAATAGCTGTTGCAATATCTGGAGGGAAAGATAGTATAATAATGGCTAAGATGTTTCAGGAGTTAAAGAGACATGGTCAAGTTAATTTTGAGGTAGAATTCATAGCTATGGACCCTGGTTATCACAAGGATATAAGACAATTATTAATAGATAATTGTGAATATCTAGATATACCTATACATCTATTTGATTCTAGAATATTTGAAATAGCAGATGAAATAGCAAAAGATTATCCATGTTATATGTGTGCAAGAATGAGAAGAGGAGCTTTATACGCTAAAGCCGAAGAATTAGGGTGCAATAAATTAGCATTAGGTCATCACTATGATGACGTTATAGAGACGACGATGATGAATTTATTATGTGCTGGAAACTTTAAGACGATGTTACCTAAATTAAACTCTACAAACTTTGACGGAATACAAATAATAAGACCGCTATATTATATAAGAGAAGAACAAATAATAAAATTTATACAAAATAGTGGAATATGGCCTTTAAACTGTGCATGTATGGTAGCGGCTAAAAAGACAGGTAATAAGAGATATGAGATAAAAGAGCTTATCAAAAGCTTAGAGCCAAACTTTAAAGATGTTGAGAAATCAATATTTAAAGCAGCTCAAAATGTTAATATTGACTCAGTATTAGGATGGCAACAAGATGGGGTTAAACATTCTTTCTTAGAAAAATATGATGAAATATAATGAAAAATCACTGATAGTTTAAAACTATCAGTGATTTTTTTATAGAAAAAATAGATATAAATGGTAAAATATAATTATAAGTACTTAGAAAGGGTGATTTATATTGAAAAGGATATATATAGACTTTGAAATGAATATGCCAAACAATAAGACTAAAAGAGATACATCAAAGGCTGACTTGATAGCCATTGGTGCCATAAAATATGATACGAAAACTGGGAAAATAGATAAATTTAAGTCTTTAATAAAACCAGTAAGCGATATAGAGATATATCCTCATATACAAGAATTAACAAAAATAGATCCAACTGATTTAAACCAAGCTCCTTCATATGAAGAAGTTATGAGAAAATTTAAGCTTTGGCTGGGAATCTTCTCTGAAATAGAAGGAATATATACATTTGGAAACTTAGATGTGACATGCTTTAATAATACTGATAAAAAAAGTTCTTTAAAGTATAACCATCCTAGGTTCATTAATAATATAAGAGATTTATTTGTAGATATAAAGGACAAGTATTTAGGTTATGGTTTAAAGTGTATGAACTATATATCATTAAAGAATTTGCTTCACTGTGCTAATGTAGAATTTAGTGGGGAAGCACACGACCCTTTGTATGATGCCTATAATTTATTTGTATTAGATAGTATATTGGAAAAAGATGAGGGAGTGCGAGATATACTGATTATACAAGATATAATGAGACCTCCGTTTACTATTATAAATAATAATCTAGAAGAACAATTTGAAAGATATAAAAAATATTTTTATGATAATAAAGGAAGTTATAATATAAATCTTCTATCAGATGAAATAATAAAAACAATAAATCAATATATAATATCGCTTAAAGACATGGATATACATAATCTAGATACATTAAGAGATATAGGTAAAAAACTAGATACTATAGATAAAATAAAAGATATAAAAGAAGGGTATTTTTATATACTAGAAAACCTCTACTTTGATATGAAGGATTTACTAGCAGATTTAATGCTGTATAAATTAGATAAAGAAGAGTATAAAGATGAGATAGATAATATAGTTGAATTATTTGAAAATGATTTAATTAAAGATAATATAAAGATACAAGATACTATAGTGCAAAGCTATTAGACTCGCGCATTATAAATAAAAATACTGTTTTAAGATAGAATTATTTTAAATAAGTAGAGATGAAGACAAATACTGTTTTAAAATATATATTTTAAAACAGTATTTTTATATTACTGAAATTAAAAGGTGAATGTAATAAATATTATTGATACTAAATATATATAATATAAGAATTTTATAGAAAGGAGCATCCACTTTGGAAAATATCACTGAATATATACTTACTATATTAGCGGTGTTTATATGTTTGTCTTCAGTACTTATTATACTTAAAATAATAAAAGTAGTAGTGGAAATAAAAAGCTATCGATTTAGCAAAAAAAGTAGTAAGAGTTATAATAGAGGCTTTAATTTTAGAGGGGGAAGCATTAAACCAAATGTAGAACATCATGTAGACAATCAAGTCAACTATAGACTAGAAGGAGAAAAAATTTACACATATGATAATGGTGATAGGTATAAAGGCGAGTTTGTAAATGATAAGAAAAATGGATTTGGAGTATGTATTTTCTCCAATGGAGAGCGGTATGAAGGATTATGGAGAGACGATAAAATGCATAGCATAGGCAAGTACATTTATAAAGATGGATCTTCATATAGTGGAGACTTTAAAGATGGTAGAGTGGATGGCCTTGGGATGTTGACTTATACTAATAAAGATATTTATAAAGGTTACTTCAAAAATAATTTAAGAAATGGAAAAGGCGTTTTATATTATAAAGATGGTAGCAAGTATACAGGTATGTGGAAAGATGACATAAAATCTGGAGAAGGTAAGTTAAACAACATAAGTGGAGAAGATTATGAGGGCAATTTTGAAAATGACAAATTTAATGGAAGAGGAGTCTATAAGTTTTCTGATGGAAGTAGCTACACAGGTGAATTTAAAGATAATGTATACCATGGGCATGGTTGTTATGTTTACTCAAATGGAGATATATACGAGGGTGAATATAAATATGGATGTAAAAGAGGTAAAGGTACATTAAAGTATAGAAATGGATGCATGTATGAAGGTGAGTTTAAAGATGATCTATTTGATGGCAGAGGGAGATATGTTTATAAAGATAACAGTATATACGATGGAGATTTTAAACTTGGAAAAAAAGACGGTATAGGGACATATAACTGTAGATTATATAAATACGTAGGCGAATGGAATTATGAAAGTAAAGGTAGAATAGGCACTTATTATTTAAGCTCAGGGGCTGTATTAGATGTGACTATAGACGATAACATAATAATCGAAGGTAAATACAAATATAATGAAGAAGAAAGATATTTATATAACGTAAGTATTAGCGATAACAATGAAGAGGATATAATCAATAATATAGGTAGATATCTAACAAAGAAAGTAAATAGTGCTATCACCATAACTACACCAAATATATATAATTAATTATAATAAAAAATTTGGAGTGATTATGATGAAAAAAAAATATGATGATCCAGAAATACAATTACTTCCATATATATTAAATAGAGAGATAAGATCCAAAAAGACTCAAGCACCTTATGGAATAGGTATGATACAAGCAAAAAGTATTTGGTCTAAATCTGAAAAAGGTGCAGGGATAAATATTGCAGTAATAGATTCAGGGTGTGACATAAATCATGAAAGCCTAAAGAATAATATTGTGGGAGTGAAAAATTTTACTGATGAAGATGGCAAAAATCAAAATATAGTTACTGATAGAGTTGGGCATGGGACACATGTTGTAGGAACTATAGTAGCTAACGGAAGTAATAATAGCGTAGTAGGGGTAGCTCCAGAAGCTAGTATTTATGTATTAAAAGCAATAGACAGAACCGGTTCGGGAAAATTAAGCTGGGTAGTAAATGCAATTTACTATGCAATAGAGAAAAAGGTTGATATAATATCTATGTCTCTGGGAATGTCTAGTAGTAATGAAAAATTAGAAAAAGCAATAAAGGAAGCTGTAAATAATAATATTTTAATAGTATGTGCTGCAGGTAATGACGGTGATGGTAGCGCTGTTGATTTTAAATATTCATATCCAGCATCATACGTAGATGTAATATCGGTAGGAGCTGTAGATAAAAGAAAAAAATTAGCTACTTTTAGTAACGCAAATTTAGTTATAGATGTAGTTGCACCAGGGGTAGACATTATATCCACATTTCCGAATAATCAATTTGCTAGTCTGAGTGGAACTAGTATGGCAGCACCTCATGTAAGTGGAAGTTTAGCTCTTTTAAAAAACTGGGGTCAAAAGGAATTTCAGAGAAATTTAACGCAAGAAGAAATATACGCTCAATTAATTAAGCATACAACCATGTTGGATTATCCAAGAACTTTACAAGGTAACGGATTAGTATATTTAAAGATATAAAAAAGATAAATTCCATCAAATAAGTTGTTAAAATTTCTTATTTTGATGGATTTTTTTTATTTGGGTTACAAAATGGTTACAAAAAATGCTATAATCATATAGTACGTAAAAGATTTGACGTAAAATGTAAGATGAAAGATCAATAAATTAATTGGAGTGATAAAGGTGATTAAATTTACAAATGTAGAAAAAACATATGCAGATGGAAGCAAGTCACTATGTAATATAAACTTAGGAATTAAACAAGGTGAATTTGTGTTTTTAGTTGGGCATTCTGGTGCAGGTAAGTCTACCTTACTTAAGCTATTAACAAGAGAAGAGAAATTGTCAGACGGAAGGCTTTCTGTATTAGGTGAAGAAATAACTAAAATTAAGACTAATAAGATACATAAATATAGAAGAAATCTAGGTATAGTATTTCAAGATTTCAAATTATTAAACGAAAAAACAGTTTTTGAAAATGTAGAAATAGCTATGAGGGTTGTTGGAGAAAATTCCAAAAAAATTAGACCTAGAGTAATGGAAGTATTACATAGAGTAGGAATAGCTGATAAGTGCAATAAGTACCCAACAGAATTATCAGGTGGAGAATGTCAGAGAGTTGGCATAGCAAGAGCAATAGTTAATAAGCCATCTATAGTAATAGCTGACGAATGTACTGGAAACTTAGATTTAAATAACTCGGTTGAAATTTTAAAGTTATTAAATGAAATCAATGCAGAAGGAGTAACTGTTATTATGGCTACTCATGATACTGAGATTTTAAAATTACAACCTAAGAGGGTTATAGAAATTGAGCAAGGAAAAATAATAAAGGACACAAAGAGGGATTTTTATGATGAAGCCGTTATCTAAAATTTTATATAGCTTAAAACAAGGAATAAAAGGTATTTTTAGTAACAAAACAATGAGTTTTGTATCAATAGTATCTGTAACTTCATCTTTAATAATATTAGGTATAGTTCTTACAATTGTTTTAAATGTAAATGAATTTATACAAACAACAAAAGATGAAATAAATGAGATTAGAGTATCTATTGATACTGGATTAGAGGAAAGTGAAAAAGAAAAATTAAAGACAGAGATAAGTAAGATTTCAGGTGTTAAAGAGGTTGCATATAGATCAAAGGAAGAATCATTTGAATCTATGAAAAAAAGCTGGGGAGAAGATGCTACTCTTTTAGAAGGGGTAGACAATCCTTTGGATGATTATTTTGTAGTAACAATAGATAATTCAGAGAAAATAAAGTCAATAGCAGCGAAGTCTCTAACTTTTGAGGGAGCAACAGATGTTGAGTATTATCAAGATATAATGGAGAACTTCTTAAGTATATCAAATACAGTTAAGAAGTTTGGTGGGATATTAATTATTGCATTATTAATAATATGCTTAGTAATTATTTCAAATACAATAAAGACTAGAGTATATAGTAAAAAAGAAGAGATACAAGTTATAAAGTACGTTGGAGCTAGTAATGGTTTTGTAATAGCACCATTTATAGTTGAAGGATTTATAATAGGAATGACAGGGTCTTTATTATCTCTAGGAGCTTGTGTTGGAATGTATGGATATATATTAGAAAAAATAACATCTGTTATAAGTTCTGTAGTTGGAAATGTAGTTCTTCCGCTAAATAGTATATCTATATCTCTTGTGATGGTGCTAATGATCACAGGTATAACAGTGGGTGTACTTGGAAGTATAGTATCTGTTAAGAAACATTTAAAAGTATAAATTTAGGGGGAAGAGTGAGTGAAGAAAATAACGTCAATAATTACAGTATGTGTTTTATTAAGCAGTACTGGATATATATATGCTGAAAACAATCAACAAGATTTAAATAATAAATTAAGTGAAAATAGAGAAGAGCAAGGTACATTAGATAAACAAATAGGTTCGTTAGACTCTAAAATAGCTGAAATAGAAAAGAATATAGAGAGTAGTAATGACGAAATAAACAAGCTAGATGAAGAAGTAGAGGATACTAAAGCCGAAATACAAGAGCTTGAAGGAAAGATATCAGAAAATGAAGAAGCTTTAGGTAAAAGACTTAAGGCGATTAACAGTAACTACTCGATGGGATTTGTAAAAGTAATATTAAGTAGTTCATCATTATCAGATTTCTTTAATAACATTTACATAGTAAAACAAGTTGTAGATCAAGATAAGGTATTACTAAAAGAACTAGATGTAAATAAGTCTGAAATAGAGACTAAAGAAAAGCAACTAGAAGATAAAAAAGTTAAGCAAGAAGAATTAAAGATGGCTTTAGAAAAAGATAACCAAATGATAGAATCAGATAAAGCCGAATTAGAAGGATTAAAAGATAAGTTAACAAAAGAAGAAGATGATTTAGAGAGTGAAATATCGAAATTAGCAGCAGAGGCAGCAGCTAAGTTAGCAGCAGAGAAAGCAGCACAAGATGCACAAAATTCACAAAACTCTCAAAATAATAATGAAACTGGAGCAGTTATATCTAGTGGTTCTTGGCCAGTACCAGGGTACTCTAGAGTAAGTTCTCCATATGGATATAGAAATCATCCGATATTAAATAGACAAGAATTCCACACAGGTATAGATATACCTGCTCCGCAAGGTACACCTGTTACATCATTTGATGATGGGAAAGTAATATTCTCTGGAGTAAAAGGTGGATATGGAAATACAATTATGATACAACATGACGATGGAAAGGTAACATTATATGCACATAATAGTGCACTTACAGCATCTGTAGGTGATAGAGTTCAAAAAGGACAAGTTGTCGCAAAAATAGGATCAACTGGAATGTCTACAGGGCCTCATTTACATTTTGAGATAAGAATAAATGGAAGCCACACTAATCCAATGAATTATTTATAAGATTTTCTATTGTCACTAAGCATATTTAAATATTAAGGAGAATAGGCTATGAAAGAATATGTAGTTGTAGATTTAGAAACTACAGGACTTGACCCGTATAAAGGGTGTGAGATAATAGAGATAGGTATTACAGAGATAATAGATGATAAGATCGTGAGAAACTATTCAAAATTAATAAAACCTCAAAGGGAGATTCCTGAGTTTATAACATCAATAACAAATATCAGTAATGATATGGTTGAGGATAAGGAATGTTTAGAGGATGTACTACCTAGATTTAGAAAATATATAGGTGATAGGACAATAATTGCTCATAATGCTAAATTTGATTTGAAATTTTTAAATTACTACTTAAAAGAGCTTAATTTAGAATTAATAGACAATCATATTTGTACATTAGAGATGCTAAAGAAAAGTAGGAGCTACAAAGGTAAAAACAAAAAACTTGAAACTGCATGTGCATACTATAATATAGAAAACTTAAATGCACATAGAGCAGATAGTGATACACTAGCAACAGCTAAATTATTTTTAAAAATAAAAGATGAAACTTTATAAATATTAAATAAGCCTATATATGGATTAATCCATATATAGGCTTATTTTTGTAAATTTGTATTTTTTAGTGTTTAAATCAAAAAAATATTCATAGTATATATGAGACAAGGTATTCTTTCTTAGGGGATGATGGTATGTTTTTTATAGATATTAGTATACGCATTGATGTAATTACCTTTAATATATATACAATGATAGATAAGCAAAAGGAATATTTATTACAAGATAACATTGTAATACCAAAGTCCTTTTCTATGGGGAGAAAGTTAAGTTATATAAGAACTATTATAGATACGTTAATTAATCAATATAACATAGAAAAGGCATATATAGAAACTGAGGATATTGCCGGATCTGAAATTATTGATATTGTAAAAACAGAGGGAGTTATAGAAGAATTATTTTCAAATTGTGGGGTAGAAATATGCAAATAAGTCCGAAATTTAATCTTAGAATACTAAAAAAAATTAACTCAGAAGGGGTCAACTCGGCTCTATATTTAGCAGAAGATGCTCAGTTAGGGTCAAGATTTATACTTAAGCAGATGGATAAAAAAGCATTTAATGATTCAGATAAGTACTTTGAGGAATCGAAAAAAATATATGATGTAAAGCACCCAAACATTGTACCTATTAACTATGCATCATATGATGATGAGTACATTTACATTACTATGCCTTACTTTGAAAGAGGATCATTATATCATCTACTAGAAAATAAAAATCTTACAATAAGGGAAATTATAAGTTACTCTTTAGATTTTTTATCTGCTATTTATTATATTCATAGCAAGGGGATGCTTCATTGTGATATAAAACCTAATAACATTCTTATAAGCAAGGAAGGTAAAGGTATATTGGCTGACTTTGGATCTGCTTTATATATGGATGCGTCAGGAAATGCAAAGTTAAAAAATGTATATTATAAGCATATAGCACCGGAGCAGTGTGTAACATCTAAAATAAATAGAAAAGTTGATATTTATCAAATTGGTACTACTTTATATAGAATGTGTAATGGAAATGAAGAGTATAATAAGCAAGTTAAGAGGTACAAAGACTTGAATAGTCTAAAGCTAGCTTGTGCTAAGGGGAAATTTCCTATAAGAAAAAAATATTTACCTCATATACCGAAGTCTATGATATATGTTATTGAGAAATGTATTAAGGTAAATCCAGAAGAAAGGTATGATGATGTATTAGAAATAATAAATGACCTATCGGCTATAAATCAAAACTTAGATTGGGAGTATAAAAAAATTGATAAAGATAATTGTGTATGGAGCTTGAATAGAAACAACGAAAATCTAGAAGTTGCATTAAGTAAAGAACACAATCTTTGGGATGTAAAGCATAATTATGAGAATATATCAATGTTAGATAGTAAAGCTAAAGCTTATAGATTAGTAAGAGATATAATAAAAGAATACGAAAAAAAATAGCCTTACTTCAATCCGATCAAGTAAGGCTATCAAGGGGTAAAATATATTATAAAAAGGGGTTTATTAGGGAATATATTTTATTTGGGGAGTAAATCGGTTATTAGGGGAATAACCTTAAATTAATAATAACAAAATTCGACAAATAATGCAATAGAAAAAATGAAATTTGTCGAAAAAAAATAAAAAAATACTGAATGGGATTTTTTCCTATGCATAAACTAAGTAAAAATACATAGGAGGAGTTTATGAATAAAAAAATATACATAAGTATATTTGCATTTTTATTTTTAGTTTGTATGTACACTACATCCACTTGCTTAGAGAAAAATAAAGATCTAAAGAATAATTTAAATTACTGCAAAGATATTTATGTCAATAATATAAATGATGATGATATAAAGATACAAGTAATAGATATAGATATACGAGATGAAGAAATTGATATTGGAGAAAAATATAATGCATCTG
>NZ_NOJY02000020.1 GCF_002250835.2 Romboutsia weinsteinii
ACTTACTAATAGGGGGATTATTGGTAAATTATATTCTACGGCTATATATAAAAGCATGTACGTAAATAACAATACTACTGTCAAATTATTCATAAACAATGAACATGCATACATAACAATAGGTATTATTATCATCAATAATGATTTTTTTCCTTTTGATGATGTTATAAACATATACCCAATGTAATCAATCAATCCTAAATCTTCAAATATTTTTGTAAAAATAGCTAATACTATTATAAGTACTACTATTTCACTTGGAAATTTTGCAAATGCTGCATTTACATCAAATGCTCCCGTTAATGATCCAAGTATTAATAATAATCCCGATCCCATCAACGCTATTGGTGTCCTGTGTTTACTAAAAAACACCATACCTATATAAGTTAATATAGATACAATAACTACAAAAATCATCTAATTTCCTCCAATATTTTTTTTAAAAAAAGTGTATACCAAAATCTTCAGTATACACTTTTTTGCTATCTATTTAAAATAAACTTGATATAGCTAAATACTAGTTACATCTATTCAAAGAAACTACTATTCTAACTACATCTGATTCTTTTACTCCTTTGACTTTATCCTCTTCTCTTAATACGCAGCTTCCCTCTGAATTTCTTGTGAATTCAAGTTCTGCATCTGGGTTGTCCCCAGCTCTTGCGCCTTCTACATGAAGATTACATTCAAATGGTATACATATTGTTGAATGTCTTAATACACCATCTATTCTAACTGGATCTAGAGCATCTTTATCTTTTTTACCATCTTTATCTTTTTTTCCGTCTTTATTATTCTTTCCATCCTTATTGTTCTTACCGTCGTTGTTATCTTTATCATTTTTTCCTTCTCTGTCATTTTTTCCTTCTCTGTCATTTCTTCCTTCTCTTTCATTTTTTCCTTCCCTGTCATCTCTTCCTTCCTCTTCCTCTTCCTTGCTTCTATATAAGCATGAACTTCCACCATCCATATAGTTCATATAATCACAATATGCACAATTGTCTCTTTCGTCTTCTCCATCTACTTCATAATATTGATCTGAGTATAAATTTTTCCTTTTAAAATCGCTTAGTCTATCAATGTCAGGTTTTTTAGCTGTAGTATATAAGATGCTTTTATATATATATCCTTTTACAGAAACAAAATCATCATCTTTTACTTCGGCTCTAAATAACCCAACAGCATTATTTACATCTACTATATCTAGTATCTCATCATGTTTTGGTGGCTCAAACATTACATCTGTTTCTACAAGTTCATGATGTGTTACAGTAGCTTCTACAACGCTAGGCTTATGCGGTCTGTCATAGTCACTAGCTTTCTTATAATACTTATTGTTCATGTAATAACCCCTACCTTTTGACTGTATTTTATGAAATTAGGTTTTTTGTTCCTACTACATATTATTACTTCAGTATTATTTTGTTACTATTTTAGTATATTTTCTTGTTCTTAAATACAGGCTTTATTTCCCTTGATTGGCCTCTTGTTTCCATGCCTCCGATTCCACCCATGCCTCCAAATGTATCCTTAACCGCCTCCTCTACATCAATAAATTCTCTTATAGATGTTGTTGCAATTTGATACGCTAGAAGTACAGGATCTAAGTGATGAATTAAGGTCCTGTTTGGTGAACTTGCAAAGTTTGCGCCAGCATCAATTAACTCTTCGTAATAGGATTGACATCCACCTGCAAAAATTACTAGTTGGTCATAATTAGGATTAAAAATCCTTGCTTTTTCTACACTTTCTTTGAAATATTTTGAATTTCTATAATTATCTATATCACTCCAATTGTTATATCCTCTAGCTAAATTATCATGCCCTGTAATTATAAGTATGCTAGGATTATGCTCCTTTAAAAGACTTACTATTTTTTCTGGCTGCTCAGATTCATTTAAATATATACCTACTGCTGGTATTTCTAACATATTATAATTTTCTATACTCTTATTTAAGTAATAGTTATCTCCATCAATATGAAGTATCTTCCCAATTTTTTTCAAATTATCAAGGTTATTTCTGCTAAAAATATTTGTATTTTTACATTCATAAATTAAACTACTTAATCTATTACCCATAACTTTGTTTATATCATGCTCTTTTATTTCATATTCTTTTTTAGAAAGTATATTTAGATCATCAATACTTGCATCTGCAATTAGACGAAAAGAGGTTCCTTTTAGTATTGCAATATTATTATTCAGTTCACATATCCTAAAGCAAATATCATTATTATATGAATTTCTTGTAACAATGTTTCCTACTTCCATTAAGTATTCTCCTTTTTCTTTGACTAGCGATATTAGGGTGTTTAAGATATTTTATGTGTGTATATTATAGATTTGTGATAAAAATAAATAAAAAATAAGAAATAAGAGTAACCTCTTATTTCTTATTTGAATAAATTATTAATTGTTTTAGTCTTTTAAAATTAATATCCGTCATTATAGGTATCTCTCTCCAGTGATTTTTACATCCACAGTAATCTAATACTATACATTGCGGCTTAAATCCTAGTCTAATAGCTTTTAAGCCTCCTGAAACTAAGTTCAGTACACAAGCTATACCTATTATACCTATACTTTCGTTATTTTTATATTCTAAGTTTAGCATAGATGCTTCGTGAGGAATTATAAGCACCTTATATCCATATTTTTCTACCATATTGCTCATTTCATTAATATTACATTTCCTACTGCAATGTTTACATATATATCCATTTCCTTTTTTTTCACTTAAGCATGTACTTTCTGTTTGACACATACATGATGGCAAAAATATAAACTTTTCTGATGTTCTTAAAAATTCTTCTCTATATGATTTATTCATAATTTCTGCACTTACCATATTAAAAAAATATTGTATTTCACCTTTACCACAATATATAATGTCTTCCTTATTAAAATGTTTTTCCTTGTACTTTTTTAAATACATATCTACATTTTCACTGTATTTTCCTAGTGAATTTTTACAAATATCATTTAGATGGTTACTAAGACTCATACATGTATTTAAAAAATAGTTAATATAATTACCATCTTTCGTAGATAAAAATATTTCCCAGTTCTTTAATCTTAATACCTCTTCTTTAAAATCTCCACTAGCATTCATCCATTTTATTAGTAACTTTAAATTTCCTAATGATAATGATTCAAAGTTATATCTTTTCTTCATTAGTATTTTTGTATTAAGCTTACCTCTAATTTTATCTATCTTGACTTTGTATTCTTGTTTTCTGTCCCTCAAATTATTTAAAACTTTAAAAATAGGTTCTATAGTAGGATTAAATGCCCTTGCATAATCATTATATTCAATTAGCATTACACCAATAAGTAATAATTCAATTCCATATTCTGCTCTACTTCTAATCTTTTCTAAATCTTTATATTCTATAAAAGTGATAATACCATTTATATATTCCTTTCCATCATTCAATACTTTTGTTGCTATATCATCACTTATTCTATCTACAATCTCATAGTAATCATCAGAGTCATCATCTCCTAATGATAAAGAGTATGTTACACAGTTAATATCTTTCACTTAAGCCATCCTCCAACATATTTATAATATTTAAGCTTTTATCATTTAGTAAGTTCTGTATATCATAACTATAGTATATATTAATAAATTTTCATCAATTATTTTAAATAATATAATCTTTATTTCTATTCATCATGATAAAGATATTCTTTTAAATATATAAATGTTACTATCTTTCTTAATTTATAATATTTATTTTCTAAATAAAAAAGACCCAAATAATTAAACTTTGAGCCTTTTATAATCAATATATTCTGCTTAATGTTTTGAATCAGAATCTAGAGCCAATTCTTTTTTCATACATTGTAGTTTCTTGCTATCTGATTCTTTTTCAGATTCTTGCTGTTTTTTCTTATAGCTACTTAATTCTCTAAAAAGAATAATCCCTGTTATTGTAGTAGATAAAAAATCTGCAAATGGTTGCGCCATCCATATTCCTGTAAGTTCAAAAAATCTTGGTAATATCATTACTGCAGGTATTAATAAAATTACTTGTCTTAATAAACTAAGTACCATTGCTTGCTTTGCCTTACCTATAGATTGTATAAAATTTGTACCTGTAACAGATATTCCTACTATAGGTAACATTATCGAATAAATTTCTAAACCTTTTATTGATATCTCCATTAATTCTGGATCAGAGTTAAACATTCCAACAATCATTTCTGGGAATAATCTTATAAAAATGTAACCTATACATAATACTCCTGTTGCTGCCGCTAATGATGCCAAATACGCCTTTTTTACTCTATGGTAGTTTTGTGCCCCGTAGTTAAATCCTATAATTGGCTGTGATCCTTGATTTAGTCCAAATATAGGAGTCATTAGAGTAATGCAAATTGAAGAAATTGTAGTCATTGCTCCTATAGCTAAATCGCCACCATACGTTCTCAAAGCATTGTTTGCTATTACTTGAACCATACTTGCTGCTAGTTGCATCGCAAATGGCGATACTCCTATTGCACATACCGAGATAATAATCTTTTTATCTAATTTTAAAGAAGATCTTTCAAATTTTAAATTAGACTTTCCTGATAGATAGTAATAAAGGCTCATTATAGCAGTTAAGCCTTGAGAAATAACGGTTGCGACTGCTGCACCTTGTATTCCCATATTAAACTTATATATTAATGTAGCATCTAATATTATGTTAGTAATACATCCAATTATCATTATTCCTGCTGATATTTTAGGACTACCATCAGCCCTTATTGTGTGATTTAGCGAGAATGCTAACAAGTTTACCACAGTACCCATAAGTATAATCTTTATATAATCTTTTGCATAAATTAAGGTATTTTCACTTGCTCCAAATATCATTAGCATTTTGTCTACAAATAATAGACCTACTACGGATATTATTATTCCTGTAATTACAGCTAATGTCATTGCATTTCCGATATGTTTTCTTGCCTCTTCAACCTTGCCTTGACCTAGTTTAATTGATATGTTAGTTGTCGTACCAATACCAATTAACATCCCAAATGCAAGTATTATCGTCATTATTGGCATCGTTACTCCAAGGCCTGTTATTGCCATTGGCCCAACCCCTGGTATGTTGCCAATGAATATTCTATCCACTATATTGTACAGACCATTTACCATCATTCCAATAATAGCGGGTACAGAATATTTTAATAATAATTTACCTATAGACTCTGTTCCTAATGTTTGTTCCCCGTTCATTTTCTATACCCCTTTCCTTAATAGTTTACAAATAGTTGCATATACAACTATATATCAAAAAAAATATCAATTAACTTAGTCAATTTGATATTTCTTTGCTTAGAATACTTATTTTAATATTCACTATTAATATTTTATTCTATATTGATAATATTGCTACTATATTACTTGTCATTTATATAAATAGTTAAAGGAGTCTATAGCCTCCCTTAAAAATATTATTAAGTTTCTCTACCATATATTATATAGTAAATTTACTAATATTCCAATTTTTTATTAATTAAAATTCTATTTCCACTCCATAATGATCTGATACTATATTTTTATTTATATTATTAAATATTACTTTAGAGTTTTTTACTGAAATATTTTGATTTGTAAAAATAATATCAATTCTTAAATCTTCTTTATTTTTATCCCACCCAGCAATGTTACCTTTAACAGTAATTCCTTCATCTGTTTCTTTAGCTAAAGTAAACGTATCATACATTCCTTTACTTAAGATATAATCATACCCCTCATCTTTTTTATATGCACTATTATTAAAGTCTCCCATTAAGAATACTACCTCATCACTAAAAGCACTATCTATTATAGAATCTATCTGATGAGTAAATGGTTCTTCTTCATCTCCCCACCAACCTAAGTGACAAGAATAGAAACTCATGTCTTTTCCTTCATAATCTAGAGTTGTTTTTATAATATTCCTGCTTTTCCAATAGCTTGTATCATTACTTATAGTGGCAAAAAAACTTTCTCTTCTTTTTATCGGAAGTTTTGTCATAATACATACTCCCTCTTCATATATCTTATATCCTATATGAGACATATCCCAGAAGAATTCATAATTTAAATTGCCAAGACTTTGTAGTTCTCTCTGAATTAATAACGCAAAATTATCTTCTTTTATATTTTCATATACTATCTTACTATCTATTGATTGATTAATTTCTTGCAATGCTATTACATCATAGTCATTTTCATCTATAACTTTAGCAATATACTTTATCTTTTCTAATGTATTTTCTTCTTGCCAAGCATGGCAATTTAATGTTAATAATTTCAAATCTACGCTCCTAACATGTCCAAAATATTCGACTTAATAACATCTGCTTTGGGACCATATACTGCTTGAACCCCTTTATCTTTAATTATTAGTCCTAGTGCTCCAGCACCCTTCCATTCTTTGTTATCAGCAACTTTACTTGTATCTTTTACTGTTACTCTTAGCCTAGTCATGCAGGCATCTACCTCTACAATATTATCAGGTCCACCTAACAATTCTATAATTTTAACTGATAAATCATCTTGTGATATTGACTTGTTTGAAGGTTTATTATTATCATCATCTTCTTCAACATAGTTTCCCTTACGACCTGGAGTTGCTATATTAAATTTCTTAATTAAAAAATTGAATATTACAAAGTTTAGACCAAAGAATGCTACACATGATAGTATAAAGTTTACTATATCCATTGTCAATCCAGCTTTTACCATCATTGGAGTACGAGTAATAAACTCTATTATTCCAAAAGCATGTACCCTTAAGTTTATTATATCTGCAATAGCAAATGCAAGTCCTGTTAGTATCGCATATGCTACATATAGTATTGGTGATACAAACATAAACATAAATTCAATTGGTTCTGTAACTCCTGTTAAGAAGCAAGCCAATAATCCTGATATAAATATAGGCTTATATGCTTTAACTTTATCCTTATCTACGTTCTTAAACATGGCCATAGATATTCCTGCAAGTGAAGCAGTAGATAATATTACTTGTCCTGCTTTAAATCTTGCTGGTGTAATTGTATTTAAAAGACTTGTATACTCTGCTGTGTTTCCTACACCCTTAAAGTTTATTAAATCTGTTATCCATGCAAGCCATAATGGATCTTGACCAGCAACCATTGTCCCTTGAGCTGCTCCTGTAGCTATTTCGTATATCCCACCAAGTTCTGTATAGTTCATAGGTACAGTAAGCATGTGATGTAGACCAAATGGTAATAATAATCTCTCAAGTGTCCCATATACAAATGGTGCTAACACTGGTGCTGTATCCTTTGAACTTGCTATCCACATTCCAAATGAGTTTAATGCTCCTTGAATAAATGGCCATACTATTGATAGTACTATTGCTGCAATAACCGATCCAATTATAACCACAAATGGGACAAAACGTTTACCATTAAAGAAAGACAAAGCATTAGGTAATTTATCAAAATTATAATATTTATTATATAAAATCGCACCTAAGAAACCAGATATTATACCTACAAATACACCCATGTTTAATGCTGGGCTACCAAGTATTGATGTAAAATAGTCTTTTACTATAAGATTTGCTCCTGTTAGAGAACTTATAGTTGCATCTACATCTAGTAACATGTCTGAATTTACTCCAAATATTGCTCCCGTAGTACGATTAATTAAAATAAAAGCGATTAAAGCGGCAAATGCTCCACCCGCACGATCTTTAGCCCATGAACCACCTATAGCCACTGCAAATAGTATATGTAAGTTTCCTATTATTCCCCATCCTAAATCTTCAACAACTCTAGCTATTGTAGTAACTATACTAGCATCTGATGACATACCTATTAATTTACCTATAGATATCATCAATCCTGCTGCAGGCATAACTGCTATAACTACTAATAGCGCCTTTCCAAATTTTTGCCAAAAGTCAAAAGATATTAGCTTTCTCTTATTTCCCATTGAATTTTCCATGTCTGTTATCTCCCACCTTAATAATTTTTAATAATAAATTTTTCCTATATTTTATAAAGCCTTGCTTCCCATGGCTTTAAATCTATCATTGTTGTATCCCCATGTTTTTCAACTTTGTAATTTGAAAGTTCTAAGTTTTTATATTTTAAATTTATATCTTCATAAGAGTATGTATTTTCTTCATTACTTAAATTACATAATATTAAAAATTTGCTATTATCTAACTCTCTTTCATATGCAAAAATATTTTCATCTTCTTCCAAAATAAGATTGTATTTCCCATATACTAAGGATTTATTTTCTTTTCTTATTTTAATCATATCTTTGTAGAAGTTATAAATAGAGCGTGGATCATTAAGTTGTGCTTCTACATTTATATCCATATAATTTTCATTAACTTTTATCCATGGAGTACCTTGTGTAAATCCTGCATTTAGTTTATTATCCCATTGCATAGGTGTTCTTGTGTTATCTCTTGAAGTATTGCATATATCATCAAGTACAAGTTCTTTCTCTTCTCCCAATTCAATTCTTTCTCTATACTCGTTTTTTGTTCTTACATCATTGTAGTCGTCGATATCATCAAATTTTATATTTGTCATGCCTATTTCTTGACCTTGATATATAAATGGTGTTCCTTTATGCATAAAGTATACTAATCCTAGAGCTTTGGCACTTTCTTTTAAGTACTTTTTATCATTACCCCAAGATGAAACTATTCTTGTTACATCATGATTTTCAATATACAAAGCATTCCATCCTATTTCCTCTAAGTTCTTTTGCCACTTACTCCATATCTTTTTTAAATTACGTACACTAAATCCTTCTTCTCGACTATTATTCCATAAATCAATATGTTCAAATTGAAATAGCATATTAAACTTCCCATTTTCTTCTCCAACCCAAATGTCAGCCTCTTCTGATTTTACTCCATTGGCTTCTCCAACAGTCATAATATCGTATTTATCAAAAGTTTCTTCCTTTAACTCTTTAAGATATTCATGTATACCATCAATATTCATATGCTTAGTAAAAGATGGTACATATTTTAAATTATTAGTATTTTCAATATCCTTTAATCCTTCTTCTTTATTTATATGGCTTATAGCATCTACCCTAAATCCATCTATCCCCTTATCTAGCCACCAGTTTATCATTTTATAAATAGCTTGTCTCATATCTTTGTTCTTCCAGTTAAGATCTGGTTGTTTTGAACTAAATAAATGAAGGAAGTATTCATCAGTATTTTCATCATATTCCCAAGCTGAACCTTTAAATATACTCTCCCAGTTATTTGGCTCTTTATTCTCTTTTCCTTCGCTCCAAATATACCAATCTCTTTTTTCATTATCTTTAGAAGATCTAGATTCAACAAACCATTCATGCTCATCACTTGTGTGGTTAATAACTAGATCTATTATCAGCTTCATATCTCTTTTATGTACTTCGCTTAACAATTCATCAAAATCATCCATTGTTCCAAAATCATCCATTATATCTTGATAATCGCTTATATCATATCCATTATCATCATTAGGCGACTTATAAACTGGGCATATCCATATTACATCTATCCCTAAATCTTTTAAATAATCTAATTTAGATATTACTCCTCTAATATCACCTATACCGTCATTATTGTAATCCATAAAGCTTCTAGGATATATTTGATAAGCAACTGCTTCCTTCCACCAACTTTTTTTCATATAACCCCTCCCAAGTGCAACCGTTTGTCTTTTTGTCAAAAATATATATCTGAATAATCATCCAGATTTTTACATGCATCTTTTAAATTTTATATTTTATAATAAGAATATAACATATGCTGCAAATGTTTTCAACTTTTTTAACTATTTATTTTATATTTTAATATACATGTCATGCAATCGATTGTCCTCTCAAATAAAAAAGATAGATTTATTTCTAAATAATAAATCTATCTTTTTTATTTTTACTCTTCCGTACTTTCTAATGCTTTTCTTCTTTCTTGTATTGATTTTACAAGGTTTTCAACCTCTTGTGATGGTTGTTGAGGTACCGCTTTATAATCTTTAAGAAGTATTTCAAGTGGAGGAGTTCCTTGTTGTGCTTCTTTTTTCCAATTCAAATTATTTTGTTTTTCTAGAAGTACCCCTGATGATCCACCTATGTCATAAGCTTCTTCATCAGGTAATCCAAAGAATCTTTCAGCATCTAAATTGTAGTCCTCTCTTATCATATCTTGATAAAATTTAAATGCTTCTTCTTCACTTATACTTAAACCTTCTATTGAGCGCATATTAGTAGCCATATCAAAATATCTAGCAGTTCCTTCTAATATATCTATAGATTTTGTAAGCTCATACTCCTCCTTATTATTTTTTTTATATTCTTCAAACCACCATTTTGCAGATTCTAAGTATTGTTGTTCTTTTTCAGGTTCTAGTATAGCTTTGTTTAATGCATTGATTATTTCTAATCGTTGCGTTCTTGCACTAAAGTTTTCCACTCCTTTAGTTAATAATTCTTCTTGATCAGTCTCTTTTATTTTCCATGTGCTTTGGTAATTATGAAATTCCTCATGTACAGTAAATGTAAATAGCATACTAGAATTAGGTAATGCTTTAAACTCACCATTATCATATGGATTATTGAACATCTCTGGGTCCACTTCTACTTTTATTGTTGGCTTTCCATTTAAAGTATTTTCAGAACTACTAAACATAAATGGATTTCCTTGAGCTTTAAATTTATCTGGTAAATCTTTGGCATTTAGTTTATTAATTTCTTTATCTGATGATATAAGCCAAGCATTATTTCCATTAGCCTCTACGTAAAGTACGTTATACTTTGAAAAATCTACTCCAGGCCAAATCTTATCTAAATCATTCCATGTACTCCATATTTGTTGTGCAACTCTTAATATATATTTATCCATAGTCATATTTGACCATTCTCTCTCCAGGTTTTCGTATGGCACTTCATTTATATCCATATTCATAGATATTGGCTTAATTTCCATATCATCTTTTTTATTACAAGCAGTCATACTAAGTAAACAAGTAAATGCTAGTATAGGTATAAAAACTTTCTTCTTAAGCATAATATATTTCCTTTCACATCTTGTATATTTAAACATAGTATGCCTAATTATTAATATTTTAGACGTTTTTACATTATATTTATAGACAATGCATAAAGGCTTTTGCATCTTGTGATATGACTGTATATGCTTGTCCTTTAGAGCAAAATATAGAATTTGAAGTATATTGGTTATCTAAGTTTTTATTGTAAGCCTTTCTTTTTATTATCTCTTCGTGATTATGACATTTATCATATCCGTCAAATATAAAACTAACACTTCCTCGTCCTTTAGTAAATGATGTCAATTCCATACTGTAATCCATAAAAGTTGCTACAGGTCCACGTCCATTTATTGTACTTTTATCATTATAAAGTTCTGGTGGCTCAAACTCTCCAAAATATTTTTGTATATCAGATAAAACCCTTCCTAAATACTCCGTATTTACCTCTATTCTAAACTTATAATATGGTTCTAATATAATATTTTCTACCTGCTCTATCCCCTGCCTCAATGCTCTTAATGTTGCTTCTCTAAAATCGCCTCCACTTGTATGCTTGTTATGAGCTCTTCCATTGAGTAAAGTTATATTTAAATCAGTTAATTCAAATCCTCCTAATATTCCTCTATGAACTTTTTCAAATATATGAGTTTTAACTAAATTTTGATGACCTAACTGTAAATTATCAACATGAGCAATACTTTTAAAGGTAATACCTGAGCTTCTAGGCGCTGGCTCTATTTTCAGATGTACTTCTGCATAATGGCCTAATGGTTCAAAATGTCCATATCCTACTGTATTTTCACATATAGTTTCTTTGTATAGTATTTCACATGGCCCAAAGTCTACGTATATACCAAATCTTTCCTTCATAATTTCTTTTAATATTTCTAACTGTATCTTTCCCATTACATGAATATGTATTTCTTTTAGAGTATCCTCATAATCTATATTTAGTGCCGGTTCTTCACTTTCTAAGATCTTAAAATATCTAAAAACATCATTTATATTTAAAGAACTATCAAATAATAATTTCGACTTCATATTTGGTATTAATTCTACTTTATTTGAACTAGTAAGCTTATCTAGAGTATTTTCTGTGTCCCCAATAGTTATATAGTCTCCCGGTATAGCATCTGTAATCCCTAGTACTGTAAAGAGTTGGCCTGCCTGTACATAGTTTTGCATTGTAAACTTGCTGCCATTGTATAGTCTTATATTACTAATTTTATTATATATTTTTTCATTATTTTTGATATATTTGACTTCATCTCTTGGCTTAATACTTCCCTCTAATGCTTTAATATATGTTAGCCTTTTGCCATTTTCATCGTGCTTTATTTTATATACAGTACCAACAAAATCACCATCTTTTTTATAAGATGTGTATGTCATCTTATCTAATATATCGATGAATTTACTTATACCTACATCTTGTAGTGCCGATCCAAAATAACAAGGATAAATCTTACTTTTTTTTATCATACTCTTCATAGAGTCAATCCACAATTCTTCTTCATAATTTCCGTCCAAATATAATTCTAATAAATCATTATTTCTATCTGCAATAAACTCGATAAGATTCTCACTCAAACTATTTTCATTAAAATCTTCAGTAATTTCAATTACATCTTCACTCAAGCTCCTATGTATTTCTTTTAATACCTCGTCTTTATTGGCTCCATCTCTGTCCATTTTATTTACGAATATAAAGGCAGGAACATTATATTTTTCTAATAACCTAAATACTGTTTCAGTATGAGACTGTACTTTTTCAACTCCACTTATTATAAGTACTGCATAGTCCATTATTTTAATAGCTCTTTCCATCTCTGGTGAAAAGTCTATATGTCCAGGAGTATCAATTAAATAATAGTTTGAATCATTATATACAAAGTTCCCTTGTTCAGAAAAAATTGTTATCCCTCTATTCTTTTCTAATATATGGCTATCTAAAAATGTATCTCTATGATCTACTCGTCCTCTTTTTCTAATAGTATTTGTATGGAAAAGCACCTGTTCACAAAATGTTGTTTTTCCTGCATCTACATGAGCTAATATTCCTACTGTCTTGTTCATCTTTTCTCCTTACTAAAAAGAGAGGGTGAAACTTTCCCCCTCTCTTTACTATAATAATTTATGCATAATGTGTTTCTTTTTGGTTAGCTTTTTCTTTGATGTATTCATCAATTGCCGCTGCCGCTGATTTTCCTGCTCCCATTGCAGATATTACAGTTGCTGCTCCCGTTACTGCATCTCCACCAGCATATACACCTTCTTTAGATGTACATCCATGTTCATTGGCAACTATACATTCCCATTTATTTGTATCTAAACCATCTGTAGTAGAAGTAATTAATGGATTTGGATTTGTACCAAGAGACATTATTACTGTGTCTACTTCTAATACAAATTCAGAACCTTCAACAACAATTGGTCTTCTTCTACCAGAAGCATCAGGTTCTCCTAATTCCATTTTAACGCATATCATTCCTTTAACATCTCCATTTTCATCAACTAAAATTTCAGTAGGATTTGTTAATGTATCAAATATCACGCCTTCTTCTCTTGCATGGTGTATTTCTTCTGCTCTTGCTGGAAGCTCTGCATCACTTCTTCTATATACTATGTGTGTCTCTGAACCAAGTCTTAAGGCAGTTCTTGCTGCATCCATTGCAACATTTCCTCCTCCTACTACTGCTACCGATTTACCAAGTCTGATTGGTGTAGCATAATCTTCTTTATAGGCTTTCATTAAGTTTACCCTTGTTAAGAATTCATTAGCTGAAAATACTCCATTAGCATTTTCTCCATTTATTCCCATAAACTTAGGTAGACCTGCTCCTGACCCTATAAATACTGCTTCAAATTTTTCTTCTTCTAATAATTCATCAATAGTTATTGTTCTTCCTATTATTACATTTGTTTCTATCTCTACACCTAATTTTTTAATATTATCTATTTCAGCTTGAACTATCTCTTTTTTAGGAAGTCTAAACTCTGGTATTCCATAAGTTAATACTCCTCCAGCTTCATGCATAGCTTCAAATATTGTAACATTATAACCTCTTTTAGCTAATTCCCCAGCACATGCAAGCCCAGCAGGTCCACTACCTACTACAGCAACTTTTCTACCGTTTTTAGGTTCAGTTTTAGTAAGATCTATATTATTCTCTCTTGAGTAATCCGCTACAAATTTTTCTAACTTACCGATTGCTATAGCACCAGCTTTTCTGGCAAATACACATTTACCTTCACATTGATTTTCTTGTGGACATACTCTTCCGCAAACTGCTGGTAATGAGCTACTTTCAGCTATAACTTTAGCTGCACCTTCGATATTCTCTTTTTTAAGTTCCTCAATGAAACCAGGAATATCTATACCTACAGGACATCCTGCTACACATTGAGGCTTTTTACATCCTAAGCATCTTTTCGCTTCTACTACTGCATCCTCTAAAGTGTACCCTAAACAAACCTCGTCAAAATTGCTTTTTCTTACACCAGCTTCTTGTTCTCTTGCTGGTACTCTCCCCATTTTATTAGCCATTATATATTCCCCCCGCATCCACATTTTGCATGATGGTGAGTATCTCCTTCTTCTACCTTTAAGATAGCTCTACCCTCTTGAGTCTTATACATGTTTTGTCTTCTCATTGCCTCATCAAAATCTACTAGGTGAGCATCAAATTCAGGCCCATCTACACATGCAAATTTAATTTTATTTCCTACACTAACTCTACAAGCTCCACACATACCTGTTCCATCAACCATTATTGGATTTAAACTAACAGTTGTAGGAATATTTAATTCCTTTGTCATCATACTCATAAACTTCATCATTATCATAGGACCAATTACTATAGCATGATCATAATTTTTTCCTTGATTTTGAACTAAGTCTTTCAATAAATCTGTAACCCTACCGTCAAATCCATAAGATCCATCATCAGTAGATATATATAAATTTTTAGCTGCAGCTCTCATCTCTTCTTCTAAAATAATTAATTCTTTATTTCTAGCACCAATTATTACATCCACATCTAGGTTATTTTCTTTAAACCATTTTACTTGCGGATATACAGGCGCAGAACCAACTCCTCCAGCTATAAAAATGATATTCTTATTCTTTAATTCTTCTATATTTTCTTCTATAAATTCACTCGGTTGACCTAATGGACCAACAAAATCCATTACATAGTCACCTTCATTAAGTAGTGCCAACTCTTTAGTTGATGCACCTACAGTTTGAAACACTATAGATACAGTACCTTTTTCTTTGTTGTAATCTGCTATTGTAAGAGGTATTCTCTCACCCTTTTCATCATTTTTAACAATTATAAATTGTCCTGGCTTAGAAGCTTTAGCTACCCTAGGAGCTTCTATATCCATTAAATAAATATTGTCTGTTAATTGAACTTTTTTTACTATCTTGTTGTTCATTTCCCTATTCTCCATTCTCCATTGTGATAAATATAATAAAACACATATTAGTTTAGTAAGCATTTCCCCCAGCTTACTAAATTTTTTAAACAAATATTAAATCTTCTATATAAATTATACTATTATTTGGTAATATTTTAAACAATAAATAATATTTTTTTAACAACATATTGTATCTTGTATAGATAATTATTTTACTTATAAAACAATGTACGCATATTCTGTCAACAAGTATTTCTAGTCTGTGCATTTAATCTTTAAAATCTGAAACTAAAAAAGGTGTGTAATATTACACACCTCTACTTCATCTTATATTTATTGTTAGAGATAAGCTCTTCTCTAATCTTATTATTTTCCTCATCTAAATAAATTCTATAAGTCTTAACCATTATCTTTTCTTTCTCATATTTTTCTTCGCATTTAAGATATATTCTTTCTCTGTCTTGACTGCATCCATAAATTTTTGAAGTAACTGCTCCGTTGTTTACTATATTTTTTATATACACAGGGTGAGAGTATGGATTTTTAAACTTTAAGTCTGTATATCCATAAGATACAGCAGCATCTCTACCCTTAGGTGCATACCTTGACGGATATGTATGATTGTGAACTTCTTCTATTTCCATACCAGCTAACAAAGCAGCATTATATATTGTAGTTGAAACTTGGCAAACACCACCACCTTCTCCATTAACATATCTACCACCTACAATAACTTTAGCTGATTTATATCCGTTACTCCAGGTTCTAGCACCTGTGGATTTATTATATGAGAAAGTATCCATCGGCATAACAAGCCTATCACTGCTACTTTTTCCTGCTACGTGAATGTTGCTCCCTCTAGAGGTATGATCATTAAATCCTGTACTGTATTGTCCCAAAATAGTATCGATTGAATTTACATCTTCTGTTGTTATTGTTGGCTTTATAATATTAATAGGAAGATCTGTATTTTTTATTTGTTTCTCTGCTAGCATATTATATATTTCTTCTTTTAATTTTACCACATCAAGTTCTATTCCTTCTTTTGAAGGTGTCCTAACTATTTCTCCTGAATCCTTAATTTCTAAAGTAGCTTCCTGTACTTGAACATCTATTTCTTCACTTATTTTATCAATAATTTCAGTTAGTTTTACTTCATCATAACTAGAGTGCAAATTAACTTCATATGTCCCCGCAAAGCTTAAATTAACAATCCTCTTTATATTATCTAGATTATCTTCTGATCTAGTATACTTATACGCTTTTTCAAGTGAATTATCTACATTAAAATCTAAGTCAATGTCTTTAGGATATATCCTCCATACTTTATCATTATATTTTAGTTCAATGGTTTTTGGCTCATATACTTGGTTAACTTTTAATTTTGCTTCACTTAAATTTAGTCCACCTATATCTATATCTTGTATAAATATGTTTTTAAATATTTTTTCATCTTTAGAACTTGCAGTTTTCTGCATCCCTAACATCAAAAACGAACCTAATAACAAGCTTATTATTAACATTAATTTCAATCTATATCTTGTAAATTTTAACATATTTTACTCCTTACATATTAATTATATAATAGTATTTTTACCCATTAATTTTTTAATATTCTTCATTGTAATTGTCTATAAAATTTCATGTTAAAAACCTTATAAAAATATGTAATTTTGTCGAAATTTGTGATATAATATTCAAGCATAACATATACCCATTAATTAAAGTAAATTTACAAAAAACTTAAAAAATATATATAATCATCAGTATACTTAATTTTAGTCTACTCAGTTTAAGGAGGTTTATTTTGACAAAGAAAATAATAAAGGAAATAAAGCTATCAAAAAGAAATGGAATTCTTTGTGAAAATTTGTACGGTGAACTCCGATATATTACACAAAATAAATTTGATGATATTATTGATTTATACAATAGAGTAGAATCGCAAATGGATAATAAGAATTGGCTTAAGTTCCGTGACGTGTTTTATTTAAACGACGTACTACATAACGGGGGATTTATCATTGGCTGTTATATTGATGATATCTTAGTAGCTTCAGCATTATGTGAAGAGCCTAGCGATAGTTATACAGAATGCTTACATGAAATTGGAATGACTTTAGAAGATATTAAAAATACTTATGCATCTGGTTATGTAATGGTTGATCCGATGTATAGGGGCAATTCCCTTCATCGTGTTTTGTTAGAGAGCAGGATAGATGTATCTATAGAGAAAGATAAAAAGTTTATAGTAACTGCTATTGCCGTAGAGAATGTATATAGTTTGAGAACGGTTTTAAATCTAGGGTTTGAAGTAAAAATGCAGCAACAAAATGAACTTGGTACTCTTAGAAATATTCTTGTCAAAGAATTGATATCTGATTCTGCTATTACGGCCTAATTAAAAAAGAGATATTAAATAAGTTAATATCTCTTTTTTTTATTTTTATTTCTCAATCAACATCGTCCACTTACCTATTTCTGTAAACCCGATACTATGATAAATTTTTCCAGCTTTAGGATTATCATAAAATAAACATAAATTTTTTCCTTCATTCAAGACATCATAACATAATTTAGATAAGCATTTACTTACTAATCCCATATTTCTATACTCTAATTTAGTTGCTACTCCAACTACCATAGTTGACTTACTATTTTCTGCTGTTGTCTGGGCTACACTTATTATCTCCTTTTTTTCATTCTCTATATAATATACTCGACCACTTCTATCTTTTATTTTTCTCATTACACTTTCCTCAGTAACTCGTGGCGTGTCTTTAAATTCCTCTATAGTATCTATTAACTTACAAATTCTTATTGCATCATCTTTTTTCGCTATTTTTACGCTTTTGTCAAAGCCCTTTAGTTTAGTTTTATTTATAAGTTCACAGAAATATGTATTTTTTTCTTTCTTATTCTTTAGTAATGGTTTGAATTGCTCAACAATATGCTCTTCTCCTGATATTAATTTACTACCTTTATATGAGGATATAATCTCTTTAAATCCACTTACATCTTCATTTAAATCGTCATAGTAAGGAATAAAATTTTCCGAGTATCTCAGTAGTACTGCCTTTATCTCATTATTTTTATCAAATTTTCCCCAAACATCTTGACGCATGTCATTAAATCCGAAGTTTTCTATATCTCCTATTATAAATAAGTTTATAGAAGAGTTCCTACTTAAATAATTTAATACTTTTAATCTATCATTTTCATTTAATTTTCTTATCATATCAATTCCCCCCTTCAGTATTTACAATAAATTCTATGTTCCAGTTAATTCATCCTTTAAATAAATAGACTGTAGCAAATCATTTACTACAGTCTATTTCATCTTATCTATCTATTATCATATTTTGTGCATATTTTAATGTTATAAAATAATAAATAAAGTATCCCGCGTAATAGGCAGCTAAAGTAATTGCTAGTGGAACTACTATACTTCTTGGAATAAGTAATTGCACAATTGACATAGCAAATAAATTATGCAGTGTCCCTATTATTAATGGGAGTAAAAATACTATTTTTAACTGTTTAGATATTATTTTTTCTATATCTTTATTACTTGCCCCAAGCTTTTTAAGCATTATATATCTATCCTTATCATCGTATATACTTGAAAGCTGTTTAAATAGTATAATACTTCCAGTGCAAAGTAAAAATACAAGAGCTAAAAATACACCAATGAATAAATATAACCCACCTGATTGTATATAGGTATTATACATTATCTTCTTAGATGTAAAGTTAAATGGATAATTAAATTCCATACTATCATTTATTAATTTTTCCATTTCCTGTGCCATCTCTAAATTATCACCTGAAATATCTATTATTCTCAATATCCTTGTATTACTACTATTTTTTATTTCATTAAAAACAGTATCTTTTACTACTAATAATTCCATGCTAGATTGTGTATTTAGCAAGCTATGATTAACTTCATTTTTAACCATAAAGTTATTTTTATATCCACTCATTACTATTGCAGATCCTTTTAGATTTTCATATGCTATTGCACCAAATTCATCTGATATATAATACGTATTGTCTTTAGAATTTAAGTTTTCATATGGTTTATTTTCATACTCTTTTAACTCCCTATAATCACTTTCTTTTATAAGTTCAATATTCGTGTTATACGGTTTTATTTTCCCATCTATCTTGCTTTTTAATTTATAAGATATCTCACTTTCAACTAGCTCTATACTCTTATCTAGTTGAATATTATTATACGCCTTAAATTTTTTTAAGATTTCATCTATTTTACTACTAATGATTTTATTGTCTTCTCTTATAGTATAAGAATATTTATAGTTTTCATTAACATTTCTATTTATATCATAGTAAAGAGATGCAGTAAATCCAAGTATTGTAGCACTTGTAGCGATAAGGATTGCAATAGTTGCAAGTATTTTAGAGTTACTTTGGATTTTATAACTAAGCTCTGAAAATGCGATTAAATTTCTACCTTTGTAGTAAATTTTCTTATTTTTCTTTACCATACTTAGTATTAATTCTATTGCAGATGAAAAGAATAAAAACGTACCTGGAATTATTGGCACTAATATTAAAGGTGATAGTGTTAGGTACCCAAGAATAAATTTACTTTTTGCTATTGTATAAGCAATTATTATAAGTAATATTCCTAATAATCCTTTTATTTTATAAAATTTATTTTGACCAGTTTTTTCTCCTTCTTTTTTAAACAATTCTATTAACTTCGTCTTTTTTATAATAATTGTATTTCTAACTGCAACTATAATAAATATTATCATAAATATTATTATAGTCTTATTTAATGCCTTGACACTTAAATTCATATTAACGATTATAGCTTCTCCCATCATTTTTACAAGCATCATAGTCATTATCTTAGAGAATAAAAATCCTAAAATCACACCTAACAGTATTGCTCCAGCTCCCATAATAAGAGTTTCGTAAAAAAATATTAATCCTATTTTATTCTTTCTCATACCCAACATGGAGTACGTTCCTATTTCCTGTTTTCTTCTATTTAAGAAAAACGAGTTTGAGTAATATATAAAAGCAAATGAAAATAATGCAATAACAATTGATGCACTATTAATTCCTGCTGTTGTCTTAGATCCTAATGTACTTAGTGCATCATTATATTGTATTGATTTAAAGCTAAAAAATATAAATACGCTAAATACTATAGATATAAAATACATTACATAATTAGAGAAGCTTTTTTTTACATTTTTTAGTGAGATATTAAATAAGTTCATTTTTGTCAACTCCTCCAAGTAATGCTACTGTATCAATAATTTTATGATAATACTCCTTAGTATTCTCTCCTTTTACTAATTCTGTAAAAATGATTCCATCTTTAATAAAGAGAATTCTATCGCAGTAACTAGCACTCATTGGATCGTGCGTTACCATAAGTATTGTTGCCTTGTTTTCTTTATTAAGCTTAGAAAATGAATCTAGTAAACTTCTAGCAGATTTTGAATCTAGTGCTCCTGTAGGCTCATCAGCAAGTATTAACGATGGCTTACCAACTACTGCTCTACACACGGCTCCTCTTTGCTTTTCTCCTCCTGACACTTCATATGGATATTTATCTAATGTATCTAATATGTTTAAACTCTTGGCAACTTCTTCTACTCTCTCTTCAATAAGTGATACTTTTTCATTTTTAAGAGAAAGAGGTAGCATAATATTTTCTTTTATTGTAAGAGTTTCTAGAAGGTTAGAATCTTGAAATACAAACCCTAAATTATCTCTTCTAAAATCTGCAACTTTATTGCTACTCATTTCACTTATATCTTGATTATTTATATAAACTTTTCCAGAACTTTGAATATCTATAGTTGATATAATGTTTAATAGTGTTGATTTACCAGCACCAGAAGATCCCATTATTCCTACAAATTCACCCTCTTTTATATTAAAGCTTACGCCTTTTAATGCCTCATATTTTGCTCCTCTTTTTCCATATTGCTTCTTAATATTTTCAACTTTCAAAATTTCTCTCATAGCTATCTCCTTTTATATTTTATATGTCTATTATATATTTTGCTTTATTTGTAAACCATTTATTTATATTAAGATAATGTTACATTTTTGTAAGTGTACAACATAAGTGTTTATTTATATGTAAAATATGATTAAATATAATAATGATAAGGTAACATAAAAATATATTATATATTAAGGCTAATATATAATCGACAAAATATAGGGAGGTATTAAATGTTTAAAATAATGATTATAGAAGATGATGCATCACTTAAAAATCAAATAGGCGATGCATTATCTAAATGGGGACACAGTGTTCATAAAATAGAAGATTTAGAAAATATTCTAAGTGAATTTAAGAGTTTTGATCCTCAGCTTGTGCTTCTTGATATTAACTTACCATTTTATGATGGTTTTCATTGGTGTAATGAAATAAGAAAAATATCTACAGTACCTATTGTATTTATTTCTTCTCGAGATTCAAATATGGATGTAATAATGGGAGTAAACCTTGGTGCTGATGATTATATACAAAAACCATTTTCTATAGATGTACTAATTGCTAAGGTTAATGCTCTACTAAGAAGAACCTATAATTTTGCTGATGACTCATCTGATAAAATTATACATAGCGGAGTTACATTAGACTTGTCTACTGCTGTGGTTTCCTTTAATGAGCAGTCTATAGAATTAACTAAAAATGAACTTAAAATATTACATGAACTTATGAAATATAAATCTCAAATAGTAAGTAGAGATAAGCTTATGAAAAAGTTATGGGATAGCGACTGGTTTGTTGATGATAACACATTAACTGTAAATGTAAATAGAATAAGATCTAAACTTAGAGATATTGGATTGGAAGAATTTATAGAAACTAAGAGAGGATTAGGCTATATAATATTATAGCTATTGATATTTTATGAGATTTTTAGATTTTTTAAAAGATAAAATAGGACTTTTGGTATTTAACTTTATTTTTTTATTTTTTACTGTATTAGTAGTGTTACTATCTCCTATAGGAGAATCATTAATTGGCAGTGTCATATACATTATAGTAATAAATCTTGTCTTGATATCACTCTTTCTTGTTATAAGTTATTTTAGAAAGTCAAAGTTGCTGAGTGCCTTAAAGGAAGATATAAACACCAACAGCTTTAGAGAAATAACTTTTTTAAAGCCAAATAATGAAGAAAGCATTTATATAGATATAATAAAGCAATATGAAAAAAAGTGTGAGCAAATCTTAAATAAAAATGCTGATAGATATGAAGAAAACCAAGCAATAATGAATATGTGGGTTCATGATATTAAGATGCCTATATCAATAATAAAACTTATTATTGAACAAAATGAAGTACCTTCTTTCGAAAATACCCTAGATGATATCGATAATGAAGTTATGAGAATAGAAAATGCAGTAGAAAGAGTATTATATCTCTCTCGACTTGAGAATTTTCATAGAGATTTTCTAGTTCAGTCAGTAAATCTTGAAAAAATTATAAGAGAAGTCATAAGAAAATATTCTAAGTACTTTATTAGTAACAAAATAACCCTAAATTTACAGGCTTTAGACTATACTGTTTTGTCAGATAAAAAATGGTTACTATTTATATTTGATCAGCTAATAGGAAATGCTTTAAAATACACTAATAAAAATGATTCTATATCAATATTTGGTACAATTAATAATGGTTTTATTGAAATACATATAAAAGACAGTGGATGTGGAATTAAAAAAGAAGACTTAAATAGAGTTTTTGAAAAAGGATTTACAGGAAGTAATGGTAGAAACAATGCCAAATCAACAGGTCTAGGACTTTTCCTAGTTAAAGAATTATGTGATAAACTTGAACATAAAATTAAAGTAAACTCAATTTATGGCGAATTTAGTGAATTTATTATTTATTTCAATAATTCTCTATAATTTTATTACAATATTGACATAATATACTAAAAAGTTTGACTTAGCCAAAAGCTTCCTCCTATAATCAGTATGAGGAAGCTTTTTTTAAGGAGGGAATTATGTCATTTTTAGAAAGATTTAAGAGTAAAAAAGTAAAAATAGGTGTAGGAGTAGTTGTATTAGCTAGCATAGGTGTAGGAACATTTTATGTCTATCCTAAATATATAAAACCTAATACTGAAGTTGGTGGGGAATTTGAAAATGTAATAGAAACTTATTCTATTCCTGAAAATGAAAAGATATTTATAAACGGTTCTATTGTACCTAAAGAGTCAAAAGATTTTGCATTATTAGGTGAAGAAGAAGTAAATAAAGTTAATGTAACTAATGGACAATACGTTAATAAGGGAGATCTTCTTTATTCTTGTAAGAACCCATCTTCTTTAAGCGAGATTGAAAATTTAAATATACAAATATCAGAACTTAAAAAACAAAAAAATCAAACGCCGCAAGACGCTGAAGTCCCAGCTGATCAAAGTATAGATGTAGAAATCAGCAAACTAAATGCTCAAGTTGCAGCTTTAAACAAAAAAGCATATACTAGCACTTATGCTCCATTCTCAGGTAAAGTATACATAAACGAAAAAAGCGAGACTCCTGAACAGGGTGCTGCATCTTTTATGACGCTTCAAAGTACTGAGTTTTATATGAAAGGTAAAGCAAGTGAGCAAGATTTAGCTAAGATAAAAATAGATCAATCGGTTGATATATTAGTATTTTCAACTAATGAAAAATTAACAGGTCACATAAGCTTTATATCTGATAGACCATCAGATCAAACAGATAATACGATGGGAGGATCTCAAGGTTCTCTATCTTACTATGATATAAATGTCAGTTTCGACTCTCAAGAAAATCTAGTAAATGGGTTCCATATTCAAGCAACTGTTGAAGTTGAAAATGCAAGTCCTAAAATACCAGCTTCATCTATATTAAAGGATGGTGAAACTTCTTATGTATTCAAGAGTCTAGATGGAATACTTAAGAAACAAGTTTTAGAATTGAAAGAAGAAAACGAAGAATATGCAGTTATACAATCTGGCCTAGAACAAAACGATGTAATAATCAAATATCCTACTGAAGATATGAAGGAAGGCGACGAAGTATTCACTGATGGCGGTGGCTCTTTTGATGAATCTGTCGGTAGTTTAGATCTATCTAAAGATAAGGTAGGTTATTAATATTGAAATCACTAATAAGATTAGAAAATATTCAAAAGTATTATAAGGTCGGAAAAGATAAACTGCATGTTCTAAAATCTATGAATCTAGATATAAAATCAGGTGAATTCGTTATGATTATGGGTAAGTCTGGTAGCGGTAAGACTACTCTTCTTAATATTTTAGGGTTTTTAGATAAATTTGATGAAGGCGCTTATATATTTGAAGAAAAAAATGTTACTAGTTTAAATGAAAGTCAAAGATCTGTATTTAGAAATAAAAATATTGGATTTGTTTTTCAACAATTTAATCTAGTAGAAACTCTAAACATATATCAAAATGTAGAACTTCCCATGATATATGATGGGAAACTTAAAAAACATGAAAGAGATTTTATTATAAAACAAAAGTTAGATGCAGTTGGTTTATTAGAAAAACAAAAACAACTACCTCTTCAATTATCAGGTGGTCAGCAACAACGTATAGCTATTGCACGTGCTCTTGTAAATGATCCTCAAATAATTTTTGCTGATGAACCTACTGGAGCTCTAGATAGTGAAACTAGTAAAGAAATAATGACTCTGCTAAAAAGATTGAATGATGAGGGAAAAACTATAATAATGGTTACACACGACCCTGATTTAACTAAATATGCTAGTAAGGTGATAAGGCTAAAAGATGGTGTGTTTGATTTGGAGGCTAGTAAATGTTAACTTTAATAAAAAACTCTCTTGCAAATCTAAAAGGTCATAAGCTTCGTGTGGCTGTTGCTCTTTTATGGATTATTATAGGTATTACTTCTGTAATTGTTGTTAGTTCCATTGGTAATGGTCTTGAAGCTGAAGTAAAAAAATCTATAGACAAGGTAAGCGCCAATAAAACTAGAATAGACTTTGAAACTAATGACTACGGTGCATTTGATGTAAGTGTATTTCTAAAGCCCTTTGCTCAACAAGACATAGAGACTCTTTCTTTCTTAGAGGGTGTAGAAAGAATTGGCCCAAGTAAAGATGGCTTTGATATGGGATCAACTTTTTCAACTGATATAACTTTTGATAAGAAAAACTCATATATAGAAGTCTCACCATTAAAAAAAGACTCTACCGTTAAAGCTATGATTGGAAGAGACTTTACTTTAGATGATGATAATAGAAATGTAGTTATGCTAACGATGCAAAACGCTACTGATTTATTTGAAAACCCTGAAGATGCTATCGGCAACGGTGTAACTATAAGTGGAGGTATATACCAAGTAATTGGTATTGTAGATGATTCTTCTGTCTTGATAGAAGAAGAACAGAACATGTTTGGTGGAGGCTTCTCGGGATGGGTGACTGCTTATATGCCTCAAAAATCGTTTGATAACTTAATGAATCAATTTAGTTATCCTACTGAAATATATAGTCTAGATTTGGTTGTATCTAAAGGATATGATGTAAGTGAAATTGCTTACAAAGTAATAGATAAGCTTCACGAACTTCATCCAGATATCGAAGGATCTTATACTACTCCAGATCCTAGCCAACAAGACAGCGAACTTCAATATATGACAGACAACATAAATAAGTTTGTAACTATAATTACATTTGTAGCTATGTTTGTAGGTGGAATTGGTGTAATGAATATAATGTATGTTTCTGTTATGGAACGCCAGCGTGAGATTGGTATAAGACGTGCTATTGGTGCTAAGCCAATTGCTATACTATTCCAATTCTTAGTTGAAGCAACCTTTATAACTGTATGTGGAGGTATTTTAGGAATGTTTGTAGGAGCATTTGCTACCGATTACGTTTCTAATTATATTGGATTCAAAGCTATTCCAAGCCTAAATAGCTTTATGTATGCTATCTTAGCTACAATATCTACTGGTATTATCTTTGGTATTATACCAGCTTATAAAGCTTCAAAGCTTGATCCTATAAAGGCAATATATAAATAATATTTGAAATATAAGCTATCTTTTTTATATTAATTTTAGAATATTAATTTTTCAAAATGATATTTATTCATTTAAGGTTAATATTCTACTTAGTATAATTAAGATAGCTTTTTGCTTTACTATATCTCATTATGAATAATAAATTTTATTTGAAAAATAATATATACAAAACCAGATAAATATTAAACATAGGAGATGAATTTATGAAAAAATTCAATTTAGCTTTTTTGACATTATTAATTGTTTTATCCTTTAGTGTTATTTCAAATGCTTATAGTTCTACTATAAGCGCTGAGAATGATATCGAAGCTACAAATGAAAAACACTATCCAGTAGCCCTTATTACTAATAATAGGAATGTAGATATTACAGTTGAATGGGGGGCTTATGGTGATGAGTTTCAAGGTAATATATTAGTCCCTGCAAATACTACAGTTTCTCTTGAGTTACCTCAATTATCTTTTTTGGGAAATAATCATGAAACTACAACTATTTGGCTTACATGGAATGAAGAAAATGTATTAAAACCAAGAGGAGTAGATTTAATTACAATACCTTTTAACGCTCCTGAAAATAATGATAGTTCTGTTGAGGAATTAGGTTAAAATATTAAAGGTCTATATTCATAATTATATTATGCATATAGACCTTTTTATCTTATGAAGACTTAAAATATACTATACTTATATTGTAGATATTATTTAAAGGGGGATATAATATGAATGCTGTAATTGATACAATAAATAATAGAATATCACTAAGAAAATATGATGATAAAGATATTTCTAGTGAGCACCTTAAAATCATACTGGAAAGTTCAATAAAAGCACCTACAGCAGGAAACATGATGATGTATTCAATTATAAAAATAACAGATGAAGAAACTAAGAAAAAGCTTAGTATAACATGCGATAATCAGCCATTTATAGCTAAATCAAAAGTTATCTTGGTATTTGTTGCAGATATGCAAAAATGGTATGACTATTATGAATTATGTAATATCAAAAATATTAAGACTCCTGGCATGAATGATTTTATGTTATCTATTAATGATGCGTTAATAGCATGTCATAATGCTGTAATAGCAGCAGAAAGCTTAGGTATAGGAAGCTGTTATATTGGAGATATAATGGAGAGTTATGAAATACATAAAGACTTGCTAAAACTGCCAGATTACACTTTCCCCGCTGCTATGATAACACTTGGTTATTATCCTAATAACTATCAAAGAAAATTCAGGGAACGATTCAACATAGATTATGTTGTATTTGATGAAAAATATAAAAAACTAGATAATCAAAGTCTAAAGTCTATGTTTGAAAATAAAGAGCAAAATATTCCTAAAACAAACCCTTATGGTGCTGATAATTTCGGTCAGCTTATCTACACAAGAAAAACAAATGCTGAATTTTCAAAGGAAATGGATAGATCTATCCGTGTAGCAATTAATAGCTTTACAGGTGGCATATGTGATAAATAATTTTAATTAATTAAATACTCAAAAAGTAATTGCTACTTGTGTATATAAGTAGCAATTACTTCTTGATAAATATTATAATTATATTTCATACCCTAACATTAAGACAATATCTTCTATTTTTTGCATATTAGCTTCATTTCCTTTTTCATACAAATGCAGACATTTTTTCATATTTATATCTCCATGTATTAAGTTTGTAGCAAACGCTAAACAAGTTGCTTTTCCACACTTTTTACAATTTAACTTTGGTAAACAATTATATATCTCCAGTGGACTAGGTAATTTCTTTAATTCAAATGATGGCTCTATTTCTTTTCTTTTACTATCCACCTCATTAATTATATCCTTTAAATAATCTAATACCTCAAAAGCTTCAGTTTCATTTAATAATTTTGATATGTTTACCCTATCACTATACATTGTTATGATCTTATGTTCTTTGTTAAAAGCAATAGTATTTGATTTTTTATTATACATTGCACTGTTTAAATAAGAATTTAGGTATGGAAATATATCACTTATATCTTTTGAAAAAAGCCCTTGAATCCTAATTCTAAGTGAATCTGTTGTACACGGTTGAATAAAATTTAAATTTACTTCTTCTAGATACATTATTTGCCCCCTTTTAAGTGTTATCATTTGAATAGTCTACATCTGGTTTGTTAGGTTTTAAAAATGATAATTTAGTTTCAGCACTTATTATAGCCCCTAATATAAGTATGCAGCCTATAATCATCTTTATTGTAATCACTTCACCTAATATTATAATAGAAAAAATTGTTCCAAACACAGCTTCTGTCGATAAAATTATTGCTGTCTTAGTCCCATCTACCTTCTTTTGACATATAGTTTGTAATAAAAATCCAATTGTTGTACCAAATATAGCAAGATATATTACTCCTAAGTATCCTGCACTAGTTGCAACTATCTTTCCTTCTCCTGATATTATTTGTAAAATCAAAGATAATAAAAATGCAGACATAAATTGTATTGATGTAAGTGCTATTGAATTGTATTTTAAAGTAAATTCTCTGGTTAGAAAAATATGAAATGCAAAACCAATTGCACATATTAAAGTTAAGAAGTCACCTATGTTTACAGAGACCCCTTCATCTAATGATAATACCCCTATCCCTATAAGCGCTACTATACTACTTATTATTCCAATTTTATCAAGTTTTCTTTTGTATAGTATAAATCCTATAAATGGTACAATAACAACATTAGCAGCTGTTATAAATGCATTTTTAGAAGGTGTTGTATACACTAATCCTACAGTTTGTGCCGCAAATGATAGACATAACACCGCCCCTAAAATACTACCTGATATTAATATGCCTTTACATAGATTTTCTTTTATTTGCTTAAAAAATATAATATTTAATATAATCGTAGATAGTAGAAATCTCAATGTTAGAATTTGTATAGGTCTAAATCCCCCATCTAGTGATAACTGAGTACCTACAAAACCACTTCCCCATATAATTGCAACTGCAATTAGACCTATCTCTCCACTATGTTTTTTAGTCATAATACCTCCTTCATTCCCTATTTAGTTTTACATCAATGTAAACCCTAATTTATAAAGAGAATCATATTGAAATTATATATACCTATAATAAAAGGTAGTATAATTAACATATTTTGTAAATACATTTTAACTTTTTTAATATTTTTTCAAAGGTTACAATATAGTAATTTTTTTTACAAATTAATCATTTTACTTTGTTTATTCTTTTAGTTATAATTAAATGTATAAATATTTTGGGAATTTCTACAAAAAGAGGAGATTTAGAGTAATGATTAATAAGTTTTCAAGTAAAACTACTATAATTACTGCAGTTATAGTGGTATCTATAGGTGCTATATCTATAGTGTGGGCTGATAAAGCAAAAAAAAGAGAAATAGCTGAGCAAGAAGAACAACTAAGATTAGAACAAATTGAAATTCAAAAAGAAATTGAAAGAAATAAACCAATTGTAGGTGCTAAAGAAGAATCTGTAAAAAAGCACGGCTATGATTCAAGGCTAATTGCAAATAAGCTTAACACTTACGATTATTCAAATAACGGAGATAAAATGGTATTTCTTACTTTTGATGATGGTCCTTCTACAACTAATACACCAGGAGTATTAGATATACTTAATAAGCATAATGTAAAAGGTACATTTTTTATTAAGGGCAACTCTCTAGAAAAAGAAGGTGCTGATAAAATATTAAAAAGAACATTCAATGAAGGTCATTCCATAGCTCATCACTCATACAGCCATGACTATAATTATTTATATCCAAATAGAACGCTTAATATAGACAACTTTGCTAATGAAATTGCTAAAACTGATAAAGCTATAAAAAATGTCTTAGGCGAAAAATTTAGTTCTAATGTTTTAAGATGTCCAGGCGGCCATATGTCATGGAAAAATATGGATCCATTAGATAAACATTTAGAAGAAAAAGATATGGTATCTATTGACTGGAATGCGCTTAATGCAGATGCTGAAGGAAAAAAGAAAAATTCAGATGCACTATTTGAATACACTAAAAAAACTTCTGAAAACAAGGATATAGTAGTACTTCTTATGCATGATACTTATGGTAAGGAAGAGACTGTAAAATCTCTAGACCAAATAATAACACACTTTAAAGATAGCGGATATTCATTTAAGATTTTAGTATAAACAATACATAAAAAAGCCATCTACTTTGAGATGGCTTTTTTTAGTATTTAATTATATTAAATGTCATAGGATAATTATAACTCTCATGAGATCCATACTTAAATAATCCAATTAGTGAAAGAACAAAGTATGCTATACCTACTAATGGTGTTAATATAAAACCAATAAGTACTATACTTGATATTCCTGCAATAGCCGTATAAATTACAAAAGATATATGGAAGTTAAGTAGGTTATACCCATTTCTATCTATATAATCAGATTCCTTTCTATATTCTTTCCAAATAAAGTACGCAGCTATAAATCCTATTAAATTAAACACTATTATTATTGCTGCTAATCCCAACATTATAAGATTTTCTCTTTTTATAGATTTTGCAAATTGATCCAATTATTTATCCTCCTCATAGTAAAACTAACGCTATTTATTATAAAATATATTACATATTTTAGCTAATTTTTGTTGCTGTTTTTTATCATTTTTTCAATCTCTTCATGTGGATCTTGAATTATTAGAACTGAGTATACTTCTCCTATACACCTAGCTGCCTCTACACCAGCTTCTACAGCAATATTAATTTCATCAATATCACCACTTACCATTACAGTTACTAATCCAAATCCAATTTTTTCATACCCTATTAAAGTAATATTAGCTGACTTTAGCATTGAATTAGCTGCCTCAATTGCACCTATTAACCCTTTAGTCTCTATCATACCTAATGCATGATTCATATTTATTCCTCCTCAAATTTACACTTCTTAGCATGATTTATTAACCAGGAATTATTCTATTTTGTATTATTAATTACCTTATATTAATTATATATGCTTATTATTTCATTTAGTGTAATATAACAAATGTTTATTTTGTCATAAAATATCTACTTATTCATTTGGTTGATGAGTTATTTTGAATTAGGATGTTATTACTTTATAATAAAAAACTATCCTCTAAATACTGAGAGGATAGTTCTATCAATAATCTATACTAATACTATTTTTATGAACTTCTTCTTACCTACTTGTATTACTAACTCATCTTTGGCATTAACTTCAGCTAAGTTGGTAACTTTCTCTCCATTTACTTTAACTCCACCTTGAGTTGCAAGTCTTCTTACTTCACTTTTACTTTGTACTATTTTATTTTCTACAAGAACACCAACTACATCTAAGCCTTCTTTAGAAACTTCAACCGTTAATATGTCTTCAGGAATTTGACCTTTTTGGAATACAGATTTAAATCTTTCTTCTGCAGCTACAACATCTTCTTCACTATTGTATAATCTTACGATTTCTCTAGCTAACTCCATTTTTATATTTCTTGGATTTTCACCATTTTCTAATCTTTCTACTACCTTAGCTACTTCATCAGGGTGAACATCAGTTACTAAGTTGTAGTACTTGATTATTAATTCATCAGGTATTTCCATTGCTTTTTGGTACATTACAGCTGCTGGTTCATCTATACCTATATAGTTTCCTAAACTCTTACTCATTTTATTAACACCATCTAATCCTTCAAGTAATGGCATCATTATAACAACTTGAGATTCTTGCTCAAACTCTCTTTGTAAACTTCTTCCCATTAATAAATTAAATCTTTGGTCTGTTCCACCTAATTCTATGTCAGCATTTAACGCAACTGAGTCATATCCTTGCATTAATGGGTAGAAGAATTCGTGAACTGATATTGGCTGTTGATTTTCATATCTCTTTTTGAAATCTTCTCTTTCTAACATTCTTGCAACAGTTATAGTCGCAGCTAATTTAACAACTTCATCAAATTTTAATTCTCCTAACCATTCACTGTTGAATCTTACTTCTGTCTTTTCAGGATCTAAAACCTTAAATATTTGCTCTTTGTAAGTTTGAGCATTTTCTAAAACTTGTTCAGTAGTTAATGCTTTTCTAGTTACAGATTTACCAGTTGGATCTCCTATCTTACCAGTAAAGTCTCCTATTAATATTACAACCTTATGTCCTAAGTCTTGTAATTGCTTCATCTTTCTAAGAACTACAGTATGTCCTAAATGTATATCTGGTGCACTTGGGTCTAATCCTAGTTTTACTGTTAGTTGCTTTCCTTCTTTTTCTGCTTTCTCTAGTTTTTCTTTTAGATCTTTTTCATCTATTATAGAGTCTACACCTTTTAAAATTATTTTTAATTGTTCATCGATAGTCTTCATAATAATCCTCCTAATATATTTATGCAATAAAAAAGCCCTCATCCTAATAAAAGGACGAGAGCATTACTCACGTGTTACCACCTTAATTCATTAATATCTCACAATATTAATCTCTTTAAGTATAAAAATATACTTGCACTGTAACGTGTGCTAAACGATAGCTGCCTACTAGTTGTTATCTTTCGGAGCTACTGCTCAGAGATGTATTCAAACTAATTCCTTTGCCCCTCTCACCACCCGGGTACTCTCTTTAAAATTACATTAGTCTTACTTCTTCTCGTCATAGCTTTAATTATATAAATGCTTACCTAATAATATATTAATTTTTTTAAGATTTGTCAACTTATTTTATAGTTATGTACAGTTTTTTTTAATATATACAATTTTTACAAAATAATTAATTTATATTACGGTCTTATCTTATCAAAAATTATATTATCACTATACTTATATGCTTTATCTAACTCTTTTTCACTTTCTACTGTCCAGCTCAAAATAGGTATATTGTGTTTTCTTAATAATGATACCCTAAAATGAGGTAATCCTTTTAATTCATAAGCAATAAAATTAGGCTTGCTCTTAAAGTTAAGCATTAAATTTTCGAGAGCAAATTTTTCATAAACCTTAAGATTTCCACTTGAATCGCCTGTAAAAGTACCTGATAATTGCCCTCTTAGTACTTCTTGGGCATTATTTTTATACCATTCCAATACAAAGGGATTAAAAGATTGTACTGCATATTTACCGTTATAGGACTTTACTATATTATATAATTCTTTACCTAGACGAATAACATCATCTCCATTTTTTATTTCTATTAGTATCGGTGTTTTTCCATCTACAATTTCTAATACTTCTTTTAATAAAGGTATACTTTCATAGCTATTTTTTAGTTTTAGATTTTTTAGTTCATTGTAGTTAATATCTGATACATCTCGATTATCGTTTGTCATTCTTTTTAAGTTTTCATCGTGAAATACTATAACCTGATTATCTTTTGTTAACTGTACATCTAGTTCTATGGCATAGTCATTGTCTATAGCATTTTTAAAAGCTGATATTGAATTTTCTACATGACTATTATCATGTAGCCCTCGATGTGCTATAGGAGTTTCTTTTATCCATGATATATCATCTCTAGTTGAGACCTGTGCACTTGAAATATCAATATATATCGCTGTTATTAAAACAATAAATCCTACTATCAAAGTAGATATAATTTTTATATATTTACTTTTCATAAAATCATCCCCCTACTCTTTACCTTTTTGCAAATGTATCTGCATAACTACTTACTATATTCATTTGTTTAACTCTAATATTAATCTTTTTATCTAACAATACACTTATACTTACAAGTATCATAGTAGTAATTTTAAATATTATCATTAATAAAATTAATATAATTATAGATAATATTCTTACATATAGTACTTTATTATACTTTGAAAAAATATAGTTTTGTATTGTTGAGAAAGAGTCTTTTATTACAAAGTAATAACAAATATACTGTGATGATATTACAATAGTATTTATGTATGTATTATCTATATGAATTTGTATTAATTTAAGTAAATCAACTAAAATTATCCAGGTAACACAAATATAGAATACTTTTTTAGAACAACAAACAAATCTTCCATAATTTCTAAAATTACTTATTACATACAACTTTTTCTTCGTATTCCCTCTTAATATATCTAGCTTTTTACCTACAAAGAGAGAGAGAGAATATATACTAAAAAACATTCCAAGTGGAAATACTGCTATAAATAAATAATACACGATCTCAGCATATTCTTTAAATGGAAACATATTTGCGTAACCTTGAAACTCTTTCATAAAACTATATCCAATAATTGCAGATGCATATATATCTACAAACACCATAAGCATTATCCCAATAATTGATCCATATACTAGATCATCTATGATAGTACTGTCTCTGCTAAGTAAATATCCACATACAATCCCCAAGACTATACTTTGGCTACTCCATATGGCTGCACCAATATTTCCAAGAACAAGAAATATAATAATTAATGAACTAACCCCAGACAAAACAGTATATTTTAGTTCACATTTTAAACATACTACACAGAAAAAAATCGGTACTATAAAATCCAAATAAATACCATAACCTAATCCGGTTCCAACTGCAATAATTGTAGTAACAATAAATAACGATGATAACAAAGATGCCTCTGTTAACTTTTTAGTAGTACTCAATTTTAAACCTCCACACTGTTAATTTCTAGATTGAGCTTAGTATATCATTTTTGCATGACTCTGTATATTTTTCACCATTTCATACAAATAATTCATACTCCTATATTTTACACTTTGCTGATATAATTAATATATTAATAAAGTATAAAAGGAGATAATTATGTTTAAAATAAAACATTTTAATGAATTAAATGTAAATGAATTTTATGAAATAGCAAAAGCTAGATATGAAGTTTTTGCATGTGAACAAAAAATATTTGAAGAAAATGACTTTGATGATACAGATAAAAACTGTTACCACATATACTTAGAAAGTAATAATAACGAAATAGTTGCCTATTCAAGAATTATTCCTAAAAACTTTAGTTCTTATGGTGATGTATCAATAGGACGTGTGTTAGTTCTATCAAGTCATAGAAGAAAGAATCTTGCTAAAGAAATGATTGAAGCTTCTATAGAATTTATTAAAAATACTCTTAATGAAAATCATATTACCTTATCTGCACAAGAATATATAAAAAGTCTTTATCTATCTTGTGGATTTGAAGTAATATCAGATATTTATGATGAAGCTGGTATTCCTCATATTAAAATGAGATTATAATTTTTTAAGATTTTTTGTTGACAATTATATAAAATACTCCTACAATATTATTAGAATTACATATTGAATAGAAGTATAGATATTTGAAAATATCTTAATTAAGTCAGGAGACTTTTGTCTTCCTGGCTTTTTTTGTTTTCATATTCAATAGTCATCATACATTTAAAATGATGATTTTATTCTATATTCTACTTTCCCCAAAAGTAAGAATTACATCAACTCAAGGTGGGCATTTGCCCATCTATTTTTTTATATTATTTAATAAGTTATAAATCCTATCTTTGTCGAATTATGTAATAATTTGTTTGTCTTTTTATTTGCTGTTTTGGCATTTTTAGTGTTATCATGTAAAATATAAAATATTTTCGGGGAGCAAATAATTTAAATGATTAAAGAGAAAATTGACGCTTTTACACAAAATATATGCGAATATAATAATTTTACATCTGACCAAACAGAAGAAATTAAATACTCAGTAAAAATAATTACATTAGAAGTTATAAAATTGTTTATTGTTATTTCATTATTTTCAGTTTTTGGGTATTTTAAAGAAATATCTATATTAATATTTGTAATGTCCTTAACAAAACCTTTTACAGGTGGTTATCATGAAAATACACAATCAAGATGTTTAGTTGCCACAATTATTTTATCATTAATTATTATTACATTATATAAAAATAATGATTTAAACTTAATAAGTATTATATTATTAAATTTTATAAATATTTTTAGTGTTTATCATCAAGCACCTATAATAAATACAGATATGCCATTAACTAGAGCAGATTTGATAAATAAAAATAAGTGGCTTGCAATTATAAATTGTTTTATTTTTTTTATAATCTCGATAATCTTACACGAATACAAAATTTATAGCAATATTATAACATGGACATTATTTATAAATTCATGTCTAATGTTTAATTCAAAACATAAAAATTAGGAGGAATATAGTATGGATTTCAAAAGAAAAATAGGTGGATTAATGGCTTTATTATCAATATTATTTATTAATTCAGGAACTGCATCAATGCTAGCTGTTGGAACTGAAGATATGCCTAAATCCCTAAAAAATAAAAGATAAATATGGTCGAAATAGTAGATATAGTTAACACATTAATTCAATCATTTTTAATAAGCTATTTTCCCTACTATTCACTTGTAAAGGACAATTTAACTACTAAAAAAGAGGGTAAAATAAAACTTCTATGGAGTTTTATTATTATTTCTACTATTGTAGTATTTTTTACACATACAATTAAAGGTAAAGACTTATTGATAATTATAGTAAATTTATCAAACATGATAGTAATAGGATGTATTTACTATAAAAATTATAGAAAAGCTATTATATCATATTTTATAGTCTATTTTATTATGCAGATATCTGTTATAGCTTGTAGTAGTATTAACTGGCCTATTGCTAGTATATTAAATTTTGACCAAAATCTAGCTAGAATAGTAAGTGTATATATCCCTGTAATTATAATCGAACTTATTACATTATATTCGGTAAAGCACTTATACTCTATATATAAATACTTTACTAGATATAGCTATTATTTTGGGTTAAGTATCTTATTTATTTTTGCATTTGATTATATACTTTCTATATCAGTAAATGTACACAAGTGGTCTGATATTCTTTTTAAAAACTTAACACTTATTACTTTTAGTATTTATATCATCCTAGCTATTTCATATATGTATAATATGAATACTAAAATGCTTGAAATTGAAAAATTAAATAAAGCATTGAATAATAAAAATAATGAGTTAAAAAAGATAAAACATGATTATGGTTCTCAGATTTCATATATTAATGGTCTATGTTTAATGGATCAATATGATAGATTAAAAGAACTTCTACAAAAAATAATAGAGGGAAATGATCTTGTCTCAGATAATGTAAAAATAATATCTAATGATAACTCTATAATTGCACATATTGTTAATTCCTTAAATACACAAGGAGTTCATATAATAATCGATGAAGAGTTCGATTTGAATAAAATCGATATACCTGAGCATGATATGCATAAGATTTTATCAAATATAATAAAAAATGCTCTAACGGCACTTAATAACAACGGTTTAATTATTATTAAAACGTATAAGATATTTACTACAGTATATGTAAGTATAAAAAATAATGGCCCCAAAGTAGATTCTGATATAATAGATAAAATCTTTGATTTTGGATTTACAACAAAAGAAGAATTCAATAACGATGATCATGGATGTGGTTTATCTATTGTCAAAGAATTGGCAGAAAACAACAATGGAAAAGTATATGTAGATAGCAATTCGGATTATACGGAATTTAAATTGGTATTTAAAATTTAAATATAAATAAGCTAGGTAGGGTAAATCCCTACCTAGCTTATTTATATTTATTAAAATTGGCATCTCCTATATACTTATACTCTATTGCAGCTCTCAATTTATCATTACTTCCTTTAGAATCAAGAAATGCAGTCAAATTATCTATTGTTGCTAAATATGCATCAGTAGTAAGTATCAAAGAGAATATTTTTGATTTATCAGAATAATTTTCTGTTTGTTGGTGCCATTTATTAAGATTATTTCTTAAATCTACAATTTGAGACTCATAAAATTTAACTTGGTCTTTTAATTTTTTTGCTTGCTCAGTATATTCTCCTGGATCAGTACTATTTACTTGCATAGAAATATTAATAGCTCTGTCTAGTAATTGATCGATATTACTTTCCATTCTTTCTAAGGTAGCCTTTTGGTTAGTTAAATCAATATCTGGACTCAATTCTAATGCATATACTGATGTATTAAGCAAATTACATACTAAAGTAAATATCAGCAAGAATCTTTTCATATATGTTCTCTCTCCTTTTTTCATTAGTTTGAGACATAGTCTATAAATTTATTTATGGTAATAATTATAATATATACTTCTAATACTCATATATATTACTTCCTTACATCATATCAGCTGAATATAGTCACCACTTACAAAGCCAACTTGCCCAAAATCATATGTGCTAAACCATCCATTTAAGCAATAATCAATTGTTATAATAGTTCCCTTAGGAATTACTTTAATAATTGTACTATAATTAGATTGACCTGGTCTGCCTTTTCTACAATTTAAGTTTTCAGTAACCTTTGCTTTTACCTGATATGTTCCATTTTTCCAAGGCTTTGATATTGAAGGAAGTTCTATTTTTATTAATTCAATATAGTCTCCGCAAATAAAGCCCTGCTTTCCATTGTATATTATCCCAAACCAGTTATCTAAACAATAACCTACATTAACTATATCACCAGATTTTAAATCACCTATTTTTTCGCTTAATTTTCCATTAATAGGTCTAGCTTCTCTGACTGATAGTACACCATCTGAAGATATTATTTTTGCTTTACAATTATAATCTCCATTCTTATATTTATAATTATCTGCTACTTCGTTTTCTTTAACTAATTCGACATATTCACCATTAATAAATCCTTGTTTTCCATTAAAGTTAATACCAAACCAACCATCTAAACAGTATCCTACAAATACTATATCATCAGTGTGCAGCTCTCCTAATTTGTTTCCTAGGTTACCATTAACTGGTCTTGATTCTCTAACTGATAATATTCCATCTGAAGATATTACTTTTGCATTGCAATTATAGTCTCCATTTTTATATTTAATACTTTCTGATGGTCTATTTGGAGATGACCCATAAAGTTCAGCTTTAACTCTTGCTATAAATTCGGTATGATTAGTCACTGATGGACAGTCCTTACCACTCCAATGTTTATGCGGCTTTAATCTATCAATACTTAAGTTAAATTGTTTTAATAACTGAGCACATATGATAACTGCATTGTCTTCAGCTTTTTTAAATTTTGCATTATTTGCTCCTAATTCACTATAACAAATTTCTACACCAATACTTTTTCTGTTTCCATCTCCATTTCCATCTCCTGCATGCCATGCATTTCTATTAAATGGTATACCTTGTATAGCCTCAATATCATCAACTGCAAGATGGAAGGATATCTCATTATTATTGCTTATCATATAACTTATTTCATTTTTAGCAGGTGCATCGTTATCTGTATTATGAAATGTTACATATTGTGGTGTCATACTATATGGACACTTTATATTATATTTACTTTTACTTACTAGATTTTGTTTTATTTGCATCATTATTTTACCTCCTATAATAACTTTATTAATCTCACTGTCATTTTGTTACTTGTTTCGACTAATAATTTCTATGAGGTCTTTGATAAACAAAATCTAGCTTCTATATTCTACTCACTTTGATATTCTCTAAATCTGCCTAATATATCTTCATTTCTATCTATAAATCCTATAAATTCATCAATTTTCACCAATGTTTCGATACTTATAGTATGCTCAATCTTTTCCGTTTCTTCATGAACATAATTCTTAACACCTATTATTTTCAAAAATTTTTGAATCACATTATGTCTATATAATAGCCTTTGACCAATAATTTTACCAACTTCAGTTAGTTCAACAGATTCATATCTTCTATATATTAATATATTTTTACCATCTAGTTTTTTTATCATCTTCGTAACAGAAGGCGGCTTAATATTTAATGCTCTAGACACATCGCTTACCTTAATTATTTCTGAATTAAGCGATAGTCTATAAATCATTTCTACATAATCTTCTTCACTTGGAGTAAGGCTATTTCCTTTCATGTATTCATTAAACGTGTAGTACTCTTCTCTATTTGACAAACAATCGCCCTCCCATTCCCTATTATATTAAGTATATTTATGTAATCTATTTTTATTCTATTTATTTGTAACAGGTTTATATTCTTTTGCATAATTTAAAATTAAGAAAGTTAGCCTAGGCTAAAAAATATTTATAGGAGGTGTAATCAGTGGAAAAGCTTACTGACATCCAAGTAAAAAAAACTGTTCAAGTAGAAGGCCTTTTATCTGATGGTAATTTAAGAGAAAGAATGCTTGCACTAGGACTCACTCAGGGTGCTTTAATAGATGTAGTTAGAAAAGGTCCAAAAAAAAATTTAACCGTTTACAACATTAGGGGTAGTAAAATAGCTTTAAGATCTGAAGAAAGCAATTTAATTTTAGTTTCTTATATTTAATATTCATAAGGGGGAATCAGCTATGGGTTTGACTCATGAATCAACAAAAATTAAATCTTTGAAGGATATCTTTGATATAGATAAAAGAGATAATCAATTTGTAATAGCCTTAGCAGGAAATCCAAATACAGGTAAAAGTACTGTTTTTAACTATCTAACAGGACTTAAACAGCATACAGGAAACTGGCCAGGTAAAACAGTGGCTACAGCTCGTGGAGATTTTAAATATAACAATAAAGATTATTCACTAATTGACCTTCCAGGAACATATTCTTTATTTGCACTTTCTCAAGAAGAAGTTGTAGCTCGTGATTTTATCTGCTTTGGAAGACCTGATGCTGTAGTTGTAGTTTGTGATGCTACGTGCCTTGAGAGAAATCTTAATTTAGCATTTCAGGTTATGGAGCTTACAGACAATATAATATTATGTATAAATCTTTTAGATGAAGCTAAGAAAAAAGGAATTGAAATAAATAAGAAAATTATAGAAGAAGAGCTTGGTATACCAGTTGTTCTAACCGCAGCTAGAAGTGGCTTAGGTATGGACGAACTTTTATCAGCCATTCATAATGTTTCTTCTAATAAATATAGTTTTAATAATAAACCCATACGATATGATAATAAAATTGAAAGTCTTGTTGACTCTGTAAAAAATGATTTAAAGTCTTTAATTCCAGATATTAGCCCTAGATGGTTAGGACTTAGGTTAGTAGATGGGGATGAAAGTATCCTTGAATCTATGTCAAATTATATTACTGGCGACTATAAAGATAAACTTTTACTTATAAAAGATAGAGTATCTATAAATATTGATAAAAAAACTATTCGAGATGAATTTGCTAGAATCAATTATAATGAAGCAAAGATATTAAGTGATAAAGCCTCCTATAACTCTAATAAAAAATCCTTAAATCGAGATGATAGAATAGATAAGGTTTTAACCTCTAGATTTTTAGGTCTTCCTATCATGTTATTACTGCTTAGTATGATATTGTGGATTACAATACAAGGATCTAACTATCCATCTTCTTTGTTAGCTGATTTTTTATTCGGATTTGAACCATCTATGACAAGTGCACTGATTAGTATAAATTGTCCTACTTGGTTAAATGAAATGTTAGTATTAGGCCTATATAGAACTTTGGCATGGGTAGTTTCCGTTATGTTACCTCCTATGGCAATATTCTTCCCTCTATTTACTTTGTTAGAAGACTTTGGTTATCTTCCAAGAGTAGCTTTTAACCTAGATCATCTATTTAAAAAAGCTTGTGCTCATGGTAAACAATGCTTAACTATGTGTATGGGGTTTGGGTGTAATGCTGCAGGTGTTATTGGATGTAGGATTATTGATTCTCCAAGAGAGAGATTAATAGCTATTATCACTAATAATTTCGTTCCTTGCAATGGTAGATTTCCTACTTTGATAGCTATATCAACAATATTTTTCTCATCCGTAATATCAAATTCATTTATATCTAGCGTCAGTACTGCATTGTGTATTACCTTACTAATAATATTAGGTGTTATTACTACCTTACTAGTATCTTATATTCTTTCAAAAACGCTGCTAAAAGGTGTTCCTTCAACTTTGATTGAATAGTCATTAACCCACACTATTTAATTTTGAATTAAGTTTATCATATGTTTAGTATGATTTCAACATCTGTTTCGGAAATAATAATTTTATCTATTAGTTCTTGTAACATCATCTTCTTATCGTGTAAATCGGCAATCTCATAAATATATTCAAAGTCTTTGTATTTTTCAACTAACTTTCCTACATTTATATTGCTTCTTTCTTGTGATGCTAATTCACTTTTTGAAGTTAATAATAATTCTTCTAGTTCTACTATCTCGCCCTTCAATTTAACTATCATTGTATTTATAGTTTCCATATCCATCGAACTTTCGCCCATAAATACTTTCTCTAATGTACTTGTCGCATTTTCTAAGGCTTTCTTTTTCTTTTTTAAATTCATAGTAGTATTAGCAATAAGAATTTTAATTTGGTCGATGTTTTCTGATTTTGTTTCATTGAATTCTTTTTCTAATTTTTCAATAGATAAATTATTCAAAACATCCTTAATATGTTCTTCTATTAGCTTATGATACTTCTTCCCACCATAACTTTTTTTGACACCTTCATATTTATAATTTTTACAATGGCTACATCTATAAAGTAACTTCTTTTCTTTTACATTTTTATAAACACCATAGTTTCCATAATCTACATGAAGTTTTCTTATATGTTCATCCCCACATATATGGAATAGTAATCCCTCTAAAAGAGCATCACTTCTATTTAAGAATTTAGTTGTATGACCTTTCTTTCTAGTAGTTCGTAGTTCCATTAATTCTTGAACTCTATAAAATACTTCATCACTAACTATTCTTAAACTTTCATCATAAGGTATTTCTCCATCTTCCAAAGGCTTTTGACCTCTATATATAGTATTCTTAAGTGTCTTTATTAATTTGGTTCTAGTCCAAGGTTTACCACGTTTTAAAATTCCTTTGTCGTGAAAAGTATCTAAAACTAATTTAGAACCACCCTTAATATATAAATCAAAAGCTAACTTCATAATTTCGCTTTCTTCTTCATCTATTATAAGCCTTTTCTCTCCTAATCTATAACCATAGTTAGGAACTCCACCTAAGAATTCACCTTTAAGTGCTACGGCTTTTTTTCCTGCCTTAACCCTCTCGGAAATCTTCTTACTTTCATATTCTGCCATCCACATTTTTATAGATGATATAAGACTATCTGTATCATTTCCATCATTTAAACAACCCTCTGTAACGGATAGGATTTTAACTCCACATTCATCCAAAAGAGTTATAAACCCTACTAATTCCATTCTTCTACCAATTCTATCTGAGTTGAATATTATAAGTTTTTCTATTTCATTATTTAAAGCCATTTCCTTAATTTTCATTAGTCCAACTCTATCTTCAAGCTTAGTCTTAAACCCACTAACTCCATCCTCTTCGATGTATTCGTGGATTACGATTTGATTATCTTGAACATACTTTTCTATTGCTGTTCTCTGTGCTAATGTTTCTTGCATATCCGTAGATACCCTCATTAGACATACATTCTTCTTCATCTGCTTCAACCTCCCTTACATTATTCTTCTGTATATCTTTCTTAATTATATTACACATTAGTTTGTATAGTCTATCTTCGTTTGAATTATCCGATTTTTCGTGTTTGTATGTAATTTTAACATTCATAGATATACCCCCTTATTAAGAAAGAACTTAATAATATAAGGTATGAGAAATGAATTTTTGATGTGTATGTCCTTATGAAATGCACTTTGACTCGTTCTCCCTTCGTTATGTCTTTGTCTATATTAGTCATTATATATAGTTTTCTGAAATGTTCAATAGTTCTGAAAAAAGTAAAACTATTAAAATCATTCAAAATCGTGTAGTGCATTCATTCGACAAATCTAAATTCATATTCTATAAAAAGAATTAAAGGTGTTACATCATTTTGAGCCATCCTGTTGGGTCTACTAGCTTTTTGAATTATGTATTTGACTAAATATACGTTGATGTGTTTGTGGAAATCTGAGAAGAAAAGTTCTGAACTCAACATAGACAAAAAAATAAATAGGTAGAGAAATTAATCTCTACCTATCTTTTCACATCCTTCACAAGTTGTATCTATTTGAATAACTGGATTTACTTTTGGATGTATCTTGTGGTCTTTAGTATTTGTCGTAGATGTCGAATTTAAACATTCTTCCGTCAATACCCTAGGAGCATTAGGATGTAATGTTATAGCTTTAGATGTATCTACTTTAGAAGGGTCTACAACCATATCTTCTGTAAGTAATCTATATTCTTGTCCATTTCTATATTGAGTAACTGACTTAGGTGATATTGTAGGGTCTATTATTTGTCCCCCATCACCTAAATTTGATATATCATAACACTTATATATGTTATAAAATGTTTTTGAAGATGATGATGCACCGAAAGCCTGATAACCAACTCCAAAAGTAACGTAGCTATTAATCATAGTGAATAAGTATTCATCAAATATTGTACCTACTGCTTCACTATATTCGCCATTTTTCAATCTTGTCTCACACACTTCATCACCATATCCATTAATAAATTTCTTTTTATAAATTATAATGTCTTTGTAGCTTGGTACTGTAAATCTTTTTATTTCTTTATTAAATACACCATTTATATATTCTAATTGTCTAATATTTCCACTTGGATTTAATTCCAGTACGTATATCTTATTTTCAGAAGTACTATATACAATTTTTGTACTATCTGAGTAATTTAAACATATACCATCTATACTATTATCAAGTTTCATATAGACAAGTTCATTTTGTTTTGTTGTATTATAATCTATCTTATAACTCAAATAACCAAATGTACTTGTCGATACGGTTATCCCATGTGTAGGAATATTATTTGAAGTCATGACAATATCCTTTTGAATAATTTTTTTTCCTAAAATTTCACTCATTAGTTTGTACCTCCAATTTCTACATCCCTACAAATTGTATCTCCATTTTTGAATTTAGTACCACCAACTGGATTTTCGTAGAATGTCATATAATTATGTGTATGTTCTTTATCTGCATAGTTTTCATGTTCATGCTCTGCCATTGCATATTCACTATGTTCATGGTTCTTTAAAGCATAATCGTCAGGATTTATCCCTTGTGCTTCTTTGACTTTTTCATCAACTTCCTTAGATGTGTAATAATTTTCATCTAAATTATTTTGATAGTTCTTTTGTTTACTTAATATCTCTTGCATATAATTAAGCTTATTAGTTTTAGTTAAAGCTACCCCATCCATCGTACTTCTTACTAAATATCCAAATGAAGGAAACGTTAAAGTTCTACCTCCATACAAAGTTATTTGTACTAAGTGGCTACCTGCATTCTCAATACAATATGAAGGTAATGTTATTACTAATTTATTTCCATTATATACAAAGTTCTCGTTAGTAAGTTCTAACAACCATTTACCATAGTTGATACCTATGTATATACTATCGTAACTTGCTAAATTTATTGGAGCATTTGTAGTATCATTGTATAAGCCTATCTCCATGATACAAGCCAATGTATCATTTTGGTAGAAATCCATATCTCTTGGAGGACAATGAAGTCCTCCATTATGCCTTATATTAAGGTCAAATTTATATTTCCTTTGTAAATCTAATTTTTTTGTTTCCATTGTGCTTACCTATTCACAGACTTAAATCCTGTGTCCTTTCTTTTTTAATTTTTTGCATAAAAAATAGTCCTTAATTTCTTAAGCACTAAACCTTATCTTTTATAATTATTTATATATATCTAACCCTTGCAACATTTAGATTTTAGTCTTCCTTCACGTTTCTTTAATAGTTGTAAAAGTGGGTCATTTTCTTCTTCTTGTTTTTGCAAGTTTAATGCTACAAATTTTGCCCTTGTTGAAGGTGTCAAACCTAATTCATTATACAAACGTGGCAAAGCATCACTAAATTGCTTCATCAATCTACCAATCTTTGTACGTTTTTGAAAATCCAACTCTTCATTAAACAACTGACCAAGTTCCTTATAGTTCGCATAAGTATTACTGAATTGTTCTAATACAAACCTATCAACATTTCCGAATGTTTGGGCTTCCTCAGCTTCCTTAACCAAGAACTTAAATATCTTCTTAGCTTCTTTTGTCATATATGTAGGGGGCTTAAGTTTATCGTTGTTCCCTCTTAGCCTTTTTTCTGTTTCTAATCTTCTTTCCTTTTCCTCTTTTGTCAAGTGTTTTCTTTGTAACTCAACTGGTACACTAGCTTTTGCCATAACCTTTCACCCTTTCCTTTTCTGATAAAAATATCTCCATTGGGGAATTTTGTGTAAATTGTCCTCCCCCTTGTCCTTTCATCCCCCTCGGTAAAAATTATTTTTAAGGGGGGCGGTATCCCTAGTAATTTCAATGCCTTCAATAGTCTTTCTTGTTTTCTATTTTAATTTTTAATTTATAAATTCCTTTCAATATTTCTTTATTTATTATAATTCATTGATTTAAAATCTATCAAAATATATATAAAAAGTGCTAAAAACATACTATTTTTAGCACTTTTATCTACATTTTTAATATATAATTTTATAAAAATAATCCTTTGTTTGTTCCACATACCCAATTTGTAGCTTTCTCATTATCCAATATATCTTGCATAATCTCAGACTTTCTACCTTCATCTTTAATATTACATAACCCACTATTTATCTTCATTGGTATTATCTTGATAGTATCTTCACTATATATCTTGCTCTTTGTACTATCCTTATCTAGTGCATATTTAATCCCTTTATAGTTTTCTATTATCTTACTTTGATATAATAAATCTCCATTATACATTCCTGTAATATCATAAACAAAATTACTAAAACTATGCCATTCCTCACAAACAGTTACTCCCTTTGCACCATATAGATGATACTTATTATGTTTTGTATTATAGCATCTATCTAATAATCTTAACCATGTAGTATATAATGGATGTCTACTATCACATCTTAATTTACTAAAATCTATGCCTTCTCCATGATATCCAATTCCTAAGACTGATTTTCTATATGGGTTCTTGACTTGCATTTGTCTTATACTCGATAGATGTGCTTCTCCAATATATTTATATAGGTCTAAAAATTTAATTAATCTATAATTATAATCATTGCACTTTCCTATAATCTCAAATTTTTCCCCATGTTTATTTTCATGTATCGTTCCTATCCCATACTTTTCTGTTTTACTCATACTCTTTACCTTCCTTTTTTATCAATTCATTAAAATCACTAATACCTAATACTTTTGCTATTTCCCCTAAAGCATCTATTTTTGGATTACCTTCTCGCAACCATCTATGTATACTTTCTTTGCTATATGAGGTATAATCTGCAAATTCTTTAACACCATCATCATAGTTACTTTTTATTTTTGCTTTAATTAAATCTGAATTAATTCTATATTTACCTTTTGACATAAACCCTCCCTCTAGTGTTGAATGTTACATTTGACACTATTTTAATATAATTGCTATTTCCTCACCCAAATGAACTAGGAGTGAGGAATAACATTAATAGAAATTGTAGAGATTAAATATCCCTACACCTCAATATCTTTTCCGATAGGTTTTTATAGGGTATATATTTCAATAAAAATAGTTACAATTTCGTAACTATTCTAATACATAATGAAGTTCATCTTTATGTACTGTAAATCCTAATTCGTATGCTATCCTTAGTAAAGAAATATAGCCTTTTCTACTCACTTCTCGCTTTGGATTGCCTAGACAATATACCGAACTTGCTTTATCTAAACCTAGTATCCACATCAAATCATCTACCGTATATTGCTTCGATTTCTTGATGAATAAATATAATTCTCTAGTATTGTGCATTCTCTTAGGCTCTTTTGCTCTACCTATCTTAATACATTTCTCTATCTCATATATTTCTTTAATATAAGCTAAAGTATCTGTTGGAATAGGCTCTAATCTAACTTCTCCATCTTTAATTATGATTAAATTTCCATCATAAATACTTTTATCAAATTCAAATAATATATCAAAATCTTCTATATATCTTTTACTGTTCTTAGCCCATTGCTTTATAATTTCCAATGGATACCTGTCCTTTCTACTTGTTGCAATTCTATATCTTGAACCTCTAATCCCCCCAATTGATGCCATCTAACTATCTCCTAATCTATGCACCTATTCGGACATTTCCCCTTGTAACACTTCTTGCACAAATCTTCAAAATTGCAATTTTTAGGTATTTCAATATAATACAATCCATCTTTAGCCTTCTCAAAGAATACAATTTCCATAAATCTCAACCAACTGAATAAATAAGATTTCCCTTTATTTCGATAATTTACGTTATCTCTTTTATATGTAAGTCTTATAATTTGCAATAATTTATATTGCTCTTTTTCCCCAAGTTCCCTACCAAAGAAACCATGCTCTACCATCAACCTTAAAACTTCTTCTTTGCATTTGCTATCATTTCCATAAAGTTTATTCTTAATTGGAATTGTTCTTTTCCCAAAATCACTTCTTATTCTATCTAGTTCGGATGTATCCTTACCTTCATTATGTAAAATTCTTGAAGCCATTAACAACCCATTTATAATAAGTTCATTATCTTCCATATCCTTTATCAATTCTGAATTAGAGTTTATTAAACTTAAGTCATACCCTAGCCCTATTAACTCTATATTTACTTGTGTTTTTACTTCTGACATTTTCTTCACCATATCTACTGGGAATTCTATTCCCGTAGCCTTTCCTTTATATTTTAAAAATCTAAGTTTTATTCAACTATTAATTTAAGTAATTCATTGTGCATTTCTATTACAAGATTATCTAATATTCTTTCTTTAGATTTACCTACTGCATAATTTGTTATAGCCGTACCATGAACACCTAAAGCATCTGCTATTACTTTCTTTTTTACTCCAAGTTTTATTAATGTATCAATTTTATTTTTCATAATAATATGCTCCTAATCTACTTCAATATTTAATATTAATGGTATTTCAAAATTCTCTAAATCTACTTCTTCATCTATTTCTGTATATGTTGCTTCTATGTAATCTTCTTCATTTAACATATTAGATACCATCTTTTTACATTTTTCTATTGCTTCATTGGTTGCTTTTTTTGTTAGCTTATCTGCTAATGTTCTAATCCTATATTCTTCTGTATAATCCTCTATCTCAATTACATCATCAGAATTATATCCAAAAACTTCGATTATCTTAAATTCACCTCTGATGATACGTAATACCTCATAAGCATCAGCATCTAAATCTACTTCTGAACATTTAAACATAATATATCCATCATAGTCTTTTATAAGCTTATTATGTTTAAATACATTCATTATTAGCATTATCACATCTTCCTTTGTCCTATATTTTGCTTTCCCAACAGTTAAGTCAATATATTCATCTTCTTGTAAATATTCAGAGCCAATTTTACCCTCACCTAACCACAAGGCTTGTCCATCTACAATAGGTATATCGCTATCATTTACTAATAATGATATTGATTTCTTTTCTGTTTCACCTTCTAGTAAGAAACTAAAACCTATAACCCTTTCTTGGCATCCTTCCTTTTCTAATTTTGAATTAAGTTCTTCATATTTTTCTTCAATATTTTTATCATACTTTTTAAACTTTATTTCTTTTTTCATTTCTGCATCAGTATATTCTAAAGATTTATGTACCATATCTTCATTGATACTACTATCCATTTTTGTTAGTAGATTTACAAAACTGTTTGCACTAAGACTTGTCTTAAAAGTTTCTACTCTATCCTTAATTTTAGTTTCCATGACAACAACCGAACCATCTATTTCTAACATACTAACTTCACTCTCTCTTATATATAAAGAGTTTCCGTATCCTTTTAATTTACTTACTTTTATACCACTCTCTTTAATAGCCTTTTTTATTTTGTAAATGCTATACTTGTTACCGTACACATGAACTAAGTCATTTACTTTATAATAAACTTGTCCATCATATATCAATCTATTTATCATAATTAATTTACCGTCCTTTTAATTTATTTTTCTTTATAAATTTTATCTTACATATATATTATATATTTCCTGCACGAAATCGTAACACAATATTTCAAATATTCTGATATTTTGTATAAAAAAAGAAAGTCCCTTTAAGACCTTCTCTTTAAAACTAAAATTTTATCTAAATTCAATATTCTACTAAAAACTAACACACATATATATTAAAATGCTTTTTTAAAGTTTATCTTTTTTATTAGATATATTTAAGAATTCATTAGTTTTTTCTTTATCAAACGTTTCATCGAACACTTTAAATAAATTTTCCTGGAATACACTAATTAACCTCTCAATTATATAATCTAAAGTAAATATTTTTTTCAAAATGCACATACCTTGATTTGGACACTCACTGCATATTTGCCTACCATGTAAAACGGGATTACGTTCTTCATACAATTCATTGCAAAATTCTTTTAAAAAATCATTGTCTAGATATTCTTTTGCATAAGTACGCTCCAAAATATCCCTAATTCTTTTGCTTTCAAAATTACAATCTTTGTTACAATCATATATTTCAGTGTCTGATATATATATTTTTTTTGTCTTGTGAACTTCATTAACTAATTCCCATAATATTCCTTCTATGACAGAAAAAATAATAATTAATGCACTATCAAATCTTTTTTCATTAATATTTGCAAATATATCTTTAATCAAATGAACTCTTTTTCTAATTGAAATCAGTGGAACATTCATATTTTCATTAATATTATTAACGGCATGACCATATTGCTTTTTCCAAGTTTCTGTATTAGTATGGTTATTAATAAACTCTTTATAATCAGATACAGTTAGTTTTCTATGCCAATACCAATTACAAGGTATCTCTTTATTGTCCTTTAAAACATCATTCAAAGATAGTGGCATTAAAAAATTAGGATAACATACAGCATATGAAATAGTATCAATCAGATGTGAGTTACATTTTAAAACTTCACAAGAAAACACACTAATATCTAAAATATCTATTAATATTCTAAATTGTTGTGTGTATTTCTCAATTTTTTCGTATTTGTTCGGATTTGACTCATAATGCTCCCTTATTATCCTTTTAACAGTTTCATCTTTTCCCCTTTGTTTTAGATTAATTACTTGTTCTTTTTTTTTCTTAGGAAGCTTACTCTGTATATATTCTCTTATTTCTTTCTCATGTTCATCAACCAGACATGATACATTTTTACTATAAATGTTCGTAACTTTTGATATCAAATCATTGTTTCCATCTTTTATTTTAGTGAATATATCTAATACATTTTGAAAATCTGCTTCATTCCTTATTAATTCAATATCTTCTTCTGATATATTAGTTAATAACAGTGCCTGTTGCATAAAATCTATGTCATTTTGGGGTAATTTCTCGATAGTATATTGCTTATTTTTTTCATTCATCCATAACGGTAAAAAATAATTAATTTGTTCGTCCAGTAGTTCCTTCTCTTTTGGGTTGTTCTCTAAATGTTCCACAATATTTTCTCTTGTTATCATATATTCCCCTCCGTTTTTTATAGTTCATATTATAGTATAAATATAATTTATTTATAATTCATCATTCTAATTTTATATGAAATTATACTTTTTCTCATACCTATAAAATTAAAGTACAAAACCTTATTTCTAAAACTACCTACTATTCTAAAATTATCATTTTATTTATCATCTTCTTCATCTTCTTCATCTTCATATTCCTTCAATAATTCATTGTAATACTTAGATGGGTCATAAAAGTCCCTTATATTTTCATACAAGTTCCATATATGGACACCAAACAATTCTAATAAATTTTCTATTTTATCTGAGGTATATTCTATTTCATCCCCTATCTTTATATCAGGGTATATTTTAGATAAATCTTTAATAGCTCTTTTATTAACTACACCGTTAAAATGTACCAATAAGTTTCTTTCTATTCTAAATGTATTTGCTTCATCTATGAATTTCTTATCTATCTCAAACTCATAGTGTGTCTTACATATTTTGTTTATTTCTTTTAATTTAGAACTAATCCCCGTTAATGCTTGGTCTAATATATTATCTACAAATAATTCTGTTATATCATTTTTATCTTCACAATTAATAGCATCTTCAAACTCTAACCTTATTTTACTATTTGCAACAACTGAGCTATTATACATACAAATAGTTTTATAGACCCTACCCAAACATTCATCTACAACAATATAGAAGTTTAAGTAAATCATTCTTAGAAATTTTTCTTCCATATTGAAGTTTAATTTTTCTATACGTTCTTCAAGATAGGTTTTATAATCATTATTACTTTCTATTTCAAGTTTAGGCTTATTTTTTAACATCATAGTAAATATATGTATTTCTGAACCTAACCACTCCGATGCTTTCATTATGTCGTGGTCTGTTCCCCAATCATAAAAATCATCTCTATCAAAATATTTTCTTTTGTTATTTTCCAATATACATCCCTCCACAAACATAATCACTTATATTATACCAAAATATGGTATATTATTATAAGTATATATTTTATCAAAAGGGGATTATAAGATATGAAATTACTACCAAAGATTATTGTATCAATTTTAATATTAGGTATAGGTGTGGGTATAGGTACTTTTGTATCTAATAAACCTAATACTAATGAGCCTACTAAAGAAGTTGCTCAAGAACAAGAATTTACACCTAGCGAAGTAATGGAAAGCCAAAGACAAGCAAAAGCAAAAAGGGAAGAAGTTGCTGGTGTACCTTATTATAGCAATCAAGAATATTATGATGCTTTTATAGGTATGAATGTAAATGACTTAATATACGAACTTGAACAAGGTACATACCAACTTGTAAAAGGTGAAATAGGGGTTACGGAAAGCCTAACATATGAAGAAGGAAACGGAAACCAAGTTATAATTGATTATGAGGTTGACACTAAAACAATAGACAATGTTAATCTGAAAGAGGTTCAAGGGGACAAATAACGTTCCTCTTTTTTATCTAAAATAGTTTGTTTGATTTAGATAATCTATAAATTTCATGTGTAACTTATTTTAATAAATTGCAATATATAGGTATAAAAAAAAGAGTTATACGGTAAATTGCCGTATAACCCATTCCTAAACTAAAAGTTTACCAATACTATACTATTTTGCTTTAGTTACAGTCTTTAATATTCTGATAGCTTGTTTGTTTCTTATTGCGTTGTCTAATTGCATATCAACAAATATTCCGACTATTTATCTATTTTTTTCTCAACTGCATCTATAAATGATTTCACTGCTATTACACTATTGAATATAAATACACTTTCATCATAATTCAATACATCATTATCATGTGCTAATGTCTTGTTATTCCTTACAAAACTAAGGTCGTCTAAAATCTTTATATTAGATTTTAATATTCTTATAGTCATTTTTGTTTCTATTAAATTGCCATGCTCTATAAATTTAGCATACTTCCCAAATAAATTATGAAGTGGTTCATTATCTAAAAATGGTATGCTATGTTTATTACACAGTTTTCTCATAAACTTCATCATATATGTATGTAATCTATCTAAAGCACCATCTGCTTGACCATTATCTATACTTATTTTAATTTGGCTAACTAATAATGTAAAATCTTCTTCTCCAGTTTCTAATGCTTCTACATCTACTGAATTTTCATTTAATTTATCAATTGCCATTTTACACTTTTTATATGTTCTAAGTTTCGCTCTATCTTCAATTCCCTCGATATCATCTACACCATTTCTTCTTAATTGGATTTCTACCCACTCTTCAAGAAGTTTATCTAATACTTTTGCAACTATATGATTATCTTCTATATCTATAAATGCTCTTAACCTTTTAGCTTTAGATGTCCCAATAACATGATATTTACTATCATCAATATCTATATTTACATTTTGATATATAAATTGCCTAAATCTATTATCACTAAATCTATTTCCTAATACATATCCACTACCCATATCAAATAAATCTTCAAACTGCATCTGCTCCAACGATTGTAAATCTGACATAATCCATCCCCTTAAGTATTATATTTATCTTTTTCTACATTATACCACATATCTCTAACCTCTCGAATGACCGTATAAACCTTTTCAATAGTTCTTTAATATATTTAATACCTATAATACTAATACAACCAATATAAGAGATACCAGTTGTAGTGGAACATGAAATAAGGGTATCTATCTGTGTATGCTTCATATCCAATCTTCCCTTAGTAACAAGACTTCGCTATGCCACTAAGGAATATCTATCCAAGCACTTCACAAGTTCCGTTACTTGAATATCTATTAATAAAAATCTTTTTTCTTTTTCATAAATTAATAAATGAATTGGAAAAGTTCCTTTAGGTACTTTTAGGGATGATAAAAAGGGGTTAGGTTTGGAAGGGGATATTAAGAAGGGGGCTTCGTTCATCGTTGCCCACCCCCTTCTTATTTTCCCAATCCAATAGTATTTAGTAAAGGTTCGTATCTGATTAAAAAGTAAAACTCTGACATTTTGGAAGTTAGGCAGATACCCAACTTCTATTTTGTCAGAGTTTTATATTACTTTTCTATAATTTTATCAAATCTTTGTTGCTTACCATTAATCTTATCTCTACCACTTAGTATTAAGAATTTATCATTTTCTAATATTAAATTCTTAATACTTGACCACTTTAATTGCTTTCCATCCTTATTTACCAAATCATAATGTTGCACTAGCTTGTCCTTATCCTCTTTAATTAATGGTCTGTTTAAGAATTCACTCGGTATTGATGTTACTTTAGACTTCTTACTATTGTCTTTGTGGAATAGTAATTTTATATCATGTCTTATTCTACCTGTAACTTGAATTATTGTGTCCTTGTCGGTACTATTAACAAGAACTGTAAATGTCTTATGTAATGAAGTATCTTCCATATTTTCTAAGTTCCAACCTGTTTGGTAAGCATCATTTATTATTAACACATCGTATAGGTCTAATAATAAATTCTTATTTATAAGATTATCCCTCACTATTAATTGCTCTTTGCTCATTGGCTCATTGGCATTTGTTGACCATAGTACAATAGTTTCAAATCCCATTTCTTTAAATTGTACTTCTATTTCCTTGCAACTTTTTATAGTTTGAGAATATACAAGTATATTTCCGAAATCCTTATGCTTCTTGTCTTTAAAGAACCTAAATGTATTTTTAATATTATCAAATGGGATAGTTTTATCTATACTATAACCTCTTAGCTGATACCCTTCTAGTACATCATATAGGTAATTTGAATAAGGTTTATGCTCCATTATCCTATTAGGTGTAGCCGTCATTAGTACAAAATCCGTATCATATTCGTCTATAAACCTTGTCAAGTTGTGTGCTAGGTAAGAACATCCACTAAGTAGTTCAGAAGCCCTTCTAACTTCTTCATCCTTGGCATATTTGAAATTTTTAGTCAATACATCACTATCCATATCTGAATACTTTAACAAGTTATGTGCTTCGTCTATAACTATTAAATCTATATGTTCAAGTATTGAGTTATCTCTTTTTACTAAATGACCAAACCTATGATAACTCATACATCTTATTTTAGCTTGTTCCTCTCTCAAGTCTAAGTATATGTCTAAGTCATTTACCCAATCTTTGTCATATATCTTCATCATTGAGCCGTACTCTTGTACCATGCTATCCTCTAGCATATTTGTATCAACTAAGTATAATATCCTTTTCATTTCTATGTATTTATCCTGTTGTGATAATTCATTGAAGAAGTAAGTTGTCTTACCACATCCACAAGGAGCATTCACCAAGTTTACTTTGCCCTTCTTTATCTTGTAGCCATTTGCTCTAGCTACTTTTGTTAAAAACTCTCTGTCTTGCATATCTATATAGCCTACCTTTCCATCTTTATAATTTAATAATATTTGTTCATTGTTCATATTGGTTCGCACCTCCGATTTTTTCTCTATACTATTATTATATATAGACTGACGATTTTTGTAACATTTTTCTGATTATTACTGGGTTTGAGGGTTCTATGTGGAACAATTTATCATTTGAATTTAAGTGTATTGTTTTAGTAAGTGTATACTATAATATAAGTATATTTATTTTGAAAATTAGGGGGTTTTTATGAAGGAAATAATTGATTTAATAACTAAATCTGCGATATCGATAGGGGATGACTTAGGCAAAGGATATGATAAATTTAAAAAGGGAAATCATGTAAGGAAAATCAAGGATAAAATAATTTGGCATGAAAAAGAAATTCTTAAAAGAAAAGGTGAAATTACAAGAAGGGAACAAGAATTAAAAAAATCTACTGATGAAAGTAGAATTAAATATTTGAAAGAAAGGCTAGATTATCTTTATGAAAAATTAGAATATAGCGAAACTAGATTAAAAACTTACAATGATACACTTGATAGCATTATAGAGAAATCTAAAGAACGTAATAAATAATTGAAAAATGTTTATAATTACATCGGTGGGTTAGTTGCTTAAAGATTAACTCACCTTTTTATTAAGGACATATATTATCCCAATTTTTTTGTTTTATTAAGTGCTTCCCATTTTGGGAACTACCTAATAAGTTTACGAAAATGACTTAAAAGTTTAGTATTATTATATTATAGAAGAAAATAGGTACATATTTTGTCATACAACTTAAAAAAATGTGAATTTTAAACAATAAAAAACACCCACGTTAAGTGAGTGCTTATGTTAGTTATTATTTTCTTGTTCTAATACTTTCATGATAAGTGGCATTATAGTTGTTGCTACTTTAACCCCTTTTGTACTTACCCAATTGAAACACGCTTTCAGTTTTCTCCACTTTTGAGGTCTTGCTATATCTTCATTTCCAACTTCCTCAATTTCATTAATTTGTTCTATAATCTCTTGTACTTCTTCTTCACCTAATGCTTCATCTTCTTCAATTACTTTTCTAGCACTATCGAACATAGTTTTTAAGTCTACTGCATTAGTATTTGTGTTTGTGTTAGTATTTGTAGAGTTTCCACTTTCTTTAACATTACCAATTTCTCCACTTATATTTCCTATATTTTCAAACCTATTCGGGCTTTCATTATTAAGATTATTTTCAGATTGTAATGTAACTTTAGCTGACTTAGATTTTTCTATCTCTAGTTCATGTAATCTATCTTCTTTATAGACTTCTAAGCTTTCTTTTATTATGTGTAACTCCTTAGCTCCAAATATACTTTTATTTCCCCTTATATATGCTATTGCTGTAATCTTCGGTGAATATAATTCTATCAGTAAGTCACCAACATTTTGCATTTCTTCTCTCTGATTATTTTTTAGTGCCATATCACATTGCACTATATGCCTTTCAAGTACTGAAACATTATTCGTCATATTATTTCTCCCTTTACATATATTTTATATAGATACATTATATATTATTTTGAAGATAAATGTAATAAAAGGACACACTCGCAAGTGCATCCTTTATTAGATATGATAATATTTCGTCTAAAAAAAGACGAAAATCTATTTATAATCAAATCCTTCAATCTTGGAGTTTAACCTAGAAGGATTAATAAGCTATGTAGAAGGGCTACCACACCCTTCTACTCAAACAAAAAAATATACCTTAAAATGTACAAAAAATAATGATTGAGGACTACCACATCCTCAATTCTTAGTATAACTACTGATTTTAACAGCTACAAGACTTTTTTAGTAACAATAGGTTACAACTTTATCGATTGAATTTACATACAATTTACATAAGTGAGTAACCAAAATATTTCATAAAGAACCAATCCCCAACTTTAAACATTAACGGTAATATTATAAATAATGTTACTAATACTATTGCTATCATTTTCAATAACTCTATTGCTATATAATTTACCCCTCTTTTTAGTTTAACTTTATCCATTCTATTCCCCTTTCTAAATTTCTTGTGTTTTATATCCATCAACTTTTATACTTGGTCTTGCATCCCTAATAATACCGTCCTCACTACCCTCATATTTATGGCTATATGGCATATTATCTATAAACGCTTTCGTTGACGGTCTATTCATCAGCTTATAATTCATATACATACTTGTTATCAATGCTCCAAGCAAAATATATGGTATCAGCTCTTTTGCTAAATCTTTAGTCTTTCTTATCGCTAATCCCATTTACCTCATACCTTCCTTCTTTAATTCTTTTATAAATACTTCCATTACAAACTCTCTTAACTTTAATCCTTTTGATGATGCTAAAGTTTTTACGTCTATATGTAAACTTGTAGGTATTTGTATCGTCAATGGCTTTAACTTATCTTCTTTTTTCATTAGTAATTTCTCCTTTGCTTTTTTAATTTTATACTTTTATTATAAACCACTTCAAACCTAGTAATACCAGCTACTTATCGACATTTGATATCTAGTTTAAAGGTCTAAATTGTTTAACAATTCATCCAACTAATTTCTACAATTTATTTTTTATCCAAGTGCTTGTCCTACTCTAATATTTAAACTTGCACTTGATTACTTCGTGTATCTAACATATAATCCTAGGTAGAGTAAGTGAAGGAGAAATGGACATAGTTAGCCAAGGAAAACTGTGGCTAACCTCTATAATCCCAGTATATCGTTTCGCTCGGATTACGGACTAGCACAGTTACATATCAACCTCAATGACTACTTTCTCCCCCAATAGTCGGTTCTTTAATATGTTGCACAAAGAGAAACCACTTACCTACCTGTTGTTTATTGTAGCCCGTAGTTGCTACTCTAAGCCCTTCTATGTAGTGCTAGATACATATATATGCTTTGAGGGTTGGATACCTCACTATTTAGTCGGCATATTGCAATATGTATGTCTACACATCCCAATCGCACTAGGTCAAACATTCTTCCACTATAAAACCCTTTTGTGGGGTAACGACTGGTTCTTCTTTACTTTAGAATTACCTCCTTATAGAGCTCCTCAAATAGGTAGAGTGTTATATA
>NZ_NOJY02000021.1 GCF_002250835.2 Romboutsia weinsteinii
TAAATACTGTCCCAAATAATAATACATTCATATAAGACTGTGCATAATATAATGTATTTTCACTTGCTCCAAATATTGTTAGTATCTTATCAGAAAATACTAGACCTATTATTGTTACTATTATACCTATTATTACAGCTAGTGTTATAGCATTTCCTATTGTATCTTCTGCTTCTAATTTTTTTCTTTGTCCTAATTTTATAGACATATTAGTAGCTGCCCCTATACCTACAAGAGATCCAAAAGCAATTATTATTGTAGTTATTGGCATTGTTACTCCAAGACCTGTTATTGCCATTGGTCCAACTCCCGGTATATTACCTATAAACATTCTATCTACTACATTGTAAAGTGCATTTACCATCATACCTATTATTGCTGGTACTGAATATTTTAGTAGTAGTTTGCCTACTGGCTCTGTACCTAAAACTTGTTGACTATTATCCATAATTTCCTCCATATTTATTTATATTTTATATACTCTCCAAAGTATATTTATTTTCTTTTTATTAGAATTTGTATTTTTATTAGTTCTTCGTCATAAGATTTAATTATAACACAATTAATTGCATTTGCAACTTTTTTTAAAATCAAATTTTTAATTATGTTTTTGACTTTTGGATGATGTATTTGTATAAATCGTTTTCTAGTTTTATATGTAAAAAAAGCTAGCTTAGATATTTTAAATATCTAAACTAGCTTTATACATACCATATCAAATTAAATCACGTACAAGTTTTCGAATATATTAATAATCTACTTAATCTTTACTTTATACATCTATCTACTGTAATTGTATCTAAAAAGAATGGTTCTAACCCTACAGCTACTGTATTAACTACTCTTTTTATTGTATTATCAATAATAGATATAGTAGCATCCTCTGAATTTGCTACTACAGTAAATCTATTATCCTCTGTAACAACAACTCCTATAGGTCCTACTCCAACAGGTATAGTAGCAACAACCTTGTGTAAAAATACATTTACTACAGATACACTATTCCCATTTCTATTAGTTACATAAGCTAAATTCCCCTTACTATTAAATGCTACACCTGGTGGTCTATCACCAACCGGTATATTAACTGGTGATGCAATGGCAAGCTTTGAATTAAATATTGTTATATCATCACTTCTTGGATTAGCTGATATCCCAACATAATTTTTACTTATAGCTACACTGATAGGTAATTCACCTGAAGACATAGTGCTAATTGGAAGATTTGAAAGTAAATCTATGACTACAATTTCATTGATAATTGGAAGTGTAACATATGCTAATCTTCCATCAGGATTTATTGCTATTCTTTCAGCGTTACTTGTAAGAGGTATTTCACCTATTACCTTCCACATGTGATTTTTATATTCAACTATTGAAACATTTTGACTGTCAAAATTAGTTACATAAATAAATCTTCCATTGGGTGATACAGCAACAGCTAAAGGTACCTGAGATGTAAACGGAGGTTTATTAAGATTTATTCTAGCTATTTCTTCATTACACTCAATAGAGATTACACCAATCGCTGCATCATCAGGGTATGTTGTATAAACATATTTTTTGTCAGGGCTTACTACAACATCAAGCGGAATTACATCTAAAGGAATTCTTATTACTTCTTTACCTGATAATATATCAACTACTGATATACTATCTATATTTGCTACATAAGCAAGTATTTGCATTTTACTACTGTAGTTACCGTATCTATAATAGATTTCTTTATAGTTATCATCCTTTTTTTCTATTTTATCTGCTGATTGGTACTGGCTTACTTGATTTTTAATATTTATTTGATTTCTACTTCTTATAATAGTTTCGTATGAGTCGGCTATTTTATTATCTTCGTTTTCTGCTATAGCGACTTCTTCAATATGCTCAATAGGCATGTTTATTTTTGTAGCTAGTAATTCATTTTTATTCAAGTTTATACCTCCTAGGCTTAGAATTACTCAACAAAGTTGTTTAATTTAACATATGACTAGAAATGACAATCTGTGACAAATCAAAAGATTTTGTATATTACAAAAGCCTATCCATATATTTATAATTCTTAAAATATATGGATAGGCTTCTATTATTTTCTTTCATTATCTAAGATATTGATATTATTATAGTAGTATCCTTTTAACTTCATAAGCTCATTGTGGTTTCCCATCTCAGATATTTTACCATCTTGAATTACGATTATATTATCACAATTTCTAATAGTACTTAGCCTGTGAGCTATTATAAAGCTAGTTCTTCCCTTCATTATCTCTATCATAGTCTCTTGAATCTTAAGCTCAGTCTTTGTATCTACACTACTAGTAGCTTCATCAAGTATCAATATATTAGGATTTTTTATAATGCTTCTTGCAATAGTAAGAAGTTGCCTTTCTCCCTGGCTTAGCTCTTGACCACTTTCATTGATTCTTGTGTTATATCCGTTTTTTAATCTCATAATCAAGTTATGTACTCCTACCTTTTTACAAGTATTAATTACATCTTCATCACTTACATCAAAATTTCCGTACTTAATATTTTGAGCTACAGTGTCATTAAATAAATAAGAGTCTTGTAAAACTACACCAAAGGAGTTTCTATAACTTTCTTTACAATAATCTCTTATGTCTGTGCCATCTATCTTTATGCTACCTTCAGTTGCATCATAAAATCTTGTTATTAAGTTTACTATAGTGGTCTTTCCACATCCTGTTTCACCTATTATTGCATTTGAGGTATTTGCTTTTATTCTTAGATTAATATTTTTTAATACTGGCTCTTCCTCTTTGTATCCAAAGCTTACATCTTCAAATACCAGCTCATCATTTATCTTATCAAACACCTTACAACCTTCATTATCTTCTTTTTCATCTTCTGCATCTAATACTTCAAACACCCTCTCACAACCTGCAAGCGCACTTTGAAAATTATTAAAAAGGTTGGCAAGGTTATTAAGTGGTCTAGTAAAACTTCTAGAGTAACTTAAGAAAGTTGCTATTACTCCTACTGTTATGATATTTTTAGTGGCAAGTATCCCTCCTACTACAGATATAAGTGCAAATGATAGATTATTAATAACGTTCATCATAGGCATAAGCATTGCTGAGTATATCTGTGCTTTTATACTTATTTTTAGTATTCTATCATTTATAACCTTAAAGTTTTTTATAGATTTTTCTTCATAATTAAATGCCTTTACAATGTTTATACCGCCTATCATCTCTTCCACATGAGCATTTAGCTTTCCAAGTTCTACTTGTTGGTCTTTAAATAACACCTTTGTTCTTCTTGCTATTGACTTGGTTAAAATTAGTACCAAAGGTATTGAAATTACTGTACATAAGGTTAGTATAGGGCTTGTTATTAGCATAATTATTAGTGTAGCAATTATTGTTAGTACACCTGATAGTAAGCTTGTTAGAGAATCTGATATACCTGAGCTTATGTTCTCAACATCATTGGCTACTCTACTCATAAGATCTCCATTTAAATTTTTGTCAAAGAATGATATAGGTAAATTTTGAAATTTAATAAATACTTTGCTTCTTATATTTCTTACTACCTTTTGACTCATGCCATATATTATGAAGTTTTGTAAAAATACCACTACTACGTCTATTAGATAAGATACTATCAATACTATCAGCGTTATTTTTAGTAGATTTAGATTTTTAATATCAATATAATCTACAGCCTTTCCTATTAAGTAAGGCGATGCTATTACTAATAGTGCATCTAATATAACCAGTAACAATACTACTGATAGTAGCTTTTTCTCTGACCTAAAGTATCCCCATAGCCTTTTTATTGTATTTCTAAAATCTTTAGGCTTCACCTTTTCCTTAAATCTATTTTTGTTACTACTCTTCATCTCCCAAACTCCTATTTACTTGAGACTTGAATATGTCTTTGTATTCTTTACAGCTTTTCATCAATTCATCATGCTTTCCTTGCCCTACTATTTCCCCTTCTTCTAATACATATATGTTGTCACAGTCTATTACTGAGGATATTCTTTGAGCTATGATTATACATGTTAAATCCTTTATGTATTTGCTTAAATTGTTTTTTATATTTGCCTCTGTGCCTGCATCTAGGGCACTAGTTGCATCGTCTAATATTAATAAGCTAGGTCTTTTTATAAGTGCTCTAGATATTGATATACGTTGCTTTTGTCCGCCTGATACATTGACTCCACCTTGACCAATGTGAGTGCTATAAGTATCTCTAAAGGAGTTTATAAATTCCTCAGCTTCAGCTATTTGAGCACATTGTTTTACTTCATGATATGTAGCTTTTTCACTTCCCCACCTTATATTGTCAGCAATACTTCCTGTAAATAAGGTATTCTTTTGTGGAACAATAGCAACACTTTTTCTTAGACTCTTATCACTTATCTTATTGATATCTATTCCATTAATTTTTAGAGTTCCTCTGTCTATCTTGTAAAACTTAGGTATAAGATTTATTATAGAGGTTTTTCCACTCCCAGTTGATCCTATTATCCCTATGGTTTGACCTTTACTTATCTTTAGATTTATATTTTTAAGTACTGTATTTTCATTGTCTTTGTTATAAGAAAAGTCTATATCTTCAAATTCTATACTATCTATCCTATCAATATTTTTAAGGTTTTCTTTTATATCACCGTCTTCTTTAAGTACTTCATTGACTCTTTCATAAGAGGTCTTTGCTCTTACAAACACGTTGAATATATGAGATATCATAATAAGAGAGGTAAGTATCCTAGTCATGTAGTTTATGTACGCTACTATTACTCCTATCTTTATGTCAAAAGTAGGGATATTACCTAGGTACAAGACTAATACTATACTCATATTTACTATGAAGGTTATAAAAGGACTAAACACAGACATAACTCTCATAGCCTTAGTTGATGTGTTGTATAGTTCTTCATTTGTATGCTCAAATTTATCTACTTCATACTCATATCTGTTGAAGGTCTTTACTACTCTTACTGCTCCTAGATACTCTCTTATCTTAGAGTTTAAGTTGTCTATGTTTTTCTGTACTTTTTTAAATAATGGATAGCCTATTTTTAGGTTAGTACTTATTACTATAAATACTCCTATTATCATAACTACTAGTACTATAGACATTTTTAGATTTAGTCTTATAGCCATTATTAGACTTCCTATACAAAGGATTGGTGATTTTATGAATACTCTCATCATACCGTGAACAAAGTTTTGTAGTTGTGTTACGTCATTGGTTAGTCTAGTTATTAGTGAGGCTTTGTTGAATTTTTCTATTGTTTTAAATGAATATGTATTTATTTTTGTAAATAGATCATTTCTAAGGTCATATGCAAATCTTTGAGAAACGTTTGTTGAGATTATGTTTCTAGTCAAGGCAAATATCGCTCCAAACACTGTTATAATAAACATCTTACTACCTTCTTTTAAGATGTAATTGATGTCATTTTGAGCTATTCCCTTGTCTATAATATTTGAAGTTATACCCGGTTGTATAAGATCTATTAAAGCTTCTAGTGTTACGAAGAATATAGATAGTAAAAATAGTTTGTAATATTTCTTTATATATTTTTTCATATATCACCTCTTAAGCTATGATATTTTTGTATCTGTTATAAGAATTATATGTATGAAGTATTAGTTTTAGCAAAGATTATATGATAATATTAAGATTGTATATAATTTAATATTATCATATAATCTTTGCTATTAGCGATAACTTAAGCGGCTCACGTATGGCAGCTTGTGAGTTAATTGTAATTACTAATGCTCAAATAAGCTATACTTTAAAATTAATTCTAAAGTATAGCTTATCTTATTTACTCTATTCTATTTATATACCCGATGTAGATGCTTTTAAATCTAATGATTTGTCTGAGAATAAATTGACGTAATTTCTACGTCCTTATTCTACTGTACCTAACATTAAAGTCATCACATCTTCATCAGTCTCAATTTGCCATTTTTTATCTACTTTACTTAAATTAATCTTTCCAGTTCTCGTTTGTAATTCACTATTTTTAGCTTTATCTAGCATCAAATTAGTCATATCTTCTTCAGTAGATTCTGTTCCACTAAACATATTTCCAATACTCTCTTGAATCACTTCTAACATTATATTACCAAAGTTTACTCCTGTTAGCTCAACCTCTACAGTTGCAGTATCTCCATCTACATTTTCATTAAGTACCTTTGCATCAAGTTTAGAGAATACTACATCTATTAACTCATTATCTTCTTCAGTATTTTCCACTGTGTTTGTTTGCTCTTCTATCGATTCCATTAAATACTTGCTTACATCAGCATTAGTTCCTTCTTTTATTTCTTTAAAATACTGATTCACAACATCTGATGGGCTTTGAGATGCACATCCTGTTAATATAAATATTGTACATAGTGCCATACATACTAGCTTAATTTTTTTTATCATGATAAAATCTCCCTTATTATATTATTAATCTATACTTTCTACTACATCATATTTATCTAATTTAACATCATAATCTATGTATATTTCTTTTTTATTCTCATCAAGTGCAGTTATGCTTACAGTTTTCAACTTCATATCATCTTTATTACCTGTAGTCGGAGCAAAACACTCTGTATTTGAACTTGTATCCCCTGGAAGTAATGTGTCATATGATGATAAATACGCTACTTCTCCATTATCTATCTCATATTCAAAGCTAGCTGAAGTTATAATAGATTTTGAGTTATTTTTTAGTTGAGTTTTGAAATACCTACTTCCTATTGAGTCTGGGTCTAATATTTGTGGATTTACAAACTCAATATCTGATACTACTACAGGTGATTTTACAGTATTAGATGCCACATCTCCCTCTATAACATCATACTTATCTAATTTTACATCATAGTCTATGTACACTTCCTTATCACCTTCAATTGCAGTAATGCTCACTGACTTAGCCTTCATATCATCTTTATTTCCAGTAGTAGGTCCAAAACATTGTGTTTTTGAAGTTGTTTCTCCTGGCTTTATAGTGTCATAAGATGATAGATATGCTACTTCTTTATTATCTAACTCAAGCTCTATACTAATACCCTTTATAGTTTTATCTGAGTTATTCTTAAATTGTGTTTCAAAATATATAGTACCTACTGAATCTGGTTCTAGTACTTTTGCATCAACAAATTCTATATCCTTTACTAACACAGGTGATTTAGTTTCTTCATTTTGTTTTTGAGAACTGTTAGAAGATGGATTGTCACTACTTGAGCTACATCCTACTAATGCGGTCACACTTATTAGCGATATAATTGCCAGGCTTAATATTTTACTTTTTAATGACATAAAAAATTCCTCCTATTTTGTATTATTATGTTTTAAACAAGCTCATTTATTATATAATATACACTCTGTCGAATTTTGTATTTTCCTCTGTATTTTTCCATTTATTACTTGGTATATTATGTAAATAGTTTTAGAATTATTAAATAATAATCTAACTTCTGATTTTTGACCATGTATGATTATCTAATATAATGTTAGTATTATTTAGAGATACTAACATAAAAAAATAAGCTGTGGGAACTGATATTCCTCACAGCTTACTTTGTTGATACTATAATGCTTCTAAGCTATAGCCTTTTATTTACTCGGTTTATATATCTGTAGATCGAGTTTGTTAAGTATTCAGCTCAATCTATATTTACTAATTTACAATATATGATTTAAGCAATTCTTTTACTTTAGCTGCAAAACTATCCCCTGCTCCAAAGTCAAACGCAAGTCCCGCAGTTCCCCCTCCTGTACCAACTGCTTTTACCCTTGTATTTCCCAGTGTATTATCACAAATTAGTACTAATGCTGCATTACTGTTGTTTCTAAGATAATACTTTTGAAAAGTTGTAACCGTTATGTATTTATTGCTCTCTAATTTACACTCTTCATAATCTACCATCTCTGCTCTAATTTTCTCTTTGATTATTTTATTAACTTCTATTGGTGATATGTTTACATTAAAAACTTCCTTTGCCATAAATTTTCCCCCTAGTATTTTTTATAGATACTTTCCTTATATATTTAAATCATCTATTTTAAAGTAAGTCTTCTAGAGTGTACTCGCTTAACTTTAATCTAAATGATTCTAAGGCTTCATTTAAAATAGGTTTTAACTTACAAGAACCAGCAACATTGCAAGTATTGCTTTCAGTAGAAAAGCATTCAACAATGCTTAAATTTTCTTCCATAGTTTGAAAAACATCTCCTAAATTTATATCACAAGGATCAGATGTTAGCTTTATACCACCATTTCTCCCCTTTGAAGATACAATGTAATTGTTTTTTGCTAGCTTATAAACTATTTTCTTTATATGATGAGTAGATAAATTTAAAATATTTGATAGTTCATCTACTGTAAAAAGTTCATTGGGATTATTACCTAAATATATCAGTATTCTAAAACTATAGTCGGTAAATTTTGATAAATTCATAATGCCTCCACAGATTAATGTTTTTATTTTAGTTATATTATTATTTTATACCATAATTAAAACTTATGTATAGATATAAAGATAAATATGTTTAAAAGCAAAAACAGTAGGTATAAATATAATACATTTAAAAGAGTATTTAAAATGCACATTATAAAGGAGATTAATTATGTTAAGTCAAAAAACAATAGATATAGTAAAAAGTACAGTACCTGCGTTAAAAGAACATGGAATGGAAATAACAACTACATTCTACAAAATAATGTTTAGGAACAATCCAGAAGTTAAAGAAATGTTTAATATGGATAAGCAAGAATCAGGGGCTCAACCTAAAGCACTAGCTATGACAGTATTAGCTGCAGCTCAAAATATAGATAATTTAGAGGTTTTATTACCAGCTGTAAAGAAAATAGGTCAGGTTCATGTAAATACAAATGTTAAGCCAGAGCATTACCCTATAGTAGGTAAAAATTTATTACTAGCTATAAAGGAAGTATTAGGTGATGCTGCAACTGATGAAGTGTTAGAGGCTTGGGGAGAAGCTTATGGAGTAATTGCTAAGGTGTTTATTGATGTTGAAACAGAAATATATGATGCTAAATAAATTTTAATAGTAAAAAAGCATTGCCGATTTGGTAATGCTTTTTTGTTAGTGTAAATATATAAAATTTATATGCTATTTTTATTTATATTTTGTGTTTCTTACTTATTCCTAAAAATATTAAAGCTAGTATACCTAAGCCTACATATATAGTGATTCCTGTATCACCAGTTTGTGGTGATGTTGTACTATCAATATTATTACTATTATCTTTGCTTTGGTCAGAGTCTACACTTTGATTTGGTTCTTTAGCTGGCTCTGTATCTTGATTTTGGTCTGGCGCTAGTGCTATATCTGGGTTTGAATCTTGATTTTGGTCTGTGTCCTCATCTTTGCCTGGTACTTGTTCTGAGTTTGAGCCTTGTTCTTGATCTGTGTCCTCACCTTGGTCTGGTACTTGATCCGGCTTTGATTCTTGTTCTTGGTCTGTATCCTCATCTTTGTCTGGTACTTGTTCCGGTTTTTCTACTTCCTCCATACTTGAGTCTTCTACATTTATCTCAAAGTATCTTTCATCTTCTAATTGAATCCATGTTTTCTCAAAACTTAATAGATTTTGATACGCTATTCCATCTTCATTTACCTTATTAGACTTGTAGAAAGTTATTTTCTCTGGATATTCATACAAGTACTTATCAATAGACATAATAAATTTACCATTATATTTAACTGCATCTGAAGAAACTCTTAGTTTAAAGATATCTTTTGTAGATACAATATTAGAAGAAGTTTTACTCTTTTTATAAATTTCAACACCCTCTGGTAAGTTTAAATTTACTTCACCATTATATCCTATAATTTGTAATTCTTGACTTTCATAATAGTCTCCATCTTCTATATAAGTAAATCTTGGAGTGTCACTCAAAGAAAATTCTCCTCTATTTGGTATACTTCCTTGATTATTTATAGCTGTATTATATAGTTCTTTTCCATAGTCAGATAAAAATAAAGGTTCATTACCTTTTAGTATTCCCCATAATACAGCCTGAGTTTCTCCATAAGCTTCCATATCACTTGATACATTATACTTTCCTCTAAGTCCTAGTGCATCAAATGGATATCCTATATTTATTAATGATTTGATTATTTCTGCATTTTGATTTTCTTGACCTATATACTCTTCAACTGTATCATAAGGTATTTTTTCATCAAAACCAGGTCTTGCTAAGCTTTGATTATAGCAATAAGCTAATTGGCTTTTATACTTAGATGTATAAATCTTAATCATTGAATCTTCTACAGTTGCATAAGGGTATTTTTGAGTATCTTCACTTGGACTTTCTTCAATGTTTACCGTTATTTCAGTTGTTTCAGAAAAATCTACACCCTCAGGTATATAGTATCCCTTTGGTAAAATCATCTTATATTTTATTGTTCCTGTTTGTGTAAATACTCCATCTGATGAGAATTCATCAATTGATACTTCTGGTTCCCAACTTACATATACAGATTTCCATGTTTCTCCATGGACAATTGAAACTTCTTTAGGAAAGACTAGAGTATCTACCTTCTCTCCTATGTACACAGTTTTTGTGGCGTTATGATAGCTTATAATAGCATCTACTGGTACCATTTCACTATCTTGTTCGTTAGCAAATACATAATGTATTGGGATAAACCATGTTAAAAGTACTGCTATAGATAGTGATGTAAACTTTTTTATAAGTTTACTTTTATGCGAGCTACTTTTGTTGTTTGACTCTTTCATACTACTCAATCCCTCCTAGATATTTCTAGCCGGTTGCACTACTAACTCTGTATAACTAAAGTGCCCAATTATAAGTTATACTTCAAAGTTTCTAGGATTATAGGTGCTACTTATGCAAGTAGCATCTATATAAATAGTACAAAGTAATATAAAGATCATTCAATAGTAACTCACTTCCATAAATTCATTTATTTTCCAATAGATATAAATAATTTTCTAAACTCTCATATAATGTTCATATCTAAATTATTTCACTAAAAAAAGCATTACCACTGGTAATGCTTTTTTATTAATTAAGGTATATAACCCTATGTCGTAAAACACGACTCCCCATTATTTACATTAATCTTTAAAAGAATCTTTTATAGTCACTGTAACAATCCAAGCAAACTTTTTTTCCACCTTGAAGTCTTGTAAATTGCTCTGAAGATTTTTCTTTACATATTTCACATACCTCTGATAAAAATATTCTAGCTTTTTCTGGGAGTTCTATATTTGTATCTGTTAAATTAAACAAATCTATTGGATTAGAGTCTAGTAAGTATTTTTTATATTCATCTCTGTCGAAATCTTTTGGCTTTAATTTTAGTGACATTCTAACTGACTTACCATTTTTTCTATTATAGAAGTGATATACACTTTTTCCCCTAAGTCTAATTAATAAATTTCCTTTTCCAACTGTGCAGCCTAGCATTGCTTGTATTGCATCTATCCCACAAGCATCATTTTCAGCTATACATACTATTTCTTCATCTTCTGAAAAATCAATACCTAGATACTGCCCCGCTGCTTTTGATGCTACATATCCTATGGCTAGACCTGGACATTCATGTCCGTGAAAGTTGATTACTTCTTCCCAAGTTTTCATAATGTTTTAATCCCCCTAAATAAAAAATCCATGAAGATGTACCTATAGCTATGTATAGTGTACAAACCTTCATGGTTTAGTTAATGTATAAAATTTATTTTTCATTTCTTATTAATAATGTTATACACTCTTATAATATTATACATACTTGTTAAGTCCCTGTATATAACTATCTATAAAGTGAAAATCAGCTTCTAAGCTCTCATATATATTATAATCATCACTTTCATAGATTAAGTATACATCCGATAAAACATTTATCATCAAACTCGATTGATATTACTTTAATTTAGCTTTCATAGTATGATTACTATTTAGATTAATTGTTTTTTGAAGTGGAACTGCTAACTTATATTTTTTATTAGCATCTATCTTATCAATTGTAAATGTTGCTGTCCCAGTATTACTATAATAAACATCCTTTACATTAATCCTATGACTATTAGATGGATATCTTCCTTTATGTGTTACATATATACCACTATAATAATCTTTCATATCTTCATCAAACAATACAATTTGACCTAAATAATTATAATCTCCATTTACTTTAAGAGTTATCGTAGTATTCTCCTTATCTGATTTTATATCTTTTATACTTACGCTTTTTCCATCTCCTGTATCTATATTTTTACCTATAAGTTCTTCAATAGTATAGAACTTTCTCTCTTTATCTATAGCTAAATTATAGCTAATTTTTTCTCCCTCATATTTACTAGCTGGTTTTGTCTCTACTTCTAAATCCCTTTTTCCAACACTTCTCGAAACTATTATATCTTCAACTTGAGCACCCTTTTCCATATTAGTAATCATCTTTACAGTATCTTGTCCATGAATTTTTTGCTCTATAATTGTATCCCCTGAGTACGGTGTGATGCTTAAAGTTTCAACATCTGATAAATCTCCATATACTTCAAAAGTAAAGTTCCATCCATTTTCATCGGTATGTCCATCTAGCATTTCGTATCTATAAGAATTTCCTGCATTATCTATGATTTTATAATTTGAGGCCCATATATCTTTTATCTCTTCATCAGCCGTTAGTCTTATATAGTTTCCTAAAGGAGTTATTTCTATCGTTTCAAAAGTTATTACTTTACCGTCTATTTCTACACTCTCTTTGACTTCAATTTTCTTAATAGAATCTACTTTGTTTAAATTATAAGAGAATTGCCAATCTCCTTCAAGTTCCTTTACTTCGTTACTTTTCCATTCATTAGATTTTATATATATCCTTTTTAAATTAATATTTATATCTACATTATCTTCTATGTTCTTTCCTACTACGCTATTATATAGTACTAAACTAGCTTTATTTTCATCTATTAACTTTATGCTAGCTCCTCCACCAACGAAGTTCTCTGTGTCCCCAATATATACTTCTGTCTCTGCGTACAAACTATACTTTTGATCACTTTCTTTGTATTGTTTTAGAAAATCACTTTCAATTGTCACGCTAGCAACAAATCTTTCATTATCTAATGCACTACTATCTAAAGTTATTGTCGCATTATCATCATAAATCACCATATTCTTAGCACTATCTTTACCTTTTAATTTTTCTTTAAATGGTTCTGATAATGCACTTTCTATAAAGTTATTTATAGCTAACTCTATATTATGTAATGCCTTAGCTACAACTGGAAAAGTTGCTATACTTATACTTCCTACTATTATAATACTAGCTATTTTATTTAATGCTTTCTTACTTTTAGATTCTTCCGTTTCTAATATATTTTTATATGTATTGTCTAATTTTAATCTTACATCCTCAGGTATTTCATTTATCGTATTCTTATCCATTTACTGCATCCCCTCTCTTATTTCCTTGAAAAAAATCCTTTAACTTATTTCTACTTCTAGAAAGTCTTACTTTTACAGTAGATTCTTTTTCATTTAGTAATTCACTAATTTCTCTAGAGTTAAACCCCATAACATAGTATAAGTGAAGTACAAGTTTTTGCTCATCTGAGAGAGTTTGAATACCTTCTTTAATTGAAATACTTTGAATGAAGTTCTCAGTATATCCAGCATCAAAGTATTCTTTTAATTGTATAGTTTTACTGTTCTTTCTTAAAATAGTGTTGCACTTATTTATTAGTATCCTTGTTAGCCAAGTCTTAAAGTATTTATCTTGTTTCAGAGATGATATATTTTCTAGAGCTGATAATATAGTTTCTTGCATTGCATCAGCTACATCTTCATCATTTTTTAATATAGATTTAGCAACTTTATATAAAGATAGTTCATTTTCTTTCATAAGCTGAACAAAGGCATTTTTATCTCCTTTTTTAGCCCTTTTTATTAATAAGTCCATCGTTCCTCCTGGTATCTATATATCTGCAGATATACTTTCAATTTCTTTTACACTTATTAGACATATAAGTATATCAAATAGTTACATATACTTTAAAATTTTTATTTACTTCGGGCTATAAAAAAATACTTATATTCTTTAAAAATCTGGTAAGGATCATTATCCTCTCCTATCCACCATATATCCTATAATTCAACCTCTTACCCTTCATCTCCAAAACATTACCCTTACACATCTCAATCAACCTGCTCCCAATAGCCTCATCAATCTCAACAAGCTCCTCCATTCCCTTCTCACTACTAACAATCACCGGCAAATTGTTAAAATATCTATAATTAACAATCTCAAACATAATATTCACATCACTCTCACTCAACTTCCCCTTAAACAAATCATCAATCAAAAGCACCTTCGCCTTCTTGTACTTCCCAACAGCCCTCTGATAGTACTCCTCATCCATAATATTTTGCTTAAGCCTAGTCACCACATCCCTATAAGGCATGTAAACCACCCCAACACCATCATCCATTAAGCTATTTGCAATAGCCATAGACAGATGAGTCTTTCCTGACCCCACCTGTCCAACAAACATAATCGAATTACATCGACTATCTCTCACACTCTCAAACTCCCTAACATACAGACTTGCCTTCCTATAAGCCTCTATAGTCTGCATATCATAAGCATAATTAAAATTCTCAAAGCTCTTCTTCCTAAACTCCTCACTAACTCCACTATTTTTAAGTATGTCACTAGCCTCTTTAAGAGCCCTGCACTCACAAGGAGTTGCCACTCCATCTTCTATTATAAAAGTCAAATCCCTGCACTTATCACACTTGTACTTACTCACCCTTACACAATTCTCTGACTGCTCTGATTTGCTCATCACTTGGTTTTTGGTAAATTGTCTCATCCTCATTTTCAAGCTCTCTGGCATATTTAGACTTGCTATTATCCCTTCCATAACTTGCCTCCCTCTTCTTTAGTCCTACTACATAAGCCTTATATTCCTCATAATTACTAACTTTATTACTTCTCCAAGTGTTTAATATGCCATTGATGTATCCTCTATTACACTTGCCATTATCAGTAGCTATCTCAATAGCCTTCTTAAAAAGTTCAACATCAAAACTCTCACTCACTTCAATCAGCCATTCTCCAACTACACCATTAATCAGTCCAACATTTGCCTCATAAAGTTTTGACATCTTCCCAAGTTTTTCATTATGTTCTTCTTTATTATTATCAGTAACTTGACTACTAATATCATCCCCTTCCCTTGACTGCTCTAGCTTTCTATCTTGTGACTGCTCTGGCTTTTTATCTTGACCACCATCATTATCTTTTACTTCATCAGCACCTTGCCATCTATCATCTATATCAACTTTTTCTATATCATATCCATACTTATTACACTCTTTATAAAACAAATCCAACAAGTCCTTACTCTTAATATTTCTAATCTCTTTTTCTATACATTTTTTAACCTTAGGACTAACTACCTTATTATGCTTTATCCAATTTTTTATAAAAATCTCTCTCGTATCCTTACAGTAAATAACCTTTTTATAATCCTCAAACCTAGTAATCAGCTTCTCTATAGTCTCCCTGTTATAGCCTGTCTCAGTCTCAATTATCCTCTTTGGCAACTCATATATACCACACTGACTAGTCTTGCTATTTGTCATTATGTAGATATAAAAGTACTTCTCCTCAGGAGTCAAATCAAGTACAAACCCATCCTGCCAATAATTTATATGAACCTGCCTGTATATAGCCATATTTATCCCCCTATATATTGTATAAATCTATCTTAAATAACATTTTTATGATAATTTCTCTACTTTTTTTAATTAGCTGCAAACCTTAAACACTCTAGAGGTAGTACACCTCATATATTTACTTGCAAGCTCTGGATAATCTTTTTTCAAAGCTTTACTATCTAGAGTATTTCTACTAACACTCTTCCAAGAAATCTTTCTATCTCCTAAATATCCTATCTCATACTCTTTCATTTCCATCTGAATAAATTGCTCTATAGATTTCTTTTCTTTATCAAGTTCCTTGATATTTTCAACTATCTCATCATAACGACTTATCTTATCATCCTCTATAAATATCCTTACATCTTCATTTTTACTACACTTGTACCTCTCCCTCAGATATTTGCTGTACTCCTCGTCACCACTTGGTAATGGCAACTTCTCTCCCAAAATACATTCCTTCCAAAACATCTCCTCAGCCTTCATAAGATAATCAATAATCTTTTCGTCTCTATTTAACTTATGAATTATAAGTGCTTCATTTCCAATAAGCACAGCAATATAGCAATGAGTCGCTCCGCTTACAGCCATATAGTGATGACATTGTACTTCATAATTAGCTGGTATTTTATTTTCCCATTTATTTTTCATAAAACTATTAGTCACCACGCATTTTAAAAAAGCTCTTTCAGATACAATAGCCTTATCTATATTTGCAATAGCATATGGGTATATATCATTTCTTAATATCCCATTGATACTTCTACTCTTTTTATTAGTTTTAAGAGTAAACTCCTTGGCTACAAAATTTTTTAGCTTATTAGTCAAAGTCATCTTGTAGCTAGGCTCTGATTTTTCTATACAATCACTAATATCTTCATCTTCAAGCTTATCATTGTAAACACTAATTACACCCTTGTGAGGATTTAGTCCAACTATGCTTGATGCATCACTTCCTCCTATACCACATCTTCTTGCCTCAATCCACTCTTTTGTTGTACCTTTATTGGTATCATAGATTATATTTGCGTCTATAAATTTTCTCATAAAATCTTCCCCCTACACTAAAAATTATTTATCATTTCTCCAATAATTTTCTCAAAGAAATATACTTGTCCCTTACCAGTTATCATAGTAGTAGTACAGATTTTCTTTCCTTCAGATGTAATTACCACATTTTCAGAGATTTTAAAAATACCTTGTTCTATATAGACTTGCTTTGGAGTATTTTTATCCTTGCCTCTTTTTATAAGGTATCCACTTTCTCTAAGCCAGCTATATAGCCTATTTCTACCTATTGTCACATGATTGTTATTTAGTAACTTAGCATACTGACCTACTGTTATTGAATCAAAACATACAGATATACTCTTTCCAAGCTCTGTATAAGGCTTGTCTACTTCTATAGAAGTCTTTAATCTCTCAGCTTTTTTCTCCATCTCAACTCTTTGATCTCTTGCTTCTTTATATTTTTTTATAATCTCTAGCAACACTTCGGGGTCTTTTTTTACTTTACCAAGCAAATCTTCATCCATGTATGTCCCATATTTTCTTATACTTGGTAACACCTCTTCCATAATCCATTGTTCAAACTGTATAGCACTTGGAAGCTTTGATTTTACAATCAATCTATATAAATTCCCTTCATCTATATACTTTTTCTTTACATATTGTATAATCTCAGTATTGTCTACCCTTTTACCAGTAACTACCCCCATGTCGTGAAACACGACCCCGTCTTTTATACAGTGCCTAAGGATTGCATCTCTCGGATTTGAATACCCAAGTATCTGCGCTGCTGGTATAGCTTCTACATATTCTTTATTATTTTTAATAACAACATTTAGTTCTCCAAATTCATCACTTGTAAATACTTTTAATTCATTCATAACCTATTCCCCCTTATTTTATATTACTTTTTGGTAATTATATTATCAAAAAAATCTCATTCACGTCTTTATAATCAAGCTTTAAAAAACCAACTATTTTTAAAATTTCCTTTAAATCAAACTGTGTTTTCCCATTTTCTTTGAAATTATAAGCTTTGCAACTTATACCAATCCTATCCGCCATCTCTTTTTGAGTAAGATTATTGGATACCCTCTTTGCTTTAAGAAGTTGATGTTTCATATTTTATCTCCCTCTACATTTTTTATTTAGATTATGCCCCTTGAGATTGCATTTATGTAATTTCATAGTATAGTTATTTTATTATATTGTCAATTCCATTTTTGTAATTTTTATCAAAAATGACAAATTTTATTTTTCTATATTACCATTTATATATTTTTATTTTCTTTTTGGTAAAATTATGATATTATTAATTTATAATTTTACAGTTATGTAATTTGAAATCTAAGGAGTTGTTTAATTTGGAAAGTATCGGAGCAAGAATTTCTAAAGCTAGACGTATGTTAAACCTAAATCAAAAAGAACTTAGCCAAAGAGCCAATATTACAGAGGCAAGCTTATCTAGATATGAAAATGGATTAAGAGATCCAAAAGCAGCAGTTCTAATCAAATTAGCAGAAGCTCTAGATGTGTCTACAGATTACTTACTTGGTATTACTGATGATATGAGCAGTAATAAAGTAATCTTAAAAGATGAACCTAAAAATGATATTGAAGTTATATTAAAAAATACTGAAGACATGATAAAAAAAGAGGGTATAATGTTTTCTGGTAAACCAGCTTCAAAAGAAGCTATAGACAATATTCTAACAGGTATGAAAATGGGCATGCTTCTAGCTATTGAAGAGGAAAGTAACAAAATAAAATAAGCTATACAACCTAATATAGTTGTATAGCTTCTACATAAAGGGGAGATATATTTGTTAGCTAAAGATATAAAAGAATTAGTTAAAAGGATAAAGAATTTTTACCAAAGTTCAGATCCTTTAGAAATTATAAAAAAACGAAAAATAATTCATAGCTTTTTAGGTGATAGCAGTCTGTGTAAATCTTCAGTTGAAGGTATGGATGGAATTTATTTTGAGTCTCAAGGAGTTAAGTTCATACTAATAAATCCTGATCTAGACGACCATAGAGCAAAGATAGCATATGCTAGTAACCTTGGTCACGCTATACTTCATCCAGATGTAAATATCTTCTCTTTGAAAGATGTTACTGGTTATAACATTGAAAAATACATAAAAGAAGCAGATATATTTGCCGCAGAGCTTTTACTTGATGATTATATATTTTAAGTATCCAGAGTGCTTCAAACATGATATAGCTAGGTTTGAGTGTGTAGACAAGTCCGAGGACTAGTATTTTTTTATAGCTTTTTACCGAACATACTTTCTGTTTTTATTGATAATTCTTGCTACCATAAATAAAAGAGCAAAGACTGTTAATATTTTTAACAGTCTTTGCTCTTTAAATATTTATCATATTGATACATTTGATTCTAAATGATTTTTTACACTTTCAAAATCTTTTGTATTAACTAATATTTCTTTTTCATATGACCTTTGAGATATTTTAATTATTTTATTTTTATTTATTGAGAATAAAGGGGCTTTGTATTTTAAGGCAGTTATTTGAGAGAACTCAAATATAAGACCATCATAAAATACTATCTTATCATCAGTTATTGAGGCAGTACTTTTTCTAGATTCCACGATAGCTATAACGCCTATAATGATTAGTATTATACAAGTAAATATATTTACTTTTTCATCAAATGTAATTCTATTTATAAAGTCTATGGCACTACTAATTTCTTTTTCTCCATTTAATAAAATATCCATATTTTTAGTATCAATTAGTTGTTTTATAGTAGTTACTGAGTTTGCTATAAACAAAATAGGACATAAAATGGAAACTGTATCTTTTTCCTTATACATCATACAGGTACTTTTTTTATTGCCTATTTCACTCAAAATATTTTTTCTTTCTCGGTATCCATGTAATCTAAATACTATTATAAATCCTAAAAGTAATACTCCTGATACAATTTTAATTACTGCATCATCTGAAAACATCATGCAACAAAAAGCCATTAGTATAAAAACTAACTTTATAATATCTTTACTTTTCATCTGACGCTCTCTTTTCCATTAACTTATTAACTATAGCCTCTTGTTCTTTATAATCCTTATTTATCTTTTTCAATTGGATACCATAGCTCATACCTTTGTAGTAATATAAAGATACTTTACCTGATTCAATATCTTCAAGTATTATCTGATAACACTGGTTTTCTTTTCCATCGTAAACTATATCCATAGTTAATCCACCCTGTGTATATGTATATGACTCTAGATTAGGATTTGCATCCTTATAATAATCATCGAATTTTTCTAGCTTTTTATTTTCCAAAAGCTCTTCAATCTCAGGTATTGTAATCTTACTATCATCCTCTATGCTTTGAGCAATCTTGTAATATACTTTATACATATTACTTATCTCTTTATTATCATAAATTAAATTAGTTACTTCTCTTTGTTCCTCTACAGAATCTAGATACATATCCAAAAACAACCTACCATCTATAGGTTCTGAATAATACATATTCAAATAAGCATTCTCACTACCATCTTTTAATATACTATAATATGCTGAGTATAAGTTTTCTAGTTCTGGTTCTTTAGTATCATCACCTATATACTCTACCTGAAATACTTCATTTCCCTTTTTAAACTCATACTTGCTTGTAGTATACTCGCTTTGACTTCCATCATTTTCATATGTTTCTAGCTCAACTGAATCTTTTGTTCTTTTAAGTTTAGCTTCACTTAAATTCTTAATTAATTCATTTGAATTTACTACATCATTATTTTCATAAGTTTCTGTAATATTAAAATAAGCACCTTTCAAAGTGGATGGATCATTTTTAACATTACTACATCCTACTGCACTCATTCCTAATAATCCTATACAACTTACTCCCATTATAGTTAATAAGACTTTTTTTATCTTCATTTATTTTCCCCCAATTTAGTATTCATCTTATGCTTTAGCTATCTTATTTAATTTGTATATTTACTTAATTAAACTTTTCTAATCTGTAGTGACCCTCATCATCAAGTTTAGATATTCCATTCTTGTACTTATATCCCATCTTCTTATAAAACTCACAAGCTGTTATAGTAGAGGGAATCTCAATTCTTTTTGATCTTATAAAGTACTCATCCTTTTCTAAGCTTTCTATTATTAGTCGACCTATACCTTTACCATGAAATTCTGGTAATACAAATATAGTTGAAAGTATACTTTCATCTTCTTTACCCCAAAAACTTACAATAGATCCACATCCTACAACTTTTTCAGCCATACAAGCAACATACATATGAGAAGAATTTGCTTTGCTCAACGCTTTATTATAGTCAAATATTTCAGCTAATCTTTCCATATATTCTCTTGGATAATCTTTTATATTTACTTCCATTGAGTTTCTACGAACTAATTCTGATACACTCTGAGCATCACACTCTCTAAATCTTCTTATTGTAATGTTTTCCATATAGACATACTCCTTAATTTTTTATAGAAAAAATAATATCTTCAATCATTGAAATACTTTCTGATTTTCATAGTTTCCTTCTTACGAAATCTTTAAAATAAAATAGATTTATATTACAATTTCCATAGGTATGTATCTTATCCCATTACTCACTTTTTCTGTATCAGTAGCTACAAACCCAATCTTTGAGTAAAATGGTACTGCATATAAAGATGAATTCAAGGTGATTTTAACACTATTTTCTTGCTTAATTCTCTTAATAAGCTCCTCAAATAGAGCTGTAGCTATTCCCATTCTATGATACTCTTTTTCTACAAAAAACAGAGAAATATGATTTCGTACACTTATAGCTAGGACTCCTATAATCTTATCCTCCTTAAATGCACCAATCATTATTTGATCTCCAGTTTTAAATCTATTTTTAAACTTCTCACTTTCAATAATCTCTTTTTTAAATTCTTCAATACCTTCTTTGGAATAATCTGGTGCATCAAATTCCATAAACACCTTCATAACCATGGAAAAAGCTTCCTCAAGAATATCGTAGCTAACACTTTTTATTATATAATCACTCATAAATCCCCCTAATTTAGTAATCAGTTTAATAAATTATTCATTTTCCTTTATCTCAGCCCATGTTACTTTTTGGCAATAAGGGCATTTCATCCTTCTTTGATTTCCTGCATGAAGACTAAACATATGTCTAAATTTAATATGTATTAAAGCTTTGCAATTTCTACATGTATAAGGTATTTGTTTTAATTTATTGTATATACTAATAATTAAAAATATAGGTGGTAGCAATATAATCGCCCAAAATCTGATACTTAATACTGGTGGGTCTAAATACTCTAATAACATACCACAAGGAATATATAAAACCATAAATACAGCTATATCTATCCAGATACCTCTTTGTAATTTTTTTATGTCACTTTTCATAATAATCCCCCCAAGCTTTAAACTTATAAAAATAACAATCTAATTATTTTCATTTACTGTGATGTATCTTTTTCTAAATATGTAATATCCGATTACGCTTAAAACTGTTACAGTTATTATTGAAGTTATTGCCATCATCATATCTCTTATCAATAATCCAAGTAATATAAGTACACCTGCATGGATATAATTACATAAAAAATCATATTTAATTGCCCTATCTGTATCTATATTGCCATACTTTAATTCTAATTTACTTAAATATTTTTTATTACGATATCCTGTTGAGCGTCTAACTTTAATACCAATAATCTCACCTATTCCCATAGCAATAAATATGTAGTTCCAAAAATCCACATTCTTCTCCCCCTTATTTCACTATATAGGCATAACAAGCTTACTTTTAGTTAATTGTAACCTTTGTTAAAAAATAAATCTATATTTATGACAAAACTGACTTAGTATAAATTTATTTTTATTTCTTATTATAATTATTATAATTCTTCTTATTGTTCTTTTTCTTCTTATTCCATATAGGGGTCCTTCAACTAAAATCATTTTGAAATATGTGTATGTATACCCATCTCAAAATTTAAATTAAAATTATCAACATTTTCTAAACATGCAAATTATTTATTCTCCTAACAAATCTCTAATAACCTGTGAAGCTATAACAAGCCCTCCTGAAGAAGACATAAATGATATACTCCCCGGAAGTATTCTATGACCGTTAGATATTTTCTCTTTCACCTCTCTCGGTTGTTCTGTAGAAAACACCACCTTCAAATGCTCTATACCCCTATCTCTCAACTCTTTTCTCATAACCTTTGCTAGTGGGCATGTGTGAGTTTTTGAAATATCAATTACCTCTATCAGTGTAGGGTCTAACTTATTTCCCATCCCCATAGAACATATTATATTTATATCTCTTTTTAAGCACTCCTCTACTAGATGTATTTTAGAAGTGACCATATCTATTGCATCTACTACATAATCATAATTATCGTCTAATATATCATCACTACTCTCTTCATTGAATGTATCTTTGACAGCCCTTATTTTTAAATTTGGATTTATATCAAGTAATCTTTCTTTGACTACCTCTACCTTAGATTTTCCTAAAGTTGAGTGTAGCCCTGGTAGCTGTCTGTTAATATCCATTATCTCTACTTCTGCATAATCAACTATAGTTATATTTGAAACCCCTGCTCTTACCAAAGATTCTACTGCAAAACTTCCTACCCCACCTACTCCAATTACTAATATATTTGAATTTTTTAGCTTTTCAATTCCATCCTGTCCTATAATAAGAGAAGTTCTTGTTGTAAATTTTTTATCCATAATATATCTCCTTTTACTTATTAAATAATTTCAATACTTTATTTAGTATCTCTATTAAATGTTTTAATTATTATTCAAACTGGTATATATAATAGCTGAGTGCTTGAATGCTTATTGATTAATAATAGTTGCACAGCTTTAATAAATTAAGTAATATATTTGTATAATGAAAAAGGGGGATAGAGTGATATGTCTATTACATACGAGTTATTTTTTCAAGTATTCAATACTATACTATGGATACTAATTCCAATCGCTATATACAGCTTCATAAAAAAACATAGAGAAAAAAAGGCTTCTGTAAATGCTAGAATCTCTAGTCTTGAAAAGAAAGTTTGTGATTTAGAAAGTAGATAGATATTATATTTCGTAGCTGTTACATAATATGAAATTATTCGTTTGATATATTTAATGCAAGTAACTATACTAGCAATAACTATTAATGGATTAAGTATAATCAGATAATAGTAGAGGTAGGAGCAAAAACACTCCTACCTCTACTATCTTTATTTATATGTTGGTGTCAAAACTGTACTTTTAATTTTTATCTATTACTTCATAAGCCATCTCAACTAAATCATCCATAGATATATTTAAGTCTTGAGCGTTAAAGGAATAGTAAACCCCATCTTTTTCCCAACTTAAATACTTAAATTCACTTACTTCTACTTTATCTGAACCATAACTAAATATATATTTCCCAGATTTTTCATCAATTTTATCCTGTTCTGTTAGCTCATAATCCACTGGAACAAATTTATATTCAGATTCTAGGTAAGAAATTTTTATATCCCCATATGTATCTACAATTTTAAGATTTTCATCACTCTCACCAATTAATTTATCTGCAGTATTAAGATAAATTTCATCATTACCTTTTTTATAATCTATTCGAAGTTCCTTCGACTTTGCAGTAACATTATTATTTTCATCTAATCCTTCTACATTTGAAGTATATCCACCATCAAATTTATAACCATTATCAAATTCATCTACTATAGTAGTAGTAAATTTAAAGTCTTTTTTTATCTCATCCTCAGTTGGAATAGATGTGTAAGTTGCTTTAGTACTAGTTGAACCAACTATACTAGCAATTTTACCTACTGCAAAAGCTGTTGTACCTAATGTTAAAGTAGCAACCAAGGCTGCAGCTAATCCTCTTTTAAATGGTAATTTATATTTTTTATTGTTAATCATATTAAAACCTTCCTCTCTCTCTGGTAAATTATTTAATGTTTCACTCAATTTATCATGAAACTCCTTTGGAACCTTTGGAAAAGATCCCTTTAAATTATTCTTACTCATATATTACCTCCCTGTTTTCTAGCTTAATTTTTAGTAATTTTCTACCTCTTGATAATCTACTTTTTACAGTGCCTTCAGGTATATCCAGTATCTCTTTTATTTCTTCTATGGAATATCCCTCAATATAATAGAGAACTATCGGGATTCTAATTTTTGACGATAGATTTTGAATAGCAACATACAAATCACTGTAATCTTCTTTTTCATCTATTTTTCTAATTTTAAATACTTCTTCAAATGATAAAAAAGTTAATTGTTTACTTCTTAATGAATTACATTCATTTATTACTATTCTAATTAGCCAAGTCCTAAAATATTGTTCTTGTTTAAGTGTATCTAGTTTTTCATAAGCTTTTAAAATTGCATTATTTACTGCATCTTCACAATCTTGTTCATTTTTTAGAATTGACTTTGATATACGATATAAACTTCCTTCTAATTCAAAAATATGTTTTGTAAATGTGGCCTTATCCAAATCCTTTCCTACCTTTCTAAGCAAATCGTAGCGCTACGTTTTTACCTTACACTTATTAGATAAAATTTTACTATAAAAGGTTCACTTAATTTTTAATTTTTTTTCTATTATTTTTTTCAAAAATTTCTCTAATATTGTATTTATAACTTTTAAATGTTCCTATGTAATATATAATTTTAGTCACTATTATAGATTAGTAATTATGTTTATGTTATTATAAATTTCATCATCAAATTAAGGAGTAAGAAAGTGACTAAAAAAAGACAAAATATACTAGTAGCATTATTAGTAATTTATTCAATTGCTATAATCTATTTTATGTTTTTTGGATTTGGTAGACCAAATATACATAACAATATTCATGGATATCGTTTTTCAATAATACCTACAGGAATACCTTTATGGTTTCCGAAAACATTATCATTTTTATGGATTTTTAGCTTAGGAAATTTATTAGGTTTTGTGCCTTTTGGTATACTAATACCTATGATATTTGATATTAAGTATCATAAATTTATATTTATTTTTGCAATCTCTATATTTTCATTAGAAATCCTTCAAATGGTAACGTATCTTGGTAGCTTTGATACAACAGATATAATTATAAATTCAATAGGAGCTACAATAGGTTTTTTATCATACAAGATAGGTAATAGCTTTAAGTTAGCATCACAAAAGATAATTGGTACTGTAGTTTTAATTTTAAGTTTCTCATTTATAATGATTACTTTTGCAGAGATTTTCAATAAATTTATTTAAATAAAAAATAAAAATAGCTAGGAATTAACTAATCCCTAGCTATTTTTATATACTTTGATTTGCAATTTATATTATTAAATTAACTTTTGTACTCTAATAACATCTTTACTTTATTAAAATCTTCTATACTCGTTATTATCTTTCTATCTGTAAATCCTTTTGAGATTGTAATTATCTTTTTATTTTTTCTAATAAATGAGTCCTTATATTCTATTTCTTCTATCTTATCAGTATCCAGTACTAATCCATCACAGAATATTACTTTATCTTTAGATACTATGCATGGATTTAATAGTACTTGTCCCATTGTAATAATTAAAAATATAATAACTATAATAGCCATTAATAGAACCACTTTTTCATCTGATTCAAAACTATTTATATAAGCTAATATATTTGTATAGCTATACTCACCTTTAAAGAATACATATCTAGATTTAATTGCTCTATATATATTAAATATTAAAATTGGCATAAGTATAATCATCCATTTATTATTTTCTTTTGCTTTAATATATTTTATGTTTTCTCTTTCTATTTTTTTAATAAGCTTTTTCCTTAAAATATACTCACTTAGTTGCATTGATAAAATTAGTAATACTACTCCAAAGGCTGATATGCTACTTACTATTTGACTTTCTGATGATATAAATATTATTGATAATACTATAATAAAAAATAGAAATATCTTTTTCTTTGTACTCATTTAATCCTCATCCCCCTCTTGTAAATATTTATATATGTAATAATTGCGAACTTTCTTATATCATAAACTCTTGTTTGTTGCGATTAGGCATTACTTTTTCTTTATTGTCATTCCTATAAGCATTCCGCCTAACATTCCAAAACATATGCCATAAGTAATAGAATTTGGACCAAAGGTATTCGAAAAGATTGAACCTATGGTTACACCAAAGCACATTCCTAACGACATTCCTAATGACATATAATCTTCATTTATACTTTGTTCGTCTTTGTTTCTTTTCTCATTTTTCTTTTTAAGACTATGTATTAATAAAAGCATTGTAATTCCAACAGCCATCAATGGTAAAATAATAATGATAATATCAATCATAATTTTACCTCCCCCTATAATTTATTTAGTTTACCTTTTAAATATTTTTGGTATATATACTTGCTAGAAACTCCACCAAAATGAACTGTGAAATGAAATATTATATTTAAAATTTATAGTATATAATAATTTCGAATTTGATTATATTATACATGATATTCAATTAATTTCCAATTCTAAAACCTTCATTAAAAAAATCCATCCAATAAATTCTGTCGGATGGATTTCTTATACCTCTAGTGATTTTATAAGAGGATTATCACTAAATAACTTTAATAAAGTAGTTTTCTTATATCCTTTTGGTAATTTTGCATAGATTATTACTTCTAGGCAATCACCTTCAAGATTATTAACCTTCATATTTATAATCTCAATTTTAGATTCTCTAAATTTATCTTCAATATATCCTATTGAATCCTTACTATTACAGATTTTAAGAAATACTTGTTCTGCTGTAGGAAGCTTCATCCATCTTCTGCTCCTGTGAAGTACAATTTGTGCAATTACTATTAAAATACTTGAAACAATACCAAGCAAATATAATCCGCATCCAATAGCAAGTCCAGTACCTGCAGTAGCCCATATACCTGCTGCTGTAGTAAGTCCATTTATTGATTGGTTTCTAATAAATATTAAGCCTGCACCTAAAAAACCTACTCCACTTACAACCTGTGCCGCAAGACGGGCAGGGTCTAAACCTATCCCTGGAGTACCAACTATATCATAAAATCCATACTTAGAAATAATAATAACAAGCGCTGATGCAAGTGCAACTATAAAATGTGTTCGAATCCCAGCCTCTTTCAATCTATTTTTTCTTTCATATCCAATTAAAGCACCACATAAACCAGCAAGAACAACTCTACCTATATACCCAAATTGAACCAATATATAATTTGGCATCCATCTCCCCCCTTTGATACAAAAGTATATACTATATGGTTATACTTTATATAAATATATTAAAGTTTGAAAATTATATAACAGTTACAGTCTAAATATTTGACAAAAGTAAAAGAGCTACTTCCTTAAAATTAGGTTGTAGCCCTTTTGTTACAATATGATTTATATTTATTTTGCTCTTCTAAGAAATATTATTTTTAGATAATACGTTAGTATACATATTAAAGATACTACAAACAATACAAAAAATATCATCTCAAGTGCCACTTCATATACTTGCTTCAAGTTAAAACAAAATTTCAAAATAAACATTGTGAATCCTAAAATAAAAAATAAATAACCAGATATCTTAGTTATCTTTCTCCAAGATGTTTTTTCAAACTGGTAGCATGGCAGGTTTATTCCTGTCTTTTCAGCTAGTGTCATCCTAGGTAAGATATTTCCAAAATACATTAGTATAACAGCATAAAAACCTATATATATCTTCTCATTAATTTCAGATGAAAATATTTCATCTAATCCTAAAACAGGTGCTAGTTTTACTCCAATAACAAATACTAAAAACAATATTTGCGAAGATCTAGCAGTTTTAACCTTAGGGTTATCCTTTGATAATCCTAATATTTCAGGCATTTTTATATAATTTCGAATTAGTAAACTAGTTAAAAGAATAAATCCAATAATCTCCATAATATACTCCTTTTTATTTTATTAGTTCCCCTTTAATTAGGCTATAAATATTGTAGCCTATTAATACTCAACTCTTTATCTTTATATAATAATTTTCTATTATTTAAAAATATCTAGAAATCCCCCAAGCACTTCTTGAATAATTGTGGTATTTATAGAGTAAATCAAAAACTGACCTTTTTTCTCTGAGCTGACAAGTTCAGCATCTCTTAAAATGTCTAGATGCTTTGATATTGCAGGCTTTGACATATTAAAATAACTAGCTATTTCTCCTGCATTCATATCTTTTTCGTTGAGTAATTTTAAAATTTCTCTTCTTGTTTCATCACCTAATGCTTTAAAAACCTTTACCATAAATCCCTCCTTATTAAATATTTAACTAAATAGTTAAATATATTTATAGTATACTTCTAATAGAAAAATTTTACAACTACTTTATAATATTTTAATTATAGGATATGCATTTATATGATATTTGCCAAAATACTAATAATTTTTGAAAAGTTTTGAGTAAAATACAAAAGAGCCTAACTGAAAAATCCAGCCAAGCTCAAGATAGCTATTAACCTTTATAAGGTGATATGTGTGTTTATCTATACTGATGGAATCTCCCTGTAATGAGACAAGCCTTTTTTGATAGTAAAACACTGATTTATGTTGTAAGTAATTTATTCATTTATAAACTCAATTTCAGTATCTCCGTTATTATTTGATACGTTCAGAGCTTTACTTCCTCCGTCCTTATTTGACGGCAAATTACTTTCACCTTTTTTTATATCACATGAGATAAAGTAATCATCATAGCTTCCGATAATTGTACCATTTATATCCCCATTCTTTGTTTTTAAGGCTAAAGCATTTCCAACATTCAATTTTTCAAATACAATATCTCCTCCGTTGGTAGAAAGGGAAAGATTATCAGTTATAGTCAGATTCGAAAGTAAAATGTCCTCATTCGTTGTAGACAGTACCAGTGATGATAAAAATTCTTCAGGTATCTGCAAGTATATTGTTCGATTTCTACCTGATGCTTTACCACCAATATAATCTTTCAAATCCTTATTACTTGCAGCAGTCATAGTTAGCATATTATTATCAGAAACAACAATATCGTAATATTCCTTGCTACTTTTATGATAGTCAATATGAATTTGATTGTCTCTTGATATTGATACTTCAATTTTTCTATCCCTAACATTAATATTGATTTCTTTTATTTGTGCTGGGTCAGCAGTATATCCCTCCTGCTGAAAGTCGTCTTTGCTATTGGAGCATCCAGTTAATAAAGCAACTCCCATTAACATTAAAATAGAAATAAAAAATAGTTTTTTCATAGCAATCCCCTCCAAAATTAAAGCGTTTTTCTTTTTAAAATCACAAGATCAATCATAGACAGTACCCCGATCAACAATACACAAACTCCCATATGTAACAGAGCATTACTATTGAACATAATAATCTTGAAAAATCCTACTAGTATATGGCGTAAAGGCTCAATCGGCGTAAAAATGCAGATAATAGCAATCAACACACCACCTGTAAGCCATCCGTACCAATGTGTCTGCATAGACAAAAGCACATGAAGAAAAATCATGCCAAGCATCAAGAATAAGACTTGTTGTAGAAAAGCTACAAGCATCCCGTTTTGTGTCCAGCCGCATAACTCCATCAAATTGATAACAGTCTGAGTATTGTTTATCGGATCAATCAGCAAGTGTATTGCCGTGTTGACAATTGAAATAAATAGAGCCAGCAATCCATAACTTAATATGCTTGCAATATAATAGTCTTTTTTACTTGCCCCCAAGTGCATTAGTTTTGGGTAAGCATAAAACACGAAACTAAATGGCGTCATAACTGCAAGTAACCAAGTATAATTTCCGTTACTTAAAGCAATCGCAGAATCCTTAGAAGTTGTAGCACAAAGTACAACAATTGCAGTGATGATAAAACTGACTTTATTGCTTGCAATCATCCTTTTTACAATCGAAAAAATCATATTCATTTTGTATCCCCTCCTTTATGCCTAACCATCTGAATAAAAAAGTCCTGCAAAGATAGTTGCTGTATTCCCAAAGAGTTTGCCTCTGTTTCAACAGCTTTAAGCGTATCGAAAAATCTTATTGCTCCTTTGTCAATGATAATCAGCTTTTCTATGGTCTTTTCAATTTCATCAATGATATGTGTAGATACAATAATAATCCTTGGGTGTTTCTTATAGCTTTCTACCAGCATATCGTAAAACTCAGCACGCATAATAGCGTCAAATCCTATGACAGGCTCATCTAAAAGGATTACTTTTTTATTACTTGCCAGACATATTATTGTAGAAACCATCGTTTTCATACCGAAAGAAAGATTATTGAATTTCTTTTTCCCATCCAGCTCAAAACGATCCATCATTTCAAAGGCGAAGTCAAAATCATAGCTTGGGTTTACCTCTCCTGCAATACTCAAAAGCTTTCTTACCGGAAGATTAAAATGCTTTGACAAGTTTTCAATATAACTTACGCCTGTGTCCAATGTTGCTGTTGTGATTTCCTTTCCATCGACACGTATTTCTCCATCAGAAATATTCTGATAACCAGCTATTGATTTAAGTAGCGTTGTTTTTCCTACTCCATTTCTACCGAGAAGGCAGTATATTCCCGGCTCGCCTATCCTTAAATTGATGTTTTTCAATACCGTTGCCTGCCCGTATTGTTTATTTACATTTGACAGTTCAATCATAAAACTTATTCCTCCTAATCACCGTCTGTGTGGACTGTTGATTCTTCTTAATTCTCTATGTTATAATATCGTAAGCCTTTGTGTTACACAAATGTCAATAGGAGGAGCGAAAAATGAAAAATTATTTTTCCGTCGGTGAAGCAGCAAAAATAGCAAATATGACGAGCGAAACCCTTCGCTATTATGACCGTATCGATTTGGTAAAACCAAGTAGAAAGGATGAGTGTACTAAATATCGCTATTATACGAAACTGGATATTGTTCGTTTGAATACCATCCATGCTTTACAACAGATGGATATATCATTGCAAGAAATTAAAGAAGCTTTAGAATACGATGATCTTGAAAGAATCGTTGAATTTTTAACGGAAGTAGAGAAAAAAGCAGACGAAAAAATTTCAAGGCTTCAATTCAGTAAGTCAAAAATCCAATTAGCAAAAGCGAATTATGAAAGGAAACTTCATGGACAAAAAAACACCAAGGAGTTTTTTACCAAATACTTTTCAAGGCGTGTTATTATGTTATCTGACACGATGGAAGTTCCAACCCTTGATAATCTTTGGAATTATCTTAGCCATTTTTATAATCAAGTTGACCCTTCTATAAAGGACTTATTTACTTTTGAGGATTTGGCGGGTATTTATACTCAAAGAGAAACCTCTCGTTTGTTTGCTGTATGTATTAGTCATGCAGATATAGACGGATTGAAAGTATTGCCATCAGGTACATATCTATGTGCTGATTGTACCGAAGAAAACAGAGATATTGTATTAGGTGAATTAATGAAAACGGCAAAGAAGCAGTATAATGTCAATCCAGAATTTACAGTACAACTTATTGTTGTCTCCGGGATTTTACAATGGAACTATCAAATTCAGATATATTTAGGATATTAAATCCCTATTCCAAAAAGAGCCTACTTAATAAATGTTAAGCAGACTCTTTTTCACTATTACTAGCATTATAGTATTTATTAAACAGCATTACTTCTTAGACAAATCATCTAACAACTTCAATATATTAGGATAAAAATCTTCAAAAGTACTGTACTTATCCCTATTTGGTTCATATTCATCTTTCAAAAGATTAACTATATCATCTATGTAAATAAAGCTACTTTTTCTTTCCTTATCAATATATTTCTCAGCTTCATTTTTTCCATCATTTATTTCTGTCATACGAATCACAACAGCTCTTACTATATGTTCATTTAATGAAGTGTCCCAATTGGAGTATGCTTGTTTTTTCATTTCGCTTTCTATTGGTGTATATAAGTTTTCATATTTATTTACAGTATCTATATTGTCCGTTGTAACAGGATTTACAAATGAATGACCAAACTCATGCCTTACTAAGTATTTGAAAAATTCCTCATCATCAAACTTAGGTAAATCATCTTCTATGTCAAAGCTACCTTGTATTGAATATATATCGAAGTTGCCACTAGTATCTTTTATTCTAGGTCCATAGTTATTTGCATAAAGCATACCACTAAGAATTATATTATAGCTGTTTTGTTTTTTTCCATAATATTCTTCCATCTGGCTTATATAGTCTACATCTTTTAAGCCTTTTATTGTATTATCTAAAATCTTATTGTAGTAATCTATATGCTTATTGTAAAAATCATAGAAATTACTTTCCTCACAAAACTTATTTAATTCTTCAATAAATCTAATAAATCTATCTTCTCCTCCTGCTCTTTCCATGCACTGCGTATACATATAGTCATCTTTATCAATATTTTCTTTTATCTTTAGTACTGGTGTGTTAGTTAAAAATAACATACTTGTTGGTGGTGCATCATAAGCAAAGCCTTCTTTATACATTAATTCAAACATCTTTACAGCTTTATGATCTTTATACTCTTTAAAATATTTCTCAACGTCTTTTTTATAACTTATGTCTTCTGGTATTATACTTGATGTTTCATTGTTGTAGGTTGGGCTTAAATAGAAAATTACTGAAAGTAATTCTATTCTAGGATCTATCATAATGTTAATGTTATTGAAATCTTTAGATAGTGTTTTATTTTCTTCTACTTCTATAGTATTACTCGAGGTACAGCCAACTAAAAAGCACATCATAGTACCTAAAAAAAACGAAATAACCTTTTTTCCCCTCATAATCAACCCCCTAATCATATATACCAGTAATTGTAGCAATCTAGTATAACATTCACAACCTAAACATACCATTATGCAAAAAGAGCAAAGTCAATTGATACAATATCAACGACTCTGCTCTTTTTTAGGTTACTACTAACTATATTATACCTTATCATGGCAAGCAATAAGATATATCATTCTTTTGTGGGATTATCTTTATACAAATCTAATCTTATATATAAATACCCACATTTATATATAACTAACATTAAATTTTTATTTTTTTAGTTTAATAAGTTATGCCTCACAGAATCTACAATATTATTTATACCAATCTCCAATTAGATCATCTAAAAAGTAATCCATCATAAATATAGCATTAGATATTTCTTGTTTTGTGGCATTAGTGTTTACTAGTAATTTTTCTAAATCTTCTTTAGCAATCTGGAAATTACTCCATCTAACTTCTACATGCTTATCACCAACAATATCATTTCTAGTTATGTCTTTTATTTCTTCAAGCTTTTCTTGTATAGCTACCTTATCAGCATCTAGCTCTAGTGAATTTAAAATATTTCTAAATTCTTCAACAGCCACCTTTATTTCTTCTACTGTTTGTGACTTACTAGATAAAATCTCTTCTACCTTAGCTTTAGAAGATTCTAAAATATCTCTAGAGTCTTTAGTATACATATATATCTTTAGTTTATTAGCTTCTTCTAATAAGCTTTCTAGCTCTTTGAAATTATCTAAAGCTATAATATTATCCAATGCATCCTTTAAGTCTTTTGCTGCTTCATCAATTAATTCTTGAGTCGCATCAGCTGAACTAACTACTTCTTTAGCTTTATTTAATGCAGTTTCTAAAGCCTCTATACTTGTACTTGTATAATTTTCTTTGTTGATATTTTCAGCATTTTCTATTACTGATTCTAACTCAGTAAAGTCTAGTACATCATTAGCAAAATGTAACTTAGTATCTCCAAAAGATGCATGGTCAGAACCTATTCCATTTCCACCATCTTTAACTACAAGCTTTAATTCCTTAGCACCTGCTATACTTACTTCAACATACTTTTGTGCATCTCTAGAATTCATTACACCACTATCAAATGCTTTTTGATTATCAACATATACTTCAAACTGAACACTTCCTACAGTTCCATGCATAGCTCTATCTACACCTACATATGCACTGAAGAAGTCATACTCTTTATCACTTAAATCATATACTATTGTAGCATTTGAGTGAGCACCTATACCTCTTTCGTAAGTTGCTACTGTACCATCTTCCTTAGTTAATCTTAAAGCATTGGCACTTGCAGCACTATCTTTTCTAGTACTTCCATGACTTTGATTTGCAGACTTCCAATCGTAATCAGTTAAGTATTTGAAGTCTTCCATATTAACAACAGATATAGTTCTAACTTTTTCTATTTTATTTCCGTCTGAGTCAGTTACTGTGAAAGTTATTTTATACTTACCAGCTCTATTAAAGTTAACTTTATCTTGACCAGCTATCTCTACTTTATTTGTTAGGTCACCATCTTCTGCATCTGTAGCAGAGAATTCACCTATTACATTTTCTATACTATCTCCTAATTTAACCGCTATATCTTTTTCTATTGTAAGCTTTGGCTTAACATTTGTTGAATATAGTTTCGGTTCTGCCCATGAAGCATAATCTCCAAGTCCACCATCACCAGCATCATTTGCTACTAGCTTAAGTTCTTTAACACCAGTTACATCTAAACTTACAAATTCTGCTTTGCTATCTTTTCTTATAACATCTGAAGTATATACTTCTTTTCCATCTGCAAAGACTTTAAAGATTATACTTGTTCTATTATCATTGTAGTTTTTATCTGTACCCATATAAGTCGAGAAGTTACTATACTCTCCGTTTAGATTATAAACTATTTCTGCATTTGTTGCAGCACCTATACCTTTGGCAAACTCTTGTATCTTGCCATTGATATTAAGCTTTATTTTGTTATTTGAAGCTACTGCCGTATCTTTAGTTACAGTTCTCCATCCTGATACTGCTGATTCCCAGTTTATATCAGACATATGTTTATCTTCACTATAAACTACAATTTTTCTTTCTTTAGTAGCTATATTTTTATCACTATCAGTTACTGTATATGTAATAGTGTATTCTCCAGCTTTACTAGTTGTAAATTCACCGCTGTTAACTACTACACTAGATGTTATATTCCCATCTTCTTTATCACTTGCACTAACTCCTGACATTAAATCAAATTCATTATTTAACTTAATATAAGTGACTTCTTCAACCTTTAATGTTGGGAACTTAGCTTCAATTATTTCTTTTGCCTTATTTAAATCTTCTTCAAATAATTTATATGCTGGATGATTTTTTACTTCTTCTTTTAAGGCATCTACGCTTTCTAAAGTATTATATTTTTCATTTACTTCAGTTTTAGTGTTATCTGTAAATAAATCATTTATTTTATTTGCTAAAACATCTTCTTTGTAGAATGAAATCTCACTTAAACTTGCCCATCCTTGATTAGCTTCAACAAATTTAAACTTAACTCTTCTTGCATTTGTTTTAGATATATTAAACTCTACAACATCAGTATTACTTCCTTTATACTCGCCTTTTCCTGCTAATATAAAATCATTACCTTCTGACTCATTTGAAACGTATATTTCAAATTTATTAGCAAATCCTTTACCGCCTGCATCTCTTCTTGCAGCATAAGCTATTTTTGATATTTCTTTAGTTTCACCTAAATCAAATATTATTTCATTTTTAAATGTTTCACTGTTGGTTTTATTAGTTTCCCAATGAGTATTTATCTTATTATCTATAGTCTTAGCTATTACACTACTTCCATAGTTTCCTGCATTGTTACTTACTGAAACTGCTGGTATTTTAAATTCTTCATTATATTTATCTAAATTATCAAATTTACCATACTTAGACTTGTCTACATTTAAGTTTTCATATACTGTGATGTATACTTTTTTCTCTACAGAGTTATTATCACTATCAGTAACCTTGTAAACAACTTCAAATCTTCCAGATTTGTTTTCTTCATAATTATTTAATACTATTTCTATAGATGAAGTTAAGTCTCCATCTTCAGTATCTAAAGCACTAACACCATCTAATATGTTTATATCTGATCCTAATAAATATTCTTTACTATTAGCAGTTATAACTGGCTTTGCATTGTTTGTAGTTAATTTAGGATTAGCTATTACAGCATGATCTGAAGAATTTCCATTTCCACCATCATTGATTTCTATAACTAGTTCTTGTACACCTTTAACGTCTACGTTTATATGAGTCATATTATCAGCATGCTTTAATACATTAGTTGTAGCTAGAGTCTTTCCGTCTCCTACTATCTTAAATGTTATACTAGATTTCTCTTGAGATGCAATACCTACATCAACTCCTAATAAAGCTTCAAAAGTATCATAATCTTTATCTGATAAGTCATAAACTATTTTACCTTTTGCATGGATTCCAAATCCTTTTTCAAATGTAGTTATATCTCCATTTACTCTACCTTTTATATTAGAGTTTCTTCTTGGACTTCCATATTGAGTTTCAACAGATTTCCATTCACTATCAGATAAGTAATCGTAATCACTTACTACATTTACTTTTACTGTTTTACTAACAGTTATACCTCTATCTGTCACTGAATAAGTAACTTCATATTCTCCTTTTTCATTTTGGTTTACATTAGAAGTTACTTCCACCTTACTATCTATATCATTGCCCATATAATCTACAGCGTTAACTAAAGCCATTGGGTCAAAGTTTTCTCTTAACTTAAGATTGATTATATCTTGCTGTAATCTCAAACCAGGACTTTGTGAATTTATTTCAGTTCCTTCCATATCATTTAATTTTTTATCATAAGGAATTACCTTATAAGTTGCTGACTCGTTAGGTTCAGAATTTACATCTATGAAACTATTTGTACTAGTAAATCCTATTACTTCACCATCTTTTAATATTTCATATCCCATGATATCTTTACTATATTTTGAATCAACCTTTAGGTTTAATTGTAAGCTAGTGTTCATTCTATAGAAACCTATATCTACTTTAGGATTTTCTGTAAGTCCATCACCTTTATATTCAATATAGTCATAACTTGCATACCATGTCTTCTTATCTGGCTTTTGGTACTTGCTTAAGAATTCTTTAGTTTCATCAGACACCCAGAATCCATGTCTTTCAAAGTGTTCAGTTAAATCTAACTCTAAAGCTATACTAGAGTACTTAGCTAATTGATTTAATTTATCGTTGCTTGCATTATTAGGGTCTAAAACTACATTATTTTCTCTATATAAGCTATTTAACTTAGCCCAATAACCTGGATATATCATTTCTAATTGCCAAAATACTGCTAACTTCTCGAAGAATCCACCTGAGTTGTATTCATTATTATCAGTATCTATAACATTTTTAAATACATGACTTTCAAAAGGAATTCTCTTATCTGGAGAATTATAGTAATAAGAAGAATGTTGAGGTAACATGTTGTTTGTTACTTCTCCTACTGTCCTTACACCTATATCCATCTTATGTCCTATTTCATGGTCAACACCCCAACCACCTACACTAGTTAACATACCTGACATGACATCTTTTTGTACACCTATATGTCCACCAGCTGCATACATATACCCAAATGGTTGAGCTAATCTTATATTCTCTCTAGTCTTTTTGATATCGTGCTTTTCACTTCTTCCATCTAAGCCTTGATACTTAAATAACATATCCATATGATCATCCCACATATTTAATGTACTTAGTGGCTTCTTGTTACCAGTAACATATGCTTGATAAGCACCCGTTGCTGTACCAGTAAACACTATACGGTCTGATGCAAATTCAAATAAATCTAATACTTTTCTGTCCATTACATCTGGATTTTGTTTCTTATCTTCTTCTAACTTTTTCTTATACTCTTTTATAAACGATATTAATTCAGCTTCATTAGTATCTTTATCTAAGAATGGGAATAACTCAGCACCACTAGCAAATCTTATTACCGGTGCTTTACTTTGTTGCTCTTCAGTGTAAGGGTTAACTATATAAATTGGTCCACCAGGAGTTACACTGTGCTTGTACCAACCATCATTTTGGCTTATTTTAGGTACTTTTATTACATTTTTACCTGGGTGTAAACTTACATGTACTCCCCAGCTTGCAAAACTACCTTCCTGTTGAGAGAACATTAACTGAGGTAGTGGTTGACCAGGCTCTACATCAACATATACTGTTACAGTTTCTCCAGCTAGAGCCATTACACCTGTTGGTTGGTAGTTATTTCCATAACCAAATTTTAAGTTACTGTTAGCATGGGCATTTCTATCCCCTACTTGCTCTGCAACTACAGTCTTTATATTTTGTAAAGTACCACTTAAAATTTCTTTAGCCATATCTATATCTTCTAAAAATACTGGAGCTAAAGGATGATTTTTAACTTCCTCTTCTAAAGCACTTAATTTCTCTATAGAGTTAAACTCTTCGCTTACTTCAGACATTCCCGTATTCGTAAATAAAGTTTCCATTTTCTCAGATACTTTATCTTCCTTATAAACTCTTATATCTCCTATTGAAGCCCAATCCTGATTTGCTTCATCAAATACAAATTTAACTCTTTTCGCTTTTATGTTATCAAATTGTATAGACATCATATCGTTAGTTATAGTGTATCCACCGTCACTAACCTTTTGGAAGTTGTCTCCTGAAGCAACTGGTGATACGTATATGCTAAACTTCTTTGCAAATCCTTTTGAACCATTTCTAGATTTGTAAGTCAGACGATTTATAGCCTCAGCTTGCTTTAGAGTTAATACTACTTCATTTTTGAAGCTATCACTATTTGGCTTTCCAGTTTCCCAGTGACTATTAACATCTTCATCAATTGCTTTTTCGATCACAGAACTTCCATATTTTCCACCATTGTTACTTATAGAAATATTTTTAACTCTATATGTATCATCATATTGGTTTATATAATCTGTATAAAATGGAGTAAACTTGTTAACGTTAGAAGTTCCAGACTGTATTTGTCCAAACTCTACAAGTTCTTTAGCTAATTCCAATTTTTCCATGTATTCTTCTTTAAATGGATGCTCTTTTGCTTCTTCCATTAAGCTTTCTATTGCACCAATAGTAGCGAATTGACCATTTACTTCACTCATATTAGAATCTACAAATAATCTATCCATTATTTCTTTAAGAGTATCTTGCTTGTATATTCCAAATTCATGAGCTAGTGCCCAGTTCTCATGACCTTTTGCAAATACAAATTTAATTCTCTTTGCTTGTACTGGATTAAATAATATTTCTAGTGTATCACTTGTAACATTGTGCTTTCCTGCTGTTACCTTTTGGAAAGTATCTCCTGTTGAAGTTTTAGATACGTATATCTCAAACTCTGTTGCAAATCCTCTAGAAGCCTTATTTGTGTACATTACTCTGTTTATTTCCGTTAATTCTTTTAAAGTAATTGTTACTTCATTTGTATGAGTCGAGCTATTAGTTTTACCTGAGTGCCACTGTGTACTTGGATCTCCATCTATTGCTCTTTCAATTACATTATTGGCATAATTTCCACCATTTGTTGATATAGCTTTTATCTCTTCTCTAGATAACTTAAATAGTTCATCATATTTGTTAAGTCTTTGATCATTAAAAGGTACAAATTTACTTACTATTGCATCCATATAATGAGCTTCATCTTGAGTTAATAATATTCTTGCATTTTCTATATCTTCTTTTATTGTGCTATATAAAGGGTGACTTTGAGCTTCTCCATCAAAAGCATCTAACTTCTCTAATGTATTAAACTGCTCTGAAAGCTCATTTTTATTATCGTTAGTGAATATATTGCTCATTTTATCTATGATTTTATCTTCTCTATAAAACCAAAACTCTGATGCACTTGCCCAGTTTTGATTAGCCTCTTTAAATACAAACTTAATTTTTTTTGCTGTAATAGTTTCAAATTTAAATTCAAGCATATTGCCTGTTGAAGTATGACTTCCTGTTGTCATAAGCTTAAGATCTTCATCTTCTCCTGTTGTAGATGCATAAATTTCAAATTCAGTTGGGAATCCTTTCCCTTTAGCCGAATCTTGTCTAGTTGCATAGGCTATTCTATCAATAGATTCAAGCTGATTAAATTCTACTACTACTTCATTTTTAAATGATGCGGTATTTTGTTTTCCAGTCTCCCAATGAGTTGATAGGTTTCCATCTATAGCTTTATCTATAGAATTAGATGAGTATTGGCCTCCATTATTAGAAATTGATTTAATTTGATTCGTAGCAACTCTATATATTTTATTGTATCCTTCAAAGTTACTATGACTATTTAGATTAAAAGGTGATATTTTAGCTTGATTTGCCACACTTTCTTCTATTAGCTTTACTTTTTCTTTATCTATTTCGTTAGCAAATACATTTATTGCTGGTGAAATATTTGTTGCTATCAACGATACCGCTAGTATAGATGATATTTTTTTCTTCATAATATTCTCCCTCACTTTAAATAATTTTGTAAGTACAATGTTCTAACACATTCTATACTTGCATAACTAAGGGTCATACTACCAATTCTAAGAATAAAAATCTGTTTCATATTCAATGTTCTTCTCCCAAATTAGATACATTGATAATATAAATATTTTCAATAAAAAAACTACCCTCTAAAGGGTAGTTGCCGTTTAATTTAAATATCATAATAAATCTTATGGAAAATAAACATAGTTTATACACCATAAGTTTGGTTTATGAAAACAAAGAATAAATATTCTTCAGCAACTGGCTGGCATAGTTAAAATTAACCTTAGCCCCTTTAGCTTTGCGTCTCTAGATTTCTCTAGATTTGCCAGATTTAATTGTATTTTCTAAATTATTATACAATATTTTCCATTTTATTAAAAGGGGTTTCTCCAAATTTCTACAATTTATATTAAAATTATTATTACTTCTTAACTTTTGATATACTATCAATACTCCATTAACTTAAATGTATATACTAAAAACACTCATATTAATTAAATATGAGTGTTCATAAATTTTATCCTTTTTATCTAAAATAAAGAAAGTTGATTTTCGTCACTCATGTTCTCTAAAGAGCCATGCATAGTAAGGGTCTCTACAACAGTCTTAGAAATCTTAGTTCTCTTTCTTAATTCTTCTTTAGATATAAATTCTCCATTTTCTCTTTCTCTTTGAATATTTAGTGCTGCATTTTCTCCAACCCCCTGTAGGGCTATCATAGGAGGAAGCAGTAGTCCTTTACCAGGTACTTGGAATAACTGTGCATCTGATTTGTAGATATCTACAGGCAGTATCTTAATACCTCTAGCATACATCTCATATGCAACTTCAAGTACCGTAAGCATATTCTTTTCCTTCGTAGTTGCATCATTTCCAAGTGCTTCTATTTCATGTATCTTTCCTCTTATTGCACCTATTCCTTTAACAATTAAATCAGCATCAAAATCTTCTGCCTTAGTTGAGAAATAAGTAGCATAAAATGCTTCTGGGTAATGTACTTTAGTATAAGCAAGTCTAAAGGACATCATAACATAGGCTACGGCATGAGCCTTTGGGAACATGTACTTTATCTTTTGACATGAACCTATATACCACTCTGGTACATCATTTTCAATCATCTCTTCAATATGTTCAGGCTTAAGTCCCTTACCTTTTCTTACGTTTTCCATTATTGTAAAGGCATTTTTAGGCTTTAATCCTTTAAATATTAAGTAGTTCATTATATCGTCACGAGTAGATATAACCTCGTCTATTCCAACTATCTCTTCTCTAACTAAATCTTGTGCATTGTTTAGCCAAACGTCCGTACCATGAGAAAGTCCTGATATACGAACTAGTGCTGCAAATGTAGATGGCTTCGTATCAAGAAGCATCTGTCTAACGAACTTAGTTCCAAACTCAGGTATTGCAAGAGAACCTATAGGACAGTTTATTTCTTCTGGTGTAACACCTAGTGCATCAGTAGAAGTAAAAAGACTCATAGTCTCTGGGTCATCTAGTGGAATATCAGTTGCAACTATTCCTGTTAAATCCTCTAGCATCCTTATCATGGTCGGGGCATCGTGCCCTAGTATATCAAGTTTTAGTATACGACCACTTATTGAGTGGTAATCAAAGTGTGTAGTTATTACTCCACAAGTAGTATCATTGGCTGGATACTGTATCGGTGTAAAATCATACACATCTTTGTAATGTGGTATAACCATAACTCCACCTGGATGCTGTCCAGAAGTTCTTTTTACTCCAGTGCATCCATTAGCAAGTCTTAGTGCTTCTGCTGTTGGTACATTCAGATTATTTTCTTCAATATATTTTCTAGCATATCCAAAAGCTGTTTTTTCAGCTACAGTACCTATTGTACCCGCTCTGTAAACATAACCTTCACCGAATAGGTCTTCTGTATACTTATGGATTACTGGCTGATAATCTCCGGAGAAGTTAAGATCTATATCGGGTTCCTTATCCCCTTCAAATCCAAGGAAAACCTCAAATGGTATATCGTGACCATCTTTTTTAAGTGGCTTACCACATTTTGGACAATCCTTATCTGGTAAATCTACTCCAGAACCCCACTCCCCTATTTCAAAGAAGTGTGAGTATTTACAGTCTTCATCTTCACATATATAGTGAGCAGGTAGCGGATTAACCTCTGTTATATCACTCATTGTTGCTGCAAACGAAGAACCAACTGATCCTCTTGAACCAACTAGATACCCATCACTTAATGATTTTGTAACTAGCTTTTGAGCGATTATATACATCACGGCATATCCATTACCAATGATTGAGTTTAGCTCTCTATCAAGTCTAGCTTGTACTACTTCAGGTACTGGAGTACCGTAGATTCTCTCTGCTTTTTTCTGACACATCTCTCTAAGTTCAACATCAGACCCTTCTATTACTGGAGGGTAAGTCTCATCAGGTATTGGTTTTATTACTTCTACCATATCAGCTATTTTATTAGTATTTTCTATTACTACTTCGTGAGCTAATTCTTCTCCTAGATATTTAAATTCTTCAAGCATCTCATCAGTAGTTCTAAAGTGTAGATAAGTCTCTTCATCTTCTACCTTAAATCCTTGTGAGTACTTAAGTACTGTTCTAAGTACTGCTTCATGTTTGTCTAAGAAGTGAACATCCCCTGTTGCAACAGGTATCTTACCAAACTTCTTAGCAACCTCTATTAGCTTTCTATTTAAATCTCTAAGCTCTTCTTCGTCTCTTACCTCGCCCTTATCAATCATAAATCTATTATTATCAATTGGCATAACTTCAATGTAGTCATACATATCAATTATTTTTTCCATCTCTTCATCACTTACATTTTTCTTCACAGCCTGAAATACTACTCCTGCCTCACATGCAGAACCTATTATCAAACCTTCTTTGTATTCATTTAATACACTTCTAAGTATTCTAGGTGCTCTGTAAAAATGATTTACGTGAGCATCAGATACTATCTTATAAAGGTTTTTTAGTCCTACATAGTTTTTAGCTATCAAAGTAATATGATTGGTTCTAAGCTTTGTGTAATCTATTCTACCAAGTACATCATTTACTTCATTTAAAGTATTTGCACCTTGTTTTGTAAGCATCTCTAAAAACTTTAAAAATATTTTAGCAGTTGCCTCAGCATCATCTACAGCTCTATGGTGATTTAGTAGAGGTATTCCTAAAGCCTTTGCTACTACATTTAATCTATGCCTCTTTAAATTTGGAAGTAATACTCTAGCAAGAGTCAATGTATCTACAGCACTATTGTTGTACTCAAGACCTTGCTCTCTACATTTTTGAGAAATAAACCCTGTATCAAACTCTGCATTATGGGCTACTAAAACACTATCTCCTATAAACTCCATAAACTTAGGAAGTATTTCTTCTATTGTAGGCTTATCCCTTACTAAATCATTAGTGATTCCAGTAAGTTCTTGTATTTTGTAAGATATATCTTTTTCAGGATTTATAAGCTCACTAAATCTATCGACAACCTTAAAGTTTTCTATTTTAACCGCACCAATCTCAGTTATCTTATCATTAGTATTAGAAAAACCAGTAGTCTCAATATCAAATACTACAAAGCTTTGCGATAAATCCTTATCATTAGCATCTTCAATTATTAGCGCATCATCTTCTACTAGATATCCTTCCACACCGTAAAGTATCTTTATGTTATTTGCTTTACCAGCACTCATTGCATCTGGGAAAGACTGCACTATACCGTGGTCTGTTATTGCTATTGCAGGATGTCCCCATTTAGCAGCACGCTCTACTAGTTTTTTTACGTTACAAACTGCATCCATTGATGACATTTGAGTGTGTGCATGAAGCTCTACCCTTTTACTCTGTGCTGTATCTTTTCTTTCTGGCTTACTTTCTTTTCTAATACCACTTATAGTCATAGTTACTTCTCTTTGATAAGTGTCATAGATTACGTCTCCCTTAATCTTTAAGTAAGCACCTTTTTTAACTTGGTCTAGTACCTTATCTTTGTTAGTATCATTTAAGAAAAGTTTACAACTTATAGAGCTTGTATAGTCTGTAACTCCTGCAATTAACAGTATCTTACCATTTTTAAGTTCTTTAGTTTCTACGTCAAATACCTCTCCTATTATACCAACAGTTCCTGAAGTTGCATTTAGCTTACAAGCTTGCTCAAGCATTACATTTACATTTTCTCCATAAATCATCTGCTCATCAATCTCAGGCTTAATAACGTAACCTTCTTCTTCTATTTCTACTTCCTTATTTACTTCGTTTATTTCCATCTCTCTTATTTTTTCTTCAAGTTCTCTATCAGTTTTACGAATTAATCTCTTTACATCTACTTTTTCATCTATTGCTCTTTCAATTTTAATGTTAAAATCTATCCCTAGTTCTTCGCTTAACACGGTCTTAAGTACATGAATAACATTCTTTTTCATTAATCTCTCATAGAATATTCCCTTAGGTAGCTTTATCTTTAATTCATCCTCTAGACATAAATATTCAACCTGCTTACGCCATCCTTCTATAGATGGGCACAAGCTTCTTAATATATAGATTATATTTATCCAATATTTTTTTATAACATCTTTGTTAGCTTTTCTTTCTAATCCAGTGTATCTTATCTTTAATTTAATATCCTTAAAATAATCTAGCTTGTCCCTAAGCTCTTCTCTAAACCTGTCTAAAAGTTCATTTGAAACTATCTCCTTTGAAGACAAATAAAAGTAAACTATTTTGTCTTCCTTAAAATAAACTACTCTATTTATATAAACTTCTTTAAGCTGCTTGCCTAAGACATTATTATTTATCTCTAATTTATCTAAGTAATCTTTTACACTTTCCATAAAATCACCTTCCTCCAGACTAAATATTATATCACATGCATGGGCATCACGACTATTTTAAATGCTAAGTTAAATAAAATGATTCTTCAAAATTATAAACTTAATAATCTATTATAATTGTTTTCTATTATTTTACTTAATTCATCTACATCTATATTTTTATAATCGCTTATTTTTTTAACTACGGATTTTATAATACTTGGGTATCCATATTGACCATTTACCCACTTAAGAGCTGTTGGACCATCAGTTTCAACTAATAATCTTTCATTTGGCAATTTATCTAATATTTTATATGTAGCATCGCTATAGCCTATATCTACACTTATTGTAAAATAACAACCAAGCTCTATATACTTATCTAATATATCTAAATCTCCACTATACCAATGTACTATAGCTTTATTGTAATTATATTTTTTAAGGGCATTATATACTTCCTCTTCTGCACCCTTTGTGTGTAGATTTATGACCTTATTTCTCTTTATACTTTCATCTAGCATAAAGTAAAATACTTTCCTTTGCTTATCATAAGTATGGCTACCTTCTGACCAGACATAATCAAGACCTATCTCGCCTATTATTTCACTTTCCTCTATGTAAGGTATGTAAGTCTCTAAGCTTTCACTAACCTTATGCGCACTCCATGGATGTATTCCAAAGCACGGTTTTATATATTTACTTTTATTACTATATTCTTTATTTTTAATATAACTTTCAATATCCATACTCATAGCCAACGTTAATATCTTATTACTATTTATATCTACTATTGCATCTTCTATATTTTCTTCAAAAAAATCTAAATGAGAATGTGCATCTATATACATATATCCATATCCTTTCTATATTAAGCTAGTGTAATTTATACCCTATGTGTGTATTATTTAAATACATGACTTTTAAATTAAACTTAGTTAGTCTACTTTCATTTTACTACTATTTTTAATTGGATTAGCTACAAATCAAAGTGCATTTAATACTATATATAATAACTATAATATATCTTTAAAAGATAGGCGGTGTTAATATGTCCAGTTCTATTGATTCTACCTTCAGAAAAATCCTCTTTTCATACATGGAATTAGGCGAAAAAAAATTATTCAAAACTTCATTAAAAGAATTTAAAATAGACAAACATGTACACCTTTATTACTCAAAACGAAGAAATATCCCTATATGTGCACTGCCTAGACTAAAACTTGTCTTAAGTTCTAGAAGTGGCTTTGTGTCATTTTGTTATAACTTCTATACTTTTGCCAATGCTTATAATTACAACATCTCCATTAATACAGCTAGTATAAAGTCTATAGCCAAATTTGTTATTTCTCATGAGGTAGGTCATATATTAGATCCAGAAATATATCAGACTAGATCTCAGTACAGCCAAATATTATCAAACATCATTGATTTATTACTAAAGTATGATATAGATGTTACAAATGCTGATTTTTATAAATCAAACCTGCCTATAGATCTAGAAGATGCTGTACTTGATTTAAAAAAGAATTTAATTGACCGTGAGTCTAAAGCGTGGGATATAGCTAAAGGATTTGTAACTTTTGAAGATGCTAAAGAAGAGTATATCTTTAACAAGATGAAAGAGTACGCACTTGCTACTTACAACTTTGGCACTATAAAAAACATTGTCCGTGAACATAATTTAGATGTATTTTTCAAGTATAAAAGGTATTTTGCATAATAAATAAAACCTCTATCCTGGCAATAATAAGTACAAATAAACGCCAGTATTGAGGTTTTAGGTGGTGTAAACATATAACTCCTTTATAGCGATTTAGATATAGCTATAAAGGAGTTTATTATGATCATTTTAATAACATTATAAATACGTCTGTAAATCACTATAATAATCTACAGCATAAACTACTGTATCTTACAAAATTAATTACGAGTGGACTTATTTCTTATATCAATTATCTATGATTATTCTTTTTACAGCAGTTGCACTTACAGTTGCATTTACAATTATGTTTGCAGCAGTTGCATTTACAATGGTCTTTATCCCATTTATCTTTGCAGTCATCTTTATCCCAATTGCATTTGCAGTCGTCTTTATCCCATTTATCTTTACAATCATCTTTGTCCCACTTGCATTTACAGTCGTCTTTATCCCATTTATCTTTACAATCATCTTTGTCCCACTTGCATTTACAGTCGTCCTTATCCCATTTATCTTTACAATCATCTTTGTCCCACTTGCATTTACAGTCGTCTTTATCCCATTTATCTTTACAATCATCTTTCTTACACTTGCATTTACAGTCGTCTTTATCCCATTTATCTTTACAATCATCTTTGTCACACTTGCATTTACAGTCGTCCTTATCCCATTTATCTTTGCAATCATCTTTGTCACAGTTACACTTGCACTTACACTCACACTTACAATTGCACTCACAATCATCTTTCCAGTCGTCTTTATCACACTTGTCTTCCCAATCATTTTTACAGCATTTATCTTCCCAGTTATGTTTACAACAATCATTATTCCATCCTTTATATTGCTTGAAACATTTGTTATCTTTCTTATTCCATCTATAATTATTATTCATTTACTCATCTCCGCATATTAATATTATTAGAAAAAGCTTTTAATAAGCTTTCTCACTACATTATATGCAGTTCAACAATAATAGTTAACGTTTTACATATTTCGTCATAATTTTTTTGATATTTTTATGTTTTAGTTAATTAGTCTCTAAAAATCAAAAAAGACTATAGATTATAATAAAATTATAGTCTATAGTCTCTTCCTTTTTATTTATATTGTGGTACTTCAAATACTAAGTTATTTCCTGTATCGTACATAGTTATTATTTTATTCATTATTCCTGATATACCATTACACCAGTTTACATCTGTTGCATATTGATGCCATGTATAATCATAGTTCCACTTCATTTTGTATATAGTATTTTGATTGTACTTAGAGCTCTTTATATAATTTTGAGCTATCCACTGAGCAGAACCATCTATTGTAGCTTCTACACTTGTCCAACCATTTGAGTATGCAGCTTCTGCACCTGATACGTTGGCACTTTGGTCTATTGCACCTATTCCAAAGAAGTTATACACTTTAGTTGGCTTATCTAGTGGTTGACCTTTATATGATGTTATTGTTTGACCTTGAGCTAATACTGATTTACCATATCCTGTTTCCCACATTGCATGAGATACTAAATATGCTAAGTCTATATTATGCTTTTGTGCAGCATTTATAAATGATTGACCTTGACCGTGGAATACATTAGTTCCTTGTGACCCTACACCTAAACTATTGAAGTATGAGTTTAACTCATCTGCTGTAATTCCACCCTTGTAACTATCAAGTCTTAAGAACTGCATCATGCCTTTAGAGCTTTTAGTAAAGTTAGCTGGATTTAAGAAGTATTCTATATCACTTCTATCTGCTTTTATAAATCCTCTTGCCTGAGCAGCTTCCATAGATTGAACTGCTGCATCGACGCTTCTTGGCTTACTTGAATCTATTACATTTCCACCTTGGCTTACTCTATCCATTTGCTTATCTACATGAGAAGCTAATGTGTAGTTTAACCCTTTGTAATTTATAGTTGCTCCATTTACATTTTCAGTTCCACCAACGTTTGAACCACCACCTGTACTTCCATTATCTTTAGATAAGTATTGGCTTGATACATAAGCTTCTTTACCATTGTAATTTATCTTTGACCATCCATTACTTTCTGATAGTACCTCAACTTTTGTGCCCATAGTTAAGCTACCTAGCTTTTGACTACTTGTAGAAGGTCCACTTCTTACATTTAAGCTTGATGTGTTTACTACCTTCATTTCCTTAGTTTCCTCTGGTGTTTCTGGAGTTTCTGGTTGTTCTGGTTGTTCTGGTGTTGTACCTACTTTATCTAAGTATTGGCTTGATACATAAGCATCTTTACCATTATAGTTTATCTTTGACCATCCATTACTTTCTGATAGTACTTCAACCTTACTTCCTTTAGCTAAACTTCCTATTTTACTACTACTTGTAGATGGACCACTTCTTACATTTAAGCTTGATGTGTTTACTACTTTTGTCTCTTTTGTTTCCTCTGGAGTTTCTGGTTTCTCCGGTTGTTCTGGTGTTGTACTTATTTTATCTAAGTATTGACTAGATACATAAGCTTCTTTTCCATTATAGTCTATTTTTGACCATCCGTTACTTTCTGATATTACACCTACTTTTGTTCCTTTAGCTAAAGTACCTATCTTACTATTACTTGTAGAAGGTCCACTTCTTACATTAAGGTTATTAGTATTTACTACCTTTGTTTCTTTTATCTCTTCAGGCTTATTATCCGGTGTTTCTGGTGTAGTACTTCCACCTATATTATCTAAATACATGCTAGATACATACGCTTCTCTACCACTATGTTTTATCTTAGACCAGCCGTTACTTTCAGATATTACTTCTACCTTTGCACCTGTTTGAAGCTTTCCAATTACACTGTAGCTTGTACTTGGCCCACTTCTTACATTAAGGTTATTAGTGTTTACTTTTTTTGTAACTGTATTAGTACTATCTGTATTTACTGCTTTTATGTATTCTGTAGAAACATATCCGATCCTTCCATCATGCTTTACCTTAGACCAGCCATTACTTTCTGACATTACTTCTACATTTGTACCTTTAGTAAGTACTGTTATTACTCTATAGCTTGTACTTGCACCACTTCTCATGTTAAGTCTATCAACTGATACTTGCTTAATAGTTGATGATGATGTATCTGAGCTAGATCCTGTTTTTGAGATGTATGTAGCTGAAGCCCATCCCTCTTTACCAGCACTAGTTTTTATCTTGTACCACCCATTTGATGAGCTTGTTATATCTACTTTGTCATTCTTTTTTACAGTAAATAGAACTGTATGGCTTGTACTTGCGCCATTTCTAACATTTAGAGACGTTGCTGTAACTATCCCAGTTTCACCACTTGCATGAGCGCTAGTAGCTGTCATAGGTAGTATTGCCAACGTGGCTAAGGCAATTTTCTTTTTCAATCGCATTTCCCCCTTTAAATTTACGTTCATTAACATTTATTATAATTATACGACAGCTTTATACTTTAGTAAATATTTCCATTAACATAAATATATAAATTATGTTATTTTTTTCATACTTTAGTACCATATAAGGATAGTATTCTTTAGGTATCCTTATATAATATTACACTCCTTTTTTCTATATTAAACAAAATTTACTATTATTAGATATTTCTAATCTATTATATTTATCTTTCAACAAATTACCTGTATAAATGTATTCTACACAAACCTTTAAATAACCCTCTATTTTAATAAAAAAAATGAGATTATTATAATCTCATTTTAAATAAGTCATTATATTTGTTGATTTTATCTTCTTAATATTTTTAAGAATATCTTCTTAACACGTTATCTATCTCAAATTTAAGCTCATCTACAGTGTATCTACGAGAGTTTTCTATCCTGATTCTTAAATTAGTTTCATCCATACCCATAGACTCACTTATAAAGCTCATAATACCTCTAGCCTTTCTATCTATTTGTAGAAGTATATCCACATATTGATTTGTAGGTATAAACACTAATTCTAGTTCATCTAATCTACCTCTAAAATATCCTCTTGTAGGTACGAATTCAAATTCTTGTACTAATTTAAAGCCGTTTAATTTTGCTTTGCAATACTCATTTTCAATTTCTCTTATAGAAAAACCTAGCTCATCTATAGCATCTACCACATTTTTCATATAATCATTGTAGTCTATATTTAAATAATCTCTATCAGATGTATCTACTCCTTTTTCTATATCTAAGTATGTTGATAGCCAAACCTTAGATCTATGCTTAGTTACTGGAACTCTTTTATATAAAATAAAACTAAAGTCAACTTCACATACCTCGCCAGGCATTATATTTCTTTCTACTTTTATATAATGTGTTTGAATACATTGACTTTCATTAATAACTTTATCATCCACTTCTTTTTGATATCCTGTATATACACCTATTGCTATTTGGTTTATGTATTGTTCTATTTTCCCACCCGTTATTTTGCAAATACCTTCTATTCTCTTACCTGGCATCAAATTTTTAGTTTGAACCATTGTGTCTATCTTAGTTGCTCCTATCCCCAAAGCTGAAGCCATAACCTTATTGAAAATACTCATATACTACCTCCTCTAAGTGATTTTTGAATGCTTAATTATACCATTTTTTTGCTAATATATACTTCTTTATATACAAAAGACATCCGAAAATTTATAAATAAAATTTCTGAATGCCTTTATTTTCTATATAATAATATATAGAAAGTCTAACATAAATTTTACAGATAAAAGGTGATGTTTATATGAATATTGAAAAATTAAAGTCAATGATAAAAAATAGTGATAACATAGTTTTCTTCGGAGGTGCTGGAGTTAGTACAGAATCTAATATACCTGATTTTAGAAGTTCTTCTGGTTTGTTTAATGAAAAACTAAATAAAAACTTCACACCAGAGCAATTAGTTTCTCGTACATTCTTTAATAGATATACTGAAGATTTTTTTAAATTTTACAAAGATAAACTAATATATCCAGATGCTAGACCTAACAATGCACATATAGCCTTAGCTAAACTTGAAAAGTCAGGTAAGTTAAAAGCTGTAATAACACAAAATATTGATGGGCTCCATCAAATGGCAGGAAGTAACAATGTCCTAGAGCTTCATGGATCTGTTCATAGAAACTATTGTACTGACTGTAATAAATTTTTCTCATTAAATGATATATTAAATCTAGATGGAGTTATACCTCATTGTGATTTATGTGGGGGAGTCGTAAAACCCGACGTAGTTCTTTATGAAGAAGCTTTAGATGATAATGTCATCACTAAAGCAATTAATAGTATAAGAAATGCTGATTTATTAATAATTGGTGGTACATCTTTAAAGGTATATCCAGCTGCAAGCTTTATCAACTACTTTAGGGGAAAAAATATAGTAGTAATAAATAAAGATAATATTAACTTTGATAATAAAGCATCTCTAGTAATAAACAAACCAATTGGACAGGTTCTCTTTAAGACTGTATTATCATAATATATATCTAGTTGAGCTAATATAAATTGAGGTAGTAATTAATCTTTACTACCTTAATTCATACTTCTAATCATGTTTACTTTCTTCATATTTCTCTTTATATTCAACAACAGCTTCATCCCAGGCCTCTTGTTTAGTTATTCCCTTTTCACTTGCTACACTTTGCACCATTTCACTTAATTTAGATGCATTTTCTAATATACCCATATTTTACATCCTCTCTATATTATGTATCCTCGTTTTCATTTGTTTTTAATATTATTCCCAAAATCTCTTATAATTAATTTGTTTTCTCATATTTCTTTATAATTAATTTGTTTTCTGAGACTATGTACCCCCTAGGAGTAAATAATTTTGATTAATCCATTTTCAATATAGAATTATATAAAGTGCTATTATTTATCAACAAAAAGATACCATGCAATTACATGATATCTCTTTATTAATTTTTATTAAATTTAAAATTCTAGTATTATCTTTTACTTTTAGTTACTATATTGTTCCTATAGCAACTATACTAAGCACACCCTTTACAATCTCTATACAGTTGCTATTATTTATATTTTTTACAAATAATGATAATGATTGACTATCATATGGAGTACTTAATACTATAGTATTTCTAATATTTGCTTCTTTCCATTCGTCGCTTGATTCTTTTATTTTCTGCGTGTACTTTCTATTTTCTATTCCATCTAAAGCAATTCCAACTGTGTAAAAACTCTTACCTGTACAAACATTAAAAGTTAGATTGTAATTTATTAAATATATATATCCTAATTCAAGCTCAATATCTTTTCCTGAATTATATAATGAGTGTGAACCCGAAATATCAGTTTTAAAGTACAATTTATTATACGAACAGCATAGACATTCACTACAAATATCATATTCACCGTAAATATTATTTAAGAAGCATTCACATACACCAGTTGCTCCGGTTGGACCTATTGGTCCAATTTCACCTGGCATTCCTACTAATCCTTGTGAACCTGTTACTCCTTTATCCCCTTTTGGTCCTGTTGGACCGGTTGGTCCTCTATCTCCTGAGTCTCCAAATAACCCTGTATCACCCTTATCTCCTTTTGGTCCTGTTGGACCCATAGGACCTCTATCTCCTGTTGCTCCTATTTCTCCAGCCTGACCTTGTGTACCTGTTGGGCCTGTATTACCCGTTGCTCCAGTAGGACCCATTGGACCTCCTGCTGGACCTGTTGGTCCTGTTACACCAGTTGAACCGGTTGGGCCTATCGGTCCTCCTGATGGTCCCGTTGGTCCAGCTGGACCTGTTTCACCAGTTGAACCTGTTGGACCTATTGGTCCTCCTGATGGTCCCGTTGGTCCTGTTGGTCCTGTACTTCCATTATCTCCAATAGGACCTACAGGCCCTACAATTCCTTGCTCTCCTGATGGTCCAATCGGTCCTATTTGGCCAGGCAACCCTTGTGGCCCAGTTGGACCAGTTGACCCCGTAGCTCCTGCTTGACCAGTTGCACCAGTATTTCCTGTCGCTCCTGTTGAACCTGCTCGACCAGGTAATCCCATCTCTCCAGTTACACCTGTTGCTCCTATAAATCCTCTTGGACCTCTAAGTCCTGTAGGTCCTGTTGGGCCTGTTGGGCCTGTCGGACCTGTTTCACCAGTTGGACCTATTGGGCCTCCTGCTGGGCCTGTTGGGCCTATTGGGCCTGTCGCCCCTGTTGGTCCTCCTGCTGGACCGGTTGCTCCTGTTGGGCCTGTTGACCCAGTTGCTCCATTACCTGGCCCTGTTGCTCCCGTTGGTCCCATCGGTCCTGTTGGTCCTGTTGGGCATATTGGACAAGTTTGTTCTACTACTATGGTTGTAACAGTATTACTAGAAGTAGTTATTTCTCTTTCTACCCCTGTAGAGTCAATAAATTTATAATTAATTTGTGCTGTATTATCAATTTCTGTTCCTAGTGGTGCATCGCTCTCAACTAAGACTTGGAATTGAATCTCTACCTTATCACCAGATGATATATCTCCTACTGGTATTCCATTTTCTATCTGAGCATCATCTTTTAATTCCCCATTAATATAAAGCGTTCCAGGAATTATACTTGTAAAATCCGGTATAATATCACTAAATACTACACTTTGTATATCTGCAATACCAGTGTTTTCAAATACGATATTATATGTCAGTACTTCTCCCGCTTCTGTTAAATTTTTATCTACACTTTTTACTAAATCCGTAACAGGCGCTGGCGCTAATTCATATAGACTTATATCATCTAGTGCATAGTCATTACCATTGGCTGCTCCACCTTCACTCAAAAACCTGATTGTAAGTAATCTATTATTACCACTGTTAAATACTGATCCAATTTGATTCCACGTCGGAATATCTGTAGCTTCTAAATTTCCCGCAAGATCTTCATCATATAATACGTCTCCATCACCTGATAGTATTTCTACTCTAAATAAAGGCAATTCTTCACCTTTTAGTTTATCTATATTTGATACCCATGCTGAAAAAACATAGTTAGTGTTAGCTTTTACAAACACCATTGTTCTAATAATATCTTGTCCTGGATTACTCCCATTTATAATTGCCATATTGCCAGTTTCATCACCCGTTGTATGGTCAGATAAATTAAACCAGTGCCCATCAAAATTGCTATTTGTCACAGTATTTACTATTGAGTATTCACCATCCGAAGGTCTATACCACTGATAAGGTGTATAAATAAATGATGTAAGAATAGGGAAGGGTGCAATAAGCCCACTTGTTTGTACTGGTGTACCATTAGGCATATTTCCAAAAGTACCATAACTTATCTCTAAAAATTGATTATCTCCTACCGTTATATAAGTATTTAATGCTAGTGGTATCTCTTGATTTGGAGCATCTAGAAAAAATTGATTGGTTACATCACCTGATACTGTGATAAATAAGGTATTTGGACTTAGTGAATGGATATTATTAGTTTTTGCTGGTGGATTTGAGACTGCAGATACATCAGGATCTTTTGGAGTTACAGTAATATTGTCTGCATTAGAATAACTTACAACACTAGAAGTTGCACCTGAGTATCCCCATGCTTCTATTAATCTATATTCTCCTGATGGAACATCCGTAAATGTATAGTTTCCAGAACTATCAGTTAGAGCTGCTACACCCATACCTGATGTAGCTCCAATAGCTGATGTGTCCCCTTTTATCTGAAGTACTATAGGAACATTAGCTATCGGATTTCCCATATTTTCGTACACGTTTGAGCTATTGTTTGGACTAAATAGCACTCTCCCGCTAACATTCATTGTGGATTCCCCCTTTTTAAACTTTTAATTCAATATATTCTAATTCAAATTAATTTGTGACTTGTTCCAACTCTCTATAATAAAGAAGATACTATCAGCAAATAACTTGATAGTATCTTCTTTGTTAAAAATTATTAGTAATTTTAATAAGCGCTTATTAAAAACAAAAAAACAGCATGGTTTCAGTTATATACAGAAATCATGCTGTTTACATCAAGCTTACATAGGTCCTAAGTTTATTATCTGAGCTCCTAGCATCAATAAGCTTCCAACTACCATCCATATTAAAAATAGCTTCCACATAAACTTCATCCATTTATCATACGGAATATTAGACACACTTAATATCCCCATAAGAGCCGTTGACGTAGGTAATACATAATTGCAAAAACCATCTCCGAAGTTAAACGCTAGTAAAACAGTTTGTCTTGTAATACCTACCATATCAGCAAGAGGTACAAACATAGGCATTACAACTGCAGCTTGTCCACTACCAGATGTTATAAACATATTAATAAATAAGTTTGCAATAAACATTGCTATACCTTGTAAAAACGTAGGTAATACCATTAATACTGCACCCATAGAGTT
>NZ_NOJY02000022.1 GCF_002250835.2 Romboutsia weinsteinii
ATTTTCCGTCATTAATATCCATATAAGTGTAATTATCACCACATAGTATATGACCATCTCTAGACATTGATGATACGTTGGTTATTGCTTTATACTTCTGAGCTTTCGTGAATTTTACGCTACATTTTTCTCCTAAACAACTACATCCCATTTTTTGCATAGATAATGTTTCCCCTGTAAAGTTAGAAACAACATCTAGTATAGCTTCATCACACATACTTCCACTACTACAAACTCTATTTTCTATAGTTATTTCAAAATCATCTTCGCCACTAGTCATGTAGTTTACCTTGTTAGCATCAATATTATGTCTTTGTAATTCATCATAAATATTTTTTTCTTTCTCTAAATCTAAAATCACACTATTTTCAAAATCCTTAGACATACCTTCTATTGACTTAGATATACTTCTTATTTGATCTGCTATTAGTTTTCTACTTTCTGAGAATTTTACATTCCAATTATAGTCCAAAACAAACATCTTATAGTAATAATTCGATATTTTAACTATCGGCTCAGCTCTTAAGCACTCCTTTTTAAAGTCTTCCGGTAAATCATTAATAGTTACTTGCCCTTTTTCCTCAAGTATTTCTAATATATTGTATATCATTGAATAAGTGTGTTGAAATCTAGACTCCCAACACATTCTCTTCATACCACAACCTTTGCATTCATCGTTATGTATCATATCTATAACACTTGCAATATCTCTTTGATCTAATATTTTGTCTTTTTCTCTTATTCTATCAAAAGTATTTGCTAACTCATCATAAGTTTTGTATATACTTACTAATCTGTTATTAGTTACATTTTTAGTTCTTGTTATATAATCGTATACTACCTCATTTGAAGCTACATTGCTTTTTATTATTTTTTCAACTTTTTCAAAAAATTTATTTGGTAATAGAATTACTATTAAAGATGCTAGTAATATATCTCTAAGCTCCATAATATTTGAATCAATCCCTGAAGTATATGCATAAATTATTACCCAGCTTAATATATATCCTAATATACAAACATATTTATTTATTTTATTAAATGCTCCACCGACTAATCCGGCAAAAGCATATATCCCCATATAAATAGATGATGCTACATTATTTATTAAAAAAGCTATCCCGACTATTACTCCACTAGTTGCCCCCATAGTTTCTCCACCAACTATTGCTGCAACTAATATTAGCATAGTAGAAAGTACAGCTCGTACTGATATACCAAATAAAGCTATATTACCTATTCCCATTATGCTAAAAACCATCAGAAGAGATATAGATATAGTTTCTTCTGTTTTTATAGATATTCTACTATTTGAGTTATTTATTAAGTTTACGCCAAAAGAAAATGTGTATATTGCAACAAATACAATTATACTCTCTACTCCACACATAAAGAAATCATATACTGTTCTATTAGATAGTAAAGCTTGTCCAATAGATATAGGAAGAACTATTGCTGTACCAATAAGTGCCATCCGTGATGTGGAATTTATCTCCTTAAGTTTTTTACTTATAATCATAAATATCATTAAACATACGGCATATTTAATCATATAGACTGTGTTATTGAATGATAAAATTATTCCCATTAATGCAGACAAAAATACAGGGATTCTATATTTATCAATTTTTGCTATGCATATAAAAAACGCTACTCCTAGTGGAGCTACAGCTCCTATTAATATTGATCTACTTAATAAAAATCCCATTAGTACAAACATTATCGTATTAAAATCAATATATCTGTCTATTTTAATATTGCTGGTACTAAAATTCTTATTTTTTATTGTTGGCGCACTTCTTTGCATAAAAAATTCCCCCTCTTTGGTATTTATACTGAGATTGTACCAAAGGGAAGAATTCTTTTTTGTCATATTCGGTTTTTTAAATCATAAAATATTAAGACATAGTTTTTGATTTATGACACATTAAGCCTTCCAAATTATCGTATTCACTTACATATATACTTTCTATTTCTAGCTTTTCCATTATTATGTTTAAAATTTTTACACCAGCTGTTATAATATCTGCTCTTTTTGGCTGTAGTCCTTTTAAGTTCTTTTTATCATTTAATGTCATCTTTTTTAAATTTTGTAGAATATTTTCTATTTCTTTTTTACTCACTTGGCTATTGTGTATTTTTTCCATAGAATATTCCTCTAGCTCTTGATTTATTGCAGATAACGACGTTATAGTCCCTCCTATACCTACAAGTTTATCTATTTCTCTCTCTTTTATTATTTCCAAAGTACCTGAGATCTCATCTTCTATAAATTTAGACATGCTTTCAAATTCATATTCATCTATAGGATCTGTCATCAAAAACTTTTCTGTCATTCTTAGCGCTCCTACATTTTCACTTTTAGAAAAATTAATACCATTAACATCTCCTATTATAAATTCTGTAGATCCTCCACCGATATCTATAACTAATATCTCCTTACTTCCATCTATACCTTCTAAAACACCCCTAAAGCCTAAATTAGATTCTTCTTGACCATTTATTATATCTACATCTATACCTGCCTCTTGCTTTGCTATCTTCACAAATTCTTGACCATTTTTACTATCTCTAAGTGCTGATGTTCCCATACAGTAAATTGATCTACATCCCTCTTCTCTACACATATCTGAAAAATCTTTTAGTGCATCTATATTTCTTTTTATAGCCTCATCACTAATATATCCATTTTCATCTACGCCTTGACCTATCCTAGTGGTGTTTACATACTTTTTCCTATTTTCTATTTTGCTATCTATATAATCAGCTATTAATAGCCTCATAGAGTTCGTTCCTATGTCTATAGTGCCTATTTTCATATTCATCCTCCAGTTTATAATCTTTTGTCCTATTCATACGTTTAAATTATATGCTTAAAAAGAGAGTAACTTAGTTACCCTCTTTTCCCATATCTATGTATACAATTTCATTAGGCTTTACCATGTTAAGTCGCTCTCTAGCAATCTTTTCTAGATCTTTATTTCCATCTGTGTTTTTTAATAGCTTAATTTCTTCTTCAGTCTTTTTAATCTGATTATTAATACTCGATATTTCATTTTTGTACTCTCTTAATTTTACATATTGAAAGATAAACCCAGATGCCATGCTTAATATTAAAAACATTAAAAACATAGAGATAACTACAGCCTGACCAGAAAATTTTTTCATAAGATTCATTTAACTACACCCTTTTCTTAATTTTTAATCCTTTTCTATATTTCCTTCTTATAAATCTCGTAGTTGCTGTTAACATATTAGGTATATAGAATATGATATCAAAAATAAAGTGCAGTGAGTAGATAATAACGTAATACAAATTATTCAAAATACTGAGCATGCAGTATAGTGTTTTTTTCAATAAATTTGTCACTAAACTAATTACTTTATTAATTGCTGCCAAAATAAACTTACTTATGGTGTTATAATATAAGATAAAACCTATAAATAAAGCCACAAAATGGTAATATCTTAAATCAAAGTTTTCGATAGCATTTACGGTTATAAAGGTTATAAATGTAACCAAGGTCCAAAACATCATATCAAATACTATAGATAGATGTTTCACGAGCTTAAAGTTTAACTTTAAGGCTCTATGAACATCAAACAGCAAACCTATAATAATCCCACCATAAATAGTCCCTATAAACACACTTAGATCTCTAGTAAGTATAGGCATCTATTTAAATACCTTCTTAAAGAAATTTTCTTGTGGCTTTTTAGCTTTTGCATATACTATTGAATTTATAGTACCATCTACACTAATTACATTTTCATCTAAGCTTAGTTTACTCATGTCTAAATTTTCGCCTTCTATTATCATCTCGCCAGCAGATGTTCTAACTTCAACCTTTGTATCGTTGAAAGAATATATATGTTCTACCCCCGAAATAACTAGATTCGATCTTTCCTTTAAGCTTATACTATGTTCCATATTATCCCCCCAGTAATATTTCTATTTATACTACTATAAATATACTGAGGTTGTGACTATTTTATTCTACTATCTCGTACATTTCTTTAGCATCATTTTTTAATACGTGTTCTCTTATATCACTTATCTTAAATTTCATCTTCTTCTCACCAAATTGAATCTCTAATAAATCGCCTGCTATTACTTCTGAAGAAGATTTTGCTACTTTCCCATTTATTGTAACTATACCTTTATCACAAGCATCTTTAGCCACTGTTCTTCTTTTTATAATTCTAGATACTTTTAAAAATTTATCTAATCTCATACTCATTACCTCCTAGCTAATTACTTTATATATATTATTATATAGAAAAAGTGTGGCAATTATATCCCACACTTTTATCTATGTATTATCCGTTTATTATATCTTTTAACCCTTTTCCAGCTTTGAATACTGGAGCTTTAGAAGCTGGTATATCTATAACTTCTTCTGGGTTTCTTGGGTTTCTTCCTTGTCTAGCAGCTCTTTCTCTTGTTTCGAATGTTCCAAATCCAACTAATTGAACTTTATCTCCTTCAACTAATGCTTCTTGAACAGATTGCATAAATGCGTTTAATGCAGCTTCTGCTTCTTTCTTTGTTAATTCACTCTTTTCTGCCATTTTTGATACTAATTCAGCTTTGTTCACGGTACTTACCTCCTAAAAATGTTTATATACTAATTAATTCTACCTTGTGGTAAAAATTCTAGATTTTTGACAATATCCCTTCTAGAAACTTATATTTTTTTGGCTTTATTCCAAAGTTCATCCATTTCCTCAAGCGTCATATCTTCTAAATCTTTATTTAGATTTAAAGCACTTTGCTCTATAAATTCAAATCTTTTAATAAATTTATTAGTAGTGCCGTTTAACGCTTCTGTTGGGTCTATCTTTAAAAATCTAGATAAATTTACTATAGAAAATAATAAATCTCCTAGTTCTTCCTTTATGTATTTTATATTTCCAACTTCACATTCGTCAAGTAATTCTTGATATTCTTCATCAATTTTTTTAAATACATCCTTTATATCATCCCAATCAAAACCAACAAGAGCGGCTTTATGCTGTACTTTTTCAGCTTTTATTAAAGCTGGTAGAGCTTTTGGAATCCTCTTTAAGCCTTCAGTTGTAGTACTTTCACCTTTCTCTTCCTTTTTTAACTCTTCCCAAGTTCGTCCAAATTCATTCATATCTAGCTCTACATTATTAAAAACATGTGGGTGTCTATGAATAAGTTTCTTACAAATAGTGTTTATTACTTCCTTCATATCAAAGAAACCTTCACTATTTCCTACTTGGGCATGGAAAACTACTTGTAAAAGCACATCTCCTAGTTCTTCTATCATTTCATCAATATCTTCATTATCTATAGCATCATAAAGCTCGTAAGCCTCTTCTATTACGTATTTTTTCAAAGATTGATGAGTTTGTTTTTTATCCCAGTCACATCCATCTGGACCTCTTAAAGTATCCATTATTTTTTCTAGGTCATGTAATGTATTATACATCTTTTTGTAACTTTTTGGTATATATAAACTGGTTAAATAGTTAAATTCATTTTCTATTCTGTCTAACTCAAATAATTTAACATAGGTCTTACTTTCTAGATTCTTTACACCTGCGCCATTTACTATACATACTTCTTGATCAAAATCATAATATTCCATAAGTTGTAACTTTATATTAGATGCTATAAAGTGATCATAAATTTGTGTAATTATCATACTTGTATTTGTATCTATGTATGCATTTTCTATCTCAAATGCATCTACCAGCTTAAATCCATTAGCCGGGTCTATAGCTAAATAGTTAAACATAGCGTCTACAAAGCTCATAGAAGCTATTGTTTCTACTTCTATTCCCTTTTCATTGGCCATTGCCTCAATTATGCTTACACTCTTTTCTGCAACTCTAGGATGTCCAGGAACTGCATATACCAAATCTCCATCCTTAGATGTCTCTATTATGAACTTAGATATTTCATTATATACATTTTCAAAATTATCTTCTTTTTCATAAAAATAATCAAAAGAAGTGTATTCTATAATTTCTTTAAGCTTGTCCACTGTAGGATGCTTTTCTGTTCTTAAATAAATTCTAGAACTTGATTTCAAGGCTTCTAATGCACCTTGACTTATAAGAGAGTAATCTCCTGGGCCAAGTCCTATTATACTTATTTTACCCATATCGTCACTCCTCGTAGTATAATTCATTTTTTATTTTTCATACAAATAAAGGAAATTTGCTACAAGATAATTATTTCCTTTATTTGTATAAATATTCTATTCTATCTCATAAGTTTTAATTTTCTTAGGATATTGTATATCTTATTTCCTTTTGGCATAGTTAAAAGTTCTTCTTTTCTTATTCCACCTATTCCCAAAAGTACTAATCCATAAACAATTCCACCAATACCTATAGATACTATTGTAGCTAAACTGTTGCCTAACATACCATTAAATAATCCATAGCTTAGTTTAACAATTACAAACATTGTTAATACTGTTATTAAAGGTTTTATAACAAATTCTTTTTTTCCAAACTTCATGTTCATATATTTTTTTATGTATGTAAACTCTATTAATGCAGCTAAGAAGTACGCAGATACCGTACCTATTGCTGAACCTATTACGTTTATATCCGGATTTACAGTCAATGTAAAACTTATTACTATCTTTGATAGCATCCCAATTATCAAGGCTACTACAGGAACCATTGGTTTACCCATACCTTGAAGTATACCGTTCATAGTTTGCATTAATCCTAAAAATACTACACAAGGCGTAAGTACTAATAATATAGTCCCTAAACCAGATTCATTTGGATATAAAAGTTTCATTATAGGAGATGCTAGCGATGCTAAACCAAATGCACATGGTAATACTAATAATAATGTTACCTTTATAGCGCTTCTAGTATCTTTTCTTGCTCTACCCTTATTTCCAAGTGCATAAGCTTCTGATATCGATGGAACTAAACTCATACCCATTGCAGCAGTTACTACTGACGGTAAATTGATTATTGCCATAGCCATACCTGTTAGCTGTCCAAATAGCGCTACAGCCTCCACATTGGAATATCCACCTGCTTCAAGCCTGCTTATAACTATTACGTTATCTATCATATTTACTAGTGGCATTACTGATGCACCTATTGTTATAGGAATTGCAACTACTAGTATTTTTTTCAATATTCTAGAGGTACTTTCTTCTCTAAATCTTTTACTTGCTTTAATTTGTGCTTTACGTGATTTTCCATCTCTCAAATATGCAAATATTAAATATAATATAGATGCTATGGCTCCTACAGTAGCTCCTGCTATAGCTCCTGCTGCTCCCATTTCTTCTCCATATAAATTCATTAATACATAAGCAAGACCTATACCTAATATAACTCTAAAGAATTGCTCACCTATTTGAGATATAGCTATCTTACTCATATCTCTTTTACCTTGGAAATATCCTCTATAAGAAGACATTACCGGTACAAATATAAGTGCTGGAGCTATAGCTAACATTGAATAGTAAGCACCAGGATTTTTCATTATATTTTTTACTATGTATTCTGCTCCAAAGAAGAATATTGCAAAGGATACGATCCCTGTCATAAATAAGACAGTATAGGCTACCTTAAATATTTTATGCGCTCCTCTATGGTCTCCAATCGCGGTTTTTTCAGACACTAATTTTGCAAGAGCAGTTGGAAATCCAGCTGTTGCCAGTGTTAAAAATAAAGTGTACACAGGATATGCAGCTTGATAATATCCCATACCAGTTGATCCTATTAAATTACCTAGAGGTATTCTAAAGAATGCACCCATTATTTTAACTATTATACCTGCTGATCCAAGTATAATGGCCCCCTTTAAAAACGAGTCTTTGTTTCTGTTATTATCCATAACACAACCTCCAAACTATTTGTGTAACAAATTTTAATATATCATATATTTAATAGTATATTCAATATATTAGTAGAAAACTTAAAAAGACCCTAAATTTAGGGTCTTTTTTTTAAAAAACTATTGAACTTGTTTTCCTAGGAAGTTAGCCGCTATTTTTAATATTCGTTCATCATTCTCTGAAAGTGTCTCACTTTCTTTAGTAACTAGCGAAATAGAACCTATACAGTCTCCTGATGTACTAACTATTGGCATTATGATTTGAGAACTATATTCCATAGAGTCATCTTTATGGAAAGGTAATATTTTATTATCCTTAGCATATTTAACTTCTCTATTTTCTATTAAATGCTCTAACTCATCACTAATACTTTTTTCTTTGTATTCTTTCTTTGGTAACTTTGAAACAGATATTACAGAGTCTAAATCCGTTACTACTACGCCGTATCCAGTAGTTTCTCCCAATGTTTCTGCGTACTCTTGAGAGAATTCAGTTAATTCACCTATAGGAGAGTATTTCTTTAAAATTACTTCTCCATCTTTTGCTGTGAATATTTCTAAAGGGTCACCTTCTCTGATTCTTAGTGTTTTTCTTATTTCTTTTGGAACAACCACTCTTCCAAGGTCATCTATTCTTCTAACTATTCCTGTAGCTCTCATACGTAATTTATCCCTCCATTGCTAACTTTAAGTTTATTTTTACCATTGCTAAGAAAAATATGCAAAAAAAGCTATATCCAATTAGGATATAGCTTTTTTTCTATAATTTTACTTTCTTTGCTATGTTTTTGTTTTCTTCAACTTTAGCTGATTCTGATATGCCTTTAATATTTTCTGCATATTTATTGTATAATATAGTTCCCTTTATAGTATCTTTAACTTCTTCAAAAGGTTTTTGTTCATTTACTTTATCATTTACCTTTATTATGTGATAACCAAATTGTGACTCAACTAAATCAGATACTTTTCCTTTATCTAATGCAAAAGCTGCCTCTTCAAATGGCTGAACCATATCTCCTTTGCCGAAAAATCCTAATTCTCCACCTTTTTCAGCAGATCCCTTATCATCTGAGTATTCTTTAGCTAAGCTTGCAAAGTCTCCACCATCTTTAACCTTTTTAAGGACATCTTCAGCTTTTTTCTTCGCTTCTTTCTTTTTATCTTCTGATATTGCTTTGTTGTTTTCATCTACAGTAGATATTAATATATGAGAAGCATCTACTTCATCTTTATAAAACTCAGATTTATTCTTATCGTAGTATTCTTGCATCTCTTTATCAGTTACTTTAGTAATTTTATCAAAGTTAGCTTTATAATTTTGCCAAGCTAAATCTTTCTCTTGTTGATCCTTTAAAAAAGCATCATCTACTCCTATTGATTCCAGTTGTTTTTTGTAATTTTCATCTGCATCAATATTTGTCTTTAATTCTTTAAAGCTTTTATCTACATCCTCTTTAGATGGAAGTAAATTTTCTTTCTTTGCTACATCATAAACAGCTTGTGTATCAACCATTTGTTGTAGTATTATTTCTTTAAATTTATCTTTGTATTTTACCCCTTTTTCTACCTCTTGCTCCCAAATAGTATTACCATACATAGCCTCAATAGACTGCTTGTATAAAGCCAAAGTCTTTTCATATTGGTCTACAGTTATTTTAGTACCATTTACTGTTGCCACAGTATCATCCTTATTAACACCGCTACAAGCCGTCATAGTTATAGCCATTATAGCAGAGATGAATAACATTGTTATCTTTTTCAAATTAAAAACACCCTTTCGTTTATTTTATACTACTCATTTTTTCTAGAAGTTCTTCTAGTTCTGTAACTATATTATACCCTATTTTTTCCTTTGTCTTATATTTTGTTATAGGAACTAATATTATTTCATCTTTTAACTGTCTAACTTTTTCTATTTTTAATTTTTTACATAGGGTTTTTATATATGCAATAGTAAGAAGTGTCTGTACAGGTTTAGGTATATCAGAGAATCTATCTTCTAATTCTTCTTGTACATCTGCCATATCTTCTTTATTTTCTATAGATGCAATTTTCTTGTACATTTCTATCTTAGTTAATTCGTCATATATATAAGTATCTGGAATATATGCATTGACAGTTAAGTCAATTTCTACATCTACTTCCTCTATGACAGGTTCTCCCTTAACTTTTCTAATTGCTTCATTTAACATCTTTACGTATAAATCATATCCTATAACAGCCATATGACCATGTTGCTGAGAACCTAGTATATTTCCTGCTCCTCTTATCTCTAAGTCTCTCATGGCTATTTTAAACCCAGAACCAAACTCAGTAAATTCCCTTATAGCTTTTAACCTTTTCTCTGCTATTTCACTTAGTACCTTATCCTTTTCATACATTAAGTAAGCATAACCTTGTCTTGAGCTTCTTCCAACCCTACCTCTTAACTGATAAAGCTGAGCAAGACCCATTTTATCTGCATTATAAACTATCATTGTATTAGCATTTGATATATCCATACCTGTTTCAATTATAGTTGTACAAACTAACACATTATATTCCTTATTTAAAAATCCTAATATAATATTTTCTAAGTCTTTAGATGTCATTCTACCATGAGCTACTGCTACTCTAGCATCTGGTACAAGTCTTTGTACCATACTTGCCATTTCTTCAATGTTCTCCACCCTATTATGAACAAAAAATACTTGTCCACCCCTACTTAATTCTCTTTCTATTTCATCCTGAATTATACTTTCCTTACCTTCTGTTACATAGGTTATTACAGGATGTCTCTCTTGAGGAGGCTCTTCTATAACACTCATATCTCTTATTCCACTTAAAGACATGTGTAATGTCCTTGGAATAGGTGTAGCAGATAAAGTAAGAACATCTACAGTAGATTTTATCTTCTTAAGAGATTCCTTATGTCTTACTCCAAATCTTTGCTCCTCATCTATTACTACAAGCCCTAAACTAGGTAAGCTTATATCTTTAGATACTATTCTATGAGTACCTATAAGCACATCTACTAATCCTTTTCTAGCATCTTCTATTATTTGTTTTTGTTGTTTTGGAGTTTTAAATCTACTAAGTACCTCAACTCTTATTGGATAGTTTTCAAATCTTTCTTTAAATGTATTGTAATGCTGTTGAGCAAGGATTGTTGTAGGAACTAATACTGCAACTTGCTTTTGATCCATACAAGCCTTAAATATAGCCCTTATAGCTACCTCTGTCTTGCCATAACCAACATCTCCACAAATAAGTCTATCCATAACCTTATCTGATTCCATATCTTTTTTAGTTTCTTCTATAGCTTTTAGCTGATCTTCTGTCTCTTGATGAGGGAATAAAGATTCAAACTCATTTTGCCAAGGAGTATCCTTTGAAAACTTATAACCTTTTACCTTCTCACGCTTAGCATAAAGCTCTACAAGATCTTTGGTCATATCTTCTATTTCTTTTTTAACTTTAGCCTTAGCTTTAGACCATTCACTTGCACCTAATTTATTTAATTTAACTTTTTCTACATCTGAACCAATATATTTTTGTACCTTATCCATTTGATCTATTGGTACATATAGATTGTCTCCACCTTGGTATACAACCTTCATATAGTCCTTTTTGATAGCATTTACAGTAATTTGTTCTATACCTGTATATCTACCTACCCCACTATTTTCGTGAACTACATAATCTCCTATATTTAAATCTAAGAAGGATTCTATTTTCTTCCCTTTTTTAGCTTTTTTATTCTTAGATTTAGATACTCTCTTATGAACACCTATCATCTCATTATCTGTAATTATTGCGAACTTAATAGACTTATATTGGAATCCGCTACTGATTTGCGCAGGTGTAATTATTATTTGAGAAGATTTTATCTCCGTATCTCTTTTCTTTACCACAGTGGTCTCTAGACCTAAGTCTAATAACTCTTTATTAAGTTTTTTTGCTCTATCTAAAGTGTTAGTAGCTAATATTATCTTGTATCCATTATATTTAAGTCTATTTAATTCTTCTACAAGAACATCCATTTTGGCGTTAAAAGTAGGTACTTCCCTACATTCAAAATTTATTATGGACTTTACTGAAAAATCATTTATTGGTTTTGGCAATAATGTATTTATTATAAGTTTTTTAGTGCCTACTAAAAAATCTATATCAGTATAATGATATAGCAGTTTTCCTTGATTTTTTATAGCTAAACCTCTCTCAAGATTTAAATTATAATTATCTTTAAATTCATTTAGATAGTTTTCACATCTTTCTTTAAGTCTTGTTATATCATTTATGAAAACTAAAGCATCGTCTTTAAGATAAGTGAATAAACTCTTATTTTCATCTGTATAAATATAATCTATATAGTTCTCTATACCTTCAAAATAAGTCTTATTTGCTATGTTATCTATATTTTGGAATACATCATCATTAGTATGTTTTCCAGTGTCTTTTTTAATCCTTTCTACAGCTTCTGCCGTATTTTCAGGGTATATAAATTCTCTTGAAGGAGTTATCGAGAATTTTTTTACTTTGTCTATAGATTTTTGTGAGAAAACGTCAAAAGTTCGTATAGAATCTATCTCATCATCAAATAATTCCATACGAATTGGATTTGTATATTCTAAAGAGAATATATCTATAATTCCACCTCTTATACTAAATTGACCAAATCCCTCAATTTTAGAAACTCTCTCATAGCCTAGGTTCACCAATGTTTCACTTAATTTTTCTATATTTACAACATCACCGATCTTATAGGTATATATATTTTCTAATAAAACCTCTTTAGGTATGTATTTCTTTAGTATAGCTTCTACAGAAGTAACCAAAATCATTTTTTCTTTTTTAGCTAATTTTAAAAGCACTTTTAATTTTTTTGCTTCTTCAGATCTATCCTTTGCATCTAGATGATAAAAATATATATCCTGGAATCCAAGATATGATACCTTATCTTTCATATAAAAACTTAAATCCTCATATACTTTCTTCGCTTCTAAATCACTGCTTGCTATAAAGACCATTTGTCTTGATAGATCATTGAAAATAGAATAAGATATATGAGGTTTTTGCACTGGTAAAAGGCCATTAATTAATAATGAGCCTTTATTGTTATCTATGCAATTAATTATTTCTTTATATTCTTTAGAGTTTTGCAAAGGGTATACAAAAACGTCATTCATATAAATCTCCCTTTCACTATCCGTTATATTTATTCATAGATATATCTATATTTTCTCTTATAATAGCATCTACTGCACGATATGCCTTATCTAATCCTTCTTCTACACTATCATTTTCTTCTTTTCTAAATCTTGATAGTACAAAGTCCGCTAAGTCTTGTCCTGGCGTAGGTTTAGAAACTCCTACTCTTACTCTTGGGAAGTCAGTAGAGCCTAGGCACTTAGTAATAGATCTCATACCATTATGAGTTCCTCCACTACCTTTTTTTCTGATTCTTATCTTTCCTACATCTAAGTCTATATCATCGTATATTACTATTATATTGCTCAAATCTACCTTATAGTATTTATATATATCTATTAATGTTTCTCCACTTAAATTCATGTAAGTTTGAGGCTTAACTAATAGGACTTTTTCAGTGCCTACTCTTCCTTCTCCAATTAAAGCCTTATGTTTAATCTTCGTCACGCTTATGCCATATTCCTTCGCTAAAATATCTATAACATCAAATCCAACGTTGTGTCTTGTTTTATCATATTGTTTTCCTGGGTTTCCCAGACCTACTACTACGTACATAGTGCCCTCCTTAGTGTTTTATATTATTATGTCAAAAATAAATATTTTATATATAATGTATTTTATATAACCAGTTCTAAAATTTATAATCATTAGAAAAATTGTACCTTAAATAATTATACCATTAACTATTGTTATATCATATATGTATGTTTTTTTGTAAATCTTAAATTAATTTCTTTGTAAATAAAAATAAGATAATCTTTATATAGACTATCTCATTTAGATCTTAAGAGAACATATTCAGATACCAATTTATTATATTATCACCATACAGTATAACTATAATCGATCCAACTGATATAAAGGGTCCATATGGTATCACTGAGTTATAGTCTTTCTTTTTTGCTTTACTATACAATATTATTCCTACTCCATAAATTGCTCCTACATATATGCTTAGTAATATTGTTAACAATCCACCCTCAACACCTAGAAATAATCCGATCATCGCAAATAGCTTTATATCTCCTCCACCCATCACTTCTTTTTTTACTATTAGTTCTATTAGATATATTAGGAGGAACATACCTCCTCCAGAGATTATAGCTCCTAATATGCTATCTTTTAGTTCTATACCTTGACCCATTAGGCTGAATAATACTCCAAATATTGACCCAAATATTATTAAACCATTTGGTATTATATAGTGATCTATATCTATGAATGTTATTACTACAAGTAATGATACTAAAATTAGATAGTATAACGTTATAATATTTAATCCATAAACATTATATACTAATACAAATAATACTCCTGTTAGCAACTCTACTAGTGCATATCTTGGAGATATTTTTTCTCCACAGTATCTACATCGTCCTTTTAGAAATACCCAGCTTAGTATTGGCACAAGATCTAGTGGCTTTAGTCTGTTATTGCAATTGTAACAGTGTGATGGTGGATTAGATATCGATTGGTTATTTGGTATTCTAAAAATACATACATTGAAAAAACTTCCAAATATAGTTCCTATTATATACATATATATCATCATAATGTATTCCATTTCTACATATCACCTACCTATGCTATTTCTTTTTCCAACTTATTATTTCATAATCTATAGTGTAATTATCTTCTGATAATATATTTTTAACTACTATCTCTACTTTAGCTTGTAACTTATATTTATCTGATACACTATCAACTATTATTGGTATTTTAATATATGCTCCTTTTTGAGTAATCTCATATTGTGTATTTGATTCTTTTTTTACACTTAGTATGTCATATATAAAATCACTATATATAGTTTCTATTTCATATAATTTATTATCAGCCTGGTTATATCTAATATGTAAGTATAACTTATTATCAGAATATACACTTTTATTCATTGAATCTATCATATCTTGCATATACTCATTTATAAGCTCTAATTCTATATTTATTGTAATTACTCTATTTAATACTATATCCATTAAATTATCATCTTTACGATTACCATATTTATTTTCCATTGATGTCTTATCTAAAATACTATAGTCTTTTACTTGAGTTATTCTTCTCGTTATTTCAATATATTCTTTTAGATTAACTATACTTTCCTCTAGATTTTTAATATTACTAATATCTGAGGGGTTTTGCTCTATAGAGTTCAATTTATTACCAACATCTAGCAACTTATTTTTTAAATCTCCTAAGTAATTATCTACACTAGTCTCACTATCAGACATTTTATAACTATCATCTACATCCATCTTTGATGAATCTATATTAGAGTTTAATCTTTCTATTATGTACTTAATATTAGATATTGATGTTTTATTCGGATCCATCATATTCAATAAATAAGAATGAGCTATTAATATTTCATTTTTGACAAGCTTCTTTTCAGCATTATTAGAGTGCAAGCTTTCTAGATTAAGAAGATTTTCTATCAAACCTTTTATAGTTTCTAGATTTACTTTATTTGAATTTATTTGTTGATCTATATTAGATATAATATTATCTATCGTATCCTCTATAATCCCGTTATTATTATTTATATACTTAGCTTGTAGTAAATATTGTTTTATTATATTTAGGCCATTAAATTTATTAATATCATCTGAGATAATACCATTGATTTCAATACTTTTTTATATATGTAGCTATTCCTTGCTCAATACCAGCTTCAGCTAAATATTTATTTTCCATATATGATTCCGTATTCTTATTTGTTTTTATTTGATTTAATATTTGATTTGAAATGAGCCCTATAAATAGTATAGTTAAAGCTAAAATAAATAATGTTAATACTGAGATAGATCCTTTATTTGAATTTAATTTTTTACACATTTACTTTATCCTCTCTACTAGATAAATTTAATTTTATTCGAAAATAACTGTTGTTTTATCGTCCATGTCTAATTTAAACACTATATATGATATTTCTTTATCCTTTTTCAAATAAAAAACAGGCCCTTTATCATCGCTATAATTATTTTCGATTAATTCTTCATTATATTTACCTTTTATATCTACATTCCCTAATTTTACAACAAGGTCTCCTTCACTAACAAATTTAATTATGGAAGATTTTACGTATTTATCTTTAAGTTTTTTTATACTTATAGGCTCAAATTCCCATTCCCAAACATTAGATCCATAAGGTTCTCTTATATTAATCTTGCTGTTTTCAAAATCTAGTTTAATTTCTAAAAATTTAAAAACATCTTTGAGAGGACCTACTACAATAACATCATTTCCTACTGTAATTTTGGCTTCATTTCTATCTTTTTCCGATTCTAATACTATATCCAGATTATATATTTCCTCTACAAATACTGGCTTACTCACTTTGTTATATATATCAAATGTATAATTATCCTGGTATCCAGTAGCAATTGATACTTTGTATAAATCATCATCTAAATTTATAGAAAATGGTTTATCCATATTGAAATCTTTATAGTTTTGTACTAAGTCAAATGCACTTTCATCCTCTTCTCTTATTAAACTATATTTACCATTGTTTTTTTTAACTATATATTTAATACTTCTATTATCATTCGTCTCTATATTATACATATAACCATCGTTACCATCACTACTAAAACTAACTTTTTTACTGTGCTCTAAGTCACTATTCAAATATCTATTAATTAAATTTGCTGACTGTTGACCTTGTGTTATTGTACTTTGGTTTTTAGTATGTTTTATATTATTGTTTAATATCCTATATCCAATTAGCATTATTATTGTGATTATTGATATAGAAATAATCACTTCTAATAAAGTAAATCCTTTTTTATTATCTAATTTATCTTTTATAGTAAACACCTCACTATCTGCTAATAATTATTGATTCCGACTAACCTTGATGTATATTCATAATCAGAGCATCTACTAAGGACACTTTCTCTTGATATTTTACCTTGTCTATATAAGTTTGCTAACTCTTGATCCATAGACTGCATACCTAATTTAGATCCTGTTTGTATTATATTTTGTATTTGATATGTTTTGTTTTCCCTTACTAAATTCCTTATAGCAGGTGTTGTTATCATAACTTCAAGTGCAGCCACTCTATTTCTACCATCAATTGTTGGTATTAATTGTTGTGACACTATACCTTCACAAACTGTAGATAACTGAGTTCTTATTTGTTGCTGTTGCTCTGCCGGAAACATATTTACTATTCTGTCTATAGTTTTAGCTGATCCGATTGTATGTAATGTCGAAAATACTAAATGTCCTGTTTCCGCAGCCGTTAAAGCTATAGAAACAGTCTCAGGATCTCTCATCTCTCCAACTAAAATAACATCTGGATCCTGACGAAGAGTTGCTCTAAGAGCTGAATTAAAGCTTTCTGTATCGCTTCCAACTTCCCTTTGATTTACTATACTTTTTTTATGGTTATGTACATATTCTATTGGATCTTCTAATGTTATTATATGTCTTTCCTTATTTGTATTTATTATATCTATCAAACTTGCTAAAGTTGTACTCTTACCACTCCCTGTTGGACCTGTAACTAGTACCAATCCCTTATGCTTTTCTGCAAATGTAGCTATAACATCTGGTAGCCCTAATGCTTGAAATGTTGGTATAGTGGCTGTGATTGTTCTTATTGCTATTGCATAATACCCTCTTTGCCTATATGCATTAACTCTAAACCTATCTCCATTATCAAGTGCAATAGAAAAATCTACTTCTCCATGTTCTTGCAATCTCTTAAAGTTTTTAGGTGTTGTTATTTCTCTAGACATATCTTCTGTATCTTGAGAAGTTAAATTTTCTTCTCTAAGGTTAACAAATTTACCTTTTATCCTTGCTCTTGGCGGACAGTTTACCGTTATATGTACATCTGATGCTCCCAGCTCTACTGCTATCTCTAATAAACTAAATATATTCATTATCCCTCACCTTTCTTTAATCCTATTTTCCAAATATAACTGTGAAATATGAATTTGATTCAGTATTTGAAACTATATCAAATTCTAATTCAAAATCTCCTGATTCATCCAGATTAAAATCATAATATCTACTTTCAGTTGACGAAATTTCAGTTTTAACTAATTTACCATTTATTTTTATGTCTTTTAATATAGTATTTACATTACCACCATTCCATGTATTCACATCAAATCTAATCGATTTACATGGATAATAATTCTTATCTTTAAATGACTGTTGATCTCCAACCCTTATTTCATTATCTATATCGTTTATTTTTACATAGATATCTATATATTCTTTATTTCCTTCTATCTTTTTTTTAAAAAATATCTTTATTTTTTTTATATTAGCATTATTTGTTTGGAAACTTCTTACATCATTTAAATTTGATATATCATATCCACGTACTAAATTGGAATTTTGATACCTTATAAATGAAACTCCATCTTTAAAATTAGGTTCTTCTTCAGGTGGAGTTGGTGACGATTGACCCTCATCATTAATATTGTTACTCAGTATAGATGTTGATAGCTCGGTCTTCCTTTTGCTAAAATATTCATCTTTTAATTTTATATCTATGTCTATATTAAACATATATATTTGATTAGTTACATTAGACTTTTCTAAGGTAAGATTTATTTTATATACACGTTCTTTCATATCATCTTCATCTGTATAGTTTTTTTCATAAGTAACAGTGGTTTTATTTAAGCTGTCTATATCAATTTGTTTCTCACCTATATTTATTTCTATTTTTTTATCTTCCTCTGACCTTTTTAAGTTTTTTATTTGACTTCTTAGATTCTCTAATTCACTTTGAGCTAAATTTAATGCTTTTATATCTCTATCATTTTTTGTATTAACTCTTATAGAACTGTTATATACTTTAAAAAATGCAAACATTATTGATATAATTATCGCTAAAGATACTAAAACCTCTAATAAAGTAAATCCTTTATTTCTTTTCAATGTAATTCACTTCCTAACGCTACTAATTAATTACGTTAATTAAAATACTACTTATAAATAAATTGCATCTTAATAGATTTCAGCTATAAGATGCAATTTATATTTTATATACACTATATTCTAGTTCAATGTATCCTGGAATGGATTATATTTACCCGGTTTCCAAGTTGACGGGTTATCTGTATCTAATTTAATAATATCTCTATCTGAGCTATATACAATAAAGTTAATATTAGCAGATATATCTCCACTCGCATTTGAAGTTACTTCTACCTCTATTGTATTAGATATATCTCCTACACAGTCTGGATCTGGTTGTCTACCTCCACTTTGACTTGATGTTCCATATAGAACATTCCCTTCAGGCATACTACTACAACCTTTATCTAAATGGTATTTGGTATCTTCTCTAGTCCAATATACCCTTTTAGAAGTTTCATTTTTTATTTCTGTCATTTTTGCACTCATACTATAGTCCATTACCTGAGTTATGTTTTTTTGTTCTTCTAAATAATCAACTAACTCTCTCACCCTTCTATAGTCACCTTCTACACTTAATGACATTGGTATAGCATAGAAATTAGTATAATCTACACTATCAGATATCTGATAGCTAAGTAATCTTATATCTAGACTTTTTATAATCTTATCAAGCCCTATTAAAAATAAACCATCTTCCATATCATGACTTAGTTTTTGGCTTTTTATCTTAGCTTCATTCGTTAAATCATCTAATCGTTCTTTCTTTATTGGTAGTTCTTCTAGCTCTTGTTGATATTTATTTAATTCACTTACAGCGCTTTCTAAATTATTTTTAGATGAACTAAATTCATTAAATTTAGGATATATAAGAAAATATCCATATAAACCTAAAACTAAAACCACACCTATTGAAATAAATATACCTTTAGTACTTACTTCTTTCTTAAAGATATCATCATTAAATAGGTCCTTTATATCTGTTTCTAGTATACTTTTTTTCCCTTTTATAGATTTACTAGGATCTTTTGTGTCTTTATTCATTAGTTACTATTCCCTCCTTCAATTTAGCCGTTATACTAAAACTATAGGAAGTTTTTTTATTTTTCTCATCTCCAGATACTTTCTCCGTTATTCCTGGGAACTTAACTTCTTCAAAGTATGGCAATGATTTTAGGTTATATACAAATTTACCAGCATCGCTTGGAGTAGCTACAGTTCCACTCATGATTATAAGATTAGGTATTTTATCATAGATTGGAGTTTCTTTATTCTCTGATGAACTATCTTCAGTTTGATTTTGTCCATTATCAGATGTAATATCTGCATTACCACTATTATCTGTGCTTTCTTGCACATTTGATTCTTGCGGCACATAACTTAAACTTAGATTTTCTAAGAAAACTTTATACGGAATATTTTTATCTATAGATGTAAGAATATCTCCCCATCTAGGTTCTTTTTTTATAAGCATATCATATATCTCTATTTCTTCTTGTTTTAATCTAATCTTATTATCTATATCACTAATTTGTTTATGATCCTCTTTAATTTGCTCTATATGACTGTTAACTTCGTTCAATTTGTCATCAGTCAATTTTTTCATCATAGTTAATGAAAGTATTGGTATATAAAGTATTACCAGTACTATTGGAATTACTTTTAGAGTTTTTAATAATTGTTTATTTCTTTCTTCTTGCTTCTTCATTTCTGTTGGTAATAAGTTCATTCTATAGTATTGATGTTTTTTTACTTCTCTTAACATGCATCCTATAGTCTCAACTATCATATTTAGCTCATTACTCTGAATATCACCTTTTATATCTGTATATATATCATATAGATTTTCTATACCTGGTATTATTTCACTACCGAATAGTTTAGAGAAGTTTCTTCTTACTTCTTCATTATGTGCATACTTACCAACTATTAAAATAGTATCTACTATCTTACCAAAGTTTCTTGATGAATAATAATTCATTAGACCATTAGCTTCGTCAACTAGTCTCATATAGTCATATTCCTGTGCATTTTGACCTAATCTAACTGGTACATTATCGTGAATATAAAGAGAATCTTCTTTATATATTTCTATAGCAGTACTATAGTCTCCAGTATCAACAATCATAATATCAGTATACTCAATCTCTTTTAATACTCTGGAATACGCTGCTGGTAATATATCTATACACTCAAGTTTTAAATTATTCTCTGTAAAAATATCTATTATAGTTTCTACTTCCTTAGTATATAAACCAGCTAATATTAAATCTAAATAGTCTTCACCTTGTTCAGTAAATTCTCTTATTACTTCATATGAGAAAGTGTATTCTTCTCTTTCAAGAGAGATCATCTCATCTATTTCCATAGACATAATTGAATCTAAGTCTTTGGGGTCTATCTTATTAATTTTATTAGATTTAACAATTACATCTTGCGTATTTAAACATAAAACAGCGCTTTTAGCTTTTGATTGATTTTTCTTAAGAGCGTGTTTTAATAAATTATATTTATCTGTAAAATTTGATTCTATGTCATCTGATGATAAAAAATATACATCATCTATAATAAATTTATCTTTCTTATAATATCCATCAACTACAGAAACAAAGTCTCCATAGTAGGATATATAAAGTTTACTCATTTGTATATTTCCTCCTAAATAGCGTCATAAATACTTATCATTGGTAAGAATACACCTATCACTAAAAATGCTACCATTACACCAACCATTACTATCATAATTGGTTCTATCATTGATACCATTCTATTTAGATATATTTCTGACTCATGTTCATAAAACTCTGACATTTGATCACTTATATTTTCTAATTGACCTGTTTGTTCTCCTATAGATAGCATCTGTATAAGCACTGGGTCAAAATATCCTGATTTTTCAAGGTTGTCTGCTAGAGCCTCTCCTCTTATAACACCCTCTTTTGCTTCTTGTACTGCTTTTTCTGCTATTGAGTTATTTAAACTCTCTCTTATATAATCCAACCCTTGAAGTAAAGGGAATCCCGTTGATACGAATAGATAAAGCGCCTTAGAAAATCTCATTGATATAATGGCATTGATCCCTTTGTTAAGCAAAGGTATCTTTGTAACTAAAACATCTTTATTGTGTCTACCTACAGGCGTTTTTATATATTTCTTAAGTAGTATAAATCCAAGTACTATTGCTAATAAAACTACATACCAATATGTTTTCATAAATATACCTATATTCATGATAAGCTTACTTAAAGGTGGCATTGTAGCCCCAACTTCTATAATAGATTCCATCATCTGTGGCATTATAAAACTAGTAAATATAAATAGCATAGCAAAACTTACTACACCAACTATAATCGGATAAGTAGAAGCGTTCTTTATTTTTTGAGTTATTCTATGTTCTCTTTCATAAAACGTAGCCATACTCTTTAATACTTCTTCTAGTGTCCCTGTTGCTTCTCCTGTTGCAACCATTGCTGATAGCAATTTCGGAAACTTTGATTTATCATCAAGCATAGAGTCTGCAAGTGTTGATCCTGATTTTATATCATTCACTAATCTCATTATCTCTTCTGATAAAATTTTATTCCCTGACCTCTTAGCTAAACTTTCTAGCCCTGTTATACTATTTATTCCTGATGAAATTATAATCCCATATTGTCTGCAAAAGTGACTTATTGTATCTGATCTAAGCTTCTTTTTTGATGTTTTCTTGTTCCTAAGTAAAGAATTTTCTTTATGTTCTTTGATTTCTAATACTCTTATTTTCTTTTCTTTTAATTTACGCCTAGCATCATTAAAATCATTAGCAGTTATAATGCCTTTTGTTTTTTTACCACTTAACATTAATGCTGTATATTTGTAATTTTTCATCTAACCACCTCTTACTGAGCTGTGAATGTTACCTTTAACATTTCTTCTATTGTCGTAGTTCCTTCTAAAACTTTTTCTACTGCATCATCTTTTAAAACTCTCATTCCATGAGATTTAGCTTTGTCTAATATTTCATCTTCTTTAGCTTTGCTATTTATTAAATTTCTTATTTCTTTATCTAATGTAAGAAATTCATAAACTCCTACTCTTCCTTTATATCCTTGATTACCACATCTAGGACAACCTGATGGTCTATATAATGTAAGCTCTTCGTCTGAAGAATATCCTAAAACTTGCTTTTCTCCAATTTCAGCACTGTATTCTTCTTTACAATCATCACATAATTTTCTAACTAAACGCTGAGATACAACACCTATTACAGACGATGTAATTAAATAACTTGGTACGTTCATATCTATAAGTCTTGATATCGCACCTACTGCGGTATTGGCATGAAGTGTACTTAAAACCAAGTGACCTGTTAAAGATGCTCTTATCGCAATTTCTGCTGTGTTTAAATCTCTTATTTCTCCAACCATTATAATATCTGGATCTTGACGCATAAATGCTCTCAATGCATTAGCAAAATCAAGACCTGCTTTGACATTTATTTGAGATTGATTTATACCTTCCAATTCATATTCTATCGGATCTTCTATTGTTAGTATATTTTGCTCTATACTATTTAGTTGATTAAGCATTGAATATAATGTAGTTGTTTTACCACTTCCAGTCGGTCCAACAACTAATATAAGTCCATATGGTTTCGATAATAATTCATCGTATGTTTTGATATTATTATCATTTAAACCTAGACCATGTTTACCAACCATAAAACTAGCTTTATCAAGTACCCTCATAACTACCTTTTCATCTTTACTAGTTGGCATTGTTGATACTCTAAAGTCTATACTTTTATTATCTATACTTTGAATAATTCTTCCATCTTGTGGAAGCCTTTTTTCAGATATATTAAGACCAGCCATAATTTTTATACGACTAACTACTGCTTTATATGGCTTGGCACTTGTTTTCATATGTTCTCTAAGTAATCCATCTACTCTAAATCTAATTCTCATAAAATCGCCATCTTGTTCTATATGTATATCACTGGCTTTAATTCTAACTGCACTTTCCATTACACTATGTACTAGTCTTACTATTGGCGCTGCATTGATATCATCATCTAAATTTATCTCATCATGAGCACTTTCTTTTTTAGTTTGTACATACTCGTTAATTGCTTTGTTTAAATCTGCACTTGAATAAGATCCATCTATGGCTTGGTTTATCTCACCCATACTTGCTATGTATGGTATTATATTTTTTCCTGATATACGACGTATATCTTGCATGGCTACTCTGTCTTGTGGGTCTGCCATTGCTACTGATAGGTTGTTATTTTCTAATTTAAATGGGAATACTGTGTATCTTTTACATATATTTTCTGGTATTAAATTTGTTGCTCTTGAATCTATTATTGATGGTGTTAATAATACACTTTCTATATTTAAAAGTTCTGTAAGTACTAAGGTTAATGATTCTGCACTTATTAGACCTTGCTCTATTAATGTTTCTCCGATTCTTTTTCCTGTACCTCTTTGTAGGGATAAAGCTCTTTCTAGCTGATCGTTGGATATGTATCCACTTTCAACTAGTTTATCTCCTATTCTTACTTTTTGTGACATTTTTTCACCTCTTTTCTAAATAATTATATCATTGTTTTATTTTATTTGTTGCATTATATAATGTATAATCTGCATATGAAAATAGCTATATTTATATTGTAAATATAGCTATTTGCATATTAAATATTTATTAATTTTTTATTATAGTCATAGTAACTTTATTGCCCTCTATTTTTATAGCATTATTTGAGTCAGTTAGTAATTTAGTTTCTATATCTGCAGATATTGTTTGTGATGCAGTAAATGTTATTTGGAACTTCGCTCCGTCTGTTAAATCATCATTATCAACTTTACCATACTTACCTCCAAAAGGTGAATCAGTCGGTACAGATTCCATATATTCATCTAAATCTTTAGATTCATTAGGTGATACTAGCCCTGTTAAACCTTGTGGATAGTCATTTGTATCTGAATAATATGATAATGTTGCACTTTTAAATGCATTATAGTCTGCTAGTAAATCTGCTGCTTTTGCCTTATTTATATTTTTAAATAATGCTGGTACTGCTACTACTGCTAGTATCCCTATAATTGCTATTACTACTAATAATTCTACTAGTGTAAATCCTTTTTGATTTTTATTTTTCATTTATTTATGCTCCTTTTTAATATTTACATATTTATATTATTATTCTTCAGATAATGCTGGTATTGATTCTGTGTTCTTTATTAAAAGTAATGCTATATCCGAACTTTCATCTGTAAGACTCTCTTTTGTTCCTTTTTCAAATTTACGACTATCTGCTTCTCCAGTTACTGTACCCACAACAACACCAAATTCTTTTATTAACTTATCAGCTTGATCTTCGCTTATTTTATTTTCTGTCGCTACTAATGCTAATGATTCTGAGCCTTCTTTTCCTACTTGAGCGTCTACAGTTACAGTTTCTATTGTATACTCTCCGTCTGTAGCTAATGGCGATTTACCAGGTACACTTTCCATATATTCAGCTATAGTATCTATATCTGGATAATCATTTTTATCTGTGTAATATGATAGTGATGCACTCTTAAATGCACTATAGTCCGCTTGTAAATCTGCCACTTTCGCTTTATTTATGTTTTTAAATAGTGCAGGAACTGCCACCACAGCTAGTATTCCTATTATTGCTATTACCACTAATAACTCTACTAGCGTAAATCCTTTTTGATTTTTCTTTTTCATACAAATTTCCCCTTTTATATATTTATAATATTTTTATTACTTCGGAGCAAATATAGTTAAATATACTCCATATATATTGTCTTGTATACTAGGATCTGTTGTCACAACACGCCACTTAGATGCTAGTTCTTCATCATTATCAAAGTAACTTCTACTTATTACATTATTATTAGCTTCTAATCCGATTCTTAATTCCGTCAACTTACTCTCATCATCCACTGGTTTACCATTTTGATCTAAAACCGGATTCCCATCTACATCTACTTGTTGAGAATATATAGGTTGGATTATATATTGTTTACTTCTTACTCTAGAAGTAAATGGTGTGGTAGTTGGCATATCTTCCATATTTTCCGCTAATTCATTCTTATCCTTAGGTAATCTATTATGTTCTGAGTAAAATACAACTGCAGATGTATTAAATGCTTGCATATCACTTTTAAATTCTACCATTTTAGCCTTATTAATATTTTTAAATAAAGCTGGCACTGCTACTACTGCTAGTATTCCTATAATTGCTATAACTACTAATAATTCCACTAGTGTAAATCCTTTATTCTTTTTCATGACCCCTCCCTTAACTAATCAGTAATATATATACCTTTTTTATCCTTATTAAATCGTTTTTGAGCATAAAAAATGACTATAATTCAATATTAATTGAATATAGTCGCCGGTTGCGCTACTAACTCCATACATTCCAAGCGCCCAAATAAAGAATGTATTTCTTCGTTTCAAATCTATTTAAATTATACTTTAGTAGAATCTAATTTGTCAATATTATCCATTACTAAATATACTAAAGTATAATTTAATATTATAAAATCATATAAATAAAAAATCTCTACAATATAAATTATATTGTAGAGATCATAAATTTCTAATTAGAATAATACACTAACAGACTCGTTAGAGAATATCTTCTTTATAGCATTCCCAAATAAAGGAGCTACAGTCATAACTTTTATCTTATCAATTTTCTTTTCTTCCGGAAGTTGTATAGTATCAAGTACTATTAACTCACTTATAGCTGAAGCTTCTATTCTTTCTATAGCAGGACCTGATAATACTCCGTGAGTACAACAAGCGTAAACATCTTTAGCACCGAATTCTTTAAGTGCATTAGCTGCATTTACTATAGTTCCAGCAGTATCTATCATATCGTCTAATAATATAACATTCTTACCTTTAACATCACCTATTATGTTCATTACTTCACATACGTTAGCCTTAGGTCTTCTCTTGTCTATTATAGCTATTGGCACTTCACCGTCTAAAGAATTTGCGAACTTTCTAGATCTAGTAACACTTCCTAAGTCAGGAGATACTACTACTAAATCTTCTATGTTCTTTTCGTTGAAGTAATCTGCTAATATAGTTCCACCTTGTAAGTGATCTAGTGGTATATCAAAGTATCCTTGTATCTGTGCAGCATGTAAATCCATAGTTAATACTCTGTCTGCTCCAGCTGCAGTTATTAAGTTAGCAACTAACTTAGCTGTGATTGGATCTCTTGATTTAGCTTTTCTATCTTGTCTTGCATATCCGTAGTAAGGTATAACAGCTGTTATTCTACCTGCAGATGCTCTCTTTAATGCATCTATCATTATTAATAATTCCATTAAATTATCATTTACTGGACTGTTTGTTGATTGAACTACAAACACATCACAACCTCTTACTGTCTCATTCATGTTTAAACATATTTCGCCATCACTAAATGTTCCCACTTGACAGTCTGCTAATGGCACTCCTATATGATCAGCTATTTTTGTAGCTAACTCTAGAGATGAGTTTCCTGCAAGTATTTTGATTTCGCTTCCGCTAGTATTCATTGTAATCCTCCCGAAAATTTTAAAACTATTATAATTTATTGATGATTTTTAAGCTAGTCTTATCAGCCTAAAATAACAAACTAAGGTATTATTTCTTTGAGTCTTTTGCGTTTTTCTTTTCTACCCAACCTTCTTTTATTACCTGTCTTTGTCTAGCTACTGCTAGTGCTCCTTCAGGTACATTGTCAGTTATTGTAGATCCTGTAGCTACATATCCTTTTTCTTCTACTGTTACTGGTGAAACTAAGTTAGAATTAGATCCTATAAATGCTCCATCTTTTACTACAGATTTAAATTTATTTTTTCCATCGTAATTTACAAATACTACTCCACATCCTATGTTTACATCTTTTCCTACATGAGCATCTCCTATATACGAAAGATGTGATGCTTTAGAGTTATCTTCTATAGTAGCATTTTTCACTTCTACGAAATCTCCTATTTTTACATTGTTTCCTATGTTACTCTTTGGTCTTAAGTATGCATAAGGACCTACTGTTGTATTCTCTCCAACTTTACTATCTATTACTGTTGAATTTAATACTTCTGTAGCATCTCCTATTTCTGAGTTTGTTATACTAGAATTCATACCTATTACACAGCTTGATCCTATTTTTGTATTTCCTTTAAGCATAACTCCAGGCTCTATTATAGTGTCGTTTCCTATTTCGACATCTGACTCTATATAAGTAGAATTTGTATCGATTATAGTTACACCATTTACCATATGAGACTCATTAATTCTTGCTTTCATTATTTGTTCTGCTCTTGATAATTCCACTCTAGAGTTTACACCCATAAGTTCTTCTATTGTAGAACCTTCATAAGCGCCAACCTTGTGACCTTTATCTCTCATTATCTTTATAGTATCAGTTAAGTAATACTCACCTTGAGCATTATTGTTATCTAGTAAATCTAAAGATTCTCTTAGGCTCTTCCCATTGAAACAGTAGATTCCTGAGTTGATTTCTTTAGCTAATTTTTCTTCATCAGAAGCATCTTTTTGCTCTACTATTTTAAGTAAATCGCCAGCTTCATCTCTTATTATTCGACCATATCCAGTAGGATTTTCTACACTTGTTGTAAGTACTGTAGCATGGTATCCATTTTCTATATGGTAAGCAAATAACCTCTTTAAAGTTTCCTCTTTTATTAACGGAGTGTCTCCACATAATACTACTATAGTATCTTCATCTTTTATATAATCTTTCGCCATTATAACTGCATGACCAGTTCCTAACTGCTCTGTTTGCATCGCTATCATAGCGTCTTTTGGTAATTTCTCTTTTACTATGTCACATTCATGTCCTAATATTGCAACTATATCTTTAACCCCTGAGTTTTTAGATGCATCTATTACATGATTCACCATTTCTTTTCCACATACTTTATGAACTACTTTTGGGTATTTTGATTTCATTCTTGTTCCTTTGCCCGCAGCAAGGATTATAGCTTTAAAATTCATCTTTACACTCCATTCAATAAATTTTTATCTATTATAATCTATATTATGTCAATTTTTTACATTATGTATACAATATCTTCATCATCATTAACTAATATAGCACTTTTCAAATTAAAAGTACATATCTAATAAAGATTTTAAATATAAAAAAGAGCCGAATAGTTCGGCTCAATCAAAGTTTCTTTAATATTTAAAATTATTCTGCCGCTACTTCTAATTGAGCAACTGCTTCATGATATGCCTTTAGCACAGAGTCCTCTAAAACTTGTCTCATTTCTGCGTTTATTGGATGAGCTATATCTCTGAAGTTACCTTCTCCTACTTTTCTACTTGGCATAGCTATAAATAGACCATTGTGTCCTTCTATAACTTTTATATCATGCACTACAAATAAATTATCGAAAGTTAATGAAACTATACATTTCATTTTCCCCTCATCAGTTATCTTTCTTACTCTTACGTCAGTAATCTTCATATCCCCATATCCCCCTTTTGATTTTGACAAAAATTAATTTATATTTACTAATATAAGTTTTGCTTTTAATAAGTAATTCTATGACATTCTTTAATATCCTTCTTATTTTTTGGAAAATTTAGTAACTTTTTATATTTTTATTCTTCGTCGTCACTTATATCTTCTATCTCATGCTCGACTTCTAAATCTTCATTTTGATATTCATCTTTAAATGTCTTTAAATTAGGTTCTACTATTATTTCATTACCATTAACATCTAATTCTATCAATGATATATAATCTTTCACCATTTTTTCTGTCGGATTTGTAGTAGAAATAAAGACTCCCGTACCAATTACTTCTGCTCCAAATTCATTCATAAGGTCTACCATTCCCTTAATAGTTCCTCCACCTCTCATAAAGTCATCTATTAATATAACTTTGCTGTTTGGCTTTAGAGCTTTTCTAGGTAAACTCATACTTTCAACTTTTGTGCTCGAATTTCCACTAACATAAGTCATACTTAATGTAGGACCTTCTGACACCTTTATATCTTTTCTTATTATAACTAATGGTAGGTTCATAGCCTTAGCAGTCATAAGAGCCATCGGTATACCTTTTGTTTCCATAGTTACTACATAATCCGCCTCTGCATAATCTATATTCGATGCAAATATTTTCCCTATCTTAGAAGCTACACTTGGGTCATAAATTAAATCTATTAAATATAAGAATCCTCCTGAAAGTATTCTAGATGGATCACTTATTTTTTCACATAATCCCATTAAGAACTCTTCATTTTCTGCCTTTGAAGTCTTTGGTATGTATTTAACTCCACCTGCTGCTCCTGATATAGTTATTACTCTTCCTAAAGATAATTTCTCAAATACGTTTTTAACAACTAGTAAATCTTCACTTATTGTAGATTTGGCTGCATTAAATTGGTTAGTAAAATAACTTAATGTAAATATTTTATTTGGGTTGTCAGATAGTATTTTTACTATCGCCCCAATTCTTTCTGTTCTCTTAAATTTCACTAAAACACCTCCTACGATTAGGCTGTTTACCTACAAACTAAGTAATGCATAACAATATTTAATATGCTATAATATTAGTTATGTTTTATTCTCTTTTTAAATATATTGTATATATAGCCTAGTATATGTATATTACTCATAAAATATTGAACATTATTATATTATACCACAAATATAGTTCACATTGTAGAGCTTAATAAAAAAGAAAGGTGGTTTTGTTATGAATATTCATTTCATTGGTATAGGCGGGATTAGTATGAGCGCCTTAGCCGAAATATGTATTAATAAAGGATATAAAGTATCTGGTTCAGATGCAAATGAATCATACCTTCTAGATATGCTTAGATCTCAAGGCGCAGATATTTTCATTGGTCATGAGGCTAGTCATATATCAGAAAAAGTAGATATGGTTGTTTATACTGCAGCAGTTCATCCTAATAATCCTGAGCTTATGGCTGCTAAGGAACAAAATAAGTTAGTTATGAACAGAGCAGCATTTTTAGGTCAAATTATGAGAGAATACAAGAATTCTATAGCAGTTTCTGGAACTCACGGTAAGACTTCTACAACTTCTATGCTTTCTGCTATTTTTGAGTATGCTGAATTAGACCCAACAATATTAGTTGGAGGAAATCTAAGTATTATAGGCGGTAATGTTAAGATAGGTAAATCAGACCACTTCATTACAGAGGCTTGTGAATATGTAGATAGTTTCCTAAGCTTTAATCCTAAGATTTCTGTAGTTTTAAATATTGAAGAAGATCATCTTGATTATTTCTCTGGACTAGATGAAATAAAGGCTTCTTTTAATAAGTTTGGTAAATTACTTCCTCCAGATGGTTACTTTATAATCAATGGAGATGACCAAAATACAGCAGATATCTTACATGATGTTAAAGCTAATGTTATAAAATATGGAAGAGATTTATGTAATGATGCTGTAATAAAGAACATCGATTTTAATGACAACGGATATGGAATATTTGAAATAGAGTACAAAGGCGAAAATCTAGGACCATTCGAGCTTTCAGTACCAGGTCTTCATAATATCTACAACGCTACTGCTGCTATAATTACATCTGTGGTTTCAGAAATCGAATTAGAAACTATAAGAAAAAATATAAAAGCTTATAATGGTGTTGGTAGAAGGTTCGAAGTTAAAGGATCTTACAAAGATACTTTAGTTATAGATGACTATGCTCATCACCCTACAGAGTTAAAGGCTACTTTATCTGCTGCTAAGAAAATGAAGAAGTCTACGTTATGGTGTATATTCCAACCTCATACGTATACTAGAACTAGAGCTCTTTTAAATGAATTCTCAGATGCATTTTACTCTGCTGATAAAGTTATAATAACTGACATATATGCAGCTAGAGAAGATGATCCTGGTGATATAAGTTCAAAAGACTTAGTAGAAAAGTTATATCAAAATAATGTTGATGCTATATACATAAGTAAGTTTGAAGATATAGCTGAATACCTTCGTCAAAATGTTAAGAGTAACGATCTAGTTATAACAGCTGGTGCAGGTACAGTTTATCAAATTGCTGATTTATTAGTTGAAGCTTAAATAATAATTTCAATAAAAAAGGATACCTTGGTAGTTTTACTTCCATAAGGTATCCTTTTTTATTTTTACTTATTTTCTTTAGTATCTTCTTCTATTTTAAATATATCTGCCTTTATATAATCAAATAATCCGGTATGAACCTCATAATAAGTATCAGCGCCTTGAGAAGTTACTTTTGCATAATCTTTCCCCATAGTTTCTACAGTTGTTTCATAGTTTTTGCCTTTTATTTTAATTGTAAAGTTATAATCACTTCTTTCTTTACTCTTTTCTGGCTGAACTTTACCTACCATTCTTTTAGAAACCATCTTGTAAGCCAAATCATCATACTTCCACTTACTAACTTTTTTAGTTTTGTCACCATACTCTATAGTTACATTTTCCCATGTCTTATATTGCTTAACTGAGTCAAAAGATGTGTACATACTTTCTTTTACAATCTTTTCAAACTCTTGCTTCATTGACACAGGTACTTTGTAGTATTCTTCCTTATTAACAGTATACACTCTAAAGAAATTAAGATCTGTTGAGAATCTAACTCCGTCCTCTGAGTATCCAGTGTATAGTGCAGAGTATGAATCTACTGATCTTACTTCACTGAATTCATTAAGAAAATACTTTATTTCCTCCCAGTAGCCTTCCTCTATTTTTACACCTTCTATACTTTTATTTCCTTCATCTGATAAATATATCTTTTTGTTCTTTTTAATCTGAGTCATAAGTGGTACTTGTGACTCTTCTTCAGAATTCGTTTTATTAGGTGTAGGCTCTGGTATTGCTTCCATCTTTACACCTTGACTGAAAGCAATAAAGTATATCACAAAGAAACCGACTATCCCAATTAAAATTATAGCTTCTTTCTTTAATTTTCTTTTTTTAGTCATTTAATCACCCCTAGGAAAATATCTTATAAGACAATTATATTACTTTTATCCTTAAAAACAAGTATTTCCTGGGCAATTGTTACATGGTTCTACGTGAACTGTAATTCCTTTTACAAATTCCATGCTATTTATTATATCTTCTTCTAGCTTATTCGCTATGTCATGACCTTGTCTTACTGTTAATGCTCCATCAACACATATTGTTAAATCCACATATGCCATAGCCCCATGTTTTCTAGTCTTCATCTCCCCTAAATTCATTACTCCTAATGTGTTGCTTACTATATTTTTTATCTCATATTCTTGATATTCACCCATAGATACGTCCATAAGTTCATTTACAGAACTTATTAATATATCTATACCTACCTTTGCAACAAATAAAGCGACTACTACAGATGCAATAGGGTCTAATGCTTTAAATCCAAGCATCGAGCCTCCTATACCTACAAATGCAGCTATTGATGATAAAGCATCTGATCTATGATGCCATGCATCTGCTTTTAATGCTGGTGAATTAATTTTGTTAGCAACTTTAATCGTTATTCTATACTGATATTCTTTTATTAAAATAGATATTATTGCAACTATTAATGGTAATGCTGTAGGTATCTCTAATTGGTCTAAGTTAAATAAAGATTTAAATGCACTTGCACCTATTGATAACGAAACAACTATAAGTAATATTGACAGTAAAAAAGATACTAAAGTTTCAGCTTTTTCATGACCATAATTATGCTCCTTATCTCCAGGTGTAGAAGATACATAATTCCCTATCAAAACTCCAACTGAACTTATAATATCTGATGCTGAATGTATCCCATCTGCTACCATCGCATTAGATCTACCCAAAATCCCTGCAACTACCTTTATTATAGTTAACACAAAGTTCCACACTATAGACTGTATGGTAACTTTACTAGCTTCCTCATACCTGGTTTTCATATTTATCCCTCCTAAAATTTCATTCCTATTTATTATTACTCATACTAATCTATATTGAAACAAAAAAATCATTCTTATCTGCAAATGGATACACTTTCCGTTCAATAGAGATTATCACTAGCCCTAAAATGAAAAATCACCTAGCGTTAGCTAGGCGATTTATAAAATATTATAGATTTATTTTTATTTTAAGCTTCTTTTATTATTTCTGCTACCATTTTAGCAGAATTCATTAAATCTTCTATTGCAATATACTCTTCTAATGTATGAGCTTTTTTCATACCTATACCTAAATTTACAGCTTTTATTCCATGCTTAGATAAGATATTAGTATCACTTCCTCCACCTGTAGATGCAGTGTATCCTTCTATGTTCATGTTTGCAAAAGCTTTTTTAGCAAGCTTAACTATGTCTTCATCTTCAGATACATTTAGTGGAGTGTAAGCTCTATCTACTTGTATGTCTATTTCAGCACCAAACTCTTGTGCAGCTTTTTTGAATGTTTCTACCATATGATTAGTTTGTGCATCCAACTTATCTTCTTTTAAACTTCTAGCCTCAGCTAATATTTCTAATTCTGGCATAACTATGTTTGTAGCTATTCCACCATTTACTACACCTATATTAGCAGTAGTTTCTTCATCTATTCTTAATAAGTTCATATTTTCTATAGCTTTAGCAGCTACCATTATAGCACTTATTCCATTTTCTGGTTGTAAACCTGCATGTGCTGGTCTTCCTGTTATCTTAACTTTTATTGCATCTTGTGCAGGTGCCTTTACTATTATTTCTCCTGGAGAGCCGCCACTATCTAAAACAAAAGCATAATCAACGTCTAACTTAGAGTAATCTAGAGATTTAGCTCCACGAAGTCCGCCTTCTTCCCATATAGAGAATACCACTTGGATATCTGCATGATTTATATTATTTTCTTTTATAGTTCTCATACCTTCTAATATAGCAGCTATTCCTGCCTTATCATCAGATCCTAGTACTGTAGTTCCATCACTCTTTATTATTCCATTAGACTCATCTACTATAGGCTTTACTCCTATACCAGGGCTAACTGTATCCATGTGAGAACTGAATAATAATTTTTTGCCTTCTCTATTTCCTTTTAATGTAGCTATTACATTGCCAGTTTCTGCTCCTGTTTTTTCTGCAGCATCATCTATCGTTACTTGACATCCTATTGCCTTTAGCTTTTCTACTAATACTTGAGCTATTTTTCCTTCTTTAGATGTCGGACTATCTATTTGAACTAACTCAAGAAATTCATTAAGTACTCTTTGTTCATTTATCATAATGACCCCTCCAATATTATAAATACTTACAATTTATATTTTAGGTCATTTACATAATATTAGCAATAGGGAAAACGTTTCAGTATTTATTTTATTATTCTTCTTGTTCTTGAATCTATAAAACATAACCAATAACCTAGGCTATCATTTCTATTGTCGCAAGGTTGATATACGGTAAACCCTGTATGGCCTTTATCCGGTTGTTCATTTTTATTTCCAGGTACTGCATAGATATAGTTTTTTCTCTTATTATACTCATCGTATTGAACTCCAAATAAATAGTGTCTATACTTGTATGAGCTCATTATTGCATCGCTATACATTGTATAATTTAAAGTATTAACATATCCTAAGAAAGGCATTGTATATCCACATATTGTTGCTGGATTTATCTCTATTTTCCACCATCTAGTGTCATCAATATAATCCTCTACAAAAGGTTTTACTTCTCTAAAGTGTTTTAGACCTTTTTTAATTTGTCTTGGCATTAATAATGCTCCTGGAGTCTTTTTATTTTCCATATTGTTGTGATTGTTCATTTGATAACTTTGATAACTTGATTGTTGATCTATTTCTTGAGTGGCCTGCTGTCTAGAATATTGAGGTTGTTTAGGTTTGTATTGAACTTGCTTAGCCTTTTCTCTATTTACTTTTTCTTTATTTATTTGTTCATTATTTGTATTTGTAAATTTATTTTGTCTAGGTTCTGTATATTGTTCTGCTCTACAATATTCATTTCTTGCAGGTTCTACTTCTCTATCATCCTCAATATCTTCTTCATATTCATCATGATTATCTTCATAGTCGTAATCATCGTCATCTTCTTCTACTTCAATATATTCTATTTCTTCGTATTCATCTCCGTCTTCATATTCATCATCATCTACTTCTATATACTCTATCTCTTCATATTCCTCGTATTCGTCTTCATCTTCCATGTCGACATATTCGTCTTCTTCCCCCATAAATAATATATCTTCATAATTATCTATTTTGCTGCCTTTAAATCCAATTAACGGAACAGTTTTTTCATATAATAGTGCAACTCCCTTTATATCTACATCATCCTTCTCCAGATCTAAAACAAATTCACCTTTTCCCTGTTCACTTAATACAATCTTTCCTAAATCTATGGTTTCATAATCACTTTGTATAGCTACTACTCTATATCCATCTCTCATATGTTTAAGGTTTTCTACATATAGCGCTACCACAGATTTATCGTCGTTCACCTCGACTTTTGCAAAAGCCTTTGGTAGGACACGTTCTTTATATCTAAAGTTTGCATCTTTTGCTTCAAGAATTATATAATCTCTCTTGAATTTTCTTTTAGAGCCCACTCTAATCCCCCCTTAACATAAGTTCTCTAGATAGTATATGTTTAGTCGTATAAAAAAAGTACCTTCTATTTAGAAGGTACTTTTGCGTTAACTTTATTTGAAAGAGTAGCAAACTCTTCTATACTAAGAGTTTCTCCTCTTCTTTTTTCATCTATGTTTGCTTCTTGTAATACTTCTCTTATCTCATCTTTAGTTAAGAATCCTAATCCACTTAGAGCATTTAAAAGAGTCTTTCTTCTTTGTCCGAAAGATGCCTTTACTGTTTTGAAGAATATTTCTTCATTATCTACAGGATATTTTATTTCTTCTCTTACATGAAGACCTATAACTGTAGAGTCTACATTTGGTTGAGGAACAAACATGTGTCTAGGAGCTTTAGCTACTATTTCTGTATCACAGTAATATTGTACTGCAACAGATAATGCACCATAGTCCTTAGTTCCTGGGCCTGCATTCATTCTATCTGCGACTTCTTTTTGAACCATTACAACTATATCAGTTACTGGTATATCTTCTTCTAAAAACTTCATAACTATTGGAGTAGTTATATAGTATGGAAGGTTAGCTACTAATTTAACTGGTCCATGATTTAACTTCTCTTTTATTAATTCTTGTACATCTACCTTAAGTATATCTTGATTTACTACTTCTACGTTTTCAAGATCTGATAAAGTTTCTTTTAATATTGGTATTAAAGTCTTATCTATTTCTATAGCAACTACCTTGTCTGCTACTTTTCCCATTTCACGAGTAAGTGTACCTATTCCAGGACCTACCTCTATTATATGGTCGCCTTCAGAAAGTCTAGCCCCTTCTAATATTCTATCTATAACGTTATCGTCTATTAAAAAGTTTTGTCCTAAAGACTTTGAAAATTTAAAACCATGTTTTTGTACTACTTCTTTGGTCGCTCTATGCGAAGAAAGTCTGTCCATTTTAGTTCTCCTTTTGTTTATATTTTAATAATCTTATAAGCTTTCTAATGATTTATTAAACTCTTCTCTACTTACACCATAGTTATTAAGTCTGTTTAAAAATTGCTTGGCATTTCCGTACCCTATTCCAAGTATTTTACCCAGTTCATCACGTCTAACTGATGCATCTTCATTTCCTATAAGACCGTTTCTTATTAAATCTACTTGTGTAAACTCTTCTCTTTTTTGTACACTTTCCGTTCTAACTTTATTAAGCGCTGCTATTATACTTTCTGGAGTAGCATTTTCGATTCCTATATCTCCATCCTTCTTAGCCTCTTCTCTAGGCAAGAAAGCATGCTTACATCCCGGCACTTCTGCTGCTATCTTTTTTCTTATTTTTTCACCTGCAAAGTCAGGATCAGTAAATATTATTACTCCACATCTTTCTTGAGCAGATTTAATACGTTCCATAACTCCTTTTGGAAAGCCAAATCCACCTGTAGTTATAAGCTCTGCATCAAGAGCTCTTTTAACTGCCGTTACATCGTCTCTACCTTCTACTACTATTATCTCTTTTATCATTATAAACTCACCTTTTTGTTTATTTTAGAAACTTATATCTTTATATTTTAAGGTTTTTAGAGGATTTTATCAAGCCATAAGTTAAAGCTATGGTTTATATTCCATAGCTTCATTTATATTTTTAACAATTTAATTATTAAAAATAACTATTTAAAATATTTATATAGTCTCAGCTTCTAGTGTTCCTATTTTTACAACTTCATCTATAGGTTCTTTGATTATATTCTCTGATAGTTTTTCCTTCAAAATCTTAGTTCCATCTTTATAAGTTACTCTGTATTTAACCTCTTTTTGTCCTGATTGGCCTTTTGAGACTATTTTTGTATTCCCCTTTAATAAATTACTATCTTTTATGCTACTTACATTATATGATATATCTTCTAATGCTACTTCTTCCTTTTCTACTATTCTCACAATCTCTATAGTCTCGTCTGGTTTTACATGTTCATCAAGTTCTTTATTTAGTATATCTTTTTCTCCTAGAGATATATTACAAGACTCCAACGTATTTTCCAATGTTCCTTGATTAACCAAATATTCTTTTTCTTTTTTTCCATCTTTTATATTAATTGAAAATCTATTATCAATAGTGATCTTCATATCATCTTTAATCTCTGCATCCATCGGTGGATCTATTTTACTCCATTCATTAACATCTATCTTTTTATTATGCAAGAATTCAGTCACATTTTTAGAAAATGTATTATATTTATATTCTTGTCCATCTACATTTAAACTAACCTCTTTATTAAGATCTGAATAGCATCCTAATACTACTACCGTAGCTCCTACTAATAATATCATAGAATCTTTAAGTGAATCCTTTAATCCCATAAGTAAATTCCCCCCTCATATGTATATCAAACTCTTCATCTATAGTTATTTTCCATAGATTATATTCACAGGCTTGTCTACTTATTCATCAAATTAAAAATCTTCACTTAAAAATATTAATATAAAAAGTCCACTCAAATTGTTCTTGAGCGGACTTTTTATATTAATCACTGGTTATAAATCTATATTATACACTTATAATTTATTATCTTATTTAAAGTTATACTTTGTAACTATTGGTTCTCTTCCAGTAGATTTATCGTTGAAATATTCATTTAAGCAAATTCCTAAAAATCCTCCAGCTACATTATATACATCTTTAAATCCTAGTTGTTGTAATGCTAGAGATGCATTGTAACTTCTTTGAGCACTCTTACAATGTATGTACAGAGGTCTATCTGTAGGAATATCCTCTAATCTATCTCTTAATTGGCTAAGGGGTATGTTTATAGCTCCTTTTATATTACCTTGTTCATATTCACTTTCTTCTCTAACATCTATTATGCATTCGCCTTGTTCAACTAGTTCCCTAACCTGTGTAACGTATACTTGTTTAAATTTCTTGTGAAGTAGATTAGATCCAACATAAGCCGCGTGATTAACAACATCCTTTGCTGTTCCAAAAGGAGGTGCATAACATAATTCTAAATCAGTTAAATCCTCTAAAGTTCCACCAAACTTTATAACCGTAGCTATTACATCTACTCTCTTATCAGCAGTTCCTTTTCCTATAGCTTGAGCTCCTAGGATTTTTCCTGTTGGTACTTCATATATTAATTTAAAATGCATTGGAGCAGCATCTGGCATTAATCCAACTCTATCAGATGGTATCACTCTTACTACATCGTACTTTATATTTAACCCTAACGCCTTTATTAATCCTTCGTTTAATCCTGTAGATGCCGCATTATAATCAAATACTTTTATAACAGATGATCCTATAAATCCTGTATTTTTTACAGACATACCATTTATATGATTCGCAACAGCTCTAGCTTGTTTTTGAGCTGGCCCAGCCAACGCTAATCTAGTAGTAGAGTTTGTCAGTGCATGATATACCTCAATAGCATCTCCTACTGCATAGATGTCATTATCATTTGTCATATAGTTTTGATCTACCTTTATAGCTCCTGTCTCACCTAATTCTATGCCTGACTCAACAGCTAATTTAGTTTCTGGTGCTACACCTATAGCCATAACTACCGCATCTGAATTTATTCTTCTTCCTGATTCTAGTACCACAGTATTTTCTTCAAACGAGCTTACTTTATCTCCTAATACTAAATCAACTCCATTGTCATCTAACACTTTGTGTAATATTTGAACCATATCATAATCAAATGGCTTCATTATTTGTTTGCCTGCTTCTATTAAAGTAACATTATATCCTGCTTCTTTTAGATTCTCAGCAACCTCTACACCTATAAATCCACCACCTATTACAGATATGTTTTTACTTTCTAAATCTTTTACGAAGTAATTTAATTTTGCTATATCTACAACATTTCTAACTGTAAATAAATCTACCTTATCTATTCCTTCTATCGGAGGAACTATTGCTTTTGCTCCTGGTGATAGTATTAGTTTATCGTAAGTTTCAGTATATTCTTTATCTGTTATTACATCTAAGACTCTAACTGATTTATTTTCTCTATCTATAGAAATAACTTCATTATGTACCCTTGCATCTATTCTATATTGATTAAAGAACTTCTCTGGATGCATAAGCACTAAATCTTCATGACTCTCTACCGCTCCACTTAAATGGTATGGTAAGCAGCAGTTAGAAAATGAAACGTGTGGTCCTTTTTCAAACATTATTATCTTATCGTCTTCACCTAGTCTTCTTAGCCTAGCTGCAGCTGATGCTCCTCCTGCAACTCCCCCAACTATTAAAATCTTTTTACTCATTTATAGTCACTCCCTTAGTGTTAATGTTTTCATAAGTCTATTTTACTATAAATATGTAGTTATAGATAATAAGAGCTACTTATACATAGATAGATATTTCTTATACCTATCTACATACATTAATTTGACTAGTTTCTCAAAGTAAAATATAATATTTTTATCATAATATTGTAGGATGTGATTACATGAATCTTGACCACTTACGCTCATTTTATATGACTGCCAAGTACAAAAGTATATCCAAATCAGCTAAAGAACTACATCTGACACAACCAGGACTAAGTATGCAATTACAAAATCTTGAAAGTGAGATGGGTACTAGCTTGTTAAAGAGAAGTTATCGAGGTGTTGAACTTACTGAGGAAGGTAAGATAGTTTTTGAATATGCAAATAAAGTTCTATCTTTAGAAGATGATTTACACACTCAACTTAGAAATCTTAAAAATAATGTTGAACCTCTTTTAATAGGCTCTTGTAAAAGTATTGGTGAATATGCTCTACCTTGTAGCATATATACATTTAAACAAATACATGAGAATATACATATTTCCCTAGAATTAAATAATTCTTCTACGGTTATAAAAAAATTAAGAAATCACGATATAAATATTGGGATAATACAAGAACATAACATTGGCGAGGATATCGTTTCTATACCACTTCTATCTGACAAATTAGCTTTGGTAGGTGGATATGATCAGCCAATGAACAAGATTACTCTAGATGATCTTTTAGACTTACAATTAATTTTAAGAGAAGAAGGATCTGCTACTCGAAGCATATTAGAAGATGCTTTTAATAAAAAAGGATTAGATTTTAATAATTTAAATGTTATTTATTCTCTTAATTCCCAAGAAGCTATTAAAAATTCTATATCATTACAAAAATGCTTCTCATTTTTACCTGAGGTATCTATAAGACAGGAACTTAGAAGCTCTACTTTAAAAAAGATAAGTATAGTTGACCTTGATATTGAATTTAACTATTACGTTGTATATCGTAAGAATTATAAATTAACTAAATACGAACAAATTTTCATAGACTTTATTTCATCGAAAAAAAGATGTTTTTGTTATTAAAATAATATAAAAAGAGAGTTTGTCACAATGATTTTAATCATTAAGATGAACTCTCTTTTTAATTAATGTTAACTCTTTTATTTATAGTTTATCTAGCAACCTAATTCCATCTTCAAGAATTTTAGTACCTCCTCTACCTTTTGAAATAGATATTAGATTGATACTTTCTAGTTTTGTAAGTATAGTCCTTACTTCTTGCTCTGATAAATCAATTCCTCTTAGTTTAGATTCTTCAGAAATAGCTTTTCTACCTATCGAAATATTTCTCTTATATACTTTGTTTACCTCATTTAATACAAATATATAATGATCCAATCTCTTACCAGCTACTCTTTTTAACTGATCTATTTCACATGCAACATTAACTTTTATAGGTCTTTCTTCTAACCCTATAGTTCCTTTAAAAGATACTGGTAAGTCTTCTAATTTTATTAGTTCATCACCTATATAACAAAAGTACTCTACATAATTTCTTAACTCTCTTATATTACCTTCCCACTTATGTCCTTTAAATATATCTACGACCTCATTAGAAAGCTTGAAGCACCCTCCAAAATCTTTCATAGCTTTATTTATTAGTAAAAATATATCTTCACCTCTATCTCTAAGAGGAGGTAACTCTATCGGTAGAGTACATAACCTGTAATATAAATCTTTCCTAAACTTGCCTTTTTCGACTAAGTCTGATATTTTTTCATTTGTTGCAGCAATTATCCTTACATCTATACTTATAAGCTTATCTCCACCTAACCTCATCACTTCTTTTTCTTGAAGTACTCTTAATAGCTTTATCTGTAACATCGGACTCATAGCCTCTACCTCATCTAAGAATAAAGTTCCCTTGTGTGCAAATTCAAATAAACCTAACTTCCCGCCTTTTTTCGCTCCTGTAAAAGCTCCATCATCATATCCAAAGAGTTCACTTTCAAGTAAATTATCAGGTATAGCTCCACAATTTATTGCTACAAATGGATTTTCTCTTCTTAATGATTCATTATGAATGGCATTGGCGAATAATTCTTTACCTGTTCCACTTTCTCCAGTAATCACTATTGAAGCATTTGAAGTAGCCATTTTTTTAGCCATTTTTTTTGTTTTTTCAATGATAATAGATTCACCTAAAATATCATCGAAAGTATATTTAGCATAATGTCCCTTATTTGATAGCTGAGCTCTCATTTTAAGTTGCTTATTTTCTTCTTCTATAAATTTTTGTAAAATAGCAAAAGCACCCATATATTTCCCCATTCTAATAACAGGTCTTATAGATAATGCTATATCAAAGTTATTTATCCTTATTAGCTTATTATTTATTTCTTTCATTTCTAATCTACATTCTTCAAAAGGTATCTCTCTTAAACAATCATTTGCATTTTTACCTATTATATTATTAGAGTCTAGGTTAGTTATTGATTTTGCCTTCTGATTATAAGCATAGATATTATTATTTTCATCAACACCGATTATCCCCATCTCTAATATTTCAAGAAGTATTGAGAAGTTACTTTCAAGAGATATAGATTTATTAAACAGATGGTCTATACTATAATTGGTTCTTGGAAGACTTTGAAAATATTCTCTAAATGCTTCTGTCTCCAAGTAATTCTCCAAGTCTAATTTGATAGCTATTTCTACTATCGTATTTATAGATAAAACTCTATCACCAATATCTATGATCTCCCTACTAAGATTATTGGTGTATCTTGTCTCACCTGGTGTTATTACAATATCATAGTTTGGCAAATAATCATCTTCTGGATCATATGGTATAAATTTTATTTGATTTATGCCTAAGTCAGTAAGATGAGCAATAGTTTCTATCGACATTCTAGGTGTTATATTCACCACTAATGCCTTTGTTCCGCATGGAACAGATTTTAATTTTTCTAAACTTTTCTTAGCTATGGTTCTTTCTATTATAACTGTATCTTTTTGGTTTGATAACTTTGACTTTGCTATAACATCTCCACCAAAAGAACAAGTTGTCACTACATACAAATCATGTCCAATTTTTTGGAAGCTTTGTTTTTCTCCTACCCACATAGTATCTATATCTATTACATCTCCAAATAATTTGGATAAAATTTTTGCATAAAATAGAGCTGCATCCCTATCATAAGTTACTATACATACTTTTTTCTTCATAAGTTTCCCCTCTGCTGTTAACAAGATGCCTTCATTATAACCCATCTCTTTATATTGATTCAATGTACTCTATTTTCTATATAAAAAACTCTAAGATGCAAGATTTGTAGTCTACACCTTAGAGTTTTTGTTTTATTTACAGTTATCTTTATTTTGCCAGTGAGGAGTAAGTGGAGTCAGTACCTCACACCCATCCTTGGTAACTAATATCATATCTTCTATGTTAAATCCACCAAAACCTGTCATATAAAATGGTGTTTCTATACAAATAATCATACCTTCTTCTAAAGTTCTCTTTTCATTTAATGAAACAAACGGGGCATCTGCCGTTTGAGGTCCCATACTTATACTGTGACCTAAGTGGCCTCTTTCATAGAATTTATAATCAGCCTTAACATGATCAAATCCTATTTTAAATAAATCAGCAAAAGTTAATCCTGGCTTAATAGCATCTATCATCAACTTTTGTGCCTCACAAAGTTTTTCTTTTAATTCATAAGCAACTGGATGTGCATCTCCGACAATCCAAGTTCTAGAAAAATCTGTTGTGTAGAAGTTAGTATCACCATTTACCCCACCATCAAACTTTACTATATCTCCATTTTTTATTTTTCTGTCTGTTGATCTACAAAGCCTTCCTGAGTTTTCTCCTGCGCAGAAAGAAGACCATCCACTTGGAAAACATATACCAGATTCCATTACTTTTTTGCAGTAAATATCAAATAGCTCTCTTTCCGTTACTCCAATGTCTACAAATTGACTTGTATAATTTAATGCTTCATCAGCAACTCTTGCAAGCTTTCTAAAGTATTCTATCTCATCATCTTCTTTTATTGCTCTAGCTTCTAAAAATATATTTGATATATTTACAAAATTTGCTTCTGGCAATCTTTCCTTTAGTGATTCATAGTAGTTTACTGGTAAATAGTCTAATTCTAGACCTATAATTTTATTCTCTAACTCAAGCTCTTTTATTGTCTCAACAACTACATCTAAAGATGTTACAAATTTTGAGTTTTGAGCTACTTCTTGGTTAGCTATTACCTGATCAAAAGTTTTTGCACCTACCCACGTACTATATTTCTTTACAATACAATCCATGTAATCAGAAAATGCTTCTGACTCAAAATCCATACCAATTGCTACGGGTTTTGTTCCCTCTTTATTATCTAGTACAGCCACTGCAAAGTGAGGCTGTCTAGATACGGTATGCTGATGTGAAGAATATGCTGTTATATAAGTAAAATTTTCCGGAGAATTAACTATAGCTCCATCTATGCTATGTTTTTTAAGTAAGTTTTTTATTTTGCTAGTCTTTGGTTTCATGATAATCTCTTCTTTCTTTTATATGATTAATCTTATTTTAAAATCAGATACTACATAGGATAGAATAATGGTGATCCTGGTCCTAATGGTAACTTTAAGAAGTACCATGCTATAAACAATACTATCCATCCTAATAAGAATGCTATTGAATAAGGAATCATTGTAGTTATTAATGTCCCTACACCAGCTTTTTTGTCATACTTCTGACAGAATGCAACTATTAATGCAAAGAATGGCATTAATGGTGCTATAACATTTGTACAAGAATCTCCTATTCTATAAACAACCTGAGTTAATTCTGGAGAGAATCCTAATCTCATAAACATTGGTACAAATATTGGGGCCATTAGTACCCATTTAGCAGAGTCAACTGCTATGAATATATTGATTATTGCTGTTAAAACTATGAAGCATATTATCAATGGCAACCCTACAAATCCTGTATTTTCTAAGAATTGAGCTCCATTAACAGATATTATTGTTCCTATATTTGAATATTCAAAGTGCTTTATAAATTGTCCCGCAAAGAATACAAGTACTAAGAATCCTGTTATTCCACTTATCCCTTTAATCATTAAGTCAATTACATCTTTATCATTTTTTATAACTTTAGCACCGATTCCATAGAATAAACCTGGTACTAAGAATACCCCACCCATTATTGGTATTATACTACTCATAAATGGAGAAGTTAAAACTCCACCTGTTTCTGGATTTCTTAATATACCATTTTCAGGTACTACTAATGCAGCTATTACTAATACATACACTAATAAAGAAAGTAATCCAAATTTCATTCCTCTTTTTTCTAAATTAGTTATATCTTCAACTACTCCTTCACCTTTTTCTGGCTTATACTCTCCTAATCTAGGCTCGATTATCTTTTCAGTTACATAAGTAGCCACTCCTGTTATTAAGAATGTTGACACTACCATGAAGAACCAATTTGAAGTTGGTTGAACTAAATAGTTAGGATCTAACATATGAGCTGCTTGTGTGGATATACCAGCAAACATTGGATCATTACTTCCTATTAATAGGTTAGCACTCCATCCCCCTGAAACCCCAGCAAATGCTGCTGCAAGTCCAGCTATTGGATGTCTTCCAAAACTCATAAATACTATTGCCCCTAATGGAACTAATACAACATACCCTGTAGATGACGCTATGTTTGAAACTATTCCAAGTAATACAACCATCGCTGTTACATATCTTCTTGGAGTTACTGCTGCAATTTTTCTTAAACCTGCAGATAAGAATCCTGTTCCTTCTGCTACACCAACACATAAAATTATTGTAAATACTGGTCCTAATGGGAAAAATCCAGTAAAGTTAGCCATTACGTTAGTGAACATATATCTTATTCCATCTGCCGTTAATAAACTTTGAGCTGTTACTGTATTTTGAACTATAGATCCTGTTGCAGTGTCTACCGCATCATAAGAAACACTTACACCCATACTACCCATGATAGCTGATATTACTATTACTATTGCACTTAAGATTATAAAAAGTGTAGCTGGGTGAGGAAGAGAATTTCCTACTTTTTCTACTGCGTCTAGTGATTTTAAGACAAAGCTTTTTTTCTCTTTTTGCTTCATTTTAGCTTCCATTTTTGTTCCCCCTATTTATGTATTTTATTTATTAATTATTGCCTCTTTAAGTTGATTCATTGCTTTTTCTAATAATAATCTTGAGCAGGCTACATTAAGTCTCATATATCCTTCTCCACCTTGTCCAAAGCTTCTTCCATCATTTAGTCCTAATCTAGCCTTATTTATAAAGAAGTCCACTAGGTCATCTCCCTCTAACCCTAAATCTTTACAATCAAGCCACATTAAATATGTACAATCTGGTCTGTTTGGTTTTATTTGTGGTATATTTTCTTTACAGAAATTAATAATATACTCTATATTTCCTTCTATGTATGTTAATAATTGTTCTAACCATTCTTCTCCATATTCGTATGCAGCCATATTAGATACTAAACTAAAACAGTTATTTCTTTTAGAATCTAATCTACCTTGAACATCTTCATACTTTTCTTTAAGTTCTATAGTTGGGAATACTGTTGTTGATACTTGTAGTCCAGCTAAGTTAAACGTTTTCGTTGCTGATATACAAGTCATAGTATTTTTAGCAAATTCTTCAGATATTGAGGCCATTGGTATATGCTTATTATCCCAAAGTATTAAATCTGAATGGATTTCATCAGATATAACCATAATTCCATTATCTAAACATATTTGTCCTAATCTTGTTAACTCTTCTTTAGTCCAAACTCTTCCTACTGGATTGTGTGGATTGCATACTATTAAGTACTTTGCCCCTTGTTTAGCCTTTGCTTCTAAATCATCAAAGTCCATATAGTAATCACCATCTATATACTCAAGAGGGTTGTATACTAATTCTCCACCCCAATCTTCTACTGCTGTAAAAAACTCTGAATAAACAGGAGGTTGAACTATAACCTTTTCCCCTTTTCCTAAAAACTCTCTCATGAAATGACACATCATTGGCATTACACCTGTTGAGTGAGACATATAATTTACATCTACATCCCAATTATTTTTCTTTTTTTGCCATTCTTTAACTAACTCAAAATATCTTTCTGGTCTTGATGTATATCCAAACATTCCTTGATTAGCTCTATCTATCATCGCATCAATTATTGGCTTAGCTGTTTTTAAATCCATATCTGCTATCCAAAGAGGTATTATATCTTCTCTCCCAAATTTTTTGGCTGCTTCATCATGTTTAGCCGAGTAGTTATCACTACGATCCATTATTGTGTTAAAATCGTAAATCATTACTACACCTCCTTATAAATTTTTATACTTACTAATTAAGCAATAACTATGCCAAATTTATAACAATGAAATCATTTTCTTTTTTATTCTATTACAGTTTTGCTGTTTTTTCAACAGAAAAACGTTAATATTTAAACATATTATTACATATTTAGACTTCTATTATTTTTTCTAGCTTAAATCTTATTTTTATATTAAGGTTGTATTATATCTTTTAATCAACCATTTTGGATTCGTCATTATGGTTAATCGGTTGTTTTAATAGGTTATTTCAACCATTTAAATGTAAAATAAGCCACCTAAATATAATCTATAAGCTTTAAAACTTATCTATATCTAGATGGCTTTATTTATTATTTTATATTAAAGAATTTCTTTGCATTTTCCTTAGTAGCCTCACATACTTGCTCATAAGATATACCTTTTTCTTGAGCAATCTTATCAGCAACAAACGCTACTAATGATGGGTCATTTCTTTTACCTCTATGCGGCTCTGGAGCCATATAAGGTGAATCAGTTTCTATTAATAAGTATTCTAAAGGAATTTCTTTTACTACTTCCTTCGTCTTCTTATTGTTTTTAAATGTAACTGTTCCAGGTATAGAAATATAGCAACCCATTTTTATATATTCCTTAGCTAATTCTACATTTCCGCTATAACAATGAAGTACACATCCTATTTCAGGGCTTTTAGTATTCTTTATTATTTCAAAAGTATCACCATGTGCATCTCTATCATGTATTATTATTGGTAATTTAAGTTCATTCGCTAATTCTATTTGCTTTTTGAACCATTCTTTTTGAACTTCTCTAGGGGAATTATCATAGTAATAATCTAATCCTATCTCTCCTATTGCAACTACCTTTTCATTTTCAGTAGCTAACTTTCTTAAAGTATCTATTGCTGTATCATCTAATTGAGCTACATCATGTGGATGTACTCCAACTGCTGCATATATAAAATCATATTTTTTAGCAAGCTCAATACTGCTTATTGATGTTTCTATATCTGCTCCAGGATTTACAACTAAATCAACTTTATTTTCTCTTAAAGATTGTATTAAAGCGTCTCTATCTTCATCAAATCTTTCATCGTTTAAGTGAGCGTGTGAGTCAAATAACATTTTTGTACTCTCCTTATCTAACTTCGCATCCGTCTTTAGCACCCTTAGTTTCTGGTAATACTAAATCGTCTCCATCATCTCCAGCTGCTAATATCATACCTTGAGATTCTACACCTCTTAGCTTAACTGGCTTTAAGTTACATACTACAGTAACTTCTTTTCCAACCATGTCTTCTGGCTTATACCACTTAGCTATTCCAGATACTATTTGTCTTGTTTCAGGTCCTAACTTAACTTGTGAAACTAAAAGTCTATCTGCTTTTGGGTGCTTTTCACAGCTTATTATTTTACCTACTCTTAATTCTATCTTATCTAAATCGTCTATAGTTATTTCTTCTTTGTGAGTTAGAGCTTCTTCTACCACTTCATCTTTCTTTTCTGCAAATAATTCGTTCAATTCTTCCACTTCCTTTTCGATGTCTAGTCTTGGGAATAATGCTTGACCTTTTGTTACCTTAGTGTTTTCACCTATTAGTCCAAATGTATTTAAGCTTTCCCATGTTGTTATGTTTTCGTTAGTGATTCCTAATTGAGTGTATATCTTTTTAGCAGTATCATTCATTATTGGATTTATAAGAGTTGCTGTTATTCTTATAGATTCACATAAGTTATATAATACTGTGTCTAAAGTTCCTTTATTAGCTTCATCTTTAGCTAAAGCCCAAGGCATAGTTTCATCAATGTACTTATTAGTTCTTCTTATTAATTTCCAAGCACTTTCTAATGCTTCGTTAAATTGAAGTTTATCCATTTCTTTTTCGAAGTTTTCTACTGAAGTTTTTGCAACTTCTTTTAAATCTTCATCGAAATCAGTTTTTACATTAACCATAGGTATTATACCTGAATTGTATTTTTCAACCATAGCTACTGTTCTACTTACTAGGTTTCCTAAGTCATTCGCTAAGTCTGAGTTTAATCTAGTAACAAAGTTTCTATGAGTATAGTTTCCATCTTGACCAAATGCAAATTCTCTTAATAAGAAGTATTTTAATGAATCTACTCCATATCTTTCTATCATTTGCTCTGGGTAAACTATATTTCCTTTTGACTTACTCATCTTATCATTATCAAATAATATCCATCCATGACCGTATACTTGTGTAGGTACTTCTTCACCTAAAGCCATTAATATTGCTGGCCATATTATAGTATGGAATCTCATTATTTCTTTACCAACTATATGAACATTTGCTGGCCAGAACTTCTTGTATTCAGTCTCATCTTCACTCATATATCCAAGTGCTGATATGTAGTTGCATAAAGCATCTACCCATACATATATTACATGTTTCTCGTCAAACGGTACTTTTATACCCCAGTCAAAAGTTGTTCTAGTTACACATAAATCTTCTAAACCTTTGTCTAAGAAGTTTGCAACCATTTCATTTTTTCTTGATACTGGGAAGCAGAAGTTTGGATCTGCGAATAATTCTCTTAATCTATCTTCATATTTAGATAATTTAAAGAAGTAAGCTTCTTCTTTAGCTATATAAGTATCTCTTCCACAATCAGGACATTTATTTCCTTCTAATAATTGAGATTCTGTCCAGAAACTTTCACATGGAGTACAGTATCTTCCTTCGTAAGCTCCTTTGTATATATCACCTTGCTCATAAAGCTTAGTAAATATTTTTTGTATTATAACTTTATGTCTATCTTCTGTAGTTCTTATGAAATCATCATATGATATATCCATAGTGTTCCATAGTTTTTTTATATCTGCTATCATTCCATCTAAGTATTCTATTTCCGTCATACCTTTTTCTTTAGCAGTTTTTTGTATCTTTTCACCGTGCTCATCAGTTCCTGTTAAGAATTTTACATCATATCCTGAGAAACGCTTAAATCTTGCTATTGCATCTGCTGCAACTGTTGTGTACGTGTGTCCTATATGTAAGTTACCACTCGGGTAGTATATAGGTGTTGTTACATAAAAATTAGGCTTGCTCATAGTTATTACCTCCTTATATGTCAGCCACCCTTGGCCAATTTAACTTTAATAATTTATTGATATAATTAAAAAACTCGCCACCTATGATATACATAGGGGCGAGATTATACGCGGTACCACCCTAATTTACCTAATCTTATAAATTATTGATTAGATATCTTAGTAGACTATAACGGGTCTAATCGCCTTATCCTAATATAATTTCAGATAAGAAGCTCTGAGGCCATCTTCAATAATTTCTTTAACGCTAGATTTCAGCAACACTAGCTCTCTGTAGAAAAAGTTACTATTTACTCTTCTCTTCACTGCTTTTTAGTATATATTGTTAGTTTTATCTTAACTACTATGTATTATACACTATTTTTACATTTTGGTTACTCTTATTATTAAAATTAATTTTATAAAATTTATATATTATTGTCAATTAATATTTTGCTGATAGATATACCTTTTTATTTTCTATGTAAATATTATATAGCATATAAATACTGATGCTAGTACACCTGCTACATGGCTAAGCATGGCACAACTCAAA
>NZ_NOJY02000023.1 GCF_002250835.2 Romboutsia weinsteinii
ACAATATACCTATTGGTGTAGCTATAATTAACGAAAGAGCCACTGTATATAATGTAGTAATCACCATCGGTAATATTCCGCCATCTCCTGATGCTGAATAACTACTAAATAAAAATGTTGGTGTTATACCTTTTATTCCCTTTATAAATATATATCCCACTATCACTACTAGTGACCCTACTGTAAATAGTGCAGATAAATAAACTAATAATTTTAAAATATTTTCTTTTAACTTCCTACTATTCATATTAGTCTACCGCCTTACTTGAAAGTTTATTTAATACTATATTTAAGATTAGTATAAATGTGAATAATACAACTCCAGTTGCAAATAACATTTCTTGATGTGTCCCAAATGCATATCCCATTTCAAGAGCTATGTTTGTTGTAAGTGGTCTTACACTATCCATTATAGAACTTGGCATAACCGGTGAGTTACCTGCTACAAGTATCACTGCCATAGTTTCTCCTAATGCTCTACCTATTCCTAATACTACTGCTGCTAATATACCCGACTTAGCTGCTGGTAATATAACTTTAAATATTGTTTCTATTTTTGAAGCCCCTAATGCTAGTGATCCTTCTTTATAAGCTTTAGGTACTGCTCTTATCGCTGTTTCAGATACAGATATTATTGTTGGTAACATCATAACTGCTAATACTATTATTACTGCTAGTAAACTTTGACCTTTTGGAAGGTTAAATATTTTTTGTATATTTGGTACTATAAATGCCAATCCAAATACTCCATATAATACAGAGGGTATACCTGCTAACAACTCAACTGCTGGAGATATTATTTTAGATACTTTTTTAGGCGCAATCTCTGCTATAAAAACTGCTGTTAATATTCCAATTGGAACTCCTATTACCATTGCTCCTAATGTTGCAAATATAGATGCAGCAATCATTGATGATATACCAAATTTATCTGATGATGGAACCCACTCAGATCCACCTAAAAAGCTAATAAATGAATAACCCTTAGATATAAATGGCGTTAACCCTTTGTAAAATACAAACCCTATTATTAAAAGTAAACTCAATACTGCTACTAAGGCACTAAGCATGAAAATATTCTTAGCTACGTCCTCCATAATGTATTTGCCTCTGTTATTATTTCTATTGTCTCCTTTTTTTACGTCCTTAGCTACACGAGACTTAACCAACATAAAACTTCCTCCTCCAAAACTTTCTATAAAATAAAATTAGTTCTTTCTTTTCTTAATAATCTTAACTCTCTACAATTACATAATACAATTTTAAAGTTAAGTTAATATTAAATCCGAGTTAAGTCAGAGTAAAATTTAACATAGTATTTAACGTGAACTTTACTTTTCTAACCTTATCTTAAAATTAGCAAAGAACACCTAACACTTTACACCTATAATTAAATACTGAATCATATATTTTTGATAATAAAAAAAGATACATTTTTCAATGTATCTTTTTTAGGAGAAGTTTTATTTTATACTTATAAACCCTTTGCTTTCCATTATCTTTTGTCCATCATCGCTTAGTATGAAATCTATTAATGATTTCCCTTGTTCTGATATATCATCTTTGTTTACTAATATAAATGGTCTTGCAATTGGATAAGTACCACCTTTTACGTTTTCTGCATTTAATTCAACACCATCTACAGTTACATTATTTACAGCTTCATCTACATATCCAAAAGAAATATATCCTATTGCATTTTCATTTCCTTCAACTGTTGATTTTATGTTTCCTGATCCATCACTTATAGTTGCATCTGCTACTAATTCTTCTGATTCAAATCCTACGTTATCTTGGAATCCATCTCTAGTTCCTGATCCGTCTTCTCTTGATACAACTACTATAGGTGCATCTTTTCCACCAACATCTTTCCAGTTAGTTATCTTTCCTGTGTATATATCTTTAATTTGAGCTACTGTTAAGTCTTTAATCTCATTGGCTTTATTTGTTACTACTGCAATACCATCAAGTGCTATTTCAGTTTCTTTTATTCCAGAGCTTTTTTCTTCATCTTTTAAATCTCTTGATACCATACCAATTTCAGAAGTTCCATCTATAGTATTTTTTACACCTGCTGAAGAACCAACTTGTTGTATTTCAATTTTTATACCTTCATTCTTTGCTTGGAAATCTTCTGCTACAACTTCCATTACTGGACCTACCGAAGTTGATCCTGATACTGTTACTTTTGATCCATCTGAACTTCCTCCTGATGCATCTGAATTTCCACATCCTACTGCTAAACTTCCTACTAAAACTGTACTCGCTATTAATGCTGCTACTCTCTTCTTAAACATAATACTTACCCCCGCTATATTTTAATTTTAATTTGTGTCATCCTTATGCTTTAATAATACATATTTTATGTTAACTCAATATTATGAATGGGTTAAGTGAGTGTAAACTTTGTTAAGAGTATGTAAATCTCCATAATTATAAATAAAAAGAAGGATATCCCTATTAATGAGATATCCTTCTTTTTATATCTATATTTCTTTTTCTAATTTTTCTACTAATTCTCTAAATACATGTAACGCTTTATCAACAGCTTCTTTCTTTTCCATATCTACACCTGCTGCTCTTAATTGATTTAACGGATAGTCAGATCCCCCACTCTTTAAGAACACTAAGTATCTATCAACAGCTAGCTGACCTTCTTCAAGAATTTGTTGGCTTAATGCACTTGCAGCTGAGAATCCAGTTGCATATTTATATACATAGAAGTTTGAGTAGAAGTGAGGTATCCTTGCCCACTCTAATCCTATCTGTTCGTCTACTATTGTTGATTGTTTATAGTATTTTTCATTTAATTTATAGTATATATTATTAAATTCATCAGCAGTTAGCGGTTCTCCTGACTCAACACTCTCATGAGTTATCTTTTCAAATTCAGCAAACATAGTCTGTCTATAAACTGTAGTTCTAAATTGCTCTAGATAATAATTTAATAGATATATTCGTTCTTCTTTTGAATTAGAGTTATCTAATAAGTAGTTTATTAATAATAGTTCATTTAAAGTCGAAGCAACCTCTGCTACAAATATTTTATAATTTGAATATATATAAGGCTGAGATGTTCTAGAGTAATAACTATGAACAGAGTGACCTAACTCATGTATTAAAGTAAATAAAGAGTTTAAATCATCTTTATAGTTCATTAAAATAAACGGATGCGAGTCATAGCTTCCCCAAGAATAAGCTCCACCCTGCTTACCTTCATTTTCATATACATCTATCCAATTTTCTGAAAAAGCTCTTTTTATTATAGATAAATACTCTTCACCTAATGGCTTAAGTGCCTCTAATATAATACCTTGTGCTTTTTCATAAGGTATTTTCATATCAAATTTATCTGTTAGAGGAACGTATAAGTCATACATATGTATTTCTTCTAATCCAAGTAATTTCTTCTTTATATCTACATATTTATTTAAAGAATCTAAGTTTTCATCTACTGCATCTATAAGATTAGTATACACATCTTTACTTATATCATCTTGGAATAAAGATGCTTCTAGTGCTGAGTTATATTTTCTAATCTTTGAATAGAATATTTCTCCCTTGATTCCACCATATAAAGTAGATGCAAAAGTATTTTTATACTTGTCATAAACTGAGTAAGTCGCTTCAAAAGCATCTTTTCTTACTCTACTATTTTTGCTCTTAAGAAATACTGAGAAATTAGAATGACTAAGCTTTACCTTATTTCCATCTTCATCTTCTATCTCCGGAAACTCTAAGTCTGCAAAAGATAGCATATCATAAATATTCTCTGGTACTCCTGATAAATCAGAAGTTGCGGCTAATATTTCTTCCTCACTTTCACTTAATGTATGAGGCTTTTCTCTTAATATATCTTTTATGTATTTATCATAAAATGATAAATTCTCATCTTTTAAGTAATTTTCTAGTTTTTTATCATCTATAGATATTATCTCTGGTATCATGTAAGAAGTTGCCATTGATAATTCTGTAGAAAGCATGTCAGTCTTTGTTGCCATTCCTTGATTAGCATTTATTCTAGTATCTTCATGTTGCTTCATATGAGTATACACATATAGGTTTTGTAATATTTGTGAAGCCTTTTCAGATATGTTAAGCGCTTCTAGTAAATTATTCTTACTTTCTTCTAGCTTACCTTTGTACTCTTTAGCCTTTGCTATAAGTTCTTTTACCTTACTTATATCACTTTCTAATGCTTCCTTATTAGAATACATTTCTTCTATCTTCCATTTAAATTTAGATTCTATTTTACTTCTGTCAATTCCCATATTTACCACTCCTTCGTTTTTAATAAATTATAGAACAGACACTAATATCGCACCTTCAGATGTAAATGTTCCCATTATAGGTCCTATGCTTGCTATTAGTATTTCTTTTACATCGTAATGTTCATCTATATATTGCTTTATTTTTTCAGCTTTTTTAGGACAATTTGAATGAGCTAATATTATCGTTTTGCCACTAGTATTAGATATATTATTTTTAACATATTCAAATAACTTCTTTAAGCTATTGCTGTCTCCTCTAGCCTTATCTATTGGTTTTACTAAGCCTTCATCTATTCTTATTACTACTTTAAAGTTTAAAGCATTAATAAGTTTACCAGCAATAGGATTTACCCTTCCGCCTTTTATTGCATTCTCTAATGTATCTAGTGTACCAAAGAATATCATATCTTTTTTCATCTGTTCTATAGCTTCTAGTATTTCATCCATAGATTTTCCATCTTCAATCATATCGTGACATTTTGATATCATTAATGCAACACCTATCGACCCACTTTGACTATCTACTACTTCTATTCTCTTATGTGGATTTTCTTCTAAGTACATAGTCTTAGCAAGTACAGCATTGCTATAAGTACTTGATAATTTAGATGTTAGAGTAAATACTAATAGTTCCTCTTCATCACAATTATATAAATCTATAAATCTTTCTGGTGAAGGACTTGATGTTTTTGGTAGCTCTTTGCACCCTCTCATCTTTTCATAAAAAGTTTCAGCATTAATTTCTACTCCACCAATAAAACTTTCTTCACCAAAAGCAACGTTTATTCCAACTATACCTGGTTTTACTCTATCTATAATTTCTTGTGGAAAATCACATGAACCATCTGTTATTATCTTTATGTTATTCTTCAATTCATACACCTCATCTATAATTGTAGTTATCTTCTATTCTATATTATTTTAGTGCAAATAATCTACATTTATTATGCATTTTGACTCATTTAATTCTTTTATGAGTTCTTCTATTATAATTCGTCTATCATAAATTATAAAAAAACTTAATTTCCATGTATGTTCATCAATAGATACTACCTCGATATTTTTTACCATAATATGAGATCTTTCAAATTTACTATAAATTATCGATATTATATTTATATTATTTACAGTTACATCAAACATAGTTTGTTTTTTCTTAAAAAATATCTTATCTATATTTTTTAATATATAGAGCGTTATCATTACAAAACACCATGCAGAAATACTAAGTGTATAGTATCCATATCCTATAGCAATACCTATACATGCAGTAGCCCATATTCCTGCTGCTGTTGTAAGACCTCGTATCCCATTGGATGTTTTTAATATAGCTCCTGCACCTAAAAAACCTATACCTGATAATACCTGAGCTGTTATCCTACCTGGATCCATAGTGCTATATACACTATATTCTTCAAATAAAGCTATTGAGGTTACAGATGTAATACAAGAACCTACTGCTACTAATATGTGAGTCCTAAATCCAGCAAACTGATGAGATTTCTCTCTTTCTAAGCCAGTTAACCCTCCTATAACTAGAGCCAATAGCAGTCTAATAATAATATCTCTTGTTTCTATAAAATCTCCCCCATTTTATAAATTCTTTACTAAACTCATATTTGATTCATAATCAGTTTCTATCTTCATTATAATGTACTACATTTATATGTGTAGGATATGCGATTCTTACGTTATTTTTCTTAAATATAATTAAGATCTGTAACTTTGTATCTCTCAGTGCAGAGAAGTATTTACATGATTCTACAACACCAGTCATTGTATATTGAGCGCCAATTGGATTTTTTTCTATATCTGTTACTCCATATACCTTAAATTTGCTAGTTATCTCTCCTCTTGAATCTTTAATAAAATAGTCCTTGTAGTTTTCATTCATTACAGAACAAACCTCTTCCAATGAATCTAATACTTTCATAGGGTCTTCTTCATAAGAGACTCTTACATGAACTACTACTCTCATTTTATTCTTACTATAATTTCTTATACTAGTTATTGTTCCATTAGATATGGTAATACGCTTTAAGTCCCAATCCCTTAGGCTGGTACTCCTAAGTCCTATTTCTTCTATTGTTCCTTTAAAATCCTCATTAATAACAACAAAATCACCAACTTGTATTTGCCTCTCAAAAAGTATGAAAAATCCATTGAATATATCTTTTAATATACTCTGAGCAGCAACTCCTGCTATTAATCCTACTATACTAGCTCCAGTTACTAGCGTGCTAAATTTTGTAGCATCTACTATGTTAAATTCTCTCAAAACTAGAATTAAGCTTACAACAAATATAATATAGTACGAAATTGATGATAATACACTACATAATGTATTTTCATACCTCTCATCAAACTTAGTTAGTTCAAATAATTTATTTAAAAGATATTGTATTAATTTTAATAAGACATATGATAATACAATAATTATAACTGAGTTTATAAGCTTACCTATTAGCATAGATTCCACCCTTTAAATTATATATTAATAAATATTTACCTAGATATTTAATATTTGCCTTTTATTATGAACATATGCAAAAAAAGCCCACTTTCGTGGACTATTTGCTTAAATCAATGTATTTATTTATTAAAATGTCTATCCTACTGCTTGATTCTACTAACTCTTCTTTAAATATCTCTGGATATTCAATATACGTGTTTATTTCATCTCTCAGTGTTTCTATTTCTTTTTTTAGCTTTTCTAACTCTGTATTTGCCATAATAATCACCACTATTACAAATTTTGTACTATTATGTTTATAGTATCAAATAATATCACTATATGTCAATAAAATGCCCCTAAATTTCCTTTACTTTATTTCTAAAGTTTGGTAATTATTATCTAAATTATACATAGACCACTATTTCTATAATTACTAATATTTGATGCCTGCTTACATAGTTTTTTTAATCAATACTTATAATTTAATTTTATTATATATTTTATCGCGTGTTCTCTAATCTAAATATACATCTATTATAATAACTACTCATAGTAATATGTCTATACCTATTGCCCATACTTGACTTTTTGGTATTATATTGTTACAATCTTTCTTGATAATGAATTTCATTAGGAGGTATTAATGATGACTGTTAACGATTTAAAAGTTGGCCAAAAAGGTATTATTAATGATATAGATGGTGACGTAAAATTAAGCAAGAGATTACTTGCTTTAGGATGTATAAATAACACAGAGGTAGAAGTAAAAAAAGTCGCTCCATTCGGAGATCCTATAGTAATTAGATTTAGAGGATTTGATTTAGCTATAAGAAAAGAAGATGCTAAGAATATTTATTTAAAATAAAGAGGTGATTAGACATGATTAATGTGGCATTATTAGGTAATCCCAATGTTGGAAAAACTACTGTTTTCAACTTACTTACAGGTTCTAATCAATATGTTGGTAACTGGCCTGGGGTTACTATAGAAAAGAAAGAAGGAATTTTTGAAAAGGATATAAAGGTTGTAGACTTACCTGGAATATATGCAATGGACACTTTTTCAAATGAGGAGAAAGTTTCTAAATCTTACTTAGAAAAAGAAGCTGTTGATGTGATTGTCAATGTTATAGATGCAGCAAACTTATCTAGAAATCTTTACCTAACTACTCAACTTATGCAATTTAATAAGCCAATCGTTATTTTATTAAATATGCTTGATGTTGCAGAGTCTAGGGGTATGGATATAAATAGTGATAAACTAGCTAATGAATTAGGAGTTACAATTATTCCTATAATAGCAAAGAAAAAAAATGGTACTGAGAAAATATCTGAAGCTATTAGAAATGCTTCTAATAGAAATGTTAAATATGAAACTAATTTCGGTAGCGAAACTGAGACATATAAAAAATTAGAAAAAATACTTTCAAATTGTGTTGAAACTAAATCAACTAGAAAAAAATCTATAAGTGATAGGATAGATAATATCGTGTTAAATCCTATTTTAGCTTATCCTATATTCATAGGGTTACTGTTACTTTTGTTTAAATTTACATTTGATTGGGTAGGAGGTCCTCTCCAAGAAGGCTTAGCTGGACTAATTGATGCATATGTATCTGCTCCAGTAGATGCTTTACTTGCAGGGTCAAGCCCTTGGTTTAAATCTCTTATAATTGATGGTATTATAGCTGGTGTTGGTGGTACTTTACCATTCTTCCCTCTAATATTTACTTTATTCTTAGGATTATCTATTTTTGAGGATAGTGGATATATGTCAAGAACAGCATTTTTAATGGATAAAATAATGAGAAAAGTTGGTCTATCTGGTAAGGCGTTTATACCTATGATAATGGGTATGGGATGTTCTTCTCCAGCTATAATGGCTACTAGAACTTTAGAAAGTGAAAAAGATAGAAAGATAACTGCACTTATTGCACCACTTATGACTTGTGGAGCTAAGTTGCCTATATATGCATTGTTTGCATCTATATTCTTCCCTCGTAATGAAGCTTTAGTTACTACTTCATTATATTTAATAGGAATAGTTGTTGCTATATTAATAGCTTTAATATTAAATAAGACTGCATTTAAAAGTACTCCAGAACCTTTTATATTAGAATTACCTGAATATAAAGTTCCTACTTTGAGTGCTTTATTAAGAAATACTTGGAATAAATCAAAAGGATTTTTAATAAGAGTTGTTACTATAATGTTTGCTATGTCAGTTGTACTTTGGGCTATGTCTTCATTTAACTTTGGTGGATTTACTGAGGATATGAATAATAGTTTCTTAGCTCATATTGGTAAATTTATATCTCCTTTATTTGCACCACTAGGATTTGGTGAATGGAAGGCCTCAGTTGCTATCTTAAGTGGGCTTGGTGCTAAGGAAATAGTTGTAAACACTTTAAATGTTCTTTATGGAAATTTAGATACAGTTCTTCCTACAGTGTTTACTGGAGTAAGTGCTTATTCATTCTTAGTATTTTCAGCTTTATATACTCCATGTATTGCAGCTCTTGCTACAATGAGAAAAGAGTATGGAAATAAAATGATGATGATTTCATTCTCTTACCAGTTTGCTCTTGCATGGGTTGGTGCATTTTTAGCTAACACAATAGGAAATGTAATCTTCTCTAATGGTTCAGGTTCAGTATCTGAGTTATTAATCGGCGGTGGAATAATAATAATAGCTATAGCTATTATCTACAATAAATTTACAAATAAAAAATCTTCTGGTTGTAGCTCTTGTTCAGGATGCTCTGGATGCCCAAGCAACTCTGATTGTTCATTAGAAGAAAAAGAATCTGCAAATAAATAATAAAAAAACAGAGTGCTACAGGATATAAATTATATCTTGTAGCACTCTGTTTTTTCTTAATACTCCACTCATATACATCTCAGATCAGAGTAATTTCTTATTTACTCATTTCTTTAGATTTATCCATACAAGCTACAACAGACTTTATAACTGAAGCTCTAAATCCTTCTTCTTCTAATACTCTAACCGCTTCAATAGTAGTTCCTCCTGGTGAACATACCATATCTTTTAGTTCTCCTGGATGTTTACCTGTTTCAATAACCATTTTCGCAGATCCCATAACTGCTTGCGCTGCAAACTTATAAGCTTGAGCTCTTGGCATACCTCCAATTACAGCAGCATCTGCTATAGCCTCAATAAACATAAATACATATGCTGGTGCTGATCCACTTGCACCAATTACTGAGTCTATTAAATACTCTCCTACTATTTCTGCCTCACCAAATGATTCAAATATACTTTTTATCATCTCTAATTCTTCATCAGTTATATTTTTGTTTTTACATATGGCAGTCATACCTTCATTTACTAATGCTGGAGTGTTTGGCATAGTTCTAATTATCTTTTTATCTGATCCTATTATACTTTCTATAGAACTTATAGTTTTTCCAGCTGCTATTGTAACTATTATTTTATTTGTATCTATCAAATCCTTAACTTGCTCTAAAACTATATCATATATATTAGGCTTAACCGCAACTATTATAATATCAGAGTCTTTTACAACCTCTCTTGATTCAGTAGTAGTATTTACACCAAACTCATTGTATACGCTCTCTAATGCTGCTTTATTTAAGTCTGACACAGTTATTTGATTTGGAGTTAGTAATCCTGATTTAACTATACCTCCTATCATTGCTTTCCCCATGTTTCCTGATCCTATAAATCCTATTGTTTTCATTTTGTATTCCTTCCTTTGTTATATTATTTTAAAATGTTTGCTCTGTTCTTCCTATTATTTCATCTTGTAATGCTCTACTTAAATTATTAAAGTGGTCACTATATCCTGCAACTCTAACTATCAAATCTTTGTATTCATCAGGATTTTCTTGTGCTTTAAGTAATACATTTTTATCAAACACGTTAAATTGTATGTGATGACCATCCATGTTAAAGTAAGCTCTTACTAAATTTGCCATGTTATCAAGACCTTCGTCTCCTTCAACTACTGATGGAGCAAACCTTTGATTTAAAAGTGTTCCACCTGTTTTTAGATGATCCATTTTTGAACATGATTTAATAACTGCTGTAGGTCCATTAGTATCAGCACCTTTTTCTGGAGATATACCTTCAGATACTGGTTTACCTGATAGTCTACCATTTGCACTTGCCCCCATAACTTCTCCAAAGTATACGTGACAAGTAGTTGGTAACATATTTATTCTATGATGCCCTCCTGAAACTGTAGGTCTTCCTGTTACTTCTTTATTATAAAAATTAAATACATCTTGCATTAACTCATCTGCATAGTCATCATCATTTCCATACTTAGGCGATTTATTTACTAACATATTATGAATAGCTTCATATCCATTAAAGTTTGCTTCCATGGCTTTTAACAACGTATCCATATCAAACTTTTTATTATCAAATACATTATATTTTATAGCTGTTAAGCAGTCTGTTATTGTTCCTATTCCAACACCTTGTATATATCTAGTGTTGTATCTTGCTCCACCTCTATGATAATCCATACCTTTCTCTATACAGTCATCTACTATGGAAGACATAAGAGGACAAGGTACATGTTTTGCATATATATTTTCTATTATTAAGTTTCCTTTTACCTTTATATCTATAAAGTAACTTAATTGTTGTTTAAATGCATCAAATAATTCTTCATATGATTTGAAATCTCTTGCATCTCCTGTTTTTAGACCTAGTTGCTTTTTAGATATTGGATCAAAACCATTATTTAAAGTTAGTTCTAGTATTTTAGGTATGTTCATATATCCAGTTAATACATATGCTTCTTTTCCAAAGCATCCTGTTTCAACACATCCACTAGTACCTCCAAGTCTTGCGTCTGCTAGAGTCTTCCCAGCTTCTAGAAGCTCTTGTACTATAGCTTCAGTATTGTAAAATGCAGGCTGACCCCATCCTTTTCTAGATATCTCACATGCTCTCTTTAAGAATCTTTGTGGAGTCTTTCTACTTATTTGTACATTTGAACTAGGTTGAAGTAATTTCATTTCATCCATTACATCAAGGATTATATAACTTACTTCATTAACACCATTTTGACCATCCGGACTTATTCCACCTGTATTTATATTTGCAAAATCAGTGTAAGTTCCACTTTCTTTCAAAGTTATTCCAACCTTAGGTGGTGCTGGTTGATTATTAAATTTAACCCATAAGCACTCAAGCAATTCTTGTGCTTTTTCTCTATTTAATAGTCCTTCTTCTAGATCATTTTCATAGAACAGGTTTAAATGTTGATCTAATCTCCCTGGACTAAACGCATCCCATATATTAAGCTCTGTAGTAACCCCTATATGTACAAACCAATACATTTGTATAGCCTGATGATAATTTTGAGGCTTACTTGCAGGTACTATTTCGCAGTTTCTAGCTATTAATAATAGATCATTTCTCTTATTCTCATCAATTTCTTTTTCAGCTAATTCTCTTGCTTTGGCTGCATATCTATCTCCTAATACAACCATAGCCTCGCAGCAGATTATCATAGCTTCTAAATCTATTTTTTTATTATATGCATCCATATCATTAATAAAATCTAATTTTGATATGCTATTTTCTGCATCTTTTTTTAAATCTAAGAATCCTTTTTTGTAAATTGTATCACCACATACAGTATGACCTGGAGCTCTTTGTTCCATAAATTCAGTAAAAATACCTGATTCATAAGCATCTACCCACTCCGTATCCATAGAACTAACTATCCTATTTCTAGTTTGTCTTCCCTTCCAGTATGGTATTATTTCTTCTTCTTGTATTTTTCTAGCTTCTTCAGATACATCAAAGTTTATGATTTCTCTACTATGCATAACTTCTAAATCTTCCATAGTATGACAGCATAATTCTGGATATGTAGGTGACCCTTGAGGTGCATCACCTTTTTCACCAACTATTAACTCTCCATCATTTATGCATATAGTTCTATTTTCAATATAGTATTTGAAAGCTAATGCACGAAGTATTGGTGTCTCTACACTACCTTCATATTTTTTGTAAGCTTCTGTTATAAGCCTTGCTCTTTCGATAGATATATATGGTTGCGCCTCTAAACTTTGATGTCTCAATTTTCTAGTTCTTTCAAAACTTCCCCTACTCATTGAATTACCCCCCTATTTTTGTACTAAAATTATTTCTTTCAAAGATATCTCTAATCTCTTCTAGTTTAGAAGTATCTGGTGTTTCAAAATCTTCAGCGTGGTATACTTCATCAAGCTTCTCATACTTATGCTTCCCAATACTATGGTATGGAAGAAGGTTTACTTTTTTTATATTTAAAGGCTTAATAAATTCTATAATTTTTTTAACCTCAATATTTTCTTCATCAACGTTTACACCTTCTATCAAAGGTATTCTTATATTTATATTTGCACCTTTTTCACTTAACTTTTTAAGATTCTCTAATATCAATTTGTTTGATTTTCCTGTAAATTCTATATGTTTTTCTTCATCAATAAGCTTTATATCATATAAGAATAAATCCACAAATTCTAGTATTCTCTCATAATTATCAAATTTAGCATAACCACATGTGTCAACCGCAATATGTATTCCTCTATCCTTACATACTCTAGATAACTTAGATATACACTCTATATCCTGGCACATTACCTCTCCACCTGATAAAGTTACCCCTCCACCTGACTCTTCATAAAACATTATATCCTTCTCAATTTCCCTTACAAGCTGCTTAATGCTATATTCTTCACCCACAATTTCTCTTGCATTGTTTACACAGTAATCAAGACAACTACCACAAGTAGTACAAATATCTCTATCTAAGCTAACTCTATACAGTTGATTGGATATTGCATTACTCGGACAAATCTTAGCACAAGTTCCACAAGCTGAACATCTTTCTTGATTATACAGTACCTCTTTAGTAAATTTTTTACTTTCAGGATTATGACACCATACACAATCAAGAGGGCATCCTTTGAAAAAAATAGTACTTCTGATACCTGGTCCATCATGGATACTACATTTTTGAAAATTTATCACTAATAGACTATCCATATTCCCCCCCTTAAAAAATTTTTCTTTGTAGAATACATTTTCCTAATTTAATAATAATCCAATTTAATAAAAAAAGGTACATAAATCAATTTATAATATAAAATAAATTGATATATATACCTAATCTTTATTTTAAGTTTTTTAGAATTTTACGTCTATGCTAGCTTCTTTTCCACTTCGGTTTATGACTACTTTAGTTTTATCACCAGAAGAATATCCATATAAAGATTTATTTAAGTCTGACATACTAGTTATATTAGTGTCCCCTACCTTAACTATAACATCTCCCGCTTGTATCCCTGCACTTTTAGCTGCTGTATTATCCATTACTTCTGCTATATAAACACCAGACTCAGCTTCTAAAGATGTTCCAGTCGAAGCTTCAAATGTAGCTACATCTACACCTTTTATTCCTAAAGTAACTTTTTCAAACTTACCTGAAGATATTATTGATTCAACTATAGGCTTAGCTGTATTTATCGGAATAGCAAATCCTAGTCCTTCTCCTTGAGATGCTTTAGCCGTATTTATACCTATAACTTGACCTTTATCGTTTAATAATGGCCCTCCACTGTTACCAGGATTTATACTTGCATCAGTCTGAATAAGACCTGTCATATTAGTTTTCTCAGTTGTTATAGTTCTATCTAAACCACTTATTATACCTTGAGTTACACTTCTTTGGAATTCAAGACCTAAAGGGTTTCCTATTGCTATTGATAAATCCCCAGTTCTTACTTGGTCACTATCCCCTAGTTCTGCTGGAGTTAATCCTGTTTTTTCAACCTTAACTATTGCTAAATCTAATTGAGGATCATTCCAAAATACTGTCCCCTCTACTGTAGAACCATCATTGAATAGAACATTTACACTAGTTGCTTTACCATCAGATACAACGTGAGAGTTTGTTAATATATATCCATTTGCATCTACTATAACTCCTGTACCTACACCCTCTGATTGAGTAGGAATAGCAAATACATTATTTCTATCTACCGTAGTCGTTGTTATACCTACTACTGATGGCATAGCTTTTTCTGTTACTGCATGATAAACATTTTGTGTTTTACCTTCATCATTTACTTGTATTTGTGTCGGCTTGCCTGAAGATGAATTATTCCCAAGTGTATTTTTCATTAACACTACAGTCAATGCACTACTTAATACTGAACAAATAATGGCTACTGTTACGACTAAACCTATCCCTCTTTTTCTTGACATACCAATTCCCTCCTAATTAATTACATTTCAAATTGTACATACTTTACTTAATATTTATTATTTACATTTTTTACATTTTAATAACTTCATAAAAAAAAGAAATCATCATTAAGTAGTAAAACTATCTTATGATGATTTCATTATATTATTTTATTCTTAATTAAACCTTAACTATTAAAGTCTTTTTTCTAATTCTTCTTTTTCTTTTTCAAACCCAGGTTTTCCAAGTAATGCAAACATATTTTTCTTGTATGCTTCAACTCCTGGTTGATCAAATGGATTAACTCCTAGTAAGTATCCGCTTATTGCACATGCCTTTTCGAAGAAGTATACAAGGTATCCAAAGTTATATTCATCTAGCTTTGGTATGTTTATCATTAAATTTGGAACTTGTCCATCTGTATGAGCTAATAAAGTTCCTTGAGATGCTTTTTGATTAACAAAATCAACAGTCTTTCCTGCTAAATAATTTAATCCATCTAAGTCAACTTTTTCTTCATTTATAGTTATACTTCTCTTACATTCAGCTACATTAAGTACTGTTTCAAATAATATTCTCTTACCTTCTTGTACATATTGTCCCATAGAGTGTAAATCTGTTGAGAAATCTACTGATGCGGGGAATATACCTTTATTATCTTTTCCTTCACTCTCTCCATATAATTGCTTCCACCATTCACCTACATAATGTAACTGTGGTTCGTAGTTTACTAATAATTCTACATCTTTGCCTTTTCTATGTAATACATTTCTTACTACTGCATATTGATAACTGTGATTATTCTTTAAGTCAGATGTATTGAATTCATCACTTGCATCTGCTGCACCATTCATCATAGCCTCTATATCTAGTCCAGCAGCAGCTATTGGTAATAATCCCACTGGTGTTAAAACAGAGAAACGACCACCTACATCATCAGGTATTACAAATGTATCGTATCCTTCTTCATCTGCTAATTGTCTAAGTGCCCCTCTTTTAGCATCAGTAGTTGCATATATTCTTTTACTAGCTTCTTCTTTTCCATATTTCTTTTCTAAGAGATCTTTGAATACTCTAAATGCTATAGCTGGTTCTGTTGTAGTACCAGACTTTGATATAACATTTATTGATACATCTTTATTTTTTATTACATCTAGTAAGTCCATCATGTATGTAGAGCTTATATTTTGTCCAACAAAGTATATTTCTGGAGCATTTCTATCTTCTTTAGATATATTATTTCTAAATGAGTGACCTAATGTTTCTATAGCTGCTCTAGCACCTAAGTAAGATCCACCTATTCCTATTACTAATAAAACATCTGAGTCTGACTTTATCTTTTCAGCTGCTTTCTTTATTTTATCAAATTCTTCTTTATCATAATTTTTAGGAAGGTCTATCCATCCTAAAAAGTCATTTCCAAGTCCTGTTTTTTCATGTAACATTTTGTGAGATACATCTACATATGATTGTAGTGCATCTATTTCTGTTTGATTAAAAAATCCTAGAGCTTTACTGTAGTCAAATTGTATTCTTTCCATATCCCTACCTCTTTCCTTTTAATAGTATAATGAAATTATAGCACAAAATTATAATTTCATTAATAATAAAGTTATAAAAATAACAATCATTCCCTTTTAATTCCTAATTATATACTTAAACACCAATAAAAAAGCTGCCTTAAAATAAGGCAGCATATATATTAATTACTTCCAGACTGTTGTGCTATAACTTGTTGTGCTATATTTACAGCATGGTCTGATACTCTTTCTAGATTAGTTATTATATCTAAGTAGATAACTCCATTGTCTATACTACAAAGACTATTATTTAATCTATGCATGTGATTTGCTCTACAAGATTTCTCCATCATATCAACTTGTTCTTCCATTTTAATAACTTTACAAGCTAGATCAATATTATCAGTTCTCATTGCTTCTAAAGAATATGTATATGCTGATATAACCTTATCGTACATATCTTTAAGCTCTGATTTTCCTTGATCAGAGAATAATACTTTTGCATCTATAGCGCTTTGTGCTAACTCAGCAATATTTTCTGCATGATCTCCAATTCTCTCTATATCATTAACTGTATTAAATAAAGCATCTACAACTTCTCTAGATTCTTCATTTAAAGGTGCCTTTGATAATTTAAGTAGATAACTTAGTATTGCTTTTTGTAATTGATTTATAAGTTTTTCTTTCTTTAAACTTTTCTCTATATGTTCAGTAGAATGTTCAAACATACCTTCCATAGCTGAATTTAAACTCTCCTTGGATTTCTCACCCATTCTTAGAGTTTCTTTAACTGTATTAGCCAAAGCTATTGATGGAGTCTCTATCATTCTATCATCTAAGTATTTTACTGTTCTAATTTCATCCATATCTGCACTAGTTTCATCTTCTGGAACTAATTTAACTGCAAGTTTTATTATATACTTAGTAAATGGTATTAATAATAAAACTGATATGATGTTAAATAAAGTATGTGTATTTGCTATTTGCCTTGCTACATTTGTTGGATCTATAGATGTAACTAAGCTTACTACTGGTTTATTTAAGAATATTAAGAATACAGCTGTACCTAATACATTAAATATTAAGTGAAGCATAGCTGCTCTTCTAGCATTTTTATTTGCTCCAACACTCGATATTAAAGATGTAACACAAGTTCCTATATTTTGACCATATAATATTGGTAGTGCTGCAGATAAAGGTATTAACCCTCCTGATGCTAAAGCTACCAGCATACCCATCGATGCACTTGAACTTTGTACTATTGCAGTTATACCAAATCCTAGTAAAAGTCCTAGTAAAGGATATTTTCCAAATGTGATTAGTAGATCAGTAAATCCTTGGAAGTCTTTTAAAGGTTCAACTGCTGCCTTCATAAAGTCCATACCTGTAAATAAGATACCAAACCCTATAAGTATTTCCGCTAAATGTTTTGTTTTTGCTTTTTTTCCAAATAAATATAATATGATACCTATTCCTAATGCTACTGGAGCTAGTCCATTTAAATTAAATGATACCAATTGAGCAGTTATTGTAGTCCCAATATTTGCACCCATTATAACTCCTGCAGCTTGTGGTAAGGTCATTATTCCTGCATTTACAAACCCTACAACCATTACTGTCGTTGCACTAGAACTTTGTATTACCGCTGTAACCAATGCTCCAACTACAACTCCCATTATTAAGTTACTTGTAAGTAGCTCTATTATCTTCTTTAACTTAGTACCTGCTGATTTTTCTAGTGCTTCTCCCATAAGGTTCATACCATATAAGAATAAACCTAGTCCTCCCATCAGACTTATCACAATTTCCAAAGTTACATCCTCCTTAAGAGATAATTATCTTGTATATCAAATTATTACGCCTATTGTATTTTATCAAATCTTGGAGGTGATTAGTGTTAAAATTATGTTAAATATTAATTCTATGTTACCATTTCGTTAAATCTATGTTAATTATATATTTGCATATTTTTGTATAATTTTTTCTGCACATTTTATCCCATCTACCGCCGCTGTAACTATACCTCCTGCATATCCTGCACCTTCACCACATGGGTATAGATTCTTAGTATTTACAGATTCTAAAGTGTTTTCGTCTCTAACAATTCTTATAGGTGCTGAAGATCTTGTTTCAACTCCAGTTAATACAGCATCATGCATTGCAAACCCACTTAACTTATGATCAAGAGATGCTAATGCTTCCTTCATAGTATCAGTTACAAATGCAGGTAAGCATTCTCTTAAATCTACAAACTCATACCCTGGCTTATACGAAGGATCTACATTACCAATACTTGTAGATACTTTATCATTTAGGAAGTCTCCCACTAATTGGACTGGTGCATTATAATTTTTTCCGCCTAACTCATAAGCTAATCTTTCATATTTCTCTTGGAATGCAATACCTGCTAAAGGATCATCACTTCCAAAATCATCTGGCAGAACATTTACTAAAAATGCACTATTTGCATTATCCTCATCTCTAGCATGCTCACTCATACCATTAGTTACTACTTCAAACTCATTTGATGCAGAAGCTATAACAGTTCCTCCTGGACACATACAGAAGCTATAAGCGGTTCTACCATTTGAGGTATGTTCTATAAGTCTATAGTCAGCTGCACCTAATCTTGGGTGATTATAAAACTCTTTGTATTGAGATTTATTTATTAGCTCTTGAGGATGTTCTATTCTAGCACCTATTGCAAATGGTTTTTGAATAATTCTAACACCTCTTTTATGTAACATCTTGTAAGTATCTCTAGCACTATGACCTATGGCTAAAATCACTGCTTCTGTATCTACAGTCTCTTTATCATTTATTATTACTGATTTTATTTCATTATTCTCAAGTACTATATCAGTTACTTTTGCATCAAACTTAACATCTCCACCAAGTCTGATTATTTCATTTCTAATATTTTTAACAACACCTTTTAGTATGTCTGTACCCACATGTGGCTTATAAGAGTACAATATTTCATCTGGTGAACCAAAGTTTACAAGCTCTTCTAAGACCTTTCTACATCTAATATCTTTTATCCTTGTTGTAAGTTTTCCGTCCGAAAAAGTTCCCGCTCCACCTTCTCCGAATTGCACGTTTGAGTTACTCTTAAACTTTCTATTTGTCCAGAAATCTTCAATATCTCTACTTCTATTATCTACATCTAGACCTCTCTCTAATAATAAAGGATTGTATCCCTTTTGAGCTAACAATAAGGCTGCAAATAATCCAGCTGGACCACTGCCTATTATTACGGGTCTATTTTTAAGGTCCTCATTTCCCATTTGAACACCTAAGTATTTTGTTTCTTTTATTTTTACTACATCCTTAGGATTTCTTTTTATAATACTTTCTTCATTTTTTACTTCAGCATCTACAGTATATACAAAATCAATTTTACCTCTTTTTCTTGCATCTATAGACTCTTTATAAATATAGTACTTAACTAACTGATTTTCTTTTATTTTCAATTTATTTAAGACATGTTTCTTTATTACAGAAACATCTTCATCTATGCTTAGTTTTATATTCGATATTCTTAGCATTTTGCATCCTCTCTAACATATATATTTTTTATTTTAAATTATAAAAGCTAGGATTAATACCTAGCTTTCTATAAATATAACACCCATATTCTCTTTTTTAGGATTATCTTCTTTTATAGATTGCATTTTAGTATTTATACTTAAATACATCTCTATATGGTGTTATATTTTCAGTTCAGACTTAGTTTTATACTCTCCTAGTCTTTTTTTGTTATAAGTCCTCTTATAACTTTCATATTATTAAATACCTTCTCTAAGAAATTCTCAGCTTCTTCATTATCTAAAAGTGCTATTTCAAGATTTTGGTCTTCTTTTATACCTTTAGATCTACAGTATTCTTTTGCAACTTCTACTAATTCATTCTTTTGAGTTATATCTAAATCAAACTCTTTGTAATCTATTATTATGTATTGTTTAATGTTGTTTAAACTCTCTTCATTATATCCTATCTCTATATGATAAATAACAGCATATAAGTTACTTGGATTTTCTTCTCCATTGTATACAGGTACTGCTGGATTGGATTTTATATAATTTGTTGATACTGCAACTGCATTTCCTAAACTAAGACTCATAAGTATCCCTCTTTTCTATATATTATATATATCTACTATTTTATACATTATTCGAATATATTAAAACCCATTTTCATAATTTAAAATATTTTTTTTAATAAAAATTAAGGAATCATATATATACATGATTCCTTAGTCTTTATATCTAGCTATTATATTTTAAGATCCTTGTATCTTTTACCTAAAGTACTTGGACTTATATCATATTTTTTAGATATTTGAGCTTGAGTTACAGTTTGTCCACTTTCTTTCTTTATGTGGTACTCTACAGCTGCTGCCCATCCATTCTCAGAACCTTTTACTTCGCCTTGAGATTCTTTAAATGATTTCCAGAATGCGATGCATGCATCTACATCTTCTTTGTCTGCATTATTTCTGATCATGCTACATACATTACAATCATCTTCAACTACTTCACCTTGTTGACTAGATTTTTGCTCTCTTTGATTCTTAAGATGCTCTGCAACAGTTGGATCTAATAATTGTTGGATATACTTGTATAATATGTGTGTATGATGTATTAAGAATGTCTTAATATCTTTATATATATCTTCATATTGAGCAAATAAAGTAGTTATATCATTTGCTATAACATCTTTAACTGATTCAGATATACTTATAGTTATGTCAATTAATATACTAACATCTTCTATAGTTACCATTCTTGCTATCATACAATCTCCTACATTAAAATCTTTTAGTAGGTTTACATCATCAGTGTGAACTTCTTGCTTAGTTAAACAATCTTCTAGTAATACTTTTCCATCTAGTATTTCTTTTACTTCGTAAATACTTACATAAGATTCAAATAGACTTCTTAATATGTCCATTTCAACTTTATTTAAGTTCATCTTATTCTCTTCAAAGAATTCTACAGTCATAACTTTTTTATCTTCCATTATATGGTCTTGTATAAAATAAGTGTTGAAGAATCTTTCGAATTTTTCGCTTGTATTTTCATTTTCTACTATATAGAACATTTCCTTAGCTTTTTCACGCTCTGAATTAAACTTATCTTGTTGTGCAAACTTATATATTTTTGTATATAATTCTGAGTATTGTTTTTGAGAAAGTACTATCTTTCTTCCAGCTCTTTCTAAAACAACATCTTTATTTAAACAACATCTTTTATATTTTTTGCCACTTCCACAGGGGCATAACTCATTTCTCCCTAACAATGTAACGGTCACTCCTTTGTTTCTAAATTAAAGTACAATTTATAATTATATCATTTTTTTTGATATAGTTCTATAATTATAGCGTTATTTTATTTATTTAACCTAAATTATTTAAGTTATAATATAATTTTTCTATATGTTTTGTCCATATTCCTTTGATTTTATGTATAAATCATAATATTTATTTACCTATATTTATATACAAATTGATATAAAACTTGTACTTTATGTATATATGTATTTTACTTGACACTAATCGTCATCATGCACTCTACAGAATCCGTGGTAACCAAGCCTTCTTCTTCTGTATTTTCACTAGGGATACTATTAATTTCTACCATATTTATCGACTTTTCCATATTCAATTTTTTTAATGCTTCATTAATTTGAAACACATTATATATACTTCCATTTATTTTCATTTCTACATTGATACTTTCTTTTCCGTTATCATCTAAATATACCGATTTATTTATATAATCTATATTAGCTAGACTATTTATTTCTTTTTCTACTTTTAGCAATATATCATCTTCTAAACTTTCATTTTGTACATTATTTAACTTATTCTCCTTAGTATTTTCAGATAATATAATTTCTTTTTCATAACTTAAATTGTCTATCTTATTTTTCATAGGATTTATTATAATTATATCTACGGATATCATCAATATAGAAATAAGTAAAATTGCTAGCAGATATTTATCTTTTTTACTTATCTTCATTTTAATCACCTAACTCATATGTTAAATTAAATAAATAGTTACTTTCTTGTTTTTTTATGTGGTTTATCGAAAGATTCTTAATAGATTCTTCTCTCTTAATATTTTCTAAAATATTTAAGTCTTCACACACTCCATCAATATTCGCTATATTTCCATTTATACTTAATTTTGATATATTACTAATACCTAGTAAGTCGTATATTTTTCGTACCTTTTCTAAGCTTATAAATGTAATGTAATTACCATTTGCACCATTACTTTCAGGAACAACTTCTTCCTTGATATTACTATTTACAAAACTGTCTAAATCCTTAATAGTACTAATTCCATTATAAATTTCAAGTATCATATACATCATTACTATCATACATATCATTACAAAAAATTTATTACCATTTCGGATCTTATAGTATTTAAAAAAGTTTATATTTACAGATTTCCTCATTTTAAATAATCATTCCTATACTATTTATATAATTAATATTCTCTTCATAAACTTCATCTATGTGACTTTGTACTTTTATATTTTCTTTTAAACTTAATATTTTGGTCTCATATTTATCTGATAGAATCTCATTGAATAATTCTAGCCTTTCTCCATAATAAAATATATCTTTATTTTGATTCAGTAATCCTTTAGCAAATTCATATGATTGAAAATTTTTTTGTAATATGTATGACTCTTGTATTGTTCTGTTTTTAGCTATATTCAGAATAAAATCATTTCTTTTTTCTTCAATAAATATAGCTTCTTGACCAAATTCTTTAATGATATCTAGATTTATTATTTTTTGAAGTATATTTAAATTAATATTTAATGCCTTGGCTCTTAGCTTCAGCTGCTTACAAACAAGCATACAAGTATCTATTATAATCTTTGGAAAAAGTATTACTTGTAAATCCAAATCCTCGTCATTTGAATTTAGTACATTATATTTAACTACGTAATTCTTAATATCAATCGGTATATATTGAGTAATCTCATTCTCTATCATACCGAATATATCTTTTCTTTTCTTAATATTTGGTATTTTTATATTTCGAACTATAACATTTTCATTCTGTAAATTAAAGTATATATCTTTGTATGATTTATTAGTATTTTGCAATTCATCCTTGAGAATATTATTTATTTTCTCTAAGTAACTTTTATTGTTATAACTAATAGATCCTTCCTCAAATAATCGGTATACTGATTTATCTATATGTATGCTTCTATTGTACTTTCTAATAAAATTAAGCTTTACGTAATCATCATTTAAATCTAAAGTAATTATATTTTTAATAAAATAACCTCCTATATTATCTAAAACAAATAAATTAGTACATTAAGCAATTAATTAACACTACTTATCTTTAGGATATAACTGAGTATCTCCCAATTTAACAGTCACATCACTATTTGAAACATTTACTGTAAAGTCCTTATTATCTTCGCTTTGAGGCTTTGGTATAGTAGGTAAATATCCCTTTGATTTTAGAGTATTCAATTTTATTACATTGCCTGATGAAACCAAATCTTCTACTTTATCATTTATCGCCAGACTTGTAGCTGTAGCAATATTAGCAGCACTTACATAGTCTGCATTAAGTTTCGCGCTCTCCTGTGCCTTACTATATTTAACTATAGCTACACTAGATAATATCCCTAATATAGCTACCACCACTACCATTTCAACTAATGTAAACCCGCACCTTTTCTTTAACTTCTTCATTTCAATTTTAATCATATTTTACTTTTCCTCCATTATATTTTTATTTAAATCGTATTAATTAAATCAAACATAGGAGTAAGCATAATCAAAATCCCTCCACCTACTATGATTCCAATTATCGCAATTATTGCCGGTTCTAAAAGTCTTATAATCTGCTCTATTGTAGTATCTAATTCATTATCATAAAATTCAGTTATAGCTTGTAATGTATTATCCAATTTCCCACTTTCTTCACCTATACTCACCATAGATATAAATAAATTAGGAAATATATTTGATAACTCCAATGAGCTGCTTATAGAATTCCCTCTCCTCAAACTTTCACTAGATAGTAAGATTTGCTCATACGCAAAGTCATTGTCTATAACTTTAGATGATATATCTATGGCATCCATTATCTGTACTCCACTGCTCAGTAGTATTAGTAGCGATCTAGAAAATCTACTTACTATAACCAGCTGATTTATATCTCTTACTATCGGAATCTTAAACTTAATCTTATTGATAAAGTACCTTGCCTTAACACTTGTAATTATGTAAAACACTATAGAAAGTAGTAGCACTATAGATATTGATGTAATATATATTAAATTTTCTCTTACGAATAAAGATACGTTTATTAAGAGTTTCGTCATTATAGGTGGTTCTATTCCATTACCTAAGAAACTCTCAGCAAAATTTGGAATTACCTTTATCAACATAAATAGCATAACCACAAAAGATGATGCCATTAGTATTATTGGATATGTCATAATTCCCAATATTTTATTTTTCAACTTATATTCTTTATTATAGTAGTCAGATAAATTGTTCATTACTTTATCTAAGCTTCCACTCACTTCTCCTGCTCTTACCATACTTATGAAAAAATTCGAGAATAACTTTGTGTTTTTGAATGAATCCGTTATAGAATTTCCTTTTTGAATGTGATTTGATATTTTTAATAATATTTTACTTATTTTACTACTCGATTGCTTTTCTAATATACTTAGCAACTTGGTGACCTCGCACCCTGATTCTAGTAAAATTGCAATTTGCTTGCATATGATGTGTGTGTCCTTATCTTTTACTCTTTTATTCTTTATGTAACTATTATATTTTTTTACTCTTACTAATTTTAACTTATTTTTTATTGCATAATTATCTACTTCATTTTTAGATTCTAGGTCTAACTTGATAACTTTTCTATTTCTATCTTCATCGTAAACTACACATCTATAAGTACTCATTAACCGCCATACATTCTTCCAGTGTAGTTATTTCTTTTTTTATTAGATCTTTACAACTATCTTCAAAAGTTATCATCCCATTTTTTGTAGCTATATCTTTTATAGATTTAGAATCTTTCATACATTGTATACAATCTTTTATTTCATCATTAATTTCTAGAACTTCATAAATTGCAGTTCTTCCCAAATATCCTCTATTGCATTTGCTACATCCCGATGAAACTTTAGTACTTATCTCTTCTTCAGAGCTATTTTTTATAATAATATTATGGCTACAGTGCTTACAAACTTTCCTAACTAGTCTTTGAGATATTACACCTATTAACGATGAATTTATAAGATATGGAGGTATTTGCATATCTACTAATCTTGCTATAGATGATATCGCATCATTAGTATGCATAGTACTAATAACTAGGTGACCTGTTATAGCTGCTCTTATTGCTATTTGAGCAGTTTCTATATCTCTTATCTCTCCAAGCATAATAATATCAGGATCCTGCCTTAAAATTGACCTCAGCCCTTCTCCAAATGTAAGACCTACTTTATTATTTACTTGAATCTGATTCACTCCATCCATCTTATATTCTACCGGGTCTTCTATGGACATTATATTTTTACTTATATTTCTTAAATCATTAAGTATTGAATACACCGTAGTCGTCTTACCACTGCCTGTAGGACCTGTAATCAATAATATTCCTGACTTTTTATTGACTATGTTTTTTATAGTGGATATTGCTTGTCTTGAAAATCCAAGCTCCTCTTTTGTTTTTAAGAAGGAGTCTCTATTTAGTATCCTTATTACTATTTTCTCTCCATAAACAGTTGGTATAGACGAGACTCTAAGGTCTATAGTAGAGTTATCTATTTTAATATCTATCCTTCCATCCTGAGGTAACCTTTTTTCGGTAATATCCATAGATGAGTCTAGTTTAATTACAGACAGTATGGATGGGTATAAGTCCATTAAAAACCTCTTTACCTCTATTAATTCTCCATCTATTCTATTTCTTATAATTAAATAATTTTCAAATGGCTCAATATGAATGTCACTAGCCTTTTCTTTTATTGCTCTGTGTAATATATCATTGTATAATTCTCTCGCATAGTTTTCATCTAACTTAATACTTTCACTATAATGTCTATCTATCTTATTCTTAATAATCTGTTTCTCTTCTCTCCTAAAGGTAATATTCATCCCTGTAGCTAGCTTTAAATCTTGTTTTGCATGTATATTATTATTATCTATCTCTACTATTAAATTGTCTTTATCTAGTTCAACTGGAAATACATTATATTTTTTTGCTAGCTTTTCAGGAATAAGCATAGTTAGCTTATTTTCTTCTAAAATAATTTTACTCACCCTCTATATATTTTAGTTTATTAGGTACATTCATCTTATTTATTACTATAGTATCCAAAACTTTAGATCCTACCTTAATTGGATAATTATCTTGTATGCTCTTTAAGTATACACTGCCTTTTTTTATGTACTTAGATAACTTTTCTTTGTCTCCTACACATTTTATTTCATACGGAGGAGCTATTGGTACCAAGTTTACATTTATATGGCTACCTGCTAAAACTATTGGTGAGTATTGATTTATCCTTTGCCCGTTTATAGAAATAAATTCTGCTCCATTTAACTTTAATTCATTTACTATATTCACTAATATCTTATTATAATCTACAAAATTGGCAATATTCCCTATTTCTTCATTTTGTGCATCAATACTTAGTGATATTCCACTACCCTCTACATCTGTATAGGACAAATCTCTTTTTAGTGTATTTACTTCTTTTATCTTTTCTACATCTTCATATTTATCTTTTAATTCACTTAACTCTTCTTCTAAAACCTCTCTCTCCCTTCTAAGTTCTTTAATATTTTTAGTTATCAATTTCACTTCTTTTTTTGCTAAATTTCCTTTATCTGTAAAAATAGAATCTCTTCTATTGTAATCTCTTATCATGTTTCCAATTAATATACCTAAAATAGTACTCGCTAGTATTATCAACACATATTTATTTTTCATACGAGTTTACTCCCTATAAATTATTTTTTTCTATATTTATTCTAATCTTATTCTTTATAAAAATCTATATAATTAATTTATACAAAAAAGGAAGCCCAAAGACTTCCTTTATTTTTCTCTTATATTTATTTTTCATACTTTAATATTCTTTTAACTATATCCTCTTTCAATTCTTGAACTTCATTAAATTTCATGTTTGGAATATAATAATTTTCTATTACATCATGCTTAGATTTAGCTTTCTTAAGATTAGAGATAGCATAATTTATTAACTCATCCAAAATCTTTTGGTCAAGTTCAACTTCTTCTTTGTATCTTTCTAGCTTTTCTTGATCAATACATGAATTAAGATCAATAACTTCTTTATCTTTAAATATATTACTAGTTGTTATACCAATTTTTAAATCATTAATTAATATAGTTTCAATTTTATCTGGTAATAGAGGATAGTGATACACCTCTACACTCATTCCTTTTTGAACTGCCTTTTCATATACTTTCTTTAAAAATGTTGTTCTGCCTGTACCTATCTCTCCAGATAGATAATATATTTTTGTTGCCTCACTTAATATACTGTCTGTATAGTCAATATGACCTACAGGCGTTATTGCAGTTCCAAATAAATGTCTTGGTCTTTTATATATTTCTTTGTTTTCTATAGATTCAAATAATTCCTCTATAAATTTATCTGTTAATATATTTACCTTTCCAAAATCCATAGAATCTCTGTATTTCTCTTCTATATCATAGTATATAGGCTCAGCTGACTTTAAAAACTTGTATGCTCTTCTAAACGAGCTACTAATATCCTTACCGCACTCTACAATTTCTTTTTTATTTTGCTCTAATCCTTCCAACTCCCAAAAATCTCCGAAGTTTATTATTTCATCTATAGCCCCTGGATCTTTAGGATCTACTATATGAGGAGCAGTTCCATCTAATAACACTACTCCTAACTTCTTTATTACAACACCATCTAAAGAACTTGGATCTGATGGACAATAATGTAATTCTATATCATAACCCTTCTCTAAAAACTCTTTTGCTATTTTTTTCATCATAGATGATTTACCTACTCCTGGACCTCCTTTTAAACAAAAAATTCTGTTTACATTTTCAGGAATCATATACTCAAACATAGGATGAGACCCATTTGAGGTATTACCTCCTGGAAATAATTTTCTCACTTTACCTTCCATGCAAATGCCCCCTAACTTCTGTTATACACTATTATGATATTAACGTTCTATAAAATTGGTTACTATCTGCTTCGTACTAATGAGTCAATACATATTTTAGGGTCAGTCCATACTGTTTATCTAGACATAAGATATATAAATTGTATAGAAGTTATAAACTATGCAACAAAAAAAGTGCCGATTAAATCGGCACTTATATATATTATGCAGATTTTTCTTTTGATAAATCTGCACTCTTTTCATTATTTTTTCTTCTCATATATTCATATACTGGTAGTCCTATAAGAGTTATTACTAATCCTAATATAGCGTTTTGAGTCTGAGTCACAAGTGTACTTACAACTATAAATAGCCCTCCTAGTATTGCTATTATAGGAACTATAGGGTATAAAGGTACCTTGTAAGGTCTTGCCATTTCAGGCTTAGTTTTTCTAAGTTTCATAACACCTACAAATAACATTGTGTAGAATATCCATATAGTAAACATTGCTAAGTCAGATAATAAGTTAAACTGTCCTGATAAAGAATATATCACTGATAATCCAACTATTAACCAAGTTGCATTTAATGGTACTCCATTATTATTTAACTTTGATAAAGTTTCTGAGAATGGTATTCTCTTATCACATGCCATTATATAAGGTACTCTTCCGCCTGTTAATATAAATCCATTCAGAGTACCAAATACAGATATTAGTATACCTACGCTAATTACTTTAGCTCCTATTGGTCCAAATAATTTGCTTGCAACTAATGTAGCTGGTGCACCTGCTAATGCTAATTCTGATGCTGGTACTACCCATAAGTATGCAACGTTTATTATTAAGTAAACTGCCATAACTACAGATATACCTCCAACTATCGCCATCGGCAAATGCTTAGTTGGGTTTTTCATCTCTCCTGCTAATGCACCTACATATATCCATCCATCATATGCAAACATTGTCGCTATAAGTACTTGAGATATAGCACCTACCATATTAGTTCCTTCTCCAACAAAAGGTGTTACAAGATTTGCTGATGAATCACCTTCCATGAAACCAAATATTATTATTACAGCTAATGGTAATAATTTACATACAGTTGATGCTGTTTGTATAGCTCCACCGAATTTTGCTCCTAAAGAATTTAATGATGCTATAAATACTATCGTACCTACTGCAATAACTATTACGTACACATTGTTTTGTAATCCTAGTAAAGAAACTGCTTCTTGTGCAAATATGATTCCTAATGCAGCTGCTATAGCTGGTATAAATAATATACTTTGCATCCAACCTGTTAAAAATCCGATTCTCTCTCCGTAAATTTCCTCTAAGTATATCATTAATCCACCCGATTTTGTTATACTTGCTGATATTTCTGATGCTGTTAATCCAGCTGCAATTGTTATAAGTCCTCCTATTAACCATGCTAATAGTCCTAATCCTGGCCCTCCATTTGTCGCAGTGTATATAGCTTGAGGCTTAAAGAATACCCCAGAACCAATAAGTATACCTACCACTGTTGATAAAGCTGCACTAAGCCCTATTGTTTTTCTAAGAGCTTGTTGATTTGTATTTTGACTCATATGTACACCTCCTTGTTGTTTAATTTCATTATATTTTCTATTTATTCCTTACTTATTTATTTCTACATATTCTACAATATTTTACATATTTTATCAACATTAATTGTTAATTTTTTTATAATATTCGGTATATACCCAACAAAAAGCTACTAAAATCAATTAATTTAATCTTAGTAGCTTTTAAAATTATTTTTATATATTAAATTAGTCTACAGTTATTTCGTATCCTTGCTCTTCATATTGCTTAATAATCTCATTCCATACTTCTTCTACACCAGTCTTTTTTAGAGATGATAATGGTATTACTTTCTCATCTTTTTCAAGCTGTAGTTTCTTTCTTATTATGCTAATATGCTTTTGGTATTGTCCTCTAGATATTTTATCTGCTTTAGTTGCTATTACAACACAGTTATATCCAAAGTGCTTTATCCAATCATACATCATTTTATCATCAGCAGTAGGCTCATGTCTAATATCTACAAGTAAGAAAATAGCACAAAGCTCATCTCTATCTTCTAGATATCTTTCCATTATTTTTCCCCATTTTTCTTTTTCACTTTTAGCTATTTTAGCGTATCCATATCCTGGAAGATCTACAAAATAAAATTCATTATTTATAAGATAGAAGTTTATTGTTCTAGTCTTACCAGGAGTTTGACTTGTTCTAGCGAAGTTTCTTCTATTTAATAAAGTATTTACTGTTGAAGATTTTCCTACGTTAGATCTACCAACTAAAGCTATCTCTGGTATACCTTCTTCTGGGTACTGAGATTTATTTATTGCACTCATTACGATTTCCGAGCTTCTAATTTTCATTATTTTCACCATTCCTTACTAGCGCATGTTCTAATACTTGGTCCATATGGTCAACAAGAACAAATTCCATTTTTTCTTTTACATTTTCAGGTATTTCATCTAAATCTGCTTCGCACTCCTTAGGTAATAATACCTTAGTTATACCTGCTCTATGAGCTGCTAATAACTTTTCTTTAACTCCTCCTACTGCAATTACACGTCCTCTTAGAGTTATTTCTCCAGTCATTGCAACATCATTTCTTACAGGTATATTTGTAAGTGCTGATATAACAGCTAATGCCATAGTTATACCTGCTGAAGGTCCATCTTTTGGAGTAGCACCTTCCGGAAGATGTATATGAATATCTCTATTTTGATAGAATTCAGAATCTATATCAAATCTATCAGCAATAGACCTTATATATGATATAGCTGTCCTAGCCGATTCTTTCATAACATCTCCAAGCTTACCAGTTAAGACAATCTGTCCTTTTCCTTTAAGTACATTTACTTCTACCGTAAGAGTAACTCCTCCTACTGAAGTCCATGCAAGTCCAGTAACTAAACCTACTTCAGGCTTAGCTCCTATAAGATCAAATTTATATTTATCTTTACCAAGATATTCTTCTAGGTCATTTTTAGTAATAACTACCTCTTCTATAGACATGTCTTCTACATATCTTTTAGCTACTTTTCTGCAGATTTTACCTATAGTTCTTTCTAGATTCCTAACACCTGCTTCTCTAGTATAGTAAGCTATTACATCTCTTATAACCTCATCATCCATCTTTATAAAGTTTTCTTCTAATCCATGTTCTTTTAACTGTTTTGGAAGTAAGTATTTTTTTGAAATATTTAGCTTTTCCTCTTCTATATATCCTGATACCTCTATTACTTCCATTCTATCTAGTAATGGTCTAGGTATAGTACTTAAACTATTTGCAGTCGTAACAAATAGTATTTTAGATAGATCGAAAGGTATTTCTAAATAGTGATCTACGAAATCTTTGTTTTGTTCTGGGTCTAATACTTCAAGCATTGCAGCTGAAGGGTCTCCCTTAAAATCTGCCGCCATCTTATCGATTTCATCTAATAGGAACACAGGGTTTTTTGTTTGAGCTTCTTTTACTCCATTTATTATTCTTCCTGGAATAGCTCCTACATAAGTTCTTCTATGTCCTCTTATCTCAGCTTCATCTCTAACTCCACCTAAAGATATTCTTACAAATTTCTTTCCTAAAGATGTAGCTATTGATTTTGCTATCGATGTTTTACCTACACCTGGAGGTCCTACTAAACAAATTATAGGTCCTTTTAATGATTTAGATAATTTTCTTATAGCTAAATATTCTAATATTCTTTCTTTAACCTTTTCTAATCCATAGTGATCACTATCTAAGATTTCTTTAGCTTTGTTTATATCTAATTTATCTCTTGTTTCACTATTCCAAGGTAGTGAGAATATTGTATCTAAATATCCTCTGATTACAGATATATCTGGTGACATAGGAGAAATTTTCGAAAACTTCTCTATTTCTTTAGATATCTTTTCTTTAGTTTCCTTAGGTGCTTTTATCTTTTTAAGTTTTGCTCTATACACATCAGCTTCAGAGTTTATATCTTCTTCTTCACCTAATTCTTTTTGTATTGCTCTTAATTGCTCTCTAAGATAGTATTCTTTTTGAACCTTATTCATTTGTTTCTTTACTCTTAAAGTAATTTTCTTCTCTATCTTTAGAATATCCATTTCTTCTAGTAAAGTCCTATAAATATATTCTAATCTTTTCTTTATATCAAACTCTTCTAATATTTCTTGTTTTTGATTTGGCTTTAAGTATATATTTGCTGCTATAGTATCTATAAATCTATCTACACTTTCTATATCAGCTAATGAAATAAGTATTTCTGGTGAAACTCTATTTCCGATATTTATGTATTCTTCGAATGCATCAAAGACATTTCTTACAAATGCTTCTACTTCAACATCTTCATCTGAATTTTCTTGATCATATACTATTTCTTCTACTGTTGCCTTAAAGTATCCATCATCTTGATTTAATTCTTTTATTTTACCTCTAGAAATTCCCTCAACTAATACCCTAACTGTATCCCCTGGTAACTTTATCATTTGTTTAACTTTACATATTGTTCCCACATGATAGAAATCATCTTCTGATGGTTCATCAACATCTGCTTCTTTTTGAGAAGTTAAAAATACCATTTCTCCATCTAACATAGCTTGATCTAAGGCTTTTAGTGATACCTCTCTACCTATGTCAAAGTTTAATATCATATATGGAAATATCGCTAACCCTCTAAGTGGAATTAACGGTAATTCATGTTCAATCTTAGTATAATTTTGTTCCACTGTTATCACTCCTTAAAAGTGCTGTATTTTATCGCTTTATATATTATATATTTACAAAACTTAATTTTCAACATTATTACTAATTTCTTCGTACATTTAGTCTTATTTTATTATTATATAATCTTAATATATTCATACTAACTTACTTTATATATTATTTCTTTAAAGGGTTTATTATATAATATTAAAATCCTATTTACTTAAAAATTAACACGTTTATATATGAAGAGAATGTATTTTCCTTTATAAAAAAGATATACCAACTTTAATTATAACATTTTTACTTGTCCATGTATTCCATATAACTCCTATTTGTTAATAATTATCATAAATATATAAAACAATTATATCTATTATCTTAATCAAATTCATCTTAATAAAGCGTATCTATTTATTTTATACCAATAACTTTATCTCATAATCATAGTATTTATATACGGTAATTTATAAATTATTGTAATAGTCTAATTATATTTACCTATCATCTATATAGCTTTATATATTATACCTTAATATATAAAGCTATATAGATGCAACTTAAAAGGGAGCTTCAAAGCTCCCTCTACTTATTATGCACTTTCCTCTTGATCTTTAAGCACTATAACAGGTTCTACATCTTCATTTACAGACGCCTCAGTTACTATAACCTTCTTGATATCATCTCTAGAAGGAACTTCAAACATACTGTTCATCATTACAGACTCAACGATACTTCTAAGTCCTCTGGCTCCTGTATTTCTTTCTATTGCCTTTTTAGCTATAGCTCTAAGAGCATCATCTTCAAACTCTAGATCTACATCATCTATTTCTAGTAATTTTTTGTATTGTTTTACTAGAGCATTCTTAGGTTCTTTTAATATGCTCATTAATGCATCTTCATCTAGTAGCTCTAAAGTTGCTACTACAGGTATTCTACCTATAAATTCTGGTATTATACCAAACTTAAGAAGATCCTCAGGAAGAACTTTAGCATATACTTTTCCTAAGTCCATTTCTCTTTTACTCTCTATTTTAGCTCCAAAACCTAAAGTTTTAGTTCCTCCACGATTTTGGATTATCTTTTCTATTCCATCAAACGCTCCACCTAAGATAAATAATACATTAGTAGTATCTATCTTTAAGAATTCTTGATGAGGGTGTTTTCTTCCACCTTGTGGAGGAACATTAGCAACTGTACCTTCTAATATCTTTAAAAGCGCTTGTTGAACACCTTCTCCACTGACATCTCTAGTTATAGATGGATTTTCAGATTTTCTAGCAATCTTATCTATCTCATCTATATACACAATTCCTCTTTCAGCTTTTTCTATGTCAAAATCAGCTGCTTGAATAAGCTTTAGAAGTATATTTTCAACATCTTCACCAACATACCCTGCTTCTGTTAATGACGTAGCATCTGCCATTGCAAATGGAACATTTAAAGTCTTGGCTAATGTTTGAGCTAATAAAGTTTTACCAGAACCCGTTGGTCCTAATAAAAGAATATTACTCTTTTGTATTTCTACATCTTTGCTATTAACCTTTTTACTATAAATTCTTTTATAGTGATTATATACAGCTACTGATAAAGCCTTTTTAGCTCTTTCTTGACCTATTACATAATCATCTAATATTCCCATCATTTCTTTTGGCTTTGGTAGAGATGCAGTATCCTCTTCTGTAGTATCTTCAATCTCTTCCTGAATGATTTCATCACAAAGTTCCACACATTCATCACATATATAAACATTTGGACCTGCAATTAATCTTCTCACTTGTTCTTGATTCTTACCACAGAATGAACATTTTAATTGTCTCTTATCTTCGTATTTTGACATATTATACACCTCTTCCTATCTACGGTCTTTATTCACAATAACTTCATCGATTAAGCCATATTCTTTAGCTTCTTGAGCACTCATGAAGTTATCACGTTCTGTATCCATTTGAATTTTTTCTAATGGTTGACCTGTTTTCTCAGATAATATTTGGTTTAAAGATTCTTTCATTCTTATGATTCTCTTTGCATGTATCTCTATGTCTGTTGCTTGCCCTCTAGTCCCACCTAATGGTTGATGTATCATTATTTCACTATTTGGTAAAGCAAATCTCTTTCCTTTTGCCCCCGCTGTTAACAGGAACGCACCCATTGAAGCAGCCATACCTATACATATTGTACTTACATCTGGCTTGATGTATTGCATAGTATCATAGATAGCCATTCCAGCTGTTATACTTCCACCTGGTGAGTTTATATATAAATGAATATCTTTATCTGGGTCATCTGCTTCTAAGAATAACAACTGAGCTACTACAAGACCTGCTGTAGCATCATTTACTTCATCTCCTAAAAATATTATTCTATCCTTTAGAAGTCTAGAATATATATCATAGGATCTTTCTCCTCTTCCTGTTTGTTCAACAACTACAGGTACTAGTGCCATGGATCATACCCCCTTATATCTACTATTTCTTATATATATAATTTTATAGTAGCCTAATCATAGGCTACTATAAAAAATTAAGCTATATTTGCATTTTCAACTAATAAATCTATAGTTTTTCTTATCTTTATTTGACCTTTTATATCTTCTTTATCTGTATCTTGTAATGAAGATATTAATTTCTCAACTTCCATGTTGTACATAGATGCCATTTTTTCAACTTCTGCAGTTATTTCTTCTTCAGATACTTCTATACCTTCAGCTTCTGCTACAGCTTCTAATACTAAAGAAGATTTAACTAATTTCTCAGCTTCTACTCTTCTTTCTTCTCTTAATTCATCTATGCTTCTTCCAGTCATTTCTAATAATTGTTGTAAGCTGAATCCTTGGTGTTGTAACTTATAGTTAAGATCCATTAATAAGTTATCTATTTGTTGATCTACCATAGCCTTAGGTACTTCTAATTCTGTGTTAGCAGCAACCTTTTCAACTATAGCATTTCTCATTTCACCTTCAGCTCTGTTATTTGCTTCTTCTTCTATCTTAGCTCTTACATCAGCTCTTAATTCAGCTAAAGTTTCGAATTCAGTAGTATCTTTAGCAAATTCATCATCTAATGCAGGTACTTCTTTAACCTTTACATCATTAACTTTTACATTAAATACTGCAGGCTTTCCAGCTAAAGTATCAACATGGTATTCTTCTGGGAAAGTAACGTTAACTTCTACTTCTTCTCCAGCTTTTTTCCCAACTAATTGGTCTTCAAATCCTGGTATGAATGAGTTTGAACCTATAACTAAGTTATGATTTTCTCCTTTTCCACCATCGAAAGCAACTCCATCTTGGAATCCTTCGAAATCTATAACAGCAGTATCACCATTTTCTATAGCTTTATCTTCAGCGCTTACTAATCTAGCGTTTTTATCTAACATTTCTTCTAATCTTAATTTTACTTCTTCTTCACTTACAGTATTATCAACTCTAGCTATTTCTATACCTTTGTAAGCTCCTAATTCGAATTCTGGCTTAACTTCAACGTTAACAACCATTACTAGACCTTTATCTTGGCTTATTTCTTCAACATCTAGGTCTGGTCTGTCTATTGGTTCTATGTTTAATTCTTTTATAGCTGTTGGGTATACTTCTGGGAATAATATTTCTATCGCATCATTGTAGAATATTCCTTTTCCGTATTGAGTTTCTATAACAACCTTTGGAGCTTTACCTTTTCTGAATCCTGGTATATTGTACTTACCTCTATTTTTAGAGTAAGCTTTATTCACCGCTGATTCAAATTTATTATTATCTACAGTTATTTTTAAAGTAACTTTATTGCCTTCTTTTTTTATTAATTCTGCTTTCATTTACTTAATTCCTCCTATATATTATGTAATAGTTTGTGATATGGTATTTTAATCCCATTATACATTAATTCAACTCTTTAATTATAGCACATAAGTTTTTTTATTTACAAGTGTTCCCTTTATTTCATAGCCTCTCTACCAATGTCTCTTCCAAAGTATCCACCCCTTACAGTCCTTGTTTCTGACACTGTAATAAATGCATTTGGATCATAGTCTAAAGCTGTTTTCTCAAATCTAATTAATTTCTTTCTATCTAAGACAATCTGCATAATATATTTTATACCTTCTCTACCTCTACCTTCTATTACGGTAACTCCAAAACCATGATCTCTAAGGAAATCTGCAAATTCTTCAACTTGCTTACTCGTAAACACTTGAGCAGTTATAAGTCCTATAGCAAGCTTAGACTCTAATGTAATTCCTACAACATTTCCTGTAGCAAATCCTAGAGCATATGACATAATCTTTAATGGATTACCCATATCGCTAAGCACATAGTTCATAGCGGTTAAGTATATTATAATTTCAAATATGCCTATAAAAAATGCCATTTTCTTCATACCTTTAACTACAAATATAGTTCTGATTGTAGCAAGTGATACGTCTGCACATTTTGCTAAAAAAATCAGTAAATACCCCAATATTAATGTTCCCATTTCCCCCTCCTGAAATAAACAATTATAATTTCATTTTCTCAACACTTACTTGATTATCTTCTATATTAAGTATTACAAAACTTCTGTAATTGACACCTCTAGGAAGAGATACACTTCCTGGGTTTATATAGAGTATATTGTCTTTTTCTAGGCATAATGGCGTATGAGTATGCCCAAATATAACTATGTCAGCACCAACTTTTTTAGCTTTTGATTCTAGCTCTTTTATACCATACTTAACTCCATAATTGTCTCCATGACACAGAAATATCTTTTTATCAACTATATCAATTTCCAATTCTTCTTCAACATTTTCAAAATCACAATTTCCTTTGACAGCCATAGTGCCTATACCAGTCATCGAATATAAGTATTTCGAATCTTCAAAATTATCCCCTGCATGTATTATTAAATCACATTCCTTTAGATATGGTATAGCCTCATCTATACATTTCTTAATTCTATGTGTATCACTTAATACCCCTATTTTCATTATCTTGATATCCTCTTATTAAATTCATTTTTCATTAATTTTAATGAATTTGCTCTGTGGCTTATTGCATTCTTTATTGAAGCTGGTATTTCTCCAAATGTCTTGTTATATTTATCTACTATAAATAAACAGTCATAACCAAATCCATTGTCACCTTTTTCTTCCATAGCTATTGTACCCTCACAAGTTCCTCTTACTACAAACTCTTTTCCGTCAGGGAATACTACCGCTATAGCAGATACGAATCTTGCACTTCTTTGGCTCATAGGTACATTTTTCATCATCTTTAATAATTTCTCTCTATTATCCGCATCAGTAGCATCTTCTCCTGCAAATCTAGCAGAATATACTCCTGGCTTTTTGCCTATAGCATCTACTTCTAATCCTGAATCATCAGATATTGATATCATGTTAGTTTTTTGTGCTATTACTCTTGCCTTTATAAGAGCATTTTCTTCAAATGTTTTACCATCTTCTACTATTTCTATTCCTGCTAAATCAACATCTTTTAATGAATTTATCTTGTAATCAAAATCCTTTAATATAGCACCTATTTCTTCTAGTTTATGCGCATTATTAGTCGCTATTACTACTTCATTTCCGTAGTCTACACCTAATATTTCATCAGCAATTTCTCCTAAAGCTTTTCTTTGCTCTTTTATTAACACTTGATTTCCTATTTCACCAAGCTTTAAAAGTTCATTTAAATCATCTCTTGAGAATGGTCTTTCTTCTCCTGTACCTTGAACTTCAACAAATTCTCCACTATCAGTCATTATAACGTTCATATCTACTTGCGCACTAGAATCTTCTTCGTAACATAAGTCTAACATATGAGTCTTATTCACTATACCTACACTTATAGCAGATACGAAGTTTCTTATTGGCATTTCTTTTATTGCTTTTGATTTATATAATTTATGTATTGCATCAGCTACTGCAACAAAAGCTCCAGTTATAGATGCTGTTCTAGTACCACCATCAGCCTGTATAACATCACAGTCAACCCAAATAGTTCTTTCTCCTATTTTATCTAAAGATACAACTGATCTTATAGCTCTACCTATTAATCTCTGTATTTCTTGAGTTCTTCCATCTATCTTTCCTCTTGATGACTCTCTTATCTTTCTTTGGTGCGTAGACCTTGGAAGCATAGAGTATTCAGCATTTATCCACCCTGTTCCACTATTTCTTAAAAAAGGAGGGACCTTATCTTCTATTGAAGCTGTACATATTACCTTAGTTTCTCCCATTTCTATAAGCACAGAACCTTCTGCATATCTCGTATAGTTCCTAGTTATTTTTATATCTCTTATTTCATCATTTTTTCTATTACCTATTCTAGCCATGTTGATACCTCTCTCAAATCAATTATTAAACTTTTATATTTAGTCTCTACTCTATCTATTATATACATATTTTACTAACAACTTTATATATTTTATAAAAATAAATTTACTAAACTAATTTATTTTCAACCTCTTCCTTAGAAGATAGCTTTGATAGTTCCAAAAACTCATCTTCATCAACTACTTTAACACCTAGTTCATTAGCCTTAGTAAGTTTAGACCCAGCTTCTTCTCCTGCTAATACAAATGTAGTTGATTTACTAACACTTGAAGTTGACTTACCACCTCTAGATTCAATTATTTCTTTTGCATCATTTCTTTTTAAAGTTGGAAGAGTTCCTGTTAAGACAATTTTCATACCTTCAAATACTTTAACTATCCCTGAATCTTCATTTTCAATAGACTTAGTATTTACACCTGCATTTTTTAGTTTTTCTATTACACTTAGGTTTTTCTCTTCTTTAAAGAATTCAACCACACTATTCGCCATAGTTTCACCAAATTCCTCTAGATTAACTAGTTCTGGCTCTGTTGCATTAATAATTTTATCTAAATCTTTGAAGCTATTTGCAAGAATTTTAGCAGCCTTAACACCAATAAATTTAATTCCTAATCCATTTATAAGTCTCCATAAGTCATTATCTTTCGACTTTTCAAGTGAATTTATTAAGTTAGTTGCTGATTTTTCACCCATACGCTCTAAATTTATAACATCATCCTTATTTATATAGTATAAGTCAGATATATCTTTGATTATTTTTTCATTTAACAGTAATGTTATTATTGACTCTCCTAATCCATCTATATTCATTGCATCTCTAGATACAAAGTGTATTATACCTCTTCTTATTTGAGCTGGACACGAAATATTTATACATTTAACTGCAGCTTCACCTTCTAACCTTACTGTTGGCTCTGAACATACTGGACATTTGTCAGGAAGATTAAAATCTATTTCTTCTCCTGTACGCTCTTCTTTTACTACCTCTAATACTTGTGGTATTATATCTCCAGCTTTTTGAACTATTACTGTATCATTTATTTTTATATCTTTTTCTTTTATATAGTCTTCATTATGAAGAGTTGCTCTACTTACACTAGTTCCAGCCAACCTAACTGGTTCAAGTATAGCAGTTGGGGTTATTGTTCCTGTTCTCCCTACTTCCACAATTATATCTAGTATTTTAGTCTTCTTCTTCTCTGCTGGGAATTTATATGCTATAGCCCATCTCGGACTTTTTGCCGTATATCCCATATCTTCCCTTTGATCTAAATTATTTACTTTGATTACCATACCATCTATTTCAAAGTCTAATTTGTCTCTATTCTCAGTCCAATACTCTATAAATCCAATAACTTGATCTATACTATTACATACCTTGTAATTAGGACTTACAGAGAATCCAAGATTTTTTAAGAATTCTAATGATTCACTGTGGCTTTTAAATTCCTTATTATCTATATGTTCAAGATTAAACACAAATATATCTAAAGGCCTCTTTGCTGTTAATTTAGGATCTAACTGTCTTAAAGAACCTGCTGCAAGATTTCTTGGGTTAGCAAAAAGTTGTGCCCCTGCTTCTTCTTGTTGCTCATTTATTTTTTTGAAATTTCCTTTAGATATATATACTTCTCCTCTTACTACTAACTCACTGTTATCTTGTATTTTTAGAGGTATACTTTTCACTGTCATTAGGTTTTTCGATATATCTTCTCCAACTACTCCATCACCTCTAGTAGCTCCTTTTTCAAAAGTTCCATTACTATATGTAACACCTACAGATAGTCCATCTATCTTAAATTCTACTACATACTCTACTTTACCACTTACCATATCTCTTACCCTTTTATCAAAATCTTGTAAATCTTGACTTGAATAAGCATTTGATAAACTTAACATAGGTATTTTATGTACGATTTGATCAAATTTATCTAGAGGTTTACCTCCTACACGATTAGTTGGAGAGTCTACCCTCTTAAACTCAGGATATTTTTCCTCAAGTTTAATTAATTCTTTCATTAAATTATCATAATCAAAGTCTGATATCTCAGGCAAATCTTGATTATAATATTTTTCATTGTGATAATTTATATCTTCTATTAATTTATCTATTTTATCCTTAGTATTCATATCATATCACCTCTTATTTAATATTATTGCCATTTTATAACTTTATATTGTTTAGTATATCATTATAGTTTTGTCCTTTTAAATATTTTATTTTATACAATTCTAATATTTTAATTTATAATTGTATATTTTACTAATTCAAATCCTTTGAATTAAGTTAATTGAACTTTTTATATGTATTAATAATAGAATGTATTAAGTTTATTTTAGATATTTTAATTGAAAGGATGATTATTATGAATAATACATCGTTGCAAATAAAATGCTCTATTCCAGCAACACTTACTACTAATAGCAACCTTATATTTGATAATATAAGATACTCTCACGGTAACATTACTTATTCTAATATTACTGGTGAGATAACGTTTAATGAAACTGGAAATTACCTTATTAACTGGTGGGTTGCTACACAACTGGCTTTGAATTCTAATTCTGTTACCTTCGCACTTAGCTCTTCACAAGGAGATATAGTCAAAGGATGTTCTCCCATAAAAACTGGAGAAGTCTTTGGAACTGCAATTATTAATATAATCACACCTAATACTACCCTATCATTAAAAAATATCAATCCTGGTAGTATAACTCTTTCTAGATCAACACCTATTCAAGCTTCACTAGTTGCTGTTCAATATGACACAAACACATCTGAGGGACTTAGTAATACATCCTTGTGTTTTTCTTACTTACAATTAGCTCATATTATAAAGCAACTTATAGAAAAATACCCCAACTATACTATGTCTATTTTTACAACATCTTTAGCCTCATCCCCTCTAACAGGTAAACCTTATCAATTATATTCTTCAAACCCAAACAGTGACGTTGGTATTTTTATAATAAATAATAACGGTGGTTTAATATCAATACCTATAAATCATATTATAGCAATATATGTTGGAGATGGATCTGTGTACGATACAAGTATAACCTACTTGATCCCAGATATACCAATTCCAAAGGGCTGTGATACAGATATGATTACTTCTATAAAAAATTATTTATCAGTAGGGTATCATATATCATTTTCACTGGGTGTGAATACATCTGGAGAAGGAGATGTTTATAAAAATGAATATGCTATGCTTGTATTAGCTGATTCAGGTGGAAATACACCTCTATTTATCCCTCCACTAGAAATAGTTGCATTATCTATAGATTCAACAAGCACTCCAGCCTTAGGTAGCAATTTATCTATTTCTAGTAGATTGCCATAAATACAGAAATCTAGTAAATATAATTAATACGTATCTATTTATAAATTATTTAGCTCATCCAGCTTAAAAAACTAGAAGGTGCAATTTTAAATACACCTTCTAGTTTTTTAATATCCCTTTTTTATATCCACAATATTATTTATATTTTTGCCCTGTATATAGCTTTTTAAATTACTATATATAGTGTTAAAAGTTCTATCTTTGTTCATATTAGATATCCAAGAATTATGAGGTGTTATTATTACATTTTCATACTGCCACAAACTATTTTCTGTACTCAGTGGTTCTTCTTCAAAAACATCTAATGCAACCCCTTTAAACTTTCTGATATTTTTTATTAAATCATCCTCATGAATTATGTTCCCTCTACCTACATTTATAAATACTGAGTTATCTTTCATAATTTTAAACTTATTATCATTAATCATACCTATAGTTTCCTTAGTAGATGGTATAGTAACAACTACTACATCGCACTCTCTAAATACTATATCCATATCTTCAGTAGAAAAACATCTATCGAAATAGTCAGTGTCTCTACCTTTTGTATTTACTCCCCATATTTCCACTTCGAAAGCCTTTAATCTTTTGGCAGCCTCTGTTGCTATAGTTCCAGTACCTATAAACCCAATTGTTTTGCCACACAATTCCTCAACTGAATAATCAACTCTCCAAATTTTATTTAATTGTTGGTTATATAGATTCATAGTATTTTTATATATTTCAAGTATATACATTACAATCCATTCTCCCATAGGTATGCTATATCCACCTCTATTGTTTGCTAGCAAAATATCATTTTCTATGATACTTCTCTTAGGTACTTGATCGATTCCTACACTTGTGATTTGTATGTACCTTAGATTTTTCATTTTATCTATATCTAAATTGCTAAACGGATTATAAGTCACTAATACTTGTGCTAAATTTATTTCATCATTATTTTCTATTTTACGCTCTGGTATATACATGAGGTCGTATCCTAAGTCTCTTATCTTTTGAAACTTTTCTTCTCCGTAATTTTCGGTAAATAAAACTTTCATTTTACTCTCCTCCATATTTAATCTAAATATTTTACTCGATACTTATTTTTATTATATTTATAACTAAAAAAGTCCTTCAAAATTTTTGAAGGACTTAATCTATTTTAAAATAAATGCACTGGCTATGATGTTAATACTGCGAGGTGTGATTGCATTTATTTAAATATATTTTAACCAATTTAACATTCTTTATATATAAATTTTTTAATTTCTAATATATTTTATTATTTATGATTAATAGTCTTTCCACTTTTCATAGCTTGTCTCTCTTCTTCCAGGTTCATTATTAGATTATTTAAAGTCCAATCAATAGATGTATCAGTTACCATAGCAGTTAGAGGCCTCATTATTTTCATTTTCTTAAGACTATCTAAGAATGCATTTATTTTATTATGAGGCATATTGTTAAATATTATTGATTTATTTTTCATACCATTATTACACTCACCAGATAATTTATCCTCTAGTATATCTCTTATTACGCTATCCCCATTTATATTATTTAAGATAATATGATCTCTCATACCTAGCATACTACTTATATTTCTTATTGTTAATAATTCCTTCTTATCAAAATTTACTATCAGTATGCAACTTCTATCATGTTTATCCTGCACATTAACATTATTAATTTTTTCAAACGACATACTTGTTCCTCCCTTTAAAATGCTTACTATATTAATTTTTACCACAAGAAGCTATAATTAAAACATCTCTATAAAAAAGAAAAATAAGAAGATATATTAGATCTGCTTATTTTTCTTTTTTATTTTATACAAGTTCACTTGCTATTTGTGTATAATTTTTCTTTTTCATTCTATAATGAGTTATTACTGTAAATACTCCGCTTCCTATTAATATCAAATAATACATAAATCCACCATATAAAAATACTGCATATCCCATAAGAGGCTTAGGGAATACTGTATTAAATATTGTAAAGAATGCTATCTCATTTGCCCCTATGTTACCTGGTGTAGGTATTGGAGATATTGCCATATATAAGAATGCTTGTAAAGTTAATAAATATATATAGCTATGACCATCTAAGTTAAATGCTTTGTATATCCAAAACGATATACTAAAGTAACAAGTTAATTGTATTACTGTAAGTACTATAGTTAAAAACAAAACTCTCTTATTCTTAATTATCGACCTTACAGACTGGCTATATTCATCTATAAAACTTTCAACATTATCTAGCTTCTTAACTAAGAATTCAAAGGTTTTATATCTAGATATAAAACCTATAATAAAACGTGCAATTATTTTAACCTTATTTGGATTTAATACTACTAACACTGCCATAATAATAGTAAATGCATTTATTGCTATTCCCATATAAACTAAAAGCATCATTCCAGGCATTTTGCCTTTTAAAGAAGCTGAATTTATTAAAATTAGTGAGCTACAATAAATAGTAACCATAGTCTGATAAATAAGAGATTTATTAGTTACTATTGCACTTGACTTACTTAGAGGAACTTTACACTTATTAAGTATATAAATTTGCATTGGCTGACTTCCCGATGCAAAAGGAGTAACTAAATTATAATAAAACCCCATAATAGCTAATTTAAATCCTATGAATCTTACTTTTACCTTCTGTGTGTCATCAATCATAATCTTTAGCACTAGCCCTTCAAGGTATACATAAAGCGATATTGACAATGCACCCAGTAAAATAAATTTTGAGTCTACCATCTTCACTACACTAGAGAGCATACTAATGTCTAAGCTCTTGAATACTAGATAAGTAGTTATTGCCATTAGTAAAATTAAAAATGTATATTGTAATAAACTTTTATTTATGTTTTTGAATTTATTCATTTAATTTTCCTAACCTTTCCCTGTATTTAAGTTATTAAAATTATTTCTACCTCTAGTATATCTTATAAATCTTAAATTTTTATTACAAATAGTCTTACAATTTTGTTATATTCTTATTTTATTTTAATTAATCCCACTAGTGCTCTTACTCATTGAATATGATAGTACTCCAATTGATGTTACCAAGATAGGGTATTCTCCATCTATTTTCTAAATTTATATTGCTTAATTTAAATATATATTAATTGTTTAATTTTATACATGTATGCATCAATAAATAACCATAGCTCTTATCCTTCTTAACTAAAAAAGCTATCAAGAAATTTCTTGATAGCTTTGTAAAAGTTATATTTATTTTTTCTTAACAATTTTCGCCACACACTCAACGTGCATTGTGTGAGGGAACATATCTACCGGTTGTATTTCTACACATTTAAATCCATGTTGATCTAAATAATTTAAATCCCTTGCTAAAGTTGATGGGTTACAAGAAACATAAACTACTTTATCTGGGTCCATAGAAACGATTGTATCTAATACCTTTTCATCACAGCCTTTTCGAGGAGGGTCTACTACTACTACGTTGGCAGTCTTTCCTTCCTTATACATCTTAGGTACTACTTCTTCAGCTTTACCTACATAAAACTCAACATTATCTAATTTATTTAAATCTGCATTAATCTTCGCATCTTTTATAGCATCTTCTACTATCTCTACACCATAAACCTTTTTAGCTTTTTGAGCTAAGAATAATGATATAGTCCCTATCCCACAGTATATATCAAATACTGTGTCATTTTCCTCTAGTTCTGCATACTCTAAAGCTTTATTATATAGCACTTCAGTTTGAACTGGATTTACCTGGAAAAATGATAGTGGAGATATTTCGAAAACTAAATCTCCTATATAATCATTTATTTTACCATCTCCATAAATAACTATATTTTCTTTTCCAAGTATCACGTTAGTCTTCTCTCTATTTACATTAACTACCAACGTCTTAAATCCTGGTATATTTTCTCTTAATACTGATGCTAGTTCATTTAGATATGGTAACTTTCTTCCGTTTGCAACTAATACTACCATTACTTCATTAGTTGTAAATCCTATCTTGGTTACTAAATGTCTTAAAACCCCAGTATTATTTTTTTCATCGTATATACTAACCTTATATGCATTGATATAAGTTTTTATTATTTTCATAATTTTATCATTTACATCATGCTGTATTACACACTTATCTGTTGGTATTAGCTCATGACTCTTCTTCTTATAAAATCCTATCACAGGAGAACCATTTACCTTTTGAATAGGGAATTGAGCTTTATTTCTATACCTTACAGGCGCTTCCATACCTATAGTTTCGTGTATAACTACGTCGTCTAACTTTCCTATTCTAGTTACAACTTGTTTAACTTCATTGGTCTTAATATCAAGTTGATTTTGGTAATTAAGCTCTTGAATTTGACATCCACCACAATCTTTTAAAGTATCACTACAAATTCTGTCTACTCTAAACGGAGATTTTTCTATAATTTCTAGCATTTTACCCTCTGCATAGTTTTTTTTAGCCTTAGTAATCCTAACCTTAACTTTATCTTGTATTAATCCGCCCTCTACAAAAACAGTAAATCCATCGTACTTGCCGACTCCAACTCCGCCTTGACCTATATCAACTATATCAACTATATAACTTTCATTCTTTAATAACATAGGTTTATCCTCCGTACATTTATTTTAATAAACTTCAATATTTTATTTTACCAAAAAAATAGAGGCTTATAAAGCCCCTATATAAATAAATCTTTACTTTTATATCCTCTGTACAGCTGTAAGCAAGCAAATATTAATAATACAGCTCCACCTAATGGACCAATATATACTAAACTTTTAGCTAAACTTTCACTTACTCCACTATTTATAATAGCTGTGACTGCTCCTGCATAGTCTGAAAATGCATTGATTCCATATCTTAGCCATGTAAATGATGTCATTAGCGCAACCGGAACTAGACTCAGCGTCATATAAAATCCACTTATAGACCTTTTCTTAACTCCTTTTAATCCTAGATAAATTGGGATAAAGAATAGTATTGGTAATATAAATCCATAAAACTGTGGTGATAGCGCTAAGAATAAAATAGAGCTAAATAAAAAGCTCGTTATATACTTTCTCAAATTATTTGTGCTTCCTCTAAAATCACATAACGATGCTTTGAGATATCTTATATATATTTCTATACTGCTTTCTAATTTTTCATTGCCTTTTTCTCTTGAATTCCTTATCTCTTTCGTTAACTCTATACCCTTTGAATTCAATTGATTATATTGATTCTTAAAGTTCTCTGATATTTCTATTTGCTGATAAGTTTTATGTATTTCTTGTAAAGTTGATATATATTTACTTCTTTTATTTTCTCTTATGTATTTTGCCTTTCCTATTTCAACACTCAATTGATTAATTGTACTCACTACTAAATTTGCATTCATCGTAGACCCCCCTTGTTTATATATTACTATATATGCTATTCATATATCAGAATATTTTAACTTTTATATTTTTCATGCATGGTATGTAGCTAAAAAACCCTACAACTAAGTAGGGTTTTTGTATATATTTTTAAAACTTATTTTTGATCTTTTATTATTTTATTCATTGATATCCCTATAGTCGTAAATATAATAACCCATATCGTTCCCATAAACCCCCATGCAACACCTGTCATTTATACATTCCTCCTCTTTATTTATGAATATCATTTCGCTAATTCTTTATTGGCATCTATCTCAGCTCTATATTTACTTCTAATAGATTTATAAGATTGTATAAATCCTATTAGTAATACCCCAAATACAACAACTCTACCTAGGTTAACCCATATAGCAAACTCTGGTATTTCTGCTATATAACTAGGAACTATCTTAAAATTACCAGCTAACCAGTAATCTCTTGTAAAAAATACTAAGAAAGTTATTATAGTAACTGGAGTTAAGAATTGATGGAATAATCTAAAGAACCACTTAGGAACCTTCCATAGTCCACCTCTATTCATTTCTTCAAGTGCACTATCTCTTACACACCATCCAATTACTATTATTTCTATTAATCCTAAAACTATAAGAATATAGTTACCTATCCAGTTATCAACCTCTGTGAAATATACCAAGTTAGCGCTCTTAGTTAAAATTGACTCTAATGCTATTGGGGCTCCAACTATTAAGTATCCAATAAATACTATCCAAGCACCTTTTTTTCTTTCTATTCCTGCATCTTCTTCTAGTAATGCAACTAGGTAGTTATACATAGCTATTGCCGATGTTATACCTGCAAAGAATAATAAGAAGAACCACATAGCTCCAAATATTCCACCACCTGTCATCGTACTAAATACATTAGGTAAGGCCATAAATGCTAGCCCTATACTTCCTTTTATACCTTCAGGTCCTAAAAATGCATATGCAATAGGTATAACAGCTGTACCACCTAATATAACCTCTGCAAATTCATTAAGTGATATTGTTGCGACAGATGCTGTAATTATATCCTCATCTGGTTGTAGATAAGAAGCATAGTTGTGAATTATTCCCATTCCTAAAGATAGTGTAAAGAATATCTGACCTGCTGCAGCTATAGCAGATTGCCATGATAATTGACTAAAATCTGGATTCCATATAAAATTTAATCCTGCTAATGAACTCCAATCAGGGTCAACAGGAGAACCTAATGTTAATGCTCTAACACCTAATATTATCCCAAATACATATAATACCGGCATCATAATTTTCGCCCATGATTCTATACCTTTTTGTATTCCTTTCATAACTGCTACTGCTAAAAATATTAATGCTAGTACCCAGAAAACTAAATTCTTAGGATCTTGAATGTAATTTGCAAAAAATCCTGTTGGATCTCCTGTATATCCACCTGTCAAAGAGCTTACGGCAAATCCAAGTGACCATCCTATTATATGATTGTAGTATGAGTTAACTAGTATAGTAACTCCAAAGGCTATCATTCCACATAGTGCTCCAACTATAATTGCCTTCTTAGGTTTCATAGCCTTCTTTGCTTGCAAGTACATCATAGGTCCCAATGTACCGTGTCCATGCTTACCTCCATAACGCCCTATACTCCACTCTACTAACATTATAGGTATACCTATAACGATTAGAGCAAAGAAATATGGTATCATAAATGCTCCCCCACCATTGGACGCAGCTACATATGGAAATCTCCAAAAATTCCCAAGTCCAACAGCATTTCCAGCCATCGCTAGTATAAGTCCTATTTTCGATCCCCAATTCTCTCTACTTTCTGCCATTGATTTTCCCCCTTTTATTAGTATTATTATATTTATATTTTATAAAGGAAATAATTATTACTCTTTATAGATTGAATCATTTGAATTTTCAAATAATTCAATCTATAAAATAACCACTAAGCTTACAAAACTTAGTGGTCAAATATATAACTTAAAAATATAGTATCACTTATTGGATATATTTTCAAGTTTATTTTTTAAATTTTCTAAATATTCCAGTAATTTTATGTTATATTCTAAATATTTATTCTATAGAGTTTTATAAAACTCTACTTGATCCTCTGTATACAACGCCTCTTGCAGCATCTACTGTAACAGTTTCTCCATCTTTAACT
>NZ_NOJY02000024.1 GCF_002250835.2 Romboutsia weinsteinii
CTCATGTTGGAATAAATTAGCATCTAGATCACCTTCGTTTAGAGCAGTATTAGGTACTATATAGTCATTAAATATTTTAACTTCAAGCTCATATCCTTTTTCTTCAATTTGTGGTCTTAGTTCCTCTAATAACTCACCAGCTGGAACTAAAGTTGCACCAACTACAATTTTTTTGTCGTTACCAGAATCAGCATTTGATGAAGAACAACCAACTGCCGATAAACTTAATGTAGCACATAATGCTAACCCTAATAATTTTTTGAATTTCATAATAAATTCCCCCTTGTTGTAATAATATAATTTCTTGAAAATAATAAAAGCCTGAGTATAAACTCAGGCTTTGTAAGCAAATTTATACTTATCTATCAGTAAAATACTGCAGGATTTAGCACCAATGTATATAAAATATACTGGTTGCTGGGTTTCATAGGGCCAGTCCCTCCACCACTCTGGATAAGAGTATTAAATTTTATGTTTATTATAGTATCATTAATTTAAAAAAATGTAAATAAAAAATTCAGAATTATTTAAAAGATATTAAATATTTAGTTTTGAGTAAAAATTTAAAAAATATATTGCAAAATAAAATAAGTTGATATATACTCATAATCATAGAAAATTAAAAAGTGAATTTAAGAGGTAGAGGCGCGATACTTATTAGTACTAGTAACGAGGTAAGCACAATGACTTACTAGGAAAGGAATTATCGCCGAAGTGTATAACTGACGCTTTGAGGTTATATAACTGGGGATACATAGAATATATGTATTACTGTCGCAAGTAATTGTGGTGAGCTATCATTTAAGGATTTTTATTATAGATAGATTTATTTGTAGTATATTATGAGCCTTGAGTGTTAACTCGAGGCTCTTTTTTATTACAAATATACCCTCGACCATTCACTAAAATTATATTTAAGGGGGAGTTCTTATGAACCGTAGAAATTTTAGAATTTTATTTATTACACTTATGATTTTTATTATGTCAGTACCATTTGCTTTTGCAGCAGAGGTAGACGTAGCAGCAGTTAATGCCCAGAAGTTTGGAATTATAACTTTAATACCACCAGTAATTGCAATAATACTTGCTTTTATTACTAAAAATGTTGTTGTTTCATTGTTTATTGGTATAATGTCAGGTAGCTTTATAATTAGTTTATCAGGGACTAATGTATTACACGCAATAGTATTAGCATTTTTAGATGTTGTTAATAGAGCACTAGAGTCTTTAGCAGATCCTTGGAACGCAGGTATAATATTACAGGTTTTAGCAATAGGTGGAGTAATCAACTTAGTTGCTAAAATGGGTGGAGCTAAGGCTATAGCTGAAGCACTTGCAAAAAGAGCAAAGTCTGCAAAGGGAACGCAGATTATAACTTGGTTTGCTGGATTATTAGTATTCTTTGATGACTATGCAAATGCATTAATAATCGGTCCTATGATGAGACCAGTTGCAGATAAGATGAAAATATCTAGAGAAAGATTAGCATTTATAATAGATGCAACAGCAGCTCCAATTGCAGGTCTTGCAATAATATCTACATGGATAGGTCTTGAAGTTGGGTTAATAGGAGATGCATTTAGTGGTATAGGAGTAGAGGCAGATGCATTTGGAGTATTTTTAAGTACTATACCATTTAGATTTTACAATATATTAATACTAGCTTTTATAGTTATTACTGCTTTATTATTAAAAGATTTTGGGCCAATGAGAAAAGCAGAGTTAAGAGCTAGAAGAGGTGAAAGTATTGCATTAGAAGCAACAGACAATAAAAATGTATCAAACGATCATTCTGAGTTAGAACCAAAAGAAGGTGTAAAATTAAGTATATGGAATGCTATTATTCCTATAGGGACTTTAATAGTAGCAGCTTTAGTAGCATTTTACTACAGTGGATATTCAGGAATAATGGGTGGAGAAGATAAAGAACTTATTCAATTATTTACAAATTCTCCGTTCTCATTTGAAGCTATAAGAGAGGCATTTAGTGCATCTGATGCATCTGTAGCACTATTCCAATCAGCGTTACTTGCAGGTATAGTTGCAATAGTTATGGCTGTAGGTAAGAAAATATTCACAGTATCAGAAGCAATAGAAGTGTGGGTAGATGGTATGAAGACTTTAGTTATAACAGGAGTTATATTAATACTTGCTTGGTCATTAAGTTCAGTAATAAAAGAGCTGGGTACAGCTAAGTATTTAATACAATTATTATCTGGATCATTCCCATCATTTTTACTACCAAGCTTAATATTTGTATTAGGGGCAATAATATCTTTCTCAACAGGTACAGCTTATGGAACTATGGGAATACTTATGCCACTTGCAGTACCACTTGCACACTCAATAAATCCTGAGATGTCATTTATAATAGTAAGTACAAGTGCTGTTTTAACAGGAGCAATATTTGGAGATCACTGTTCACCTATATCAGATACAACTATTTTATCATCAATGGGTGCAGGGTGTAATCATATAGACCATGTAAAGACTCAGATGCCATATGCATTGTTTGTTGGTGCTATAACAATTTTATTTGGATATATACCAGCAGGACTTGGAGTTTCTGTTTATTTAGTATTACCACTTGCTTTAGTAGCAGTGTTTGTGGGAGTACAAATATTTGGTAAGAGAGTAGATTTAAGTGAAGAAGAGCTAGTATTAGAACTTCAAAAATAGATAAAAGTAAGGGTTATACTTATTAGTATAGCTCTTATTTTTTATTAGGTAAACTTCAAGTACTCTGCTCATATGTTGTTTAGGTAACATAAATCTTTGATTTAATTATTAAGATTTAATTATAGTATAGAAAAATAGTAAAGGAAGAATAATAAGTCATATAATTATGTTAAATTTTTATACAATCAATACAATAGAAGTAAAAGGAGTTAAAATATGGCTTATATAAATTTTAAGGAAGAAAATTATGCTGCAGATAAACAGCTACATAAGAGAAGAACCAATAATGACCAATTACATAGATACTTACTAAAACATAAAGATGAGCAAGAGGGCTATGAAACACATAATAAGTATTGCTACAATACATTTGAAGGTGAGCTTATAGGAAAAAAAGGTGTATTTGACGAAGAACATTTTCATATTATATGCAAAGAAGATATAGTTGCTACAAAGTTTATAAATTGCAGTTTTTTAAATGTTAAATTTTTAGACTGTAGATTTGTTGCCTGTACATTTGAAGATTGTAATTTTGCTGCAGGTGGAGTAGTATTTGAAAATTGTATATTAATAAAGGAAGACGCAGAATCTACCCCTTCATTAAATAAGAAAGATAATCTTTCATGTGAATTCAATAATTGCGATATGTATGTTAAATTTTTAAATACTGATTTGTCTTATGCAATATTTGAAAAATGTAAGTTGAAAAATGTATCTATTGAACAAACTATGATGAGAAGTACTATTATTCATAACTGTGAGTTAGATGTAGTTACATTTGAAGATTGTGACTTATGTGGAGCAAAATTTTTACAAACATATATTAAAGATTTAGATTTTAATGACAAATATAAAACTAAGTTTGATGAGAAAACTTTCTTTGATAAAATACAGCCTGTGGAAAAAACTAGACAAGAGTATGAAGGAATATATATGACTTATGAAACTCTTGCAGATAAATTTAAAGAAAATACCCTAAATAATAACTTTGGAGAATATTATTACTTGGGAAAATCAACAGAAAGAAAGACATTAGACTTTTGGCCAAAAATTGCTTCTTATATAAGTTGGATAACTTGTGGTTATGGAGAACGTCCAGAGTTTGCTTTATACACAGGGATAGGAATTATTATATTTTTCGCGTTCTTATATTTATTTACAGGTGTAAGTATGGAAGGAAAAGATATAAATTATAGTTTATTTAATATGAGTGGAATGTCACTATCTAAATTCTTAAAAGATTTCAATGAAACCTTAAACCTAAGTACAGGTATGTTTGGTGGAATTGGTGTAAATAATGGAAAACCATCAGAGCTAAGTTACATGATTTCAAATGCAGAAATGATAATAGGAATTATAATGATGGGGCTTGGTATTGGTACTTTAACAAGAAAAATAGTAAGATAGATAAAAAAATGTTGCTAAAAAGTGGGAGATGAGTTATTATTAAAGAGTAGTAAATATTCGCGGATGTGGCGGAATTGGCAGACGCACCAGACTTAGGATCTGGCGCCTATGGCGTGGGGGTTCGACTCCCTTCATCCGCACCAATTAGAGAACTATTAAGCTTAATTGCTTAATAGTTCTTTTTTATTATAAATTACTGATAGATTCAAGCTTATCAAAATCCGTAATAGTTATCTTTCCTCTTTGAGATATTAAAACATCTTTATTTTTAAAATCAGTAAGTATTCTACTTACGACCTCTCTACTGGTTCCAAGCTCTTTTGATATTTGCTCATGGGTAAAGTATAAATACTTTGTATTGTTAGATTTTTTTGAAGAGAGAAGTAAGTACTTTGCAATTCTTACATCCATTCGTTCAAATGCTACTTCTTCTAAAACATCTAATACTTCATTATATTTTGAATAAAGATTGTTAAACATGAACTTTTGAAACTCTAATGTATCGTAAACATAATTATGAAAAATATTGCTTGGTATAAATGCAATTTGTGTACTTTCAAGCACCTCAGCAAAAGCTGGATAGCTTGTATTACTGAGTAAGCAAGACATGGATAAATAGCAAGTGTCCCCTGAAGATAATCGATAAAGTGTTACTTCTTTACCTTTATCTGAAAGTTTGTATACCCTTATAGACCCCTTTAGTATAAGAGAAAATCCTATACAAGAATCTCCTTCATGAATTAACGTGTAATCTGGTTCAAAGTTTTTTATTATTACTGAAGATTTGATTAAATCTTTAGTATTGTTATCTAAAGCATTTAGAAAAGGATACTTATTTGAAATAGAATCTAAGTTAATCATATAAATCACCTCTTTTATATATCAAATTTTGTTTTGATGGAATATATATAAACTATATGTTTTTAATTTATTATAATTACACGTTATGTTTTAAAGCATTATAGCTTTTAATATAAGTTAACATTTTAATTTGTGTAATAAATATAAAAATATCTATGATTATGCAATTTAATTAAGATACAACATCTACTTTGTCGCAATTTATATATTAAATTATAGTGTAAGGGATAATAAAAAAAATTACAATAATTATAAGGTAAATAGTAACAAGGACAAGCTTAGATATAAATATATTCAATATGTGTAGTTTATTAAATATACACATATATTAGGGGAGTGGTTTATGGAAAAGAAAGATATTGGTATTATTATTTTTCCATCTATATTAATGATTTTAGCAACTATAATTTCATTTGGAGAAATCTCATTTATAAGTCACTTAGATGTTAAAGGTTTCTTTGTATTATCACTGGTGCTTATATTTCCTACTTTAATATTTATGCAAGGGATTTTATCAGGTAAAAACAGAATAAACATATTTTTATCACTAGGTATATCTTTAGTAACTTTTATTGTAATTATGGTAATTTACCTAAATACTTCGGCATCAATTTACATTGGAGTTTATATTATTTCTTGGTCACTTGGATATTTTTTATCAAAACTATTATTTCGTAAAATAGATGTACAAGAAAATGAAGAAGAGTTACAAAATCAAGAAAAATAAAATTATAAAATTATGATGATATTTTTTTAACTTAATTGACATTTTAAAATTAAATTCATACAATGTAATTAAAAATGAAATATTATCCAATTGAGATTAATGAGAGATGTCTTTATTTTATAAAGAAGCCGAAGAAGCAATTTGAGAATTGCCAATTCTTAAAGAAACTTTCAGGCAAAGATATCATTAATTGATGGAACTCTGGAAAGATTTATTATAAATAATAAATCACCGAAGAAGTAAAACTTTCAGGTCTACAAACAGAGAGTATATAGGCAGCTTTATTAGCTATGCTTGTATACTCTCTTTTTATTTTTTTATAAATTCTAATTAAGTAATATTGGAGGTATTTAAATGGAAGCAATGAAGAGAACGGTTTTATTTAATACTCACAAGGAGTATGGTGCAAAGTTTTTTGAATTTGCAGGATGGGAAATGCCATTAGAGTATAAAGGTATGAGATGTGAACATGAAAGTGTAAGAAATAGTGCAGGGTTGTTTGATGTGTCACATATGGGAGAGGTTACAGTAAAGGGAAGTGAAGCTGAAGCGTTTGTTCAAAATTTAATAACTAATGATATTAGTACTCTTAAAGATGATGAGGTTATATATACTACTATGTGTTATGAAAATGGTGGAGTAGTAGACGATTTATTAGTTTATAAGTTTAATAAAGAAGATTATTTACTAGTTATAAATGCTGGTAATATTGATAAAGATGTTGATTGGATATTAAAAAATAGTTCAGATTATAAAGTTGAAATAGAAAATATAAGCAATAAAGTGTGCCAACTAGCAATTCAAGGTCCAAAAGCACAGGAAATACTTCAAAATATTGTAGATATAAATTTAGATAGTATTAAGTTTTTTCAGATGAATCCAAAGGTTAAAATAGGTAGTGCAGTATGTATGATTTCAAGAACAGGATACACTGGAGAAGATGGTTTTGAGATTTATTGTGAGAATAAGGATGCAGAAAATATATGGAATGAAATATTAACTGTTGGTAAAGAAGATATAAAGCCAATTGGGCTAGGTGCTAGAGATACATTAAGGTTTGAAGCTTGCCTACCTCTTTATGGAAATGAAATATCAAAGGATATATCGCCGCTAGAAGGAGGTCTTTCTATATTTGTTAAGTTAAACAAAGATAATTTTATAGGTAAAGAATCACTATTAGCTCAGAGAGAAAAAGGTGTACGAAGAAAACTTATAGGCTTTGAATTAATAGGTAAGGGAATAGCTAGACATGGATATGAGATTAAGAGTGGAGATAAAACTATTGGATTTGTAACTACAGGTAGTGTACCTCCTACTATAAATAAAGCAATAGGTCTTGCAATAATAGAATCAACCTATGCAAATATAGGAGATGAAATAGAAATAGTAATTAGGAAGAAAGTTGTTAAGGCAAAAATAGTTAAAAGACCTTTTTATAAAAAACAGTATAAAAAGTCATTAGAAGCTCAAAGTAATCAAGTGGCAATCACAAAAGAAAGTGAAAAAGAGATAGAAGAAAATAAGCAAAATAAAGATAGTAATAGCAACAATGAATTTTCTTATATACCAGCAACTAAGGATGACAAAAGAAAGATGTTAGACTCAATAGGAGTAAATTCTATAGAAAATCTATTTGATGATATACCAAAGAAATTACAGTTAAATAGACCCTTAAATTTAGAAGAATCTAAATCAGAACTAGAAGTTGTAAATAAAGTAAAAAAACTAGCAAACAAAAATATCAATTTAGAAAAACTAACTTGCTTCTTAGGAGCAGGTGCATACGATCATTATATTCCATCACTTATAAAACATATAACAAGTAGAAGCGAGTTTTATACAGCATACACACCATACCAAGCAGAGATAAGTCAAGGAACTCTTCAAGTAATATTTGAATTTCAATCAATGATAGCAGAATTAACTGATATGGAAATATCAAATGCATCCATGTATGATGGAGCTACAGCAGCAGTTGAAGCATGTATAATGGCAACAGTTCAAACTAAAAGAAAAAAAGTAGTAGTATCAAAAACTACTAGCCCAGAAACTAGAAAAGTATTAGAAACTTATATGCAATATAATGATACAAAAATAATCGAAGTAGATTTTTGTAATGAATACGGAATTACTGATATAAATAAACTAAAAGAAGTAGTAGATAAAGAAACAGCTTGTGTACTTGTTCAAAATCCAAACTTCTTTGGAATTATAGAAAGTATGGATGAAATAGAAAAAATAACTCATGAAAATAAAGCGATGCTTATTATGAGTGTAGACCCTATATCACTATCAATATTAAAAACGCCTGGTGAGATAGGAGCAGATATTGTAGTTGGTGAGGCTCAATCTTTAGGGAATCTTCTAAACTTTGGAGGTCCATATATAGGGTTTATGGCAACTAAATCAAAATTTGCACGTAAAATGCCAGGTAGAATAGTAGGAGAAACTTTGGATGCTGATGGAAATAAGGCTTATGTACTTACACTACAAGCTAGAGAGCAACATGTTAGAAGAGAAAAAGCAACGTCTAATATTTGCTCAAATCAAGCATTAAATGCTCTTACAGCATCAATATATATGGCAACTATGGGCAAGGAAGGGCTTAAAGAAGTTGCAGATTTATGTTTGAAAAAATCTCACTATGCATATAACCAGTTAATAAATAATTCAGAATTTGAGCCAGTATTTAAAGGTCAATTCTTTAAGGAGTTTGTAGTTAAAAGCAATACTTCTGTAAAAGATATTAATAATAAATTACTAGAGGAAAATATATTAGGCGGATATGAATTAGAAAAAGACTTTGAAAATCTAAATAATTCTACACTAATATGTGTAACTGAAAAAAGAAGCAAAGAAGAAATCGATAAGTTAGTTTCAATAGTGGAGGGAATGTAATGAGAGAATATAATAGTACACTAAAAGAAATATCTAAAAAAGGTAGAAAGGCTTATTCGCTTCCAAAGCTTGATATTGAAGATTCTAAAGCAAATGATTTTATAGATGATAATATGCTTAGAAAAAGTGAGTTAAATCTACCTGAGATAAGTGAGCTAGATTTAGTAAGACACTACACTCTGCTTAGTAATAAAAACTTTGGTGTAGACACAGGATTTTATCCTCTTGGATCTTGTACTATGAAATATAACCCTAAAGTAAATGAAGATACAGCATCAAATTCAAACTTTACAGAAATACATCCATATCAACCAGAGCAGAGTGTGCAAGGTTCTTTAAATTTAATGTATGATTTATCAAATATGCTTGCTGAAATAACAGGTATGGATGCAGTAACTCTTCAACCATCAGCTGGGTCTCATGGAGAGTACACAGGGCTTATGATGATAAAAGCTTACCACGAAAGTAGAGGAGACTTTAACAGAAAAAAAGTAATAATACCAGACTCTGCTCATGGTACAAATCCAGCAAGTGCACATATGGCAAACTTTAAGGTAGTAGAAGTTAAATCAGATAAAAATGGAGCAGTAGATATAGATAAATTAAAAGAAGTGCTAGATGATGAAGTAGCAGCGCTTATGCTTACTAATCCTAGTACACTTGGATTATTTGAAGAAAATATTGAAGAAATATCAGAACTTGTTCACGAAGCTGGAGGGCTTTTATACTACGATGGAGCAAATATGAATGCTATTATGGGGATTACTAGACCTGGAGATATGGGGTTTGACGTAGTTCATTTAAATCTTCATAAAACATTTTCTACACCACATGGAGGAGGAGGACCTGGTAGTGGACCTGTAGGAGTTAAGAAAGATTTAATTCAGTTTTTACCAGTACCAGTAGTTGAAAAAGTAGAAGATAAGTATTTACTAAATTATGATAAACCAAAATCAATTGGAAAGATTAAGAATTTCTATGGCAATTTTGGAGTGTTGGTGAGGGCTTATACTTATATATTAAGTATGGGTGGAAATGGATTAAAAGAAAGTAGTGAAATGGCTGTTTTAAATGCAAACTATTTAAAAGAAAGATTAAAAGAGTTTTACTATTTGCCAATAGATATATTATGTAAGCACGAATTTGTATTAGGTGGAATTGAGAAGGGCTATAGTGAGGTAAAAACAACTGATATTGCTAAGCGATTACTTGATTATGGATATCATCCACCTACTATTTACTTCCCTCTTATTATTAGTGAAGCTATTATGATTGAGCCTACTGAAAGTGAAAGTCTTGAGACTTTAGATAGCTTTATTGATGTAATGAAAAAAATAGCTATTGAAGCGATGGAAAATCCAGAGCTTTTAAGAACATCTCCTCATAATACTATTGTTAAGAGAGTTGATGATTCGAGAGCTGTAAAGATTCCTATTTTAACTTGGAAAAAATAAATATAATAAAAAAACCCGAGATATTAAATCTCGGGTTTTAACTGTTTATAATTAAGCAGCTGTTTCTTCTGATTTAGTTCCACGAACTACATCAGCAGTTGTTATTTTGTAGTTTTTGAATATTGCATGTCCTATAAATCCAGCAAGTATACTTACTAAAGCGCATCCAGCAGCAGTTATTATAACTTTTATAGCTGGGTTGTAAGCGAACATTACTGCAAGACCAGCTATTGGAGTAGCAGTTCCTGGAGACATGTTTGTAAGACCCATCATAGCTATTATAACACCAGACATAGCTCCACCTATGAAGTTAGTAACATATACTGGTATTGGGTTAGCAGATATTAAGTCTGCTTGAGTTAAAGGCTCTATAGCAACAGCTATATTGTCTTTCTTTGTACCAAACTTCATCTTTGAGAAGAATACGAAGTTCATGAAAGAAGAACCGAATACTGCTAATGCACCTATTGCCATTGGAGGACCAGTTAAACCTATCATAGCAGTTAAAGCCATTGAACTAAGTGGAGCAGTAGCTACTACTGTTATTAATCCACCAAGTATTATACCCATTAATATTGGAGAAGCAGAAGAAGCTGAAGTTAATACTGAACCTACAGTTTCTAATACACCATTTACAACTGGGCTAGTTACAGAACCTATTAAATAAGTTAAAGGAGCCGCAACTACTATTATAACTATTAAATCAAGACCAGCAGGAACTTTTTCTTCCATTTTCTTTATAACGAAAGATATTAAGTATCCAGCTATGAAACCTGGTAATATCTTAAAGTTTAAACAAGTTAAACCAACTAATACAGCATAAACTGGAGAAACACCTAATGCTAAAGGTACTAGAGTAGCAGCAGCAACTCCACCTAAAGAACCGTTTGCAGCCCCAACGTTTTCTAAAAATTTGATTCCTAAAACTTCACCAAAGAATGAGAAGTGGAAAGCTTCAACTAAGAAACTAGCACAAGCAGCGTTTGCAAGACCACCCATTGCCTTCATACCTTGTGGAGCTTTGTAACTGAATAAAGTAAATAATGCTAATACTACTAATAATAGAGCAGTACCTGTTAAAATTTGAACCATGATGGTTACCTCCTACAATATAAAAATATAATTACGTATACCTAATTTGGTATTGTTTTCCCCTGTCCGTAAAGGGCTTATGTGTTACCTGGACAATTACAATTATAGGAGAAAGAATAAAAAATGTAAATACTTTTTTCGACAAAAATATATTTTTTTGTCGAAAAAATAACGAACACATTGATAATTCAATAGACTTGAAACTAAGAAATATAATATTTTTATAATGATGCTTATAAAAATATAGAAAATAATAAGATTTATAACTATTCTGAATATTTTTAGTAGAATAGCACATTTGTTAAGTAAGATATCACATATAATTAAAACAGAAGGAATAATATGATTTAATTATCTATTAGTGTTAAAGTTACAGGAAATGGTAACTCGAATCACCTTATTGTTTTTAGGTTTGATTGGGAAATAAATTAATAATATATATAAAATTTAAAACTTTTTATATAAAATAAATGTCTAATATATGAAAATATAAATACATATACAAGATGAAGATATAGTTCAAGTATAGAAATAAGTGTACATATTGAATATTAATATATGAGAATAGGTAAAAGATTATTAAAGTGAGTTATATAGTAATCAGATATGGGGGGAAATTTATGAAATTTGGAATTATAGGTCCATCAGAAGATGAGATTATGCCTTTTATTAAGAAAATCTCAAATAAGAAATTAGAATCATTTGCAATGTTGACATTTTATAGTGGTAATTATAAAGATATAGAGGTTGTAGCATTATACTCTGGTGTCTGTAAGGTTAATGCTTCAATTGCAGCTCAAATATTGATAGATAGGTTTGATGTTACTCATATTATAGTAACTGGAGTGGCAGGAGGTATTGATTCAATATTAAAAATAGGAGATACAGTTATATCTACAGAAGTAGCATACCATGATGTTGATGAAGGTATATTGACAGAATATCATCCATGGATGGAAAGTATTTATTTTAGTGGAGATAGTTATCTTCTTAAATTGTGTAGGAAAGTATTAGAGCTTAATATATTTAAACAGCAAATCTTATTTGGTAAGATTGTCACAGGAGAAGCATTTATAAGTGATCATGGTCGTAACGAAATAATTAATAAATATAATCCTCTTTGTGTAGATATGGAAAGTGCAAGTATTGCTCATGTATGCCATGTGAACAATATCCCATTTTTAGCAATAAGGTCAATAACAGATACACCAACTCAAAGTGGTATAGATATATTTGAAGATAACTGTGTATCAGTATCTATTAACTCTATTAATATTTTAGAAAAAATGTTAGAGCGTATTTAAGTAAGAAGTATTAATAAAACACAAATCCTCAGTTAACAATATAAATAAGATAATCTTAGAAAGACCACACTTAAAATTGTGTTTTGAATACTATAGTTAATAATAAAATAACCTCTTAGATTAGTATGTACATAGAATTTACTAAATTACCAATCTAAGGGGTTATATAAATATAAAACTTTTATAATATTAAATGTAAAGCTAACTTGACATGAGTTTGAAATATATGCTACTATCAATATATGTAAAGTTAACTTTACATAATATTAAGAAGGAGTGCATTATATATGAACAATAGGTTAGAAGAAATTAGAAAACAAAAACAAATTACCCAAGAAGAACTAGCAACTGTATTAGAGGTTTCTAGGCAGACTATTAGTTCTTTAGAAAAAGGAAGATATAATCCTTCGATTATGCTTGCTTTTAAAATTGCACGATATTTTAATATGTCAATTGAAGAAATATTTATATATGAGGAGGAGGATAAAGATGCTAGATAAGAAAAAGAGTTTAATTATTATGTTATTAGGAATAGTGTTGGCGATAGTTGGTTTATTATCCACAATTTTTGTAGATGGGGGAGATATGATTTCAAGATTATCTACACTAGTTTTTGCTTTAGGTTTTGGATTAATAGGAGGGGCTTTAGGTAGTTTATATAAAATTAAGCGCATAGAGAAAATACCTGGAAAGTCTAAACAGATGGAGATTGAATATAAAGATGAAAGAAATGAACTTATAAGAGATAAAGCAAGTGCTAAGGCTGGAGACATATCTAACTGGCTTGTGTTATTAATTGCCTATATCTGTATTGTAATGGGGTACCCAATTTGGCTAATATTCCTTATTTTAGGGGTATTCTTAGCGAAATATATTATATGGATAGTGCTTATGAATAAATATAATAAGGAACTTTAAGTAGAACATTTAATTTATTTTATAGATTTGTATTGCTATTAATATTACAATTAAGTTAGTAAAGTCTAGCACTATGATATAATCATATTATAAGAAGAAAATATAAAATCATTAATCCTAAAGCAGAAGAACTATTAAGCTTTAGGATTTTTTTGTGGGAGGAATAGTTATGAAAGATGATTTGAAGAATTACTTGGACAATACAAAAAAACCTTGGGGAATTTTATTTTATAAAATGGTATGGGAACAATTATCTTTGGTAAAAGGGATGAAAGTCCTAGATTTTGGAAGTGGATTTGGGATAACAGCTAATTATTTGGCTAAAACAAATGATGTTACAGCAATTGAACCAAATATAGATATGCTAGAGATAAGAGAAAAGGAAAATAATTATACTCAGATACTAGGGGGTATTGAAAGATTAAAAGAAATAGAAGGAGAAATATTTGATGTAGTTGTTTGTCATAATGTATTAGAATATGCAGATGAACGTGAGGATATAATCAAAGAAATCTCTCGTATTCTTAAAGACAAAGGAAAGCTTTCTATTGTAAAGCATAATCATGTAGGAAGAATTATGCAAAAGGTTGTATTTGAAAATAATATAGATGAAGCATTGATGCTATTAGATGGTGGAGATATTGAGGTAATGAGTTTTGGCAAGGTAAATTATTATCATAATGATGAGATACTGAAGTGGTCAAGGTATTTCAATTTGGAAAAAGTTTATGGTGTAAGAACCTTTTGGGCTTTACAGCAGGACAATGAGATTAAAACTGAACTAAGTTGGCAGGAGAAGATGTTTGAAGTTGAGATGAGAGTTTGTGAGATAGAGGAGTATAAGAATATTTCATTTTTTAATCACGTTATTTTAACTAAAGATCTAAATAATATTGATGGTTGTATGTAATAGTACTTATATTAATATGAATATATATAGAAGTTATGCAACTTTAAGGGGGAAGCATTATGAATTTTGATGTATATAAATTAGTTGATGTTAATGATGATATTATAGAAGAGTTACTTTCGTGGAAGTATGAAAAGCCATACAATATATATGATTTACATCTAAATAATTATTTGATAAATAAAGATAAGTGGGGAAATGAGCAATTTGCATTAGTAAATGGTGGAGATATAATTGGCCAAGTGGCATGCCAAATAATCGATGATAATATGTGGGTTGGATGGTCTCTGAAGCCTGGTTTATGTGGGAGTGGAATTGGAGATTTATTTGTAAAAAAATGTATAGATGAGTTAATTAGTTTAAAGAAGTATAGTGGAGAATACATATTTTTAAAAGTTGTAGATTGGAATAAGCGTGCAATAAAAGCTTATGAAAAAGCTGGGTTTATGTATTATAGGAATACAGAGAGAAAAGAAGATGATAAATTAGTTAGATATTTTATAATGAAAAAAGTTATGATGTATTTGGATAATTAAATAAGCATGTAAAAAATAGATAGTAAAAGCAGATTTAAGAAAACAAGGGGGAAATATACTTTTGAGAAATAAAGAAAATACTGGAGGGACTTATCTCGGTGTAGGGCTTTGTCTAGGTGTTGCTTTTGGTGTTATATTTAATAAACTGGCTATTGGAATATCTTTTGGATTGTTATTTGGAGTAATAGTTGATATGTATATTTTTAAACAGTCAAAAGATGATGATGAGAAATAGTAGCATGTAAGAACATAAGAATTGGATTAAAATATTCATTTGCGATATTTTGGTCCAATTCTTTTTTATAATATAAAATATATAAATATATACATAGATGTTAAGGTTAGTTGATAGAATTTAAGCTATAATCTGTATACAATAAATAAAGGAGGTATGAAAAATATGATTAATACGAATTTAAAAAGATTAAGAAAAATCCATCAATACACACAAGAGGACGTAGCTGATAAACTTAATGTTTCTAGACAATCAGTAGCAAAATGGGAAAATGGAGAATCTACTCCTGATATAGATAGTTGCATCAGACTTTCAAAATTATATAATGTCAGACTAGACGACTTGGTTAATCATTCGGAAGAAATATCTGGTCTTATGGTACCACCTAAAGGAAAGTATTTCTTTGGAGCTGTTGTAGTTGGAGAGCGTGGTCAGATTGTTATTCCCAAAGATGCAAGAGAAGTGTTTAATATAAAATCAGGTGATAGATTATTGGTACTAGGAGATGAAGAAAGAGGGCTTGGAATTGTTCATGAACGCGACTTGATAAACTTTATAGGAAACATAGGTATAGTAACTAAAGAAGAGTGACTCTTAAGTAAAACTTATAAAAAGGATGGTTAATATATGAGTAAAATAGTGTTTTTCAGTATTCCTGCATATGGTCATACTAATCCTACAATTGAGGTGGTTCGTGACTTAGTAGACAGAGGTAATAAAGTATTATATTATTCTTTTAATGAATTTAAAGATAAAATTGAATCTACTGGAGCAAAATGTATTTGCTGTGATGAATATCTTCCAGAATTACGTTTGGGAGATGAGAAAAAAATTGGTAAAGATTTTTCTGCACTAATTGAGATGGTTGTTGATACTACCTTGTCTTTAGATGAAAAAGTTTGTAGAGAGCTTAGAGAATTTAATCCAGATTGTATTGTATCAGACTCCTTAAGTTTTTGGGGGAAGCTATTTGCACAAAAACTAAATATTTCATATGTATGCTCTACAACAACTTTTGCATTTAATAATTATACAGCAAAGATGATGAAGCAAAGTTTTGGTGAAATTATGCGTATAATTTTGGGAATGGGTCGTATTAATAAAAAAATAAAGCTTTTACGAAAAAGTGGATATGAGGTTAAAAATTTCATTTCTATGGTTACTAATGATAATGATACAAATACTATTGTATATACATCAAAGGCATTTCAACCAATGGTAGAGACTTTTTCCAATAAGTATTTTTTTGTAGGTCCATCTGTATCCAAGACTATTATTGAGTCTAAAGAAAGAACTAGGAAGCAAATATATATTTCACTTGGAACTGTTAATAATAAAAATATCAATTTCTATAAAAACTGTATAAAAGCTTTTGAAGAGTGTGAAGTTGATGTAGTTATGTCTGTTGGTAAGGATACTGATATTAAAAAGTTAGGATATATACCGAATAACTTTCAAGTAGAAAACAGCGTTGAGCAGGTTATAGTTCTTCAAAATACGGATGTATTTATTACTCATTGTGGTATGAATAGTGTTAATGAAAGCTTGTATTATGGAGTGCCAATGGTATTATTTCCCAATCATTCAGAACAGAGAATGGTAGCACAGAGAGTTTATGACCTAGGTGCAGGGATTATGTTAGATGAAAATAAGTCAGAATATATTAGATGTAATGCACTACAAGTTATGAACAATAATAACTACAAAGAATCTGCAGATAAATTAGCAAAAAGCTTTAAGGATGCAGGAGGATCAAAAAAAGCAGTTGATGCAATATTAAAGGTTATAAATTAAAAATTTACTACTAATGTATGAGATTGAAATAGTTGATAAATTTGTATTACTTAGTCTTGAGTATAATAGTGCTAAATAAAGTAAAAGTCTCATAATATATTATAAAAAGTAAATTTTGAGGTGAAGCATGAAAAAATATAAAAGAGGACAACCGAATTTATATAAATACACTCTAGCTAATACTAACCTAAGAAAAGAAAAATCTACTTCTGCAGATATAATCACTGTAATACCTGCTGGGTCTATGGTTCAAGTTATCGATGGTGAAGAAGATTGGTATGAAGTATCATATAATGGACAAAGAGGATATGTATATAGTGATTATTTATCCAAAACAAAATATACATGGACAGATGTTACTTTAAGATCTTACCCATCTGCCGAGTCAAATCCAGTAACTACAATTCTTCCGAAATCTATAGTTCAAGTGCTATCTGTAAATGGAGACTGGAGCCATGTTATGTATGACAATCAAGAAGGATATATATTTAGCTATTTCCTTTCTGATGATGGAAATCCGCCTGAGGGATATGATTTTGAGTATTTTTATACGGATATGACTATGTTTGTAAATGACAATCAAATTAAAAGCCCTACTACAAATTTAATTACAACAGACTTAGAAAATAAACTTACTTATGTATTTGAAAAAAATAATGATGGTTTGTGGAAATTACTATACAAGTGGTCATGTACAATAGGCAAACCTAGTACACCAACTATCGAGGGAACTTTTTATGTTAATGGTAGAAAACCTTACTTTGGTTCTGATACTTATAGAGTAAAATACGCTACTAGAATTCGAGGAAGCTACTACTATCATTCAATTTTATTTAATGCAGCTGGAACTGAAATAACTGATGATAGACTTGGAATGGCTTTGAGTCATGGATGTATTCGATTGGCTGTAGAAAATGCTCAGTGGATTTATGATAATGTGTTAGATAAAACTACTATAATTATAAATTAGTTTAATGTATAGGCTCTGTTAGACAAGTATCTGGCAGAGTCTATATTTATAAAATATAAAGGAAAAATTTATGAAAAGGTAAATCTTATGATGCTAATAGAAGACAGAAATAATCCTACATAAAATGTAAAAATATGGAACTAACGTATTGACTCTGATATAATCAATATTATATATGCATAGGGAGGAAATAAAATGGGGGACAATGAAGTAAAACAAGATGAAGAAGTAAGTAAAAATAAAAAAGACAATAGTGGGAATAATATAGTTAAAAAAATATCAATAGCGATACCTTTACTGGCGTTACTAGTAATACTTATATTAACATGCACAACAACAATAAAACAAGGGCATGTAGGGGCAGTATACGACAGATTTAAAAAAGGGATTCAAGGTTATACACTATCAGAGGGAATAAATTTTAAAACACCTTGGCAAAGCGTAAATGAATTTCCAGTATCTATAGAAACAGTATATATGAGTAAAGATATGAGAGAAGGGTCAGAAGCAGATGAATCTATATTAATAAGCTGCAATGATGGTTCATTAAGTGCAGACTTAACTTTTAGTTACAGATTCAAAACAGAAGATGTGCCAAAAGTACAAAGACAGTACAGAGGAAAAGGTGGACAGGAAATAATGAATAGTGTGCTTAGAGGGCAGTTAAGAAGCTGGATAAGTGAAGTAACTAAGAACTATTCTACTATGGAAGTTCATTTAACTAAAAAAGAAGTTGTTAATGAAAAATTAACAGAACACTTAAATAAAAAGGCAGAGAAATATGGTGTAATGTTTGAAAATGTATCACTAGCAGAAACTAGAGCATCTAAAGAAGTACAAGCAGCAATAGAGAAAAGACAACAAATAAGCCAAGAAGTAGAACAACAACGTCTACAATTAGAAAAAGCGGAAATAGCCAAACAAGCAGCACAGCTTGAAGCAGAAAAAAAGATAATTCAAGCAGAAGGTGAAAAAAAGGCAAATGAAATAAAAGCACAAGGATTGGATGAAAGAATATTAAGAGAGCAGTACATAAAAAAATGGGATGGAAAGTTACCTCAAGTAGTTGGCTCTGATTCTAGTATTTTGACTAATCTTGGTGAGTAAACAGTAGTATTTACAATGAAGTTAAATAAATATTAAGTATAAAAATACATTGCTTATTTAGCAGTGTATTTTTATATTTAATTTTAAATTATTTATATAAAAAAACCTTTAGGTTATCTTTATTATCAAGGGTTGCAAGTAAGACATTTCTTATATCAGTTTGATATAAACTTTGTAGTTTTGAAATAACCCAACCTTCATCTTTATTAAGTACTTTTAGCTCACTAAAATTAACTTTACCTTCTTTAATAATGATTTTGGGATAATAAAACGGTTCTGTTTTTATTTGTAACGATGAATGAGTAACTGGTTCGTACTCAGACTTTAAAAAAACAGAGAATTTACCATTAGGTTCCCAAGTTGCTAACGCTACCTTTTTAACATTATCTACTTTTTCTTCACGTAATTCCTCTAATAATACATCTATTGATAGTCTTGCCTTTTTTAATCCGTTATAAAGTATTTCACCATTTTGAACAATTGTAATCGGTGAACTATTAATAAGCCTTCTAAGAGATGGAAATTTAAGAATCATAAATATTCCACTAAGATATAGAACGACTAATACAATTGTTGTAATGATTGATCCCTCAAGTCCTAGTTTTTCATCAGACAATGGATGGGCAATAATATTTCCAATTACTAAAGTGATAGCAAAATCAATCAGCCTTAGTTGAGATATGGAACGTTGACCTAAGAGTTTTGCAACAGCAAGCAAAAAGAAATAAGCAATAATAGCACGAAGTATCCATTCAATGGTGCTAAGTGTTTCCTGACCATATAAAAAATCCATACAATATATCCTTTCTTTAAAAGATTTAGCATTTATGTTATTTTAACCAATAATTGAGTAAAAATTACTTACTCTTGGGAGTGAGGGATTTGAGTATACTCTTGGAATATTTTACAATATACAGATAAATTTAAAAAATATATAAAAAACATGCATGATAAGCAGGTAGATGCTGTATTGATGAGTAAAGTAAAAGAGTAGGTGTTTCGGGGCGAGTGACAGTAATTAAAAAATAAAAACCAGCCAACTTGAATAAGTTAGCTGGTATATATAAATATCAGGACAAGAAGTTATATTGCTTTAAATAATATCTCTATTTTAGCAAAACTTTAAAGTCACCTGATAATACTATTATTATATGACATTATTTTTAATTTATTACATAGTGAGGTATAAAATAATATTTAAAGGTTATATATTAAAGGACTACAGCATTTATGCTATAGCCCTTTAGAAGATGAAGTTATCATGACAAATAAAATATGAATACCAGTAAATTCTCATGCTAAAATTAATTAATATTTATTGCGAAGTTTTTTGAAGCAGCTATATTTAGGCATATAGCTATCATTATTATTACAATTGTACATAAAAAGATACTCTTTTAGTTATTTGGTATAGATTTTATCTTTTAAATAAGTTGGATAAGATCTACACAATATAACATATGTATAAAAATGTCGAAATGTTACGAAAAAAGTATTAATATAAAGGGAAAATTAATTTTATAAGAAAAAGATTTTATAGATTAAGAAGTTAAAAAACGAGGGTACGACAATAACAAAAGAGTAAGATTAAAAAACAAGCAATCTAGAATATATATAATATGTTTATATTTCTATCCCACTATAATTATACCACAAATAATTTATTTTTTTTAGACTGGGAATATATATATATTTCTATATAATTGATAGAGTGAATTAAACAAGTTAATTTATATAATAAAGGAGGATGTACCATGAGCATAAATAATTATGAATGGAACCTGGAAAATGAATATTTGCAAAAAGTCCTTGAAGAAGCTAAAAGACAGCTTGATGAAAAACGTAATGCTAAAGAGAAGTTAGAAAAAGAGGCTATAGAAACACAAAGAGAACTATGGAATGACTTAGGGTCTCTTTCTTCTGAAAATGGATTAGATCAACTTTCTGAGTTCATGTCATTTATGGATACTATGAAACATCAAAAAAGAAGCCATGAATTTACAAAAAAACTTGAGTCAAAGTATGAAAAAATGCTTGTATCTCCTTATTTCGGTAAAATTGACTTTGTTGAAGAAAAGGAATCGATTAAGGAAAAGTGTTATATTGGATTTTCAAATCTTATTGATGACGATTATGATTTTCTTGTATATGACTGGAGAGCACCTATTTCAAGTATGTTTTATGACTATGAAACAGGACAAGCAAGTTATGAATGTTTGGATGGCATAATCTCTGGAGAAATAACAAGTAAAAGGCAATACAAAATTAACAACGGTAAAATTGAGTATATGTTTGACAGTAATCTAAGTATTGATGATGAAATGTTACAAGCACTTTTGAGTAAAAACTCTGATGACAAGATGAAAGGTATAGTTACCTCTATTCAGAGAGAGCAAAATCAAGTAATTCGTAATGAAGAATATAAAAATTTAATTGTTCAAGGAGCTGCCGGAAGTGGAAAAACTTCTGTAGCACTTCATAGAATTGCATATTTACTATATAAACACAGAGAGACAGTAACAGCTGAAAACATAATAATATTTTCTCCCAATGATATTTTTAATGACTACATCTCAAATGTATTACCTCAACTTGGTGAAGACAATATGTATCAAACAACATTTAAAGACTATATGCATAAAGAGTTAGGCAATAGATTTAAAAAAGAGACTTCTTCACAAATGATGGAGTATATACTTGATTCTAATGAAAAATTAACATATAAAGATAGAATTAAAAATATAAAGCTTAAGACATCAGTAGAATTTATGAACATTTTAAAAGCATATATAAATGATTTAGAAACAAAAGATAGATACTTTAAAGATATTACTGTAAGAGGTGAATTAGTAATTTCAGCAAAAGATATACAAAATCTATTCTTTGATGATTATTCAAACCTACCAATTAAAAGGAGACTTGAAAAAATAAAATCAAGAATTATCTTTCTTATTGAACCCTATGAAAAAGCTTGGATTGATGAAGTATATAAGGAACTTGATGAATCTGGAGATTTTATAGACAAAGAAGAGATGAAAGAAAAAAGTACACAATTTGTAAAGAACAATTTAAATGATGTCTATGTTAAAATCTCACAAATGACAGAATTTAATTTAATTAAGATTTATAGAAATTTATTCAAGAATTTAAATAGATTCTTAAATAAAGCAAATATTGAATATGATAAGAACTTTATATATAGTATAAAGACTTACACATTAGATAATTTAAACGCAAATATACTTAATTATGAAGATCAAGTTATACTTTTATACTTAAAAGGAGCACTTGGGGATATTGTAAATACATCACAAATTAAATATGTAATTATAGATGAGGCACAAGACTATACTCCACTACAATATGAAATATTCTATCAACTTTTTAAATCTGCCAAGATGACTATATTAGGAGATATAAATCAATCAATTAACCCATTTATGAATGTTGGAAATTATAATAATATTTATAACATATCAAAGGATGACACTTGCATAATAAATTTAACAAAAAGCTATCGTTCAACAATGGAAATCACTAAATTCTCAAGAAATATTCTTATAGAAAATATAAATGATGAGTATGTTGAAAGGCATGGCGATGAGCCTAGTGTTATTGGTTTTACGGATAAAGACTGCATGAACAAAAAACTCATTGAAGATATAAAAGAGTACAAGCAAAAGAATTATAAATCTATTGGTATTATTACAAAAACAGCACGAGAAACTAGAGAAGTATATAGCTTGTTAAAAGAAAATGATATAGATGCAAAGTCTATAGAAAAAGATGATGATAAGTATATAAATGGTATATTAGTAATACCTTCATATTTAGCTAAAGGTCTTGAATTTGACGTAGTCTTTATATATGATGCAAGTAATAGAAATTATAATAATGAAGATGAAAGGTTACTTCTTTATACTTGTTGTACAAGAGCTCTTCATGTGTTAAATATATATTACTTAGGGGAAATTACTTCTTTATTAAAAAAATAACCCTAATACATTTAGAATAAAAGTGATTACATTGTTAAAAAAAGATTGAATAAATATGGAGTCAGTTGGATAATAATGAAATAGTTTAAAATATAGTTAAATAGCATATTGAATTTTTAATACTATAATTATAAAAAGGGCTAATTTTGTGTAATGGCCCTTTTTATAATTAATTGAATTTAAGTTAGTTTTGTATATTATGTTTTTTAAGACAGTTTGAACGACAGCATAGACCACAACTACAGCGAGTATCTCCAAATAAAAGATTATATGCAGATGGAAACTCAGTGTTAACAGCAATAACAGCCTTTGCAAATTCTGCATCATCTATAGGAACAGGATACAATGAGTCTGCTTTTTCTTGAGTATCAATAACTGCTCCAGAAGGAACAAATCTACCTCTAGCAATTACAACTCCATTAGTAACAACTGCCCCTATCCCAATATAGCAATTACTGCTAACACAAGCATTAAAGACAATTGATTTAAATCCTATAAAGACATTATCACCAATAAAGCAAGGTCCGTGAACCATACAATTATGGGCACAAGAAACATTGTTGCCTATATAAATAGAATATCTTTCATCATTAACACGCACATACTCTTTTTCTAGACCGTGTAAAATGACACCATCTTGTAAATTAGTGTTATTACCTATATAAAAAGGTGTACCTTCATCTGCTCGTATTACAACACTACAAGCTATAAAAACATTTTTAAGTATTGTTACATCTCCAATAATTGATGAAAAAGGACCTATGAAGGTAGAAGAATCTATTTTTGGGCATACACTACAAGGGTTTATACTGGTAGAAGGATTTGGACCTACAAAGTAAGCATATTGATTGTATGGTCCTGAAAGATTCGGTATATTATTTTCCATAAATGGCCTCCTTAGATTTATTACTACAATATATGAAAAAATTCGATGTATTGTTCGATTATTTAAAAATTTACTAATATTTACTAAAATTATAGGGAATATTATCTAATAAACTGGTTAACATATAATTGAAAGATAAAATAATAAAGAAGTAATAATGAATAAGTTATAAGTTTTGTATAAAGCATAAAAATATTATTTTATTAAAGGAGTGTCTTCTATGGCATATGATGATAAACAAAGAGACAATAATAGTAGTCTATTAAGATGGATAGGAAGATTCTTGCTAGTTGCAGTTATTTTAATGATAACTTCATTTGTAACTCCAGGGTTTACAATACGTGGAATGTGGTCATTTTTAATAGCTGCTGTTGTGATATCAGGATTAGATTATATAGTAGAAATGCTTATGGGAATTGATGCATCTCCTTTTGGAAAAGGCATAAAAGGATTTGTAATTGCAGCAATAATAATATATTTAGCTCAATTTTTAGTTCCTAATATGGGCGTATCTATTATAGGAGCAGCATTAGCAGCCGTTGTTATTGGATTCTTAGATGCAATATTTCCTGCTAGAGCTATGTAATTTTAAGTACATTAAAACTCATATCTATTAAGATATGAGTTTTTTTATGGTAAATTTACTATCAACTAAAATTGTTTGAACTATAAATATAAATGGAAGTTAGAAATAAAGGTACCTCCAAATATTATGTAGAATAGATAGACTATATAAAAGGAGGGGATATAATGAAGAAAATATTATCTTTTATATGTATAATAACAACTTTGTTAATTGGGTGTACAGATACAAAAGATATATCATTATCTCAAAGTGAAAAAATCGAAGACTTTAAATATTTGTACAAAGTAATAGAAGAAGGCTATCCATATCTAGAAGTCAATAAAAGAGTTAATAATGTTGATTGGTTAGCTAATAAGGAAAAATATTTAGAGAGAATTAAAAATACTAAAAATGATGAAGAATTTATATCAGAAATGACGAGTATATTATCAGACTTAAACAATGGACATACTCATACAATTAATGATGAAAGTATATATGAGTTTTTTAAAGAAATATATACAGATTCTGGAGAGTTTGACTTTTTAGAAGATGAAAAAGTAGTTGATAGATATAAATCAATTGGAACCACAAGTGAAAATAATAAAAGTCCTATAGTAAAAAAAGACGTAACAGTTAAAGATGTAATAAAAAACAAAGTTGGATATATGCATCTACCCCAAATGTATATAAATGAAGAAGATATTAAATTTGATATGGAAATTATAGGGGAGTATATAAACACATTAGAAAATCATCAAGCACTTATTATAGACATAAGAGGTAACTCAGGTGGTAATGATGCATATTGGAGAAATATAGTAAAGAAACTAATAACTGAAGACATAACTTCGACAGGATATGTATTGGCTAGATATAAAAATGAAGTCATGATAAATTATTATGACAAACTCGGATTAAGTTTTCAAAATATAAACAAACTACCAAAAGAAGTGTTAGAAAATGCACCAGAAGAAGTAACTAAGGATTTTAATTTATTTTTTGAAAGTAAATTAACAATACCTTCTGATAAGACTTCTAAATTTAAAGGAAATATATACCTTTTAGTTGATGACATAGTTTATTCATCAGCAGAATCCTTTGCAATATTTTGTAAACAAACGGGCTTTGCAACTTTAATAGGTGAAAGAACAGGTGGAGATGGTGGAGGAGTTACTCCTATATTATTTAATCTAGAAAATAGTGGATTGATAGTAAGGATGACTACTGATATGTTCTTAACTGGGGATGGAGTATGTAATGAAGAATTTAAGACTACCCCAGATTATGAAGTTGTGGATGTTAAGAGAAGAGAAAGTATTGAGGATGATAAATGTATTCAAAAGGTACTCGAATTAGAAAAAATAAAAGGGGAGATTTAAAATGTTTAGTAATTGGAATATAGTAAAGCATACATCGATATCAGCTGTAATTTCTTTGTGCATAGGCTTAATATCATATTTTATAATAAGCCCTACTAATTCATCTACATCAATTGGGGTTATTTCAGGTGATGGACCTAGTGCAATATACGCTAGCATAGGGTTTGACACAGTTATTCAAATAAGTATAGTAGCATTTATATTAGCTATGATATGCTATAAATTAATTAAAAAAAGATAAGATTATTACTGTAAAGAAATCCAGTAACCGTAAGTTGTTGGATTTTTTTATAGAATTATTAAATAAATATATTGACGGTAGGCAATTGTCGCACTATACTTTAATCAAAAGGTGGATAGTTGCCGTAAGAAAGGAAGGTGCTATAAAAAGTAATCACATCTAATGAATTATACAAATAGTGGTAAAAGGATTTCTAAAATCAGAAGAAGAAGGTAATTACTATGAGTTATATCATATTTGATATTCTAAAAACAAGCATATACATAAGCATACCAATTATATTAATAGCTTTATTAAAAGATAAAATTCTAAGTAAATATACTTACAATGTAAATTATATATTTTGCATATTGATAACTTTAAGAATGATTTTTATATCAAATATTCAAGTATATTTACCTGTTGAGTTTCAAAATCAAAATAATACAACTCTAAAAAGTATGTACTACATAAATAATGAAAATAGCACTTCACTAAATTACGTTAAAATATTATTTGTAATTTGGATGCTTGGGTTTGTTTATATTATCTTTAGAAATATATATAAACAAATTCTATTTTATAAAAAAATAAGAAATATATCTTACGAAGTTACTGACGATAAAATAATAAATAGTTTTGAAGAAGAAAAGAAAGCTTTAAAAATAAAAGGAAATATTGATGTACTTAAAGTGGATGGACTTTCTTCACCAGCTTTAATAAATACTTTAAGATGTAAAATAATAATACCTAATAACGACTATGATAAAAATCAATTAAAGTGGATTTTTAGACATGAGTTAACTCATTTAAAAAGAAAAGACAATTTGTTAAAGCTGATATTAATGATTTCTTGTGCAGTTCACTGGTTTAATCCATTAGTAAAAATATTAAAAGTATACTTTGATGATCAATGTGAACTTTCTTGTGATGAAAAAGTGCTTAAAAAATCTAATGTAGATGATACAAAAGAGTATGCTTTGGTGTTAGTTAACACATTAAGATATAGAAATACTCTAAAGGCTACTATGCTTTATTCTCAGTTTAATACTAGCAAAATTAATTTAATTAAAAGGAGAGTTGATGGAATTATGAATTTTAAAAGCCGTAAAAAAGGAACACTTATAACTATATGTGTATGTACTATTTCAGCATTTTCACTTATATCATTAAATGTAGGTAATAATCAAAATAGAGTATATGCAAATCAAGCTTCATCACATCAAGAAAATGAGCAAACTGTAAATGATAAAAATACTTTAGAGCCTAATAAAGAACGTAAAATAATAACTAAAGAAGAACTTAAAAAAAATCTTGAAAATGCTAATGAGAGTGATATGAAGGATGTTATGGAATTTTATCCAGATAAAAAGCATGAAGAATTAACTCAAGAAGAAGTAGATTATGCTTTAAATTTTTTGTTTACAGGTAAATGCAAAAAAGTAAATATAGGTTCAGATAGTTCTTATTCAATTAACTTAGAGCATCTATACGAAGATGGTAATAATTAATATTTTGGGTTGCTAGTGAAAATAAACAAATATACAGCATTGTAAATATGCTGTTGCAAGTTATACCTAATTGTATATTAATATTAACTAATGAGTAAAATAGCACTTAATAAAAAATAAGTGCTATTTTGTGTTTAACAAAATATATAATTAATAAAGTATGTATTGTTTATATCTTTAGTATATTTTCGATTATAAACTTTTTATAAATAAATACATTAAAAATAAGGAATTTTAATTAAAAACATTATATAATAGTTTAATCTTTATTTTAATAAAAGGAGTAATAAATGGAATATAGACCTATAGATATAGCTAGAAAATTAAATATAAGTACATCAACACTTAGAGTATATGAAGATATGGAAATAATCCCACCAGTTAAAAGAACTGATTCTGGCTATAGGGTATTTACCCAAGTACATCTTGACTATTTTACATGTATTAGAACAATGATAAAAGGATATAGCTTAGCATTTACTGGAGATTTGCTAAAAGAATATATGAAAGGCAACAAAGATAAAGCATTGTGGATGATTACAAAATCTCAAGCTGATTTATATAATGAAAAAATTAGATTAGAAAGAGTTGGGATAAATCTTTTAGAAAATCTGAATGATAAAAGCAAAAATTTAAAAGAAGATAAAAATAAGTTAATGACAATAAATGAAATCAGTAAAATTACAGATGTAAAAATCACAACAATACGCCACTGGGCAAATATCGGATTAATTGAATCAGCTAGGGGAGAGGGGAGTAATTACAGATTATTTAAAGAAGATCAAATTAAAGAAATACTAATTATACACGCTTTAAAGTACTCTTTAAAAATGAAGTACAATTATTATAATATGGAAATCCTAAAAAAAGAACTTAACAACTTCAAATATAATGAATCAAATACAAGGGACTTAATAGAAAATATAAATCTTTATCTAGATAAAGTTAATTTAGAGACAATAAAATCTATATCAGCATTTTATGAACTAATAATTAAAGAATAGAATTAAGAGCTTAAGTATAAAGAGAGAAATTAGAAAGTTTTAAAAGTATATATAAAATATTAAATCTAAAAAGGGTAGTAAGATTAAAATTACTACTCTTTTTATGTTGGAAAACGCCTATTTAGTGAACACTTTATGAAATCTAAGTTCTGATATAATTAATTTAAGAATAGCATGATATTAAAGTCTAATATGTTAGGAGGTAGTAGTTAATGATAAAAGGGATATTATTTGATTGGCATGGTGTATTAGTTGTAAATGATAATAGAAACCATAAAAAAATAGACGATATATACGCTAAGCTTTTACAAAACACTGCTATAGAACAGGAGATTATAGAGCTTGTTATGTCTTATAGAAAATATGATCCACTATGGGAATTACTACCGAAATTGAAAGAGAATTTTAGAATGTGTGTTGTTAATAATGGACCCAAAGCAACCTTTGATTATTGGGATAAATCCAATATACAAGTATAGTTAAAAGTTATTATTTTCAGAAATAATTATAAATTCTATTGATAAGTAGACTACAATATAAATAAGTTAGGAAAAGATAACTTAAAGAATGGGGGAATATAATGGTTAATAGAAATGAAAGCCTTATTAATGAGGCAAAGAAAAGTAAAAAACTACCTAATTTTATTTGGGCTTTAGTATTATCTATGATATTTATGTATGGAGGTTCACTTATAGGAGGATTTGGTATACTACCAATTTATCTTTCTTTAAGTATAATATCGTACTTTAAATCAAATCAAGAATTGCTATACTTATTAATTAGTTTATTATCATTTGTTTTTATATCATTAGTAGTATTTTTTAGAGTTATAAAGATAGAAAAAAGGAAGTTATCTTCCATAGGTTTTTATAAAAATAATTGGCTTAAAAAATACGCCTTTGGATTTGCTATAGGTATAGCTATGATGAGTTTAGTTGTATTAATATTATTTTTATTTGGATGTGTAACTGTTGAAACAAATGATATTCAACCAATAGGAGGCTCAGCAATACTACCTATATGTATAATATTAATAGGTTGGATAATACAAGGAGGCACTGAGGAAATATTAACAAGAGGATGGCTTATGAATGTTTTAGGGGCTAGATATAATGTAGCAATAGGTCTTATTATATCTTCAGCGTTCTTTGGATTACTTCACTTAGGAAATGATAATGTAAGCATTATAGCAATTTTAAATATAACCTTAGTTGGTATTTTCTTTGGACTATATGTTATTAAAACTAATGATTTATGGGCTGTATGTGGAATGCACAGTGCATGGAACTTTGCACAAGGAAATTTATTTGGATTTGAAGTAAGTGGAATAGATACTTCAGTTGGAACTTTAGTAGATTTAAATTTAGTTGGAAACAACTTTATCTCTGGAGGGATTTTCGGACCAGAAGCAGGATTTGGAGCTACTATTGTACTACTAGCAGGAATTTTTATTATATATGTTTTAGATAAAAAAGGTAAGTTTAACACTTATTAATAAAATGCTTTGTAGTTAGATTAAAAAAACTTCAAAAATTTAAAAATTATAAAATAAAACCAGCTAACTTACTTTAAGTTAGCTGGTTTTATTAACAATTGTAAATAAAGTATCTTATTATTTGAAATTACTTAGTTTTACTTCTCTCTTTTGCAACACCATTTTATACAGCAACCGCACTTACAGCATCTTTTTACGCATTCGCAGCATTCAAAGTACTCATGAGAAGGGTTTTTATGCTCGCAGCAGTCACAGCATTTGTCACAGTTGCAAGGTTTGTAATCTGGCTTATAATCAGGTCTATATTCAGGTCTACAGCAGCATTTACATTTATTATCATCATAAGGAGCAGAGCTAGGTTGATAGCTAGCTACATGAGAGTCAAAGTAATCGCAGTCACTCATATAGTCTTGCTCTTTGTAGTCGTCTTGGCAACCACAGTTACACATATCTTTATAGTCGTCTTTCCAACCACAGTTACACATATCTTTATTTTCGGAATTATACATTATAAATCACTCCTATTATTTAATTAGTATTTGGATTAATCTGTATAAGCTCTATAAAACCTACACAATATATCATATTAAGAATGGTGTAAAAATGATACATAAAATGAAAAAAAATGTAGAAAGAATAAATTTATAGTTATAATTGAGCAAAGTGGTTCAATTATAATCTTTTTAAGCATAAATAAAGGTATCTCAAAATATTATGTAGAATTAATAGACCATGAAGTCGTAGATGTTAAGAGAATATAAAATTTTAATGTTGATAAAGAGTGAAGTATGAGCTAACTTAATTGAAAAAAGATATATTTCAGTTAAATATACTTAGTGTATTATATAGGAGGGACTGAGGAGATGGAATTTGTGCAAGGTTTTGTTAATAATCAAGGGGTAAAAATTCATTATATTGATAATGATTTAATGAATACAAATACAACTCCATTATTAATTTGTCCAGGATTATCAGAATCAGCTGAGGATTATGTTAATCTGATGAGCAGAATTAATAATAGAAGATGTGTAGCATTTTCATTTAGAGGGAGAGGAAAAAGTGGTTCGCCTAAAAGTGGATATACTTTGGAACAACATATTAAAGATATAGATTCAGTAGCAAAGGGATTAGGATTTGATAAATTTTGCATAATGGGAATTTCAAGAGGAGTATCTTATGAATTAGGATATGCAGTTTCTAATTCAGAATCACTTAAAGGTATTATAGTAGATGAATATCCTCCAGAGCATAAAAAGATGCCAAATGGATGGGCGAAGGAATCTATGGATTTTTACGACGAGCATTGTGATTCTATATCTATAACTTATGATGTGTTGAAAGGTATAGAGGATGAATCAGAGCAAATTTATTTCGCAAAAAAATTAGAAAATATTACTTGTCCGGCGTTAATCTTAAAAGGAGAATTAGAGGAGAGTCTTGTAAGTAGTGATGACATAGTAAATTATGTAGATAATCTAGGAAGTAAGAGTATTAGAGTAGAGAAATTTAAGAAGGCTGGGCATGATATACAATTTGGAGATTTTGAAGGATTAGTAAAAGTAATGAATGAATATTTAAAGTCTATAGATTAATAAAAGAAGTATATTTATTAAAATAAAAACCATATTGATGAAATCGTCAATATGGTTTTTATGTTGAAATTAGTTAGTATAAGTTGTATAAATAGCATATTCTTTTAGTTTATGCTAAAATAGCGCACTTGTTGTATGAAAATGTCACATTAAAAATCTTAAAAGAATAATATATTATGGGCACAAAATTTTATGATTTAAAGGAGTGATGACATGGCAACCGTATCCGGCCAAGTTGTTTTTAACAGAGATAGAAGTGCTACTATTAGCGCTGGAGACACAGGAATAGCTAATGTAGCTGTTGTATTACAAAATATAGCAACAGGTGTTAGGCTAGTTGTTCTTACAGATGCTGCAGGAAATTATTCATTTATTAATGTACCAAATGGTAACTATAGAATTGTAGAGGCTTATGGAACTACAGGAGGAGTACCAACACCGGGAAATTTTGCGACAGCAGTATTAGGCCCAATCCCTGTTGCTACAACACCGCCTATTAGTTTTGTTTCAAATCCCCCTACAGGAGCAACAAATTTAGACAATACAGTACCTAATACAATATTAATAACAGTAACAGGTGCTGATATAACAAATCAAAGTATACTAAATGGTGCAGTAATATATACACCAATACAAAATATATTGGATCCATGTGTATCCGTATCAAATATAAACCTTATTACAGATGCAGACAATGGAACATTTGGATTTTTTCCACCAGGTACACAAGCTAATACAGGACCAGCTACCGCACCATATCCAAATGTTACACCAGATTTTACGTACGTAGTACCAGACCCAACTAAGTTTACACCTATAGATGGAGAATATACAGTACAAAATATTATGAATAATGCAATGAGTAATGTTATAGGAGCTTGGTGGCGTATTGCTGATCATACTACGGGCAATGAAACAGGAAGAATGATGGTAGTAAATGGTTTTGAACCAGGGTCTGTATTTTTTAAGTCAACAGTGCCGGTTATACCGGATACTAATTATTTATTTAGTACATGGATTTTAAATCTATTTAAGGTAACAGGCTTTCCACCAGCACAGTTAGGTGTTAGAATACTTGATCAAAACGGTAATATACTGTTTCAACAAACATTAGGAGTTCTAATTCCAGTCAATACAAATGCACCAGAGTGGAAAGAAATAGGGACTGTCATTAATTCTCAAAATAATAATCAACTTACAGTGGAATTTTTCAGTGAAGGTGAAGCTGTTGTTGGTAATGATTATGCTATTGATGATGTTTCTTTAAGGGAAGTCACAGTACCAACATTTACTCCAGTAAAAACAATCAGCACACCAACTGCAAATATAGGCGATATGGTAACATATACAGTCAAATTACCAAATGATTGCAGCAGTTCTTTGACTAATGTATTCTTTAGGGATTCTATTCCAAATGGTTTAGAATTTATACCGGATAGTGTAACAGTTAATCGAGTATCCATGGCAGGGGTAGATCCTAATATAGGTTTCCCACTACCAGATATTGAAGGTGAAACAAGTGCTGAAGTAACTTTTGAGGTTCTAGTTATAAGTATACCTGATCCAAATCCTATTGATAATATAGCAACTATAGATTACTCCTATACACCTGTAGAGGGTGGTATACCAGGAAATTTTTCAGTAGATTCTAATCCAGTTCCTCTTGAAGTAATTACAGCAGATATTGCAGTTGTAAAAACATCTGAGCCAACTATAGTGAATCCAGGAGGAGAGCTAACTTATACTATAGAGGTTGTAAATAATGGACCATTTCCATCTGAAAATGTGGTTTTAACAGATAGTATACCAGCTACTGTTTTAAATCCAGAGTATTCAGTAGATGGAGGGGGAACTTTCCAACCATGGACTGGAAGCCTTAATATAGGAACATTAGGAGTAGGAGATGTAAGAGTTATCCTAATAAGAGGAACAGTAAGCCCTATAGTATTAGGTACTATCACAAATACAGCTATAGTATCCTCGAATACAGCGGATCCAAATCCTAATAATAATATATCTACTGTAGAAACAGAAGTAAGCCCAATAGCAGATCTTTTAGTAATGAAAACAGCAGTACCTAGCTCAGCTGTTCCAGGAACTTTATTAACATATCCAGTTGAGGTAGTAAACCTAGGTCCATCAAGTGCTGAGAACGTAGTGCTAAGTGATAATATACCAGCGACTATTTTAAATCCAGAGTTTTCAGTAGATGGAGGAGTAACGTTTAACCCATGGACTGGTAGTCTTGATATAGGAACACTAGCTGCTGGAGATTCACTAACAATTTTGATACAAGGAACAGTTAGCTTAAATGCTACGGGAGAGATAGTAAACACAGCAACAGTTACTTCATCTACACCAGACCCAGATTTAAGCAACAATGTATCTACTATCATTACACCAATAAACCCACAAGCAGGTATTTCTATTATTAAGATGGCTAATCGTGATATAGCCGTTCCAGGAGAAAAGCTTGTATATAACATTCAAATATTTAACGAAGGTCCATCTAATGCAACAAGCGTAGTTTTAACAGATAATATACCAGCTGTTATTTTAAATCCAGTATTTTCATTAGATGGAGGTATGACATTTAATCCATGGACTGGAACTCTTAATATAGGAATAGTAGCACCAGGGCAACTAATAAGAGTAATTATAAAAGGGTTAGTAAGCCAGGCAGCTACAGGAGTCATAATAAATACGGCTGAAGTAACTGCACTTGTACCAGGGCCAGTTACAGAAGTCTCAACAGTAATAACACCTATTATTCCATCAGCAGATATAGGGGTAACAAAGACTAGCAATACAGATACAGCAGTCCCAGGTGAAGAGTTTAGTTATACTATAGAAGTTACAAATGCAGGCCCATCTGATTCACAAGATGTTACTCTAAGAGATAACATACCAGCTACTATATTAAATCCAGAGTTTTCAGTAGATGGAGGTATAACATTTGAGCCATGGACAGGAAGTCTAAGCTTAGGTACTTTAAACGTAGGAGAGGTAAGAGCTATAATCATAAGAGGTATAGTAAGTCAAACAGCAGTAGGCGTGATTATAAATACAGCAACAGTTACTTCACCTACACCAGATCCAAATCCAGACAATAACACTTCAACTGATGAAACGCCTGTAACTCCTACAGCAGATATTTCTGTAGTAAAGCAAAGTAATGAACCAGTTGCTATGCCAGGAGAGGTATTAAGCTACACTATAGAAGTTGCAAATGCAGGACCAGCTATATCTCAAGGTGTTGTTCTAACAGACAGTATCCCAGCTTCTATATTAAATCCAGAGTTTTCAGTAGATGGAGGAGTAACATTTGAGCCATGGACTGGAAGTCTAAGTATAGGTACTTTGAATGTTGGAGAGGTAAGAGCTATAATCATAAGAGGAACAGTAAACCAAGCAGCAGTAGGTACTATCATAAATACAGCTGTAGTATCTTCAACTACATTAGACCCAAATCCTGATAATAATACGTCTACTGTAGAAGTAGAAGTAAGCCCGATAGCAGACCTTGCAGTGGTAAAAACAGCAGTACCTAACTCAGCAGTTCCAGGGGCATTATTACTGTATCAAATTGAGGTAATAAACTTAGGACCATCAAGTGCTGAGAACGTAGTACTAAGTGATAATGTACCAGCTACTATTTTAAACCCGGTATTCTCAGTAGATGGAGGAGTAACATTTAATCCATGGCCTGGAAGTTTCAATATAGGAACATTAGCTGCTGGAGATTCATTAACAATTTTGATACAAGGAACAGTTAGCTTAGATGCTGTAGGAAATATAGTAAACACAGCAACAGTTACTTCATCTACACCAGACCCTGATTTAAGCAATAACGTATCTACTATTACTACACCAGTTAACCCACAAGCAGGTATTTCTATTACTAAAGTGGCTAATAGTGATATAGCAGTTCCAGGAGAAGAGCTTGTATATAATATTGAAATATTTAACGAAGGTCCATCCAATGCTACAAGTGTAGTTTTAACAGATAATATACCAGCTGCTATTTTAAATCCAGTATTCTCAGTAGATGGAGGGATGACATTTGAGCCATGGACTGGTACTCTAAACATAGGAACAGTAGCACCAGGACAACTAATAAGAGTAATTATAAAAGGATTAGTAAGTCAGGAAGCTACAGGAGTGATAACAAATACAGCTGAAGTAAGTGCACTTGTACCAGAACCAGTTACTGATTCATCAACAGTAACAACACCTATTATTGCATCAGCAGATATAGGTGTAACAAAGACTAGTAATACAGATACTGCAGTACCAGGAGAAGAGTTTAGTTATACAATAGAAGTTACAAATGCAGGACCATCTGCTTCACAGGATGTTACTTTAATAGATAGTATACCAGCTTATATATTAAATCCAGAGTTTTCAGTAGATGGAGGGGTAACATTTGAGCCATGGACTGGAAGCCTAAGCCTAGGTACTTTGAACGTAGGAGAGGTAAGAATTATAATCATAAGAGGTATAGTAAGTCAAACAGCAGTAGGCGTGATTATAAATACAGCAACAGTTACTTCACCTACACCAGATCCAAATCCAGACAATAACACTTCAACTGATGAAACGCCTGTAACTCCTACAGCAGATATTTCTGTAGTAAAGCAAAGTAATGAACCAGTTGCTATGCCAGGAGAGGTATTAAGCTATACTATAGAAGTCGCAAATGCAGGACCAGCTGTCTCTCAAGGTGTTGTTCTAACAGATAGTATACCAGCTTCTATATTAAATCCAGAGTTTTCAGTAGATGGAGGAGTAACATTTAATCCATGGACAGGAAGTCTTAGTATAGGAACATTAGGAGTAGGAGAGATAAGAGTCATAATCATAAGAGGAACAGTAAGCCAAGGAGCAGTAGGTACTATCATAAATACAGCTATAGTATCTTCAACTACATTAGACCCAAATCCGGATAATAATACGTCTACTGTAGAAGTAGAAGTAAGCCCGATAGCAGACCTTGCAGTGGTAAAAACAGCAGTACCTAACTCAGCTGTTCCAGGAACTGTATTAACATACACAATTGAGGTCGTAAACTTAGGACCATCAAGTTCAGAGAATGTAGTGTTAAGTGATAATATACCAGCTACTATATTAAATCCAGAGTTTTCAGTAGATGGAGGAGCAACATTTAATCCATGGACTGGTAGTCTTAATATAGGAACATTAGTTGCAGGAGAATCAATAACTATTGTAATAAGAGGAACAGTTAGCTTAAGTGCTACGGGAATTATAGTAAATACAGCAACAGTTACTTCATCTACACCAGACCCTGATTTAAGCAATAACGTATCTACTATTACTACACCAGTTAACCCACAGGCAGGTATTTCTATTACTAAAGTGGCTAATAGTGATATAGCAGTACCAGGAGAAGAGCTTGTATATAATATTGAAATATTTAATGAAGGGCCATCTAATGCAACAAGCGTAGTTTTAACAGATAATATACCAGCTGTTATTTTAAATCCAGTGTTCTCAGTAGATGGAGGAGTAACATTTGAGCCATGGACAGGAAGTCTTAATATAGGAACAGTAGCACCAGGTCAACTAATAAGAGTAATTATAAAAGGATTAGTAAATCAGGCAGCTACAGGAGTAATAATAAATACGGCCGAAGTAAGTGCACTTGTACCAGAACCAGTTATTGAGTCATCAACAGTAACGACACCTATTATTCCATCAGCAGATATAGGTGTTGTAAAGACTAGTAATACAGCTACTGCAGTACCAGGAGAAGAATTTAGTTATACAATAGTAGTTACAAATGCAGGACCATCTGCTTCACAGGATGTTACTTTAATAGATATTATACCAGATTCTATATTAAATCCAGAGTTTTCAGTAGATGGAGGGGTAACATTTGAGCCATGGACTGGAAGTCTAAGCTTAGGTACTTTGAACGTAGGAGAGGTAAGAATTATAATCATAAGAGGAATAGTAAGTCAATCAGCAGTAGGTGTAATTATAAATACAGCAATGGTTACTTCACCTACACCAGATCCAAATCCAAACAATAACACTTCAACTGATGAAACCAATGTAACTCCATCAGCAGATGTATTTGTACTAAAAGAAAGTAGTGATAGATTCGCCGTACCAGGAGAAGTTTTAAACTATAGGATAGAAGTTGCAAACGCAGGTCCATCTGTAGCTCAAAGTGTAGTTCTAACAGATAGTATACCAGCTTCTATATTAAATCCAGAGTACTCAGTAGATGGAGGAGTGACATTTAATCCATGGACAGGAAGCCTTAATATAGGAACATTAGGAGTAGGAGCGATAAGATTTATTATAATAAGAGGAACAGTAAGCCCAGCAGCAACAGGTGTAATCATAAATACAGCAGTTGTCAGCTCACCTACACCAGATCCAAATCCAGATAATAATACTTCAACATTGGATATAGAGGTAGTTCCATCAGCAGATATTTCTGTAGTTAAGAGAAGTAATGATGAAGTTGCCGTACCAGGAGAGGTGCTAAGTTTTAACATTGAGATTGCAAATGCAGGTCCATCTGACTCTCAGAGTGTAGTTCTAACAGATGATATACCAGCTTCTATATTAAACCCAGAGTACTCATTAGATGGAGGAGTAACATTTAATCCATGGACAGGAAGTATTAATATAGGAACATTAGGAGCAGGAGAGGTAAGAGTTGTTGTAATAAGAGGAACAGTAAGTCAATCAGCAGTAGGTGTGATTATAAATACAGCTATGGTAAGTTCACCTACACCAGATCCAAATCCAGACAATAATACTTCAACAGTAGAAATAGAAGTAGAGGCAAATGAAACAGCAGATATTTCTGTATTAAAATTTGCAAATAAGAGAAAGGCTTGTATAGGAGAAACAATAGAATTTACAATAATAGTATCGAATAGAGGTCCATCAGATGCTCAAAATGTTGTTTTAATAGATAATGTTGCAAATAGTCTTGCAAGAGTAAAATTTTCAGTAGATGGAGGTATTACATTTGAGCCATGGACTGGAAGTCTTGATATAGGAACATTGCCGGCATTAACTTCAAGAGTTATTATCTTAATAGGTATCATAAAGCCAACATGTATTTGTATACTAAGAAATATTGCAGAGGTTACTTCAACAACACCAGATCCAAACCCTAACAATAATATAGCAAAGGCTAAAGTTGAAATTAAGCAATGTTGCTGTAGTAAATGCTGTTGTAAGAAGTGTTGTTGCAATGATTGCTGTTGTAAGAAATGTTGTTGCAATGATTGTTGTTGCAAAAACCATTGTCATAATGACTTTGGGTGCTAATCCAATATAATAACTTTGTGTACCTGAAGTAGGATCAAGATAAAAATAAATTTGCATATGAGGAAATAAACTTAGACTAAGAATTGTTTTTTTATTATATAAGGACCATATTCGTTATACTAGTACCAGTATATTAATACGAAATGGTCCTTTTATATATATATATTCACTAAAGAGTTCACAACATCTACTTCTACATACAGCACCATAAGCGGAGATATCTTTAAGTTTTATCTTCGGATTCAATTTCTTTATTTAAAAAATAGGAAATAACAGTCCTAATTATAACTATAGCGGATAAGCTAAGTATGTGATTTAGACTAGGATCTAAAATAGACTCTATAATATCTGCGCATATTAGTACCTCAAGGCTAAATAATATATAAATACCTAAAAAGTTTTTAAGCATAAGAACTTTCTGAGTAGCTAAGCTTCTCTTCTTACATGTAAGCTCAGCTTTTATAAAGCCTACAAACTGTATCATTACACCATAAATTATTATTATTATAGATAACCATTCTAATATAGTAACTAAAGCCTGCAAAATACCTTTAAACTCCAAAAGAATCATCCCTTATATTTAGTGTTATTAGTAGTATGAGCTATATAACAATATAATATTATTAAATAAAATTTAAATAGGCTATAAGCTTTGCAAATTATTACATGGCTCAAAACACCTATCTTAGATTTAAATCTTGATAGATATTTTAATTACGTAATTTTCATATCCTTCTACTGATAAATCATCTAAAATTATATCTTCAAAAAAATATCCCCTCAAATTTAAGTTATTATTTTTTGCAAAACTAAGAATATTTTTATAGGTATCATCAATAGTATGATATCCAAGAGCATGATAAGCTGTAATATAATGTCCAGCAGGCTTTATATAATAATCAGTATCTTTATCAGGAGTAATGATTTTGGTAAAAAAGTATTGATAGTCAGAGTAACTATCTTTTAAGATACTCTCTACATCTATCATATTTCCTATTGAATAAGGCTGTACGATATTGTTATTAGTACAATTATTAATATGATTTCCAATCCCATTGGCAATTTTTTTATTATTATCTGAAAGTGATGGTTTTGTTATAAATAAAACTTCTTCCTTTTCTTTTGTAATATTAATTTTACTACTATCAATAGATATTATAGACTTAGTTAATTTAGATTTTTGAGATATAAAATTCTTCATCCTAATTAATTTATCAATTTTATTATCTATTTCTCTTTCCTTTAAATCAAGAAGAGATACTAATTTATTTGGATCACGATTATCTAAATATAATTTTATTTCTTTCAAGGTCATATCTAATTCTTTTAGTGTACAAATCACAAGAAATATTTCTATTTGAGTAGCTGAATAATATCGATATTGATTATCAAGTTTTATTTCAGGTGAAAATATTCCCATTTTGTCATAGTAAAATAATGTATGCTTTGTAACTCCAACTAGCTTTGCAAATTCACTAGTTGTGAAGTAATTTTGCTCATTTATATTATTCATAAAACCTCCTTGACTATAGTGTAACACTATACCCTAATATATATAATAAATCAAGTCATAATAATGATAGGATATAAATAGATACAAGGAGAATTTTTAATATGAATAATACAAAACAAAATAATATTTTAGTTGAGAGTGAATTTGCACCTTTAAAAAAAGTAGTATTAGCACAATCTGAATTTATGTTTGCGGAAAGTGACAATTTTATGGATTCAGATTTTTTAACTGAAGAAAGTTTAGATTTATATAAGGATGTTTATGGCAAAAACTTTGCAGAAGTATTTCCTAAGGAGCAAATAGAATGGGAGCAAGAAAGAGAAAATTTAAAAAATGTGTTAGAAAAATATAATGTTGAAGTAGTAAAGCCTCGTTTACTTACAGACTATGAAAAGCAAATTGAAAAAGAGGCTGGATGTTGTAATTTCTTTATTAGAGATCCATTTTTCACTATTGGGAATTTAGTTATAGAAGGGTCTTTACGTTTTACTCACAGAAGAAATGAGATACTTCCAGCTAGAGATATTTTAGTGAAAGAATCAAATGAAAATAATTGTTTATACTTATCAATACCTAAGCCAGATATTTCTGATGGAAAAGAATCAGAGGAAGGACCTTTTTTAGAGGGTGGAGATATACTTGTTTTAGATAAGACTGTTTTTGTAGGAACATCTGGCTTAGCATCTAACAAAAATGGTATAAACTGGCTAAGAAATTTATTATCTAATTTTGGATATAAGGTTGTAGAAGTACCTCTTCATCCAAAAATATTACACTTAGACTGTGCTATCAGTTTTGTTAGAAGAGGGTTAATGATAGTTTGTGAAGAGGCATTCTTAAATGGTATTCCAAAAGAACTTAGTGACTGGGAAAAGATAAATGTAACTCTTGAAGATTCATCTGATCTGGCGGTCAATGGTCTTCCTATAAATGAAAATGTATACATTACAGATTCAAAGTTTAAATTTATTGGTGAGCAATTAGAAGAAAAGGGGATTAGGGTAGAGTATATTGATTTTAAGGTTTCTAGAAGTTTTGGTGGATCATTTAGATGTAGTACCCAACCACTATTAAGAAAAAATAATTTATAGTAGTGATATTATATTAGATTTACTTATTAATAATGAAAGTCCAGCAAATTAAGTTGTTGGACTTTTTATTGTATTGATATATTATATATAATAACTTATAGTGTATATAATTTAATATTTAACCATGGCTATAAATTAAGAAGAAAGGTTGTTTTTATATTACACAGATAAATTGTAGTTTAGAAGGGGGAATAGAGTGAATAAATTTGATAAGATAGAAAATGATAAAACAATAATTGAAGTTTATAATAAAATATCTGAATTTGAAGATTTAGATAAAGGGTGGGCACATCACAATTTAGACCATGTTAAAAATGTTTCAAAATTAGTTGAATCCTTATTGAAAAGATTAGATTATGACGAGAGCTTTATAGAAGAAGCAAAAATAGCAGCCTTATTACATGATGCTGGTGCAATAGAAGGAAAACAGAATCATTCGTTAAGAAGCTATAAATTTGCAAAAGAATATTTTAAAAACAATAATATTATATTAGAAAATGAGGATTTAGTATTAGAGGCAATAAAGATACATAGTGACGGATTTGATAGTGATAATATTATTGCGCTTACATTGATTCTAAGCGATAAATTGGATATAAAACATACTAGAGTGGCAAAAGAAGGATACAATGTAGATGGAATGAGGGAGTTACAATACATTAAAGATATATTAGTTGATATTTGTAATAATAATTTAGAAATCAAATTTATTTGTGATGATAAAATTAATAAAAATGAATTGGAAGAATTCTATTTTATTACAAAAGTTTTTATGGCAATAATAAGTTTTTCGAAAAAAATGAATTTAAATCCAAAAGTATACTTTAACAATTACGAGTGGAAGTTGTTTAATAATATGTTAGAAAATATATGATACTATTTAACAAAGACTTGCTGATAAACAAGGCATGAAAATAATAAGGGGGATTTTTTATGTAAATCCATACATAGAGTCTACACGTGCTGAGTTATATGCAGTGCTTCGTGAGCATGCAATACAAAATAGATTTGCAGATATAAATGAGCTACCTGGATTTAATTAATAAATTAGTAGGTAATACTTGTTAAAAAAAGAGAGCATTAAAATTAGTGCTTTCTTTTTATATTCTAGGATACATGTTAGGTTGTAAATTTTGTAATAATTCATTTTGTAGATAGCAAAGTTTTTACAGAAATAATCTTGATAAACCTCAAAAATGATACTTAAGTTATAATATTAAGTGTAAAATAGTCTTAGGAGGAATTCTTAAATGATAAAAATAGAAAGTTTAAATAATATTAATAAAGATGACATGAATAATATACTAGATGTATGGGAGTCATCAGTAAGAGCAACACATACTTTTTTAAGTGAGAGTGATGTAAAATCAATAAAACCTCAAGTTATAGAAGGTGCTAATTATGTTAGCAATTTTCTATGTGTAAGAAATGAAGAAGGTACTATAAAAGCTTTTATGGGAGTACATGATAGTAAGATAGAAATGCTATTTGTAAGTAATGATAGTAGAGGTAAGGGGATAGGTAAAAAACTTATAGATTATGCGATAAATAATTTGGATATAAAATATGTAGATGTAAATGAACAGAATATACAAGGCGTAGGATTTTATGAACATATGGGATTTGCTACATTTAAGAGATCAGAACTTGATGATCAAGGCAATCCATTCCCTATACTACACATGAAATTATAATAAACTTTTTATATCCCTAAAAAATAATTAAAGGTAAGTTACATTATTCTATTGAATAATAAAAGGTTGGAGTTTATTTTGTATGGGTAAAATAAAAATTCATACTAGATAAATATAATCTAGATTATATAAAAAAAATATTATAGGCATACTGTTTTTATAAACTTAAAACATAAATATTTCATTAGAAAGGAGGATATATATGAAAGAAAATAAAAGTAACATAAAAATAATAATTGAATTTACATATGGGCTAAAAAGATACTTTCTTATAGCGGCAATAATAACTATTTTAGGAATTGGATTTAACTATATTACTCCACAAGTAATAAGAGTTACAGTAGATTCAATAATTGGGGATGCGCCATTAAACATAATAGATAATATAGGTGGTAGGGAATTTTTAAGACAAAACCTGTACATACCAGCAATAATAGGGGTAGTATTTTCAATTTTATCTGGAATATGTAACTACTTTTACAAGGTATATATGGCAAAAGCGTCAGATGGTACTATAAAAAACTTAAGAGATAAATTATACAGCCATATTAGTAGGCTTCCATTTAGCTGGCACATGAAAAATCCAACAGGAGACATAATCCAAAGATGTACTTCTGATATGGAAGTAGTAAAAAGCTTTTTAGGAATTCAATTATTGGAATTTATCAGAATAATATTTCTAATACTAATTTCACTTACACTAATGTTTTCTATGAATGTAAAGCTATCTTTAATAGCAGTAGCTTTTATATTAATGGTAATCATTTACTCTGTAATATTTTATAGTCTTATACAAAAAAGGTTTAAGGCTGCAGATGAAGCAGAAGGAGAATTATCATCTCTTGTACAAGAAAATTTTACAGGAGTAAGGGTTGTAAGAGCCTTTGGTAGGCAATCTTATGAAATTGAAAGATTTGATGAAAAAAATATAGGATTTTCAAGACTATGGGTTAAGCTTGGACGCGTACTTAGTTTGTATTGGGGCATAGGAGATTTATTTTCAGGTCTTCAAGTAATGTTTATAGTAGTATTTGGATGCTTTGAAACAGTGTCAGGAGCTTTGACACTAGGAGAACTTTTAGCATTTATATTCTATAATTCAATGCTAGTGTGGCCAGTAAGATCTCTTGGAAGAATTATTTCAGAAATGGGTAAAGCAGGAGTATCTATAAATCGTATTAAAGAAATACTAGATGCTAAAGAAGAGATAGATAGTGAAGATGCTACTACTCCAGATATGAAGGGTGATATTGAATTTAAAAATGTAAAATTTGATTACTATGGAACCAAACCTGTACTTAAAGACGCTTCATTTAAAATACAAAAAGGAAGTACATTTGGGATTTTAGGTGGTACTGGTTCTGGAAAATCTACAATAGTACATTTGTTAAATAGACTATATAACCTAGATGAAAATAGTGGTGAAATACTAATAAATGGAGTAAATATAAACAATATAAAACTTGATTATTTAAGACATAACATAGGAGTAGTACTACAAGAGCCTTTCTTATTTTCAAAAACTATAAAACAAAATATAAATATAGCATCGAATATAGATGCAGATGAGAACTTTGAATCTATAAAAGATGTTTCTACAGTTGCCAGTGTTCATGAAAATATACTAGGCTTTAGTAGGGGATATGACACTATAGTAGGTGAAAGAGGAGTTACTTTATCTGGTGGACAAAAGCAAAGAGTAGCTATAGCTAGAACATTGATTAAAAATAGTCCAATAATAGTATTTGATGATTCATTATCAGCAGTAGACACAGAAACAGATGCAAAAATCAGACATGAGCTAAAAACTCATGTAAAAGATAGTACAGTAATAATAATATCACATCGTATAACTACACTTATGCACTGTGATTATATTATAGTTTTAGATGATGGAAAAATAATAGAAAGAGGTAATCACGATTCACTAATAAAAACAAATGGAATATATAAAAAGGTTTACGACATGCAATCAAGCGTAGAAGACGAAATAACAGACACCTTAAATGAAATAAAGGGTGGTGATAAATAATGAATTTTGAGGAAGAAGAATATAAAAGAAGCTTTTCTATAAAGGTATGGGCAAAGCTAAAACCATTTTTAAAAAAATATAAACTACATCTTATATGTGCCATAGCTGCAAACTTATTTGTTGCTTTTGTAGATGTAATGTTTCCTATTTTTCAGAAGTACGCTATAGATAATTTTATAGCTCCTATGAGTACAGATGGGATAGATAAGTTTATAATTGTATATGTATTAGCCATAGTTTTACAAGTAATATTTGTAGTAATATTTACAAGATTTTCAATATACTTAGAAATGAATATAGGTAAAGATTTAAAAAGAGCTACATTTATGCATCTACAAAAGCTATCATTTTCATACTATAACACTACACCAGTAGGATATATAATGGCTAGAGTAATGAGTGATACCAATAAAATTGGATCAATGATAGGATGGGGATTGGTTGATTTATTTTGGTCTGTTACATATGTATTAGGAGTATTTATAGCAATGTTTATGCTAAATGCAAAGCTGGCTATGTATGTAATAGTAATAGTACCGTTTATAGCAATACTTACAGTATATTTCCAAAATAAAATATTAAATGTAAATAGAGATGTAAGAAAAATAAACTCAAAAATAACAGGAGCATTCAACGAAGGTATAACAGGTTCTATTACTTCTAAAACACTTGTAATAGAAGATAAAAATTTAGAAGAGTTTTCTAAAATAACAGATAAAATGTATAAAACAAGTATAAGAGCTACAAGATTAAATGCTATATATATGCCAATAATACTATTTTTCAGTTCTTTAGCTGTAGCTTTTGTCCTTGCAAAAGGTGGAAACTTAGTAATTGATGATTTGATGGCAATAGGTACACTATCGGCATTTATATCTTATGCAATAAGCATATTTGAACCAATTCAGCAATTAGCTAAAAACATATCAGAATTTATATCTACTCAAGCCAATATAGAGAGAGTTTTTGGATTATTAGAAAAAACTCCAGATATAGTGGATAGCAAAGAAGTAATACAAAAGTATGGAGATTCATTTTCTCCTAAAAAAGAGAATTGGGAAGATATTAAAGGTGATATAGAGTTTAAAGACATATATTTCAAATATCCTGATGGAGATGAATATATCTATGAAAACTTTAATTTTAAAATACCAGCAGGAACTACAGTAGCACTTGTTGGAGAAACTGGTGCAGGAAAAAGTACTTTAGTAAACTTAGCGTGTAGATTCTTTGAGCCTACCAAAGGAAATGTATTAATAGATGGACGTGATTATAGAGAAAGATCTCAGTTATGGTTACACAATAACATTGGTTATGTACTTCAAAATCCACATTTATTCTCAGGAACTATAAGAGAAAATCTACGCTATGGAAGGCTTGATGCAACAGATGAAGAAGTTGAAGAAGCAGCTAAAATAGTATCAGCTCACAAGGTAATTATGAACATGAAAGAAGGTTATGATAGTCAGGTAGGAGAAGGTGGATCTAATTTATCTACAGGTGAAAAGCAGCTGATATCTTTTGCTAGAGCAGTGCTTGCAAATCCTAGGATATTTGTACTTGATGAAGCTACTTCATCTATAGACACTGAAACAGAACAAATTATTCAAAATGCTATTTCTCATTTACTTAAGGATAGAACATCTTTCTTAGTTGCTCATAGATTGTCTACTATAAGAAAAGCAGATATTATATTGGTTGTTAGAAATGGTAGAATAGTTGAAAAAGGAAGCCATAAAGAGTTGTTAAAGCAAAAAGGATATTATCATTCCCTATATGTGAAGCAGTTTGAAGAAGAAGTTGGAGAAAATGTATTTGGGAATAAGTAAAATAACCCCTTAGATTAGCACCACATGGAATTTATCCATTTACTAATCTAAGGGGTTAAATTAAATCTCAGACTATAAAACTACTTCTTAGAATGAGAAATATTATAAGATAAATTATCTATGCTAGATGTGAGGCTAGCTAGCTTTCCTTCAATTCTAATCAACAAATACATTGATATAGCAATGGGAAATCCAACGTTGGCAATCAAAGTCTGCATATTATCCAAGAAAATCCCTCCTATACTTCTAAATCGTAATCAGTAGTGTCAGTCTTAACAACTCTAGCTTCTAGGGCTTCAACTAACTCAGATCCATTTGGAGCAAATATGTTATTAGTTACAATAACCTCCATAGCATCTTTTATCTCTTGTTCAGTTACATCACTTCTAGGATCAGCAACAGTTAAAGATACTTTATTTCCAGCAG
>NZ_NOJY02000025.1 GCF_002250835.2 Romboutsia weinsteinii
AGATGTGTATAAGAGACAGGTACTGGGGTATTAATATGTTAAATAAAAGACTTAAGAGGAGGACAAGATAATGGTTAGAGTATGCCCATATTGTTCAAATGTAGATGTAGAAAAATTAAAAGAAGCAGTTGGAGAAGAAAATGTTAAGACTGGTTGTGTAGGAATGTGTAGAGCTTACAAAACTGAGTCTGTTGGGAAAATAGATGGAGAAGTAGTAATAAAGCAAACAGAAGCTGAATTTATAGAGGCTTGTAAAAAATAATTTAGTAATAAAAAGGCTGAAGATAATATGTAATTTACATATTATCTTCAGCTTTTTTGTATATATATACTTATTTACTATTCAAATTTGAGTATTAAATTAACATTGGCTTTTTCAATTGAGTTAAGAGAGCTTACACTTCCTGAAGCGTATAGATTTGGTATATACCATGGCATACTATTAAAATAACTTTTATAGGGTTCAGTTTTAAAAATATACCCATGACGAGCAAATATTTCATTTCTAATAAAACCAAGTGAATCTTTATCATAACATGATAGTTCTGAACTAGTAAGATGCCTTCTATCGCTATCTGGGATAAAATAGTAGTTAGATGATTCATCTGCATATACAGGAGATCCATTTTTGTAAACATAAATTCTTTCTGTAATATGTGTTTGAGTATTATAGTTATCAGAAGATTTTTTTACTAAATCATTATAGTACTCAAATTGTTCAACATCATATCCATATATAGTTGCGTTATCAAGATATAACCATGTAGTTTCATAGTTATTGTTATTAAAATTTTCTTCTGCTTTTTTTATATATATTATTATATATAATTTATCAAGGTCTTTCTTTAATAGAACTGAATCTAAAGAAGATAAGATAGACTCAGCTTCATCAGTATCAACATCAGCAATACTTTTGTTTATTTTATCTACTAAGTTAGTATCATAGTTTATTTGTAGAGCTTTAGAGTAGTATGAAATTTTAGTAGATATAGTATCTTCGCTATTACCCTTATGAATATAGTAAGATATCATAAGGTCATTTCTAAAAAGCACACCACAAGACAGAATAACTAATATAACAAATACTAAGCAAATAAGTACTGATAATTTAGTCTTGGAATTAATCTTAGGTTTTGTATTTAATTTTGTAGAGGTGTTGTTTTCAACTGTACTTTTTCCGCAGTTATTACAAAATAAATCATTATTTTCAAGTTTATTACCGCAGTTTGAGCAATGCTTCATTAAAGTACCCCCAAGTAATATAGTATAAACGATTAATATATTTATATTAATTTTATAGCTATAAAATTCTACTAACTTGAAGAATCAAAATAACTCATATAGAAGTGAAATTATGAATAGTTTTTTATAGAATGAAAAATTAATTAGGGGGGAGTACTATGAATGAGATAAAAGATTATAAATGTAAAATTTGTAATAAAGATATTATTGGAGGAGAAACAATAATTATATGTGAATGTTGTAAGTCAGTATATCACCAGAAATGTCTTGAAGATAACAAAAAAACGTATGAAGCTGGTGAACTAGACTTTGTTGTAGATATTGACAAAGAAAATGCTGATAGTGTAGGAGATACAAAACCATGTCCAGTAAATAAAGAAAAGGACTATATAGAATCATCTGATTTAACTTATTTATATTGTGCAAGCTGTGGAAATAAAAACTCTATTGATAGTAAATTTTGTACAATGTGTGGAACGAAAACATGCAAAGAAGAGAGATCTATAAAAAATTCAAATAACTTAAGTCATGAACAACATGAATATAATAAAAGTAATCGGTCTAATTTTGATAATAAAGATATTGAGAATTTCATAAATAAAAATACTGAGTACTATATTACTAAATTTAAATCTATTAAAGAAACAGGTCAACAAAGTAGTTGGAATTGGCCTGCTTTTTTAATACCTGGCTACTGGGCCTTGTATAGAAAAATGTATCCCGTTGGAGCAATAATAATAGTAACAAACTTAATACTTTCATATAAATTAATGTTGGGAGCTATAGTAGGTTTAGGAATTTGTATATATTTTGGGATGTATGGCAACTCAGTTTATTTGAAGCATGTTGAAAGGCAATTCAATGACATAAAATTTCTAGATGATAATTCAAGAAAAATGGCAATAGGTCAAAAAGGTGGTGTTAACCTAGGTCTTGCAATAGCAGTACCAATTATAATATTCGTATTAATATTTTTAATCCTAATACCAATAATTATTGGCGGAATAGCAAGTATATTTATGGGATATGGATTTTACTAGGTAAATAAAAAGGATATAAGGCTCATTCATATCCTTTTTAATATTAGAATAAAAGCTCACTTAAACTATAGTAATACAAACTATTATAGTATAAAAATAACACTATAATAGTTTGTATTCTTTATGAAGTACCCATGTATTATTTTGCCATTTGTATATAGAGATGTTATCAAAATTACAGTTAAAATTACATGGTATTTCATTTACATAATCCCGAAGTTCAGAAAAAATTGGTTGAATTTTTTTAGAACTTACAGTAACATGAAAAATTTTATCTTTGCCTTCTTTAGGTTTAAAGTTGATATAATCTAAAGTATTTAATTTATCGATTAACTTATCATGTAAAATCTGTCCTTCTTTACTCATAAAGACCTTCATATAAATTACCCTATTATCAAAAGAATCGTATCCTTTAATATTGTATAAACAAGAGTTATTATTCAATGAAAAGTCCTTAAGTAATAACTCTAAATCGTCGATATTTTCGCTTTCAAATGGAGACTTGATTGTGAAATGTGCGGGAAGCTTTGAAGATTTAGCACCTAATTTTTCATATACTTCTTTTCTTAGATTGTTATTAAAATTACCAGCCTTTCCTTTAACTACACTTACAATTACATATCTCAATTTTATTTCCTCCAATTCTTAACTATATGTACATTATTACATCTCATATTAGCAGAGTAGAAAAATGTCGTTTTTTTAATGAAAATAAACGAGCTATAAAATTATGATTTATCTTTAATTTTAACTTGAGATGCATTATTATATTATTAATATGAACAATAATAACTATTATATTATAAGATATATAACATTGAAAAAATAAAACTTATGTAAAATAAGAAATGGAGAGATAACTATGAGTTTCTTTAAAAGGTTAAAAAATGTAGTAAGCGCAAAGGCTAATAAAGCTTTAGAAAAGCACGAAGATCCAATTGAATTATTAGATTTATCAATAACTAAAAAAGAAAAATTACTTCAAGATGCTAAAAAACAATGTGCGAATTTTATAGCGTCTGTAGATAGTATAAGAAATGAAAGAAAAGAACTACAAGAAAAGGTAAATAAATATGAAGAAGCTACTAAGGCTGCAATATTAAAAGAAGATACAGAAAAAGCTCAAGATTTTGTAAAGCAAAAACTAGAGCTAGAAGAAAAGTTAGGTCAAACTAATATAAGAATAAAAGATCAAGATGATAAAATACAGACAATAAAAAGTAAAATACAAGAACTAGAGATAGAGATCTCTAAGATGAAATCTAAAAAGCAAGAGCTTGCTACAAGACTTGATGTTGCAGAAATTAGTAATGAAATAAATGAAACTTTAGCAGGGCTTAATGATGATAATGGAATAAACCTAGACGAGTTAGAGAAAAAAGTTTCGCAAAAAGAGAATTATGGCAAAGCTTTAGAGGATCTAAAACCAAAAGATGAAGATGCTTTATTAGATGACTATATAAATAATTCTCCAGCTGTAGATTCAAAGGTAAATGATGAACTTGAGAGAATAAAAAAACAAATGGAAAAGTAAAAAGTTAGGGGGAGATAGTGAAGAGCTGTCTACCCCTATTAACATAAGAGGGAAATATTAGCTTAATATGTCCTATATTGTTGTGGAGGAACTGTGTACATGAATGAAAGAATAGAAAAAGAAAAAAGTAAATATAATAAAATTTATACTGATTTGGTATTTGCTTCTGATGATTTAAAACAGATGCTAGATGAGAAAGAGCTTAGTAAAAGAAGTTTTCTTAATAAAGTAGACACTCTAAAAGATTATATGAACTTTTTAGATAATATAGAGAAAGAAGAAAATGATAATAAAGGATTCTTCAAAAAAATATTAAAAAAGCAACAAGACCCAGAAAATAAAATTGATATATATTTAACTAAAAATAGGATACTAGACATAGACAAATTAAATAAATGTAGAAGTTGTAAGTGTAAAAATTGTGTTAGCCATTGTAGTATGAATCATTGCTATAATTGTAGGGATAAAGAATATGTGTCTGAGTGTAATAAAAAGAATACACTTCTTACGAATTCAAGTGATACTGTTACCCTTTATCAAAATGGAGAAGAATATATATTTAATGTAAGAGCATATTTAGTAGAAAGAGATGAAGAGGGGAATTTTTCAAGATATGTTTATTTAATAGATAGTAAAGATTATGATAATCAGCATATATTAAAGTATAGCAAATTTAAGGGTGAAGAAAATTACGAGTCTGTTATTGAAGATGATACTCAAGATGAACTTGTTAGAATTAATGATAAATTTATAGAAATGGGGTTAAGAGTGTAAGATGAAAAAATATAATAAAAAGCTGATATGCTTTTTAACTACATTTATTCTATTGTTTACTTATATAGCCATGTTATACTCAAGTGTAGAAATATACGCTCAAGAAAGCAAGAGCTATGTAGTAGTATCAAACAGTAGCGGTACTAAGCCAAAATCAGGAAGCTTTAAACCAAGTAAAAGTGGTAATTTTTCTACAAAGCCGAAATCAACCATACTAAAACCGGATTCGGGAAGCTTTTCAACGAAACCAAACAATAATTCAGACAGTAATGCAAAAAAGCCTAGTAGTAGCATAAAGCCAGACTCAGGAAAGTTCTCAACTACTAATCCAAATACAAATGATAACTCTAATAATACAAATAAAAATAGTAGTAGCGGAAGCTATAAAGACCACGGGGGAAATAGGTCATCAAGACCAATTTTTAGCTCTAGAGGATTTTATGGATACTCTAATCCGTTTTATGGTATGATGTATGGATTTAGAACTAGTTCATGGATAACTAAGCTAGTTGTTATTATTACGATAATTATAATAGTGTATATAGTTATTGATTTTATAAGAAACAGAAGAAGATAAATTATTATTATGGCTATCTTGAAATATATTTAAGATAGCTTTTTTATATACTAAGGGATTATAAAAGTATTCTCTAGCATGTAGCTCCAAACTATCTGGTTTGTGGAGAAGTTATACTTAAATTATAATAAGGAAGATTTATACAGGAGGAATATTATGGATGATAAAAATTTACTAATTGACAATATTGACATAATCAAAATAAGAAAATCTGTTAGAAATTATAAAGAGGAGCTTTTAACTAAAGATGTAATTGATAAATTAGATAGCTATATGAATATAGTTTCGAATCCATTTAATGAAAAAGTAAGGATTAAATTAATTGAAGGAGAACAAGATCAAAAATTAGGAACTTACGGGGTAATAAAGGGTGCTAAGATGTACTTAGGAGCAGTATGTGAAAATGGAGATTTTGACTTAGAAGCTTTAGGTTATGAATTTGAGAAAGTAGTTCTTTTTGCTACTAAGCTAGGTCTAGGAACTTGCTGGCTAGGTGGAACATTCAATAAAGGTAATTTTACTAAGGTAATGGAAGTTAAATCAAACGAAAAGTTTCCTATTGTTTCACCTATAGGTTATACTTCTGATAGTAAGCGATTAATAGATTCCCTAGTTAAATTTACAGCTAAGTCAGGTCAAAGAAAAAAGTTTAAAGAAGTATTTTTTAAGGATGATTTTAATAATCCATTGAGTGAAGATGACTCTAATAAGTATTTAAATTCACTTGAAATGGTAAGAATAGCACCATCTGCAGTAAACGGTCAACCTTGGAGAATAGTATATAAAGAAAATAGGATAGATTTTTATAAAACTAAGCCATCTAGAGACATGAATAGAATAGATATGGGAATAGCGCTTGCTCATTTTCATATAAGTTGCAATATTGAAGGAATAGAAGGTATGTATAAAAAAGTATCTAGAAATGAAATAATAGATAATGATAGTTATGAATATGTAATATCGTGGATAGAAAAGTAGAGTATCATATTTTATTAAAATTAATACAATATATTAATAAGCAAACTTAGGAGATGGTTTTATATGGGTGGTTTCAATATGATGATATCTGGAATTGTTGAGGTTTTCATAATATTTGGAGCGCTTTATCTGTCTACAGTAATTACAAGTAAAATATTAAATAGTAGAAAATAAAAATAGACCTAAATTTAGGTCTATTTTTATATTGTAATAAGTAAGGGTCTAGAAAAATACTTTAGCTTTGATATCAAAGCATATACTCACATATTTAATATACATAACTTACAATCATTGATTTGTCATAACAAAGATTATCCATAAAAAATATAAATAACAATCATAAAAAAGTAAAATGATTAGGAATCTAAATAAAACTATTGACGTCACTATAAGAAAGGAATATAATCTATTGTTATTGAAAGAGTAAAACATGTATCGCAAAAAAAGGAGATGGATTATACATGGAAAGTACAGTTGAAGCGATAGCAACAAATAATCTACTAATAATTTTTGCAGCTATAGCTATAATAGGTATAGTTTTAGGTAAACTAAGCGAAATTTTAAAAGTACCAGATGTAATACTTTATTTAGTAGCAGGAATTATAATAGGACCATCATTATTAAATCTAATAAGTGTTCAGGCTTTTCCTATAGAGAATAACCTAATACTTACTTTTGGTTCCGCATTTATATTATATGAAGGTGGAAAAGAGATAAATCTAAAAGTATTAAACAAAGTTAAAATCAGTGTTGGAATGCTAGCAACTGTTGGTGTTGTAGTATCAGCGCTAGTAGTAGGTGTTGCATCAGGTAAGGTCTTTGGTCTTCCAATTATGACAGCTTTACTTTTAGGTGCAGTGGTTGCATCTACAGACCCGGCGGCACTTATACCAGTATTTAAACAAGTTACAATAAAAAATAAAATCAAACAAACAGTAGTTAGTGAATCAGCGTTTAATGATGCTGTTGGAGCAATACTTGTTTCTACTTTACTTGGCGTGGTAACAAGTGGTGAATTTTCAGCAATGAAGAGTGTAGGAGAATTATTAATATCAACAGTAGTAGGGGTATTAATAGGATTAGCAGTTGGATATCTTTTAACTGTTTTAGTATCAGATAAAAAGTGGGGGGTATTCCATTCATATGCTCCTATAATGTCTATATTAAAAGTTGCCTTAGCATATGAGTTAGCTACTGTACTACATGGAAGTGGATATATGGCAGTATTTATTGCTGGTCTTATAGCTGGGAATAAAAAGCTATTTGGGCTATGGATACCTGAAGAAGATTTCCACTCAGAGCATATCTTCTCAGAGAGTATAGGATCACTTTCTCGTATGGCTATATTCGTAGTACTTGGAACACAAGTAAACTTAGATGCACTTTCTAAGTACTGGGCTCCATCATTACTGATAGTTCTTGTATTAATGTTTATAGCAAGACCATTAGTAGTGTTAATTTGTACTATGTTTGACAAAGATGCAAAGTGGACTTTTAAAGAAAAACTATTTATGATGTGGGTAAGGGAGACTGGTGTTATACCAGCTGCACTATCTGGAATAATTGTATCGATGAAATTACCAGGATATGAAATAATATCGTCAGTTGTATTTATGACAATACTTGTAACTCTAATAGTACAGGCAAGTACTACTAAATTAGTAGCTAAGAAACTGGATGTATTAGAAGAAGAAAATACTGAAGTAGTCGAAAATATAGCTTAAAGTTCATATTTATATATTAAACAGACTAGGATAAGCCTAGTCTGTTTTTTTAAGCCTTAATAACGGGGATGTTCTTTATGCTGTTTGAGAGATTAGCGAAGTTAATTCTCTATCGTGGGATTTAATAATAGAAAATGAGCAGAATATAAATATTAAAGATATCTAACTGCATACTATAAAATACTTGATTTTAATATAAATGTGTTTTAATATACCTATTAGGGGTATATAAAAAATATGATTCATTATACATAAAAATACATAAAATAAAAAATGAGAGGTGATTTAAAGTGAGCAAAAGCACAGTAAATGAAAATTATAAAATAAGTGGTATGAGTTGTGCAGCATGTGCAAAGGCGGTCGAAAGAGTTGTCAAAAAACTTGACGGAGTAGAAGGCCAAAGTGTAAATATAGCAACTGAAAAACTGAATATAGAATACGATAAGTCTAAAGTTAGCTTTGATGAAATAAAATCAGTTATTGAGAAGGCCGGATACGGAGTAGAGGAAGAAAAGAAAAACAAAGATGTAGACATGAAAATAGAAGGTATGACTTGTGCAGCATGTGCTAAAGCAGTAGAAAGAGTAGTAAAAAAATTAGACGGGGTTGAGAATGTTAGCGTTAATATAGCAACAGATAAGGCTAATATTAGTTATAATCCATCAAAGGTAAAGTTAGTGGAAATAAGATCGGCAATAGAAAAAGCAGGTTATAAACCAGTAGAAGAAAACTTAAATAAAAAAACTGATGGAGTAGATGAAGATAGGATAAAAAAAGAAAAGGAAATGAAAACTTTATTTACTAAATTTATTATTGCAACTATATTTGCAATTCCATTATTTTATATAGCCATGGGGCCAATGGTTCCAAAACCAATAGGACCATGGCCAGTACCTGAAATAATAGACCCAATGAAAAATACATTAAATTTTGCAATTATACAGATAGTTTTAGTATTACCAATAATGGCTGCAGGATATAAATTCTATATAAATGGAACAAAATCACTTTTAAGTGGAAGCCCTAATATGGATACTTTAGTTGCAATAGGAACATCAGCTGCATTTTTATATAGTTTATATACAACTATACAAATAGCAAATGGAACTGTTGAAACTATGCACCATCATCAACTATATTATGAAAGTGCAGGTATAATAATAGCACTTATTTTATTAGGAAAGTATCTAGAAAGTAGATCTAAAGGAAAAACTTCAGAAGCTATTAAAAAGCTTATGGGACTTCAACCTAGAACTGCAATAGTTATATCAAATGGTCAAGAAATTGAAACTCCAATTGAAGAAGTTGTGGTTGGTGACGTTATATTAGTAAAGCCAGGAAGTAAAATACCTGTGGATGGAATAGTAATTGAAGGTCATACTTCGGTAGATGAATCTATGCTTACAGGTGAAAGTATACCAGTAGAAAAAAATACTAGGGACAGAGTAACAGGAGCTAGTATAAATAAAAATGGTATGATTAAATTTAAAGCAGAGAAAGTAGGGAGTGATACTGCCCTTGCTCAAATAATCAAATTAGTAGAAGATGCTCAAGGTACTAAGGCACCTATTGCTAAGCTTGCAGATACAGTATCAGGATATTTTGTACCAGCAGTAATTTTTATAGCTTTAGCGGCTGCATTACTTTGGTATTTTGTGGGTGGAAAAGATTTAGTATTTTCACTTACAATATTTATATCAGTATTAGTAATAGCTTGCCCATGTGCACTAGGACTTGCAACTCCTACAGCTATAATGGTAGGTACAGGAAAAGGCGCAGAAAATGGTATACTTATTAAAGGTGGAGAAGCACTAGAATCTACTCATAAAGTAAATACAATAATATTTGATAAGACAGGTACAATTACAGAAGGTAAGCCAAAGGTAACAGATATTGTATTAAGTGAAGGAGTAGACGAACAATACTTTGTAAAAATAGCTGCAAGTGCAGAAAAAGGATCTGAACATCCGCTTGGAGAAGCCATAGTAAAGTGTGGAGAAGAAAGAAATATTGAATTCTTAGAAGTTAATGATTTTAAAGCTATACCGGGTCATGGTATAGAGGTAAGTATAGATAACAAAAAAGTTTTATTAGGAAATAAAAAACTTATGAATGATAGGAATATAAGTCTTTCTAGCTTAGAACAAAAATCTGATGATTTAGCTAGAGAAGGAAAGACACCAATGTATATTGCTATGGATGGTAATATATCTGGAATAATTGCAGTAGCAGATGTTGTTAAAGAAAGTAGTAAAAAGGCTATAGAAAAGCTTCATAATATGGGTATCAAAGTAGCTATGGTTACAGGTGACAATAAAAAAACTGCTGAAGCTATAGCCAAACAAGTTGGTATTGATATTGTACTTGCAGAAGTATTACCAGAAGATAAATCTAATGAAGTAAAGAAATTACAAGATAAAGGAAACTTTGTTGCAATGGTAGGAGATGGTATTAACGATGCACCAGCACTTGCAAAGGCAGATATAGGTATAGCAATAGGAAGTGGTACAGATGTTGCTATGGAGTCTGCTGACATAGTGCTTATGAGAAGTGACTTAATGGATGTTCCAAATGCTATTAAGCTAAGTCATGATACTATAAAAAACATAAAGCAAAACTTATTCTGGGCATTTGGATATAACACAGTAGGTATACCTGTAGCAGCAGGGCTATTATATATGTTTGGAGGACCACTATTAAATCCAATGATAGCAGCAGCAGCTATGAGTTTAAGCTCTGTATCTGTTGTATCAAATGCACTTAGACTTAAGAACTTTAAAGCCTATAAATAAAATAACTATCAAAAAAAATCTATCTACACTATAAGTATAGATAGATTCTTTTTATAAATTAAATTAACTAAATATAAATATGATTAAAGATTATAAACATTAAATTTGTAAGCTTATTCTTAGACTTATTTTCATGTATATTTGTAATACTAATAGTAGCATTTCGAATAAAGAAATATGAAAAAATAAAGCTAAGCGAAATTAAATTAATATCAGAACATTTAATTCAAAATTATATAAAAGGTTTTGGCATAGGGTTATTACAGATGAATCTAGTTACATTAATATTATTAATGATAGGTGTAGTAGAGATATAATTATTATCAAGTAAATTAGTTGGCTTCGAGGCAATACATTTAGTTGTAATTATAAGCATAGGTTGGATAATCCAAGGTGCATCAGAGGAATTGGTTACGAGAGGTTGGATGATGAATGTACCAGAAAAAAGATACAATACTACATTTGCAGTCATTCTATCTTTATCTTTATTTGCTCTATTACATCTAGAAAATCCGAACATTGATCTAATATCCATAATCAATATTATTTTAGTCGGATTAGTATTTAGCCTTTATGTTATATAAACTAATTGATTTATGGGGAGCATGTGGAATGCACTCACCTTGGAATCTTGTACAAGGAAATGATATTTTGACTGGTGGTTTATTTGGTCCAGAAGCTGGTATAATAACTACATTTGTTATAATTACAAGTATATTAATACTATTTAGTAATAATAAATAAAAAGAGAGGCATACTAGGGTAAAGAATTGTAATTCGAAATCTTATGGTAACTAATGGTATAATAATATTTCTTAAAATATATATTGACAAAAACTTTAAAAGATGTGATAATCGATAAAGAAAATGGCAGATATACTTTAATTTAGTTCAGAGAAACTAAGAAGGTACTTATATAATTTAAGTATTATTACCTAATACTATAATTTTGAGTTACCACCCTCTTGTTTTATAACAGGAGATTTTTTGTATACTGACTAGCATCAGGAGGAATTGACATGAAATTAAAAAAATTATTATCATTAGGAATGACTGCAGTTTTATCGACATCTTTATTAGTAGGATGTTCAACAAAAGATAAAAATGAAGGACAAAGTGGGAAGCAAATTAAAGTTGCTATGATAACTGACGTGGCAGGAGTAAACGACCAAAGTTTTAACCAAAGTGCATGGGAAGGTCTTCAATTAGCAGAAAAAGAATTAGGAATAAAAGCGAGCTACTTAGAATCAAAGCAAGATTCTGATTATGTTTCAAATATTGAAACTTTAGTAGATGAAGAAGTTGACTTGATAGTTGGTGTAGGTATGAAATTAGCTGATGCCATAAAAGAAGGTGCAGAACAATACCCAGAACAAAAATTTGCATTAGTAGATGAAACGTATGAGAATATACCAGAAAACGTTGAAACTATATTATTTAATGCAGAGCAATCAGCTTACTTAGTTGGATTAGTAGCAGGTAAGATGACAAAAACGAATAATGTTGGATTTATAGGTGGAATGGAATTACCAGTTATAGATACTTTTAAATATGGATACATGGCAGGGGTAAAAGCTGCTAACCCAGAGGCAACAATACAAGATCAATATGCAAACTCATTTACAGACCAAGCAAAAGGTAAGGCAATAGCTAACCAAATGTACTCAAAAGGTGCAGATACTATATTTATAGCAGGTGGAGATGTTGGAACAGGTGCTATAGAAGCAGCTAAAGAACTTGGAAAGTACGCAATCGGTGTAGATAGAGATCAAAGTAGCTTAGCTCCAGAAAATGTTATAACTTCAGCTATAAAAAGAGTTGATGTAGGTATATATGAGACAGTTAAAGGATTAGTAGAAGGAAACTTTAAAGGTGGAACTTCAACTACTTATGGACTTGATGAAAATGCAGTAGGTATAGCAGATACTACTAAAAATCTAGTACCACAAGATGTTATAGATTTCGTAAATGAACAAGCTGCTAAATTCCAAAAAGGTGAATTAACAGCTCCTAAAACTAAAGCAGAATATGAAGCAATAGTAAATAAATAATAAATACAAAAGCAAACTCATTAAGAGTTTGCTTTTTTTATATAACGAGAATATACACCTTTTGAATATTTCTTAAGTATTTTAAGTATAAGCTTAACTATTTCATTTAATATGAGTACAGTAGATGAAAGTAATATTATCTTAATCCACATGGACATACTTAAAGAAACTGCATTAAAGAAACCTTGGAATATCTGAGTAAAGAGTACTTGAACTACCCCTGTTATCAAAATAACTAGCAAAGCTAATTTATTTTTGAAAAAGTTTGGGAGAGTACTGTTAAATCCAAACTCTCTACAATTTAAAGCATTAAACAATGCACTAAATGCAAATAGAGAAAATATTACTGTACCTTGTTCGCTTTCTGAAGCCCCGAGAATATTAAATAAATACTGGGAGTATACTATTGAGAAGATTAGCATTGCATTTATAAATATATTTATCATCATAGATTTAGCGATTATCCCAGCTTTTCTGCTTATAGGCTTTCTATTTAAAACATAGTCTCTTACTGGTTCAAGTCCAAGTGCAAGTGCAGGTGGTCCATCCATTATAATATTTACCCACAACAATTGTATAGTTGTAAATGGCATCTCTCTACCCATCAGTTGAGATACTATGGCTATTACAAATGCAACAATATTTACAGTTAATTGAAACTGGATGAATCTTTGGAAGTTTTCATATATACCACGTCCCCATTTTATACCGTTAACTATTGTAGCAAAACTATCATCAGTTAATATAATATCTGCAGCATTTTTAGATACTTCAGTACCTGATATACCCATTGCAATACCAACATCAGCCTTATTAAGAGCTGGAGCATCGTTTATACCGTCTCCTGTTACGGCTACAACCTCTCCATTTTCCTGAAGGCAAGAGACTATCCTCATCTTTGTGTCAGGCTTACTTCTTGCAACTATTGATATATTTTTAATTTCTTCTTTTAAATCTTCATCATCTAAAGTATCAATATAGCTGGCTTCAACAGCTCTCTTACCATTTTTTAGTAATCCAATTTCTTCACCTATTGCAGTAGCAGTATTTATATTATCACCTGTTAGCATCTTTACTTCTACGCCTGCATTATATGCTATATCTATTGATTCTCTTACGCCATCTCTTAATGGATCTATTATACCTACAAATCCACTAAAAACTAAATCATTGGCATTATCAATAATACTTAAGTCACTATCTAAGGCAATTTCATTTTCTGCTGTAAGAGCAACTTCACTTAAAGAAGAATCAAACTTTTTATATGCAAATCCCAGCGTTCTCATTGATTTAATTTGAAGCTTTCTTATTTCACTAAGTAGTCTTTTTTGATATATAGGGTTCATAGGTACAATACTATTACCTTCTTGTATATAAGAGCATTTTTTTATTAATATTTCAGGTGCTCCTTTACATAATAAAATATTGCAACTATCTTTATTTATAAGCGATGACATTCTTTTTTTATCAGAACTAAATGGAACTTGAGAAATCAACTTTGTTTCTTTTCTAATCTTATTATAATTTCTGTCTATATTAAATAATAGTAGTGCACATTCTGTAGCGCTACCAATATATTTATATGTATAACAATCTTTTTCTAGGTCTGCAGTTGAGTTTATTATACAATTATCCTCAAAGTAACTATGACTAGTATAATTAGCCTTGTCCACATACTTTCCATCAATATAAGCTATTTCTACCATCATTCTATTTTGAGTTAGCGTACCGGTTTTATCAGAGCAGATGACTGATACAGATCCAATAGTCTCACAAGCTTCTTTTTTAGTTACCAAAGCATTAATCTTAGCCATCTTTTGCATAGTTATTGCAAGAGTAACATTTATCATAGTAGGAAGTCCCTCTGGTACTGTAGCTACTATCAATGCAATACAGACTAGATATATATCTTTTGCTGGTTCAAGGGATTGTAGAAAAGGTAATATACCGCTTGTATCAATTTTTATACCTCCACTGATTTGCATTTTAAATATCATAAAGAAGCAAAGAAGTGTAGCTATTATTCCTGAGATTAAAGCAATACTTCCTCCTAGTTTTCCAAGTCTTAATTGTAGAGGTGTTTCAGAATCTCCTGGAGCAAGGTTTTGTGCTATTTGTCCCATTTCAGTATGATCTCCAATTGATGTTACAACCATTACACCTCGACCATATGCTACAAGTGTACCTCCAAACACCATATTAATTTGCTTTGCGGGTATAGTATCTTGTTCTATTATCCCAGTTTTAGAATCCAAGATCTCCATATCTATTACTTCATCTGCTTTTTTTACTACATCAGCAGATTCTCCTGTAAGTATATCTTCTCTTACTTTTAAGTTTATAGATTCTAAAAGCCTTCCATCAGCAGGTATCATGTCGCCAGTTTCTATGTAAACAATATCTCCAGGAACAAGATTATTTTTTTTGATTTGAATTATTTTGCCATCTCTTAAAACTTTTACCTCAATATTTTCTGTTAACTTAGATAACGCGTGGGCAGCTTTTTTTGATTTACTTTCTGTAATTATACCGATTGAAATTCCAAGCAAAATAGCGCCGATTATTCCTAAAGAGTCGTGAAATTCTCCAACGAAAGAACTTACTATAGCTGCCCCCCATAATATTAATATCATAGGTTCAGTAAGACTTTTACCAAGCTCGTCCCAAAAAGATCTACCTTCCGGTATTGTAAATTCATTTAGTCCATATTTTTTCTTCCGCTCGTCTATATCACGGGAGTTTAACCCAACATCAGGGTTTACTTTTAAATATTTCAAAGCTTCATTTGTTGATTTATTATAGAACCTCATAATTTTATCCCCCTCGTAAGATTACGAATTTGTAAGAGTATATGATGCTATAAAATAATATATGCGTTTAATTATGTAATCAGATAGAAATTAGTAAAAAAGTTTTAATCTAAAATAATAATATTATGAAGTGAAAAACGTTTCGTTGATTATTTTTTAATACAACATTTTATAAAAATAAAAAAATCTTGATTAAATAAAGAAAACACGAATATTACTTAAATAAATAAAAGAATATTTTCGTATTTTGATTTGCGTTTTTGTAAAATATGAACCATAATTATATCGACACAGTATATAACAAAAGGAGGGAGATTTTAATATGCAAATTAGCAACATATTAAAAACAAAAAGAAATAAAAGATTTGAACCAGAGGTGTTAACCAGGCACGTTACTTGTAATATCAACGATAATCGCAATAATAGTCGCAAATAGTCCTTTAAAAGAACTGTATCATCATGTATTTAGTGGGATAAATATATTGCCAAACTTTAATGTACATATGCTAATAAATGACTTATTAATGGCAATTTTCTTCTTAGTAGCGGGGTGTGAGATAAAACATGAATTACTTCATGGAAATTTATCCACATTTAAAAAAGCATCATTCCCAGTAATTGGGGCTATTGGTGGAGTAACAATACCAGCTGTAATCTTTATTATATTTAATTATCAAACTAAGTTTGTAAATGGAATAGGGGTACCTATATCTACAGATATAGCTTTTGCTGTAGGAATATTTATGATTTTAAAAAATAAGTTAAATCCAGGTCTAAAAGTATTTTTATTATCTCTAGCGGTTGTAGATGATTTAATTTCAATACTAGTTATAGGTATTGCTTATTCATCACATATTAATCTTTTGGGAATAGTAGGGGCACTTGCTATAATGTGTATTTTAGTTTCTATGAACAAAATCCTAAAAATAAATAAAGCATGGCCATATCTATTAGCGGGAATAGTACTTTGGTATTTTGTTTATATAAGTGGAATACACTCAACAATAAGTGGAGTATTACTAGCAATAGCACTACCTTCTAGATCTTTAAAAAATGAAATTAGTTTATTAAATTTAGTCCAAGAAAAATTTTCACCTATTTGTAATTATATTATACTTCCGTTATTTGCATTTTCTAATACCGGAATAAACTTAGGTGTTAGTATAAACTATAGCGAGGTAAATACTCTTATGTCAGGAATAGTTATTGCATTAGTAGTTGGAAAACCACTTGGCATAATGTTATTTACATATGTAGCAACTAAGCTACATATAACTGAAAAACCACAAAATACATCATGGAGTTCTATTTTACAGGTTGGGATGCTTGCAGGTATCGGATTTACAATGTCTATATTTGTAGCAGAGATAGCATTTGGGTATAGCATTCAGATTATAGATGCGGCTAAAATTTCAATATTAATAGCTGCTATGGCGTCAATAGGACTTACTTATACGACAATAATATTAAGTAGCATATTGAGTAAAATTCATATTTTTTCTCGTGTATCTAGTGGGAGATAAATAATAAGTAAAATTAAATTTATTATATATAAAGGTTGCCTTAAAGTAATATATTTTAGGGCAACTTTTTTATTGATGGTAAAATTTAAGGTTATAATAATAGAAGATTTGTATGATTTTATTATAATTAACTGATATAATATATTCATATATTTTGACGAAATAGGTAAAACTAGAAAATAATCAGCAACTGGAGGAACAATGATAGAGAACGTATTTATAGTGTCCACGTATAAAACATGTACTATGCTTGCAATTTTATTGGTGCTAACTAGAGTAAAACTAGCAAAAGATATTTTGCATAGAGAAAAATTTACGAAAAATGACTTAATAATTATATCAGTAGTATTCTCTATATTAGCATGTCTTACAAATTATATACCCATTGAAGCATATGGAACAACTGTTTCAACTATTAGAGTGATAATAATATCTGGTGGGATATTATTTGGGTCGTTTGTTGGAATATCTTCAAGTATTATTGCAGGAATACATCTGTGGTTTTTTGACCAAGGATGTATAGTAGTAATACCAGAGATAGCCAGCATTATTATTGCAGGTATACTGTCAGGAATGGTATACAATGCTTGTAAGACTTGGGAGGTAGACGAAAAATATAAATGGATTTTGGGAATTATAACTGGTATAATAATACAAGGTTTGTCTATTTTTTACTTAACAAAAGAGATACAATTAGTGCTAGATAGTAATTATTTAACAATGAAAGAAATAATAAGTTTAAATAATTCGGCTTTAATGACTCAGTTACCTATTGGTATATTTGTATCGATTATAATTGACATACAAAGTGAGAGAGTGCAACTTATGAATCTGTCAAAGATGGCTGAGATGAAAAGTGAATTGAATAAATCAAAGCTTTTAATTTTACAATCACAAATTAATCCTCATTTTTTATTTAATACTTTAAATACAATTGGTATGTTGACAAGAATAAATCCAAGTGAGGCAAGATATCTAATTGTAAGATTATCTAAGTATATTAGGCATAATTTAGAATTAAAAGGTGAACTTATTAACATAAGTGAAGAAATAGAGCAACTAAACTGTTATATAGATATACAAAAGACAAGATTTAGAGATGAGTTTGAAGTGTTTTATAATATAGATGATGATGTAGATATCAAAATTCCAAGTCTTATAGTACAACCATTAGTAGAAAATGCATTAGAGCATGGAATCTTAAAAAGTGGTAGTAAAGGAAAAATATATATAGATATACACAAGGAATCTGAAGATCGGATTTATATAAGTATTGAAAACACAGGAATACCTATTGATGAAAAAGTAATAGAAAATATTAAAAATGATAATGTAAAGGGAAATAAAGTAGGTCTTTACAATGTAGACGTTAGACTTAAGCTTATGTATGGAGAAGGGCTTAATATAGTTAGGCTTGAGAACGGAACAAAGATGGACTTTTATGTAGGAGGACAATATGAAGGGTATAATAGTTGAAGATGAATACTTAGTTAGACAAGATTTACTATGTCTTATAGAAGAAAATGCTAAAGATTTAAAAATAGTAAAAGATTTTAATAATGGTGGAGGAGTATTAACATTTCTTAAAGAAAATAAAGTAGATGTTGTGTTTATGGATATAAATATTCCTTTAGTAGACGGAGTAAATCTAGGTCAAATAATAAAGAAATTATATAATGACATAAAACTTATTTTTATTACTGCACATGATGATTTCAAAGGTGTAGCTGAAGAAATAGGAGCATTTGATTATATTCTTAAGCCTTATGATGAAGATATGATAAAAGAGCTTATTGAGAGAGTAGAGAAATAATAACAATTATTTAGATAGCAAAGTAAATACTATATAAATAAAAGATGATTTTTATTTTTAAATAGAGAAGTTATGAAGTATAGTTAATAGTAAAAAATGTTACCAATAAATGTATAATATTTTTAAAGAAGGTAATAATAAAAATGTAGAAAATATTCTACTCCCCCAAAATACCATAAAGTATTCTATATTATCCTTGAGGCACTTACTATCGGAAAGTAAGTGCCTTTTTGTTATAAACATATATTATTTTTCTGTATGAATGAAGCAAAATAGTGTAAAATACAAGGATATATAAGATTTTTATACATAGATTCATATTAAATTCATACAGCTGATATAAAATATAATCATAAAAATATAAAGGAGTGAATTATAATGACTGCATCGATACTAGTAGTTGAAGATGATTCTAATATACAAGAATTAATAGTAGAGTTTTTAAGCTCAGAAGGATATGAGGTAGATTCAGCAAATGATGGTCTAGAGGGAATACAAAAGTTTAAACAAGGAAATTATGATTTGATCATTTTGGATATAATGATGCCAAACCTAGATGGTCACTCGGTTTGTAAAATGATTAGAAAAATATCAAATGCACCTATAATATTCTTAACTGCATTAAATGAAGAAAGTGATCAATTGAAAGGTTTTGATTTAGAGTGCGATGATTATATTACGAAACCATTTTCATTTAATTTACTTATAAAAAGAGTAGAAGCAGTACTTAGACGTGGTGTAAATAGTTGTAATAATGAAAGCTTTATGACGTTTGAAAAGCTAAGATTAGATTTAAATACATATAGTGCTCAAATAAATGATGAGGTGATAGAGCTTACACTGAAGGAATTTAATATATTAAAAAACTTAATAGAAAAATACCCACAGGTAATTACTAGAGAAAGTTTACTAGATACCATATGGGGTTATGATTATTATGGCGATACTAGAATAGTAGACGCTCATATAAAAAATATAAGGAAAAAGATTAGCTTACCTTATATAAAAACTGTGAAGGGAATAGGATATACACTTGAAAAGGATATTGGGTAACTTTGAAAAGATGAGTATAAAATATAAGTTATTCTCCATAACAACAAGTCTTTTACTAGCTTTAGCACTAATAATATACTTGTTTTTATACTTTTTACTTCCATCATATTATCATGAATATAAAATAAATACTTTGGAGAATAGTATATCAGACTTAGCTGAGCGTTCATACAAATATGATACAGATTTTCTAAAAACGAGGCTTTACAAAATGGCAGTGGAACAAAATTTATCATTACTACTTACAAAAGATAATGGTGAATATGTTTTTGGCCAAAAAGATATGATTCTTAAACAATATAATAAATATATATCTGAAAGAATAAATGGTCAATACTTGGTTCGAAAAAATGATAAAGAAGAGTATGCAACATCTGCAATTATATATACCAATGATTATCCATCAGCTTATAAATTAAACATACTTATGCCTCTACAACCAATTGAAGATGCAAGCAATATAATTAGAACATTAATTCCATATGTTGTTTTATTATCCATTTTTATAGCACTAATAGGAGCCTATATTTATTCAGTTGTTATAACCAAACCTTTGATTAATATTATTGAAAGTGAAAGAGAGCAAGAAAATAGGAGAAAAGAATTTGTAGCAACTATATCCCATGAGCTTAAGACACCAATAACAATAATAAGTGGGCAACTAGAAGGAATGATATATAATATAGGTAAATATAAAGATAGAGATGTATATTTAAAGAAATCCTATGATGCGACACAAGAGCTAAAAGACTTAGTAAATGAGATGATGGAGGTATCAAAGAGAGAAATTCTAGAACAAGATCTATCATTAAGTAAAATAAATATTAGTGAGCTTTTAAGCAAACTTGTAAAAAGACAGGCATTTTTAATAGAAGATAAACATTTAAATACACAACTTGAAATAAAGAGTAATATAGAAATATATGCGGATGAAGAAAAGATTACTAAAGCAATTAATAATATTATAAATAATGCAATTAAATATTCTCCAGAAGGTGAAGATATAATTATTAGGCTTTATATGAGAAATAACAATAAATCTTATAGAAGAAATAATAAAAATATATTGTATCTAGAAATTGAAAATACAGGTACTAGAATCGAAGAAAGGTATCTAAGTGAGATATTTAATCCATTCTTTAGGATAGAAAAATCTAGATCTAGAAAAACAGGAGGAAGTGGGCTAGGTCTTTATATAGTAAGCCAAATATTAAAGAGCCACGGATTCAAATATAGTATAAAAAATAAAGAGAATTCTGTAGTATTTACTATACAAATGGAAAATTTCAAATAGTGTTCATAAAAAACTCACAGTAAATTCATATAAGTGTAGTATTATATAAGTATAGAAGGACTAGCTTAAAAACATAATACAAATACCCTAATGTATGCAGTGGCAAATCTCCCTCACATCCTCCTATAGACTTGCCACTGCAAGATAAAGCCCATGATTCTCCCAATCATGGGCTTTATTACGTTATATTATGAAATTTAAGATTGTTTTTGGCGAAATTTATACCACTTTTTATTATTTACTATATAGCTTATAAGATATCCCATAATAATTACTCCGGGTAAGTCAATTAAAAGTCGAACAAAAGTAAATTTATACCCAAGTCCACCAATTTCAAATAATAGAGTAGATATTTTTATTACACACCATGAATTTAAAAAAATCATAATGTTGGAAAATTTCACCCCCTTTTTTAAGAGTACTGCAGTAAATGGAAATGCTGCATACATAGGTCCTGCAGCAAACGCAGCTATTAATACTGACAAAGTAACTCCAACAATTCCGGAATCTTCTCCCATGTATTTCATCATTGATTCTCTAGGTATCCAAACATCCATTAGACCAAGAAGTATCATAATTGGAGGTAGAACTTGTAGCATTTGAATTATACTAGATTCTGTATTAGTAATAACTCTTTTACCAAAGGTACTATCAAATATGAAGATAATAAAAACAATAATTATCCAAATAATTACATACTTATATCTGTTTAAAATAAATTTTATGTTCATTACTTAAACACCATCCCTACAAATAATGCAACGACAAAAGAGAATAAAAAGGCTAATATATTTCGTGCTAAAGCAGCTCTACGACCAATATATTTAGCCTCAAGAGTAAAAGTCATAACACCAACCATAGTAAGTGTAGAAACAAGAGCTGCAACTTGTGGATAACCAGCGCCACTTTGTAATAGAGCGCTTGACATTGAAAAAGCAACAAAGGTTGGCATTAATGTAATTGATCCAACTACTGAGGATAAAAATACTCCAACAAATCCTGAATTATCACCTATAATTTTAGAAATAGTATCTGTATCAATAACAGATAAAACAATTCCTATTACAATTACTACAGTAAAAAATTGTGGCATTATATTTTCAAAAGAAGTAAGTGCTTTTTTTAATGCAGTCTTAGTCTTATCTTTATCTTTGAAGAAAGAAAATGCAAGTAAAAATGCACAGAGTCCATAAAGAAAATAGGATGTCATACTAAACCACTCCTTTTAGTAAATTAAGTCTATAATTTATAATATGAAAATGATGTTTAGGAGTTAAATAATTCTATTATTTTTGGGAAAAATAATACAGATAAATAAAGAAAGAGGTGTTTTTAAATGGGAAATCTTAAACATGATATGGAACATATGAAAGATGATATAAAAAAAGGAGCACAAAAAGTAGGAAAAACAGTAAAAAATACTGCTGAAAATTTAAAGGAAGATGCACAAGGATTTGTAGCAAATGTGGAAACTAAAATGGAAGATGCTAAAGAAAAATATGAAGAAAAGAAATTTTCAAAAGAGATAAAGCATCAAATGGAAAAAGAAAATAAATCTATGAAATAGAGTGATAAGTAGATAATAGAAATAAAAGAACCAGAGTAGTCTAATCTGCACTAGTTCTTTTATTTTAGTGTATTTATAGAATTGAAAAATATATCATAAAATATTAAACAATAGCTTATATTAGGTAAAAGAAAGGGATTTGAGTATACTTGTAGAATAGTTATTAGAGATATTGTAGAATGGGGGGATTACTATTTTTAATAAAAATAGATTATTATGTATCGCTATATATATCATATTATTTGTATTAATATTTATAAGAGATATTAGAGATGCTTCAAATCCGGTAAATATAGTATTATTTATTATCTTAATATACTCGTTAACAAAATCAATATCAAAGAGTAATACTAAATATAAAAATAAGTAGTGAACATATTTATCACTACTTATTCTGAAATATATGAGTAAAATAAGTATTATTTTAATGTATCCTTGTGATTGACTACACCTAAATGATTAGAATAATCTTTTTGGGGATATGCATTATTTGAATTAACTACTCTAAATCCTCTTATATCAGTTGTTTCACTATCAGTACTTTCTTCTATATCCAGGTTATCCATTATATCTCGATATTGGTCACTGTATTTATCTAGATATATATTATCTTCTTCATTGGAATTGATTTTTTTCTTAGTCATAATAATCTCCTTTATAATAAAATAAATTTATTATAATAGTATTTGTAAAAAAGAAGTAGTTATGTAGCTTAGTATAAAAATATAAGTTATATTATGATAAGCAAGCAATTATCAAATTATAAGATATACCGATAATAGCTGAATACCTTCTAGCTAATTTGATTCTCCATCATGAGAAACTCTATTTGCAATTAGTACAGAAGCAATAAGTTCTGTTGCATTTCCAAATGTACCATTTAAAAAACTACCAATTTTTAGGACCAGAATAGTATAAAATCTCTTCAGTTCCTTCACCCATAAGTCCAGCCAGTGGTATTATAGATAAACAAGCATATATTTTATCACTTTCATTATACTACCTCCTTGCCAAATAAATCCATGATTAGATTTTCCTAACTTTATGTAAATTATAATAAATTATTGTATCGAGATTAGAATTAAAAAGTGTGTAATTGATATTAAATGAGGTAAATTTAAACAAATTGCTAAAAAAATAAAGGTATCTTTATCATGAATATATAATTTTAAATATATAAGGCTACTATCTTATATCAGAACTAATATTATAATATTTTGATGTAGTATAAGTAATAAAATAAATTTGATTGCATTTATGGGGGGATAATCAAATGAAAAAAATATTAATTATTTCAATATCAGTTTTAGTTGTATTAACTTTAGTAGCTTGGAATAATGAAGACTTAATGAAAGTTAATACAATATCAGTACCAAACAAATCCGTAACTAAATCTTCAGAGCTTCAACTAGACGAAAATCAAGAACAGCTAGAATTAGATCATACAGACATGAGTTTTGAATTTGATTTTAATGTAAATGGTAAGTATAATGGAGTGTCATTATGGGTTGAAAAATATGAATTTGGGGAAAAAGTAGATGATGCCACAAACCATGTTACTGCTGAAATAGAAGGTAATGGAAAGATTGTTTTTACAAGTGTTGAAACTAGTGGTGGCTTACAAGGAGGAACAAAAGAAAGGTTCAGTATATCAATTAATAGTGATAAAAGCGACAGAAAGGTGAATTCTATACAGGGAGTACTACCTAATCATGAAGATAATTACTCAGTATCATGGGGAAGTAATGAAGCTGCAAATAATCCAATTACAGAAAATATGGTACTAGCAAGCATTTGTTATTCTATTGAGGATGGTATAACTTTACCTTCAAGTGAATTTTACAATGACTTAGAAAATAATATAAATGAGATTAAAGATATAGATGAGGTTTACTTACTTAGATGTGAATTTACAGACTAATATGAATAAATTACTTTCTAATATTACTTTATTTTAAGGATAATCTTACTAAAAAATATTAAAATCATTTATTATAAATACAAATCATATTGAAGGAGCATATGAATAAAATAAAAGGGATTATATTTGATATGGATGGAGTACTAGTAGATACAGAGAGAATATCATTTATGTTTTGGAAGCAAGAACTAGAAAAATATAAAAAAGAAATGAGCAGAGAACTATATGGTTCTGTTATAGGAAGAAATAAAAAGGGCGTATTTGAAATTCTTAAATCAGAATTTGGTTCAGAACTACCTTTAGAAGAAATATATAGTGAAAAAGTAAATGCTATGCTGAAATATTTAGATGAAAATGACTTACCAGTAAAGCTTGGAGTGTATGAGATATTTGATTTTTTACAAGCTAGTGGTTATAAAGTTGCATTGGCAACCTCTACATTTAGAAAAATTGCAGTAGAGAGACTTGAGAGAATAGGACTTAGAGAAAGGTTTGATACTATTGTATGTGGTGATGATATAAATAACTCTAAGCCTGATCCAGAAATATTTATTAAAGCTGCGACACAATTAGGATTAGAACCGAAAGGCTGCCTAGTACTTGAAGACTCACCAGCTGGTATAGAAGCAGCTTTTAAGGCAGGTATACGAGTAATAAATATACCAGATCTAAAAGATCCAGATGAAATCATGAGAGAGCGTGCATGTAAAATATGTAATGATTTATTAGAAGTTAAGGAATATTTACTACAAACAAAATAAAGATTTAAACAAATATTATAAAAAATAAGCTATTAATAGACTATAAAGCAATTCTATTAATAGCTTATTTTTATTATTTATTCAACTAAAAGATTTTCTTCTTTTAAGTTGCTATTTACTACAGATTTATTTTTCCAACTACCTTTTATATAATATATAGTGGTTACTAAAGATCCAACAATCCATCCTACTGGAATAGCCATCCAAATACCATTTATTCCAAAAAAACTTGATAATAAATAAGCAAATGGTATTCTAGCAAGCCATAAAGAGATAACTGAACTAATCATAGCAAACATAGAATCTCCAGCACCTTTAATTGCACTAGAAAGCATGAAGGTTGCACATACAAATACAAAGAAAGGTCCGACAATTAATAAATAAGAGCTTCCAATATTAACGACTTCCGTATCAGTATTAAACAATGATACGAGATCTCTACTAAATAATAAGAATATAATAGTTACAAAAATTGATATTATGATAGCAATTTTGATAGAGGCACTAACACCTTTTTTTACTCTTTTAGTTTCTCCTGCACCCATATTTTGAGCTACAAAGGTAGAGACAGCTGCACCTAGATTAATAATTGGTAAAGATATAAATGTTTCTATTTTTGAACTAGCTCCAAATGCAGCCATAGCAGAAGTTCCATAGCTATTAACCAAAGACTGCAATGCGATATTCCCGACAGAGAATAACATTTGTTGTATGCCACTTGGAATTCCGAGTTTCATACCAAGTGAAAATATTTCTTTATCGTATTTAAGATTTTTTATACTAATTTTTAAAATATCATGTTTTTTATTTAAGTAAACTATACTACAAATAAAAGCAACACCTTGAGCTATTATAGTAGCAAGAGCAACACCTTCTACACCCATTTTGAGGTTAATAATAAATACAACATCTAAAATAATATTTAATATAGTTGAAAGTATAAGGAAATATAATGGAGTAGTAGAATCACCAAGCCCTCTAAGTATAGCAGTGACAGAATTATACCCAACAGAAAATAATGTTCCAACAAAGATTACTATTAGATAAGTTTTCGCCTGAGTGAATATATCACTAGGCGTATTAATTAGTCTTAATATAGGTCCACTAAAGAAAACACCAATAAATGTTATAATTATTGAAGAAATAAACACAAAAATATAAGTAGTATCTATTGTAGATTTTACTTTTTTTAAATCTCCAGCCCCGTAAAATTGAGAAATTAAGATAGAAAACCCAAGTCCAACACCCATAAGTAAAGATACTAATAAAAGCATAATAGGATTAGCGCCAGATACTGCTGCCATAGCTTCTTTACCTATAAATCTTCCTACTATAATACTGTCAGCTGTATTATAAAGTTGTTGAAATAAGCTTCCAATAAGCATGGGCATTGCAAATAAAAATATTGATTTACCTTCATTGCCCTTGGTTAAGTCAGTCATTTTTTACCTCCTAAGAATAGGTTATACATAAATTATACCATAATATACCATATAGTGTTTAGAATATAGATTTTGAAGGAAATAGAGAATAAAATGTAGAATATAGTAATATAGAACAAAATAATAGAGGAGGAGAATATGGATATAAAGACAGATAGACTTAATTTAGTACCTATTTGTAAAAATCATGCAAAAGAATTACTAACATTATGGTCTAATGAAGATGTAATAAGATATACTAATACAAACTTAAAAACTAGTATTGTAGATTGTGAAGAATATATAGATAAGATTTTAAAAATATCAGAAAAGGAAAATTCTGCAGGAGTGTATACCGTATATGACAATGAAGGTATAATAGGCGTAGTTGGTGCACCGACAATAAATTATTATGAGAAAAGTTATGGTTTGTTCTATCAAATTAAGAAAGAACATTGGGGTAGGGGTTATGGACTTGAGTCAGCAAAAGCACTTGTGGGACACATGTTTGAAACTAGAAAGGTAAATCATATATATGCAGATTCAATCTGCAAAAACAATAAAAGTATTAACATATTAAAAAAGCTTGGCATGAATAGAGTTGCTGTTGAAGAAAATAGATTCGAGGAAAATAATGAGTTTTTTGATATTTATAACTACAGCATATGTAGAAATGAATGGGAAGGCTAGAATATAAATGATTGGAAAATAGGAGTGGTCTAAAACCACTCCTATTTTGTATAAAAAGATTAAAAATTAATAGAAAATAAATATATATAAAGAAATAAGTAAAGTGTATATAAAGGGAAATTATGATTTTTGTCTAATAATATATTATAATAATAAATGACTGGCTGGTCAGTCGGTAAAAACTAATAAAGGCGGGTAAAATATTGATTTCAAAATTTAGTGTAAAAAAACCACTTACAGTAGTGGTAGCAGTTGTTATGGTTTTTATTTTAGGGATAGTATCTTTTACTAACATGACAACAGACTTATTGCCAAGTATAGATCTACCGTATGTTATGGTTATGACAAATTATCCAGGAGCAAGTCCTGAAAAAGTAGAAACTACAGTTACAAAGCCAATAGAACAAGCTCTTGCAACTACTAGTGGGGTTGAAAATATTACTTCTGTATCTAGAGCAAATTCTAGTATGGTCATGCTAGAATTTAACCAGAAAATAAATATGGATTCAGCAATGATTGATATGAGCGGGCAAATAGATTTAATAAAAGGTCAATTTGAAGAGGGTGTAGGTTCACCTATGCTTATGAAGATGAATCCTGATATGATGCCAGTAATGACAGTGAGTGTTGATGTAAATAACATGGATATAAAAGAAATATCTACATATGTAAATAATGAAATAATACCTGAATTTGAGAGAATTGATGGAGTAGCATCAGTTACAGCTACAGGTTTAATTGAAGAAAAACTTAAAATAACATTAGATAAAAATAAAATAGAAGATATAAACGAGAAAGTTTTTACAAATGTTGATTCAGAACTACATAAGAAGCAACAAGATTTAAACAAAGCTAAGTCTGAATTGCAAAGTTCTAAATCTTCCCTTGAGACAGAAAGTAAGACTCAAACTCAAAACTTAGCAAATGCAAGTGTTGAGTTACAATCAGGGAAACAAAAACTAGAAAGCGCTGTTGCAGCTATTGGAATGTCACGAGAAGAGATAATTGCAAACCTTGATAATAGTAATGCAGCTCTTAAGGAAATACAAACACAAATTAAAACCATTGAAGAGTTAATAAATAAAGCATCACAAGACCCTAATTATGATGCAAAAGATTTAGAGATAAAACTAAATGTTTTAAAAGAAAGTGAAAATAAATTAACTGAAGGTATTAAGATAGCTGAACAAGGTGTAACAGCAATAGATTCACTTGCTCAGCTAAAAGAAAAAGAAAAAGAACTTGAATCAGGTAAACTAACTTTAAATCAAGAGTTGTCAAAAGCATCAGCTCAAATATCTAATGGAGAAAATGAATTAAAAAAAGCTCAAACTCAACTAGATGAAGCTCGTGAATCAGCACATAAAAGTGCAGATATTAGTGGAAAAATAACACCAGATATGATGAGTAAAATACTTACAGCAGAGAATTTTTCTATGCCTGCTGGATATTTAAATGAAGGAGAACAGCAATATTTGGTTAAGGTTGGAGATGAGTTTTCAAGTATTGATGAACTTGAAAATTTATTATTATTTAACATAGATGTAGAGGGCATAGGTAATATTTATCTTAAGGATGTTGCTAGTGTAAAAATAGCAGACAATTCAGATGAAACCTACGCAAATATAAATGGAAATGATGGTGTAATATTATCTTTTCAAAAGTCAAGTGTAGTATCTACATCAAATGTTACAAAATCAATAAATAAGACTATAGAATCTCTATCTAAAACTGATAAAGATACACATATTACAACACTAATGGATCAAGGTGTATACATAGATATGATTGTAAGTAGTGTCCTTGATAATTTAATTTATGGAGGGGTTCTAGCAATAATAATTCTGTTAATATTCTTAAAGAGTATAAAACCTACAATTATTATAGCTTTTAGCATTCCTATAAGTTTGTTGTTCTCAATAGTGCTAATGTACTTTAGTGGAATTACATTAAACATTATTTCTTTATCAGGATTAGCACTTGGAGTAGGTATGCTAGTTGATAATAGTATAGTTGTTATAGAAAATATATATAGACTTAGAAATCAAGGTATGAGTATTACAAAATCTGCTGTGTATGGTGCAAAACAAGTATCGGGTGCAATATTTGCTTCAACACTTACAACAATATGTGTATTCTTGCCAATAGTATTTACTGAAGGTATGACTCGTCAATTATTTACGGATATGGGATTAACTATAGCATATTCTCTAGTTGCTAGTTTGATTGTAGCATTGACACTTGTACCAGCTATGGCATCAAAAATATTAACTAATGTAGATACTAAATCTCATAGTTTCTTTGATAAAGTAATTAGTGTTTATGAAAAATTACTTAGATGGACTTTAAAGTATAAGGCGCTAGTTCTCTTATTTTCAGTGGCACTACTAGTATTTTGTGGATATAAGACAATGACTATGGGGACAAGTTTTATGCCAACTATGGACTCTACTCAGATGACAGCAACTATGAATATGCCTGAAGACTCCAAGAGAGAAGATAAACTTAACCTAAGTGATGAATTTATTGAAAAGGTACGAAAAATTGATGATGTAGAGACTGTTGGTGCTATAGAAAATAGTGATTCAGGCGCTATGCTTGGAAGTAGTAGTTCAGATATGTCTTTTTATATTATTTTAAAGGAAGACAAATCTTTATCAAATAAACAAGTAGAAAAGCTAATATATGAAAAAACTAAAGATATGAATTGTGAAATAAAAATAAGTGCATCAGCAATGGATATGGGTTCTCTTGGTGGTTCTGGAATTGAGATAGTAATAAAAGGTAAAGAGCTAGACAAGTTACAAGAGATATCTAAAGATATATCAAAACTTCTTAAAGGGATTGATGGGATACAAGATATATCAGATGGAATGGATGATTCATCTAGCGAAACACGTGTTATAGTGAATAAAAATAAAGCTATGGAGTATGGATTAACTGTAGCTCAAGTATATCAAGAGATAATGTCAGCTATTAAGAGTGAGACCTCGTCAACAAACCTTAACTTAGGTAGCGAGGAATATCCTATTATTATAGTAAATGATAACAATGTATCAAAAGATAGTTTAAGTAAGTACAAAATCAAAGGTACTAAAAATAATGAAGAGATCGAAATTAAATTAGATGAAATTGCAAAAATAGATGAGGCACAAAGTCCTTCGTCTATCAATCATGATAACCAAGTACGATATATGTCAGTAACTGCTAGCATTGATTCTGATCATAACATCGGTTTAGTTAGTAGAGATGTTGAAGATGAACTTAAAGATTATGAGGTTCCAAATGGGTACAATATTGAGCTTCAAGGTGAAAATGAAAATATTAACAAGTCATTAAGAGATTTAGTGCTTATGATTATGTTAGCAATCGTATTTATTTACTTGATTATGGTTGCACAGTTCCAATCATTATTATCACCATTTATAGTTATGTTTACTATACCTCTTGCATTTACAGGTGGACTTCTAGCACTTATTATTACAAATAATGATCTAAGTATTATTTCTATGTTAGGATTTTTAGTATTATCTGGAGTAGTAGTAAATAATGGTATAGTATTTGTAGACTATGTGAATCAGCTAAGATTAGAAGGGATGAATAAAAAAGATGCAATTATAATAGCAGGAAAGACACGTATTCGCCCAATTCTAATGACAGCTTTAACAACTATATTAGCTATGTCAACCATGGCAGTTGGAGTAGGAATGGGTGCTGAAATGACACAAGGTCTAGCTATAGTAACTATTGGTGGTTTAGCTTACGCTACACTACTTACACTTCTTGTAGTACCTGCTTTATATGATTTACTTCATAGACGACCATTAAAGCCAATAGTTATAGAGGAGGATTAAGACTATGAAGAATAAAGTTTACTCAAATAAAGAGATATTAATATTTGAAGGGTTTATAAAATTAATAGATAGTGGAGCCAATATTAATAATATTAGAGTATCAGATATAGCAGTATCAGCTGGGATTGGAAAAGGTACAGTATATGAATATTTTAAAAGTAAAGAAGAGATTATAGCAAAATCACTGCTTTATAATATGCAAATTGAAATTGATAGTATAGTAGATGATATAAAAAACTACAATACATTTGAAGAAAAGTGCTTTACTATTTTTCAAAATTTAATGGATGGCATGAATAAAAAATTTCCATTTTTTCAAGTATTACTAACCAGTAAAGAGTTTCAACAAATTTTTAATTGCCTTAATGATGGTGTTCAAGAAATCATTGACTGTAGAATGTATATATTAAGTACTATGAGGGAAGTACTTGATTTAGGAGTAAAAGAGAAAATTATTAATGTACAAGATGACAAGGAGTATGAAGAAGCTGTGATTTTAAGCGTTACTATGGGGCTTTCAAATACTAATAATGGAGCCTGTAAAGTAATGAGTATTGAAGAAATGGATAGAAAAAAAGATTTTGCATATAGGATGTTAGTTAAATCATTAAATTAGAGTAATAAAATTTCAAATTATAAGGGACAGGCTATATAGAATATACTTTCTATTTTTAGCTTGTCCCTTTTATGGTATAATCTAGTTTGACAATGATATATTTGGGTAAAATACAGATAATATAAATATAGATGAACGAAGGAGACAAAATGAGAAAAGTAGAATTATTGGCACCAGCGGGTGATTTAGAAAGATTAAAAATAGCTTTTACTTATGGAGCAGATGCTGTATATCTTGGAGGAGAAATATTTGGAATGAGATCTGCAGCAAAAAACTTCTCTAAAGAAGATATGATAGAAGGCGTAAAATTTGCTCACGAAAGAGGAAAGCAAGTTTTTGTTACAATAAATATAATACCTAGAAGTAATGAGTTTGAGCAATTAAAAGATTATTTATTAGAGCTTAATGAAATCGGAGTAGATGCTGTAATAGTAAGTGATCCAGGTGTATTTGCTACAGTTAAAGAAATAATACCTAATATGGAAATACACATCAGTACACAAGCAAGTACTACTAACTCAGGAGGAGCAAATTTTTGGTATAATCATGGAGCAAAAAGAGTGGTTATGGCTAGAGAATTATCTTTTAAAGAAATAAAAGAATTAAGAGATAACACTCCAGAAGATATGGATATTGAAGCATTTATACACGGTGCTATGTGTATGTCATACTCTGGAAAATGTGTAATTAGTAACTATACAACTGGAAGAGATGCTAATAGAGGTTCATGTGCTCAATCATGTAGATGGAAATATACATTAATGGAAGAAAATTCTCCAGGAGAGTATGAATCAGTAATAGAAGGTATAGACTCATCATTCTTCTTTAACTCAAAAGATTTATGTATGATAGAATATATCCCAGAAATATTTGAAAGTGGAATAACAAGTCTTAAAATAGAAGGTAGAATGAAAACTGCTTACTATGTAGCTACAACTGTTAGAGCATATAGAATGGCAATAGATACGTACTATGCTGATCCTGAAAACTGGAAGTTTAATCCGATGTGGTTAGATGAACTTAAAAAAGGAAGCCATAGAGATTATAGTACAGGATTCTTCTTTGATAGACCTGATGCAAACTCACACAATTACAAATCTGCATCTTATATTAGAAACTATGATTTCATAGGAATAGTTAGAGCAAATAAAGATGAAAGTGGTCTTGTTACAGTAGAGCAAAGAAATAAGATGAACGTAGGGGATAAGATAGAGGTGATAGGACCTTTTAAAGAAACTATGTTTACATCCATTGAAGAAATGTACAATGAAGATGGAGATCCTATTGAATCTGCGCCTCATGCGAGACAAATTGTAAAACTTAAGTTAGGAATAGATGTTGAAAAAGATTATATATTAAGAAAGCCAATAATTAATATAAATACTATATAATAAATAAAATAAAGAAGCCTTTATATTTAGCTACTACATAGACGAATATAAAGGCTTCTTTTTAATTTTACAAAATATTAATATAATAGTACAAATACAGAATCAAAATATAATAGTAATATATATAGTGTAAGAAATAATTATTACATATTCATAAAAATATCAGGGGGAAATAGTATGAAAAAAATAAGTGTTTCGGTTATTGGTGCTGGTGCAAGAGGGATGTTTTCGTATGCACCTTACTTATTAGAAAATCCAGAGGCTGGTAGTGTTGTAGCAGTTGCAGAGCCAAATGAAATAAAGAGAGGTCTATTTAAAGAGCAATATAGCGTTGATGAGGAGAATTTATTTGAGACATGGGAAGATTTGCTTGCGAAAGAAAGATTATCTGATGCTATAATAATAGCTAATAATGATGAATCTCACTATGAGCCAACTAAATTAGCATTAGAAAAAGGATATCATGTATTACTAGAGAAACCAATGTCAAATAAATTAGAGGATATAGTTAAATTAGGTGAATTATCAAAGGAATATCCAAATCAAATATTTATGATATGCCATGTATTAAGATATACACCTTTCTTTGCAGAACTTAAAAGGATTGTAGATAGTAAAGAACTTGGTGATTTATTAAGTATACAACACAATGAAAACATAGGATATTGGCATTTTGCACACAGCTTTACAAGAGGAAATTGGAGAAATAGTGATGAAACTAGCCCATTAATATTAGCTAAGAGCTGTCATGATATGGATATATTATTGTGGTTAGCAGGAAAAAGTTGTAGAAGTATATCTGCTTTTGGTCACTTATCTCATATGAGAGAGGAAAGTTTTAGAGAAGGAATGGCAGATAGATGCTTAGACTGCAGTGTAGAAGAAGAGTGTCAATACTCTGCAAAAAAAGCTTATCTATCAGAAAAGCCAATATTCCCTAAGGTTGTTCATCCGATCCCAACTAAAGAAAATCTAGAAGAAGCATTAAGAACAGGCCCGTATGGAAGATGTGTCTATAAGTGTGATAACAATGTTGTAGACCATATGGTTACAATACTAGATTTTGAAGATGATATAACTGCAACATTTAACTTATCTGCATTTACAGAAGATTGTAATAGAACAATAAAACTGATGTTTTCAGGTGGAGAAGTAAGTGGGAACCATGTTAAAAATGAGATAACAATTAAAAAGTTTAAACAGTATGGAAAGAATGAGTTTACTACTATCACTCCTGATGAAGTTCAAGGAGGCCATGGTGGAGGCGACTACGGCATAATGCAAGACTTTGTTAATCTAGTAAGTGGAAATGGTGGTGAAGCTAGAACTAGTGCAACTAAATCAGTAGAGAGTCATATTATGGCATTTGCGGCTGAATATTCAAGATTAAATAAAAAAGTAGTTGATATAAGTGAATTTTGGACTGATGCTATAAGTAAAACTTGTGAGATTGAAACTATATAAAAACTAAAATATAAGCAAAAGTATAAAAATGTTATAGGAAAATGCAAATACAAATAAAATAATATAAGGTATACTTTATTTATACAAGAGAGGAAAACGATACTACAAAAGAAGAAATATTTGTATTTTAAAAGGGGGATTATGAATGTCATTTAAAAAGAGAATGATAGCGGGGATACTAGCAGTAACTATAGGATTAGTAGTTGGTTGTAGCTCATCAGATAATTCAGGAAAGGTAGAATTAAGATATGCAATCTGGGATCAGACACATAAAGAAGCTGTTGAAACATTGATTAGTGAATACGAAGAAGCAAATCCAGATGTAGATGTTAAGTTAGAGCAATACTCTTTTCAGGATTACTGGACAAAGATGGAGACTGCAGCAACAGGTGGGTCTGCACCAGATATATATTGGATGAATGCAGTAAATCTTAGTTTATATGCAGACAGTGGAGCTCTAGTGAATATGGATGATTACATAAAAGAAAATAACATTGATATGAGTCAATACTTAGAAAATATAACTAGCTTATATAATTATGAAGGATCACAATACGCAATGCCAAGTTTCTGGGACGCAAACGTACTTTTAGTTAATAAGGAGATGTTAAAAGAGTACAATATACCAGAACCTACTCCAAATTGGAATTGGGATGAGATGATGGAATGGTTAAAAGATGCTAAAACTAAATTGCCAGAGGGTACATATCCTATAACTTCATATGGAACAGAAAGTACTCAATTAGGAGTATTTAATCAGGTAGCAGCAGCTGGAGGTTCTATAATAAGTGATGATAAGACCAAAGCAATGATAGACACACCAGAATCAAAAGAAGGTTTTGAAAAGTATTTTGGGTTATTAAAAAGTGATGTTCACAGTCCATCAGATGTAACTACTGAGATAGGTGCTGGTACATTATTTAAATCAAATAAGGCATTAGCTATACAGTCTAGTACTTATCATATATTTGCTTATTCTGATAAAGAACAATCTCAAGTTGCTGGTAAGTTTGGAATATATGAATTACCTACAATAAAAGAAGGTGTTGAAAGTAATAGTGTAATACATGGACTTGGAAATGCAATATCTTCTAACTGTAAGAATCCTGATGAAGCATTTGATTTTATAAAATATATATCTAGTGAAGAATCTATGGAGAAATATACGGAATTAGCTTTGGTGCCACAAGCCCATAAAAATGTTCAAAAGCTATACAGTGATACAATAAAAAATAAATTAGGTATTGATGGAGCTATACTTGATGAAGTATCTAAAAATGCAATGCCATTACCTAGTACATTTGAAACTCAAAAATGGGGTCAGGTAATAACTGACAATACAAATGCATTTATGCAAGGTAAAATGCCTTTAGATGAAGTTGTAAAAAAATCTCAAGAAGGTGTACAAAAAATATTAGATAGTGAACCCAAAAAATAATTTACAAGCTAAATAGTACAGGTTAAGAAGACCTGTACTATTTTAAAACATAGATATAAGGAGGGATTTAATTGCAAGAAGCACAGGTTTATAAAGAAAAGCCAAAGAAGAACTCGGCTGCATCAAGAAGAAAAAGAAAAGCAAACATCACTGGATACAGTTTTATAATGCCACTATTAGTGGGAGTGCTAGTATTTAACTTTATACCATTTGTATTGAACTTATTCTATAGTTTAACTGATCTTGGTTCATTTGGAAGATGGAACTTTATAGGTGTTGAAAATTTTACAAAATTATTCTCAGATCCACTATTTTATAAAGCGGTTGGTAATACTTTCTTCTATGTTATAATTACGGTTCCTATAACGGTTACGGTATCTGTTTGTATAGCTAATTTATTAAATAAAAAAATTAAAGGAAAGACTTTATATCGTACTATATACTTCTTACCAGTAGTAACTATGGCATCAGCATCTACATTAGTATTTAAATGGATGTTTAATTCAAGTTATGGTTTGGTTAATCAATTATTAGAGCTAGTTGGTGTAGAAGGGCAATTATGGTTTACTGACCCACAATTAGCAAAAATAGTAATAGTAGTATTTATAATATGGAGTGGACTAGGATATAAGATAATGATATTATTAGGCGGATTGCAGTCTATACCAGAAACTTATTATGAGGCGGCTTCAATAGATGGAGCAACATCATTTAAGCAATTTACACATATAACAATACCACTACTAACTCCAAGTATATTCTTTGTTGTAATATGGTCTCTTATAGGATCATTCCAATTATTTGATGTAGTATTTATGCTTATAAAGCAAGAAAGTCCTGCATATAGTGCAACAATAACAATGACAAGATACTTCTACGATTTAGGATTTACTCTAGGGGACAAGGGCTATGCATCTGCAGTAGCTGTAATCTTATTCTTAATTATAATGACTATAACGTTAATTCAATTTAAATTACAAAAAAGATGGGTTCATTATTCTGACGAATAAGGTTAAGGGGGATAATTATATGGAGATGAAAAAAAGTTCTAAACTACTAACACATGTTACTCTTATAGTGCTAGCTATATTTATAGCATTACCATTTATATGGATGTTACTGACATCAGTAAAAACATTGGCTGAATCTGAAGCTGTACCGCCTAAGATTTTCCCTGAAATATTAAGATTTGAAAACTATACAGCAATCTTTAAAGAATTCCCATTTGCAAAATACTATATGAACACAATAGTTATTACTTTATTAACTGTTGTATTTCAATTAATAATAGTAACACCAGCTGCATATGCATTTGCAAGACTTGATTTTAAATTCAAAGAGACAATATTCATGCTTTTAATGGCAGCGATGATGGTACCAGGGCAAATGTACATAATACCTCAATATCAAATTATACAAGGTATGGGACTGTTAAATACTCTTACAGCTATAATATTACCTGGAATATTTAGTATATACTATACATTTTTATTAAGACAAAACTTTAAATCTATACCAAGAGATATGGAAGAAGCTGCAATAATTGATGGAGCATCACAATTTACGATATTCTTTAAATTGATGTTACCTATAGTAAGACCTACCCTAGCTACAGTTGCAATACTTGGAGGTCTTGGTGCATGGAATAGCTTCTTATGGCCACTTATAGTTAACTCAACACCAGATAAACTACCATTAGCAGCAGGACTTAGAGTATTTATAGGTCAATTTGGGACACATTATCCAAAGCTTATGGCAGGTTCGGTTTTATCTATTATTCCGATGATAATAGTATTTGCCATATTCCAAAAGAAATTTATTTCAAGTATAGCGGTATCCGCTGGAAAAGAATAATATAAATAAAAAAGTGGTTAATGTAAATTAAAACAGTTAACCACTTTTTTATATTAATTATTATTGAGTATTTTTATTAACAGATCTTAAGTACTCGCTAGGAGAAAATCCATAATTTTTCTTGAATTTTTTTGAGAAATAGTGAACAGAAGTAAATCCAAGAATTTCAGAAATCTGGCTAATTGTATGATTAGACTCTTTAAGTAGATCTTTGCTTTTATTCAATTTTATATTACTTATGTACGCAGTAGCTGTAGTATTTAGATTAGATTTGAATAGCAAATGAAGCTTTGAACTACTTATACTGAACTTATCACATAGAGTTTGTACATCTATATTTAAAGATATATTGCTATGTATAAATTCTAAAATAGTATCTAAAAGTTCATTATCAAAATGTTGTTGAACTGTATTTAATGGTTTTATAACAATATTGTCAAAATCTAAAGTAAGCACCTTAATAATAATTTGTTTTAGGTAACAAAGTGCTAGTTCATAAGAATATATATTATTAGAATTCAGCTCTTTGATTAAATTGTCAACAATAGTATATATATCTTTACTACAAGAAAAAACTTTATTAGATAGAAGTTCAAAATTAGTAAAGTTCATATCAAAGCTCATTGTTAGATAAGAACAAGATTTCTTATCATCGGTATACTGAGAATGATATTGATTAGGTGCATAAAAAATAATATCATTTTGCTTAAGTTTATACTCTATACCATCTAGTTTAGTATACAAAACCCCTCTATCAACAAATGTAAGCTCCCAAAATGAATGTTTTTCACCTTTGAATAAATAGTTTGTTGGTTTATCTTGATAAAATCGTGTATAAATTTTATCAATGTTTATTGTTGGTATGATTTCATTATAAGTATATGAATAATCTAATTGTAAGGACTCATTAGATATACTATTAGAATATATATTTAACATACAATCATCAGATATAGGAATAAAGTTATAGTATATTCCTTTATTCAATTTAACTCGGCCATTTAAAATATAGGACTCAATATTTTCAAATAGGCCATCTTTTGAAACTAAGATTAAAATTACCCCTTTTTTTAGTTTTATAAATATCTCATCCTGAGTATAGAAAAGTTTATCTATAGATCTTTCTGTTAAGACAATAGATTTTTTGTGTTCTAAACATACATCGTAGTTAGATAGATAAGATAGAACATCCCCATATTCTTCAAAGCTTATGCAGGTAGTCTGCTTAAACATATTATATTCCCCCAAAATACAAATTTACTAAATAATAAAATCTTATAAGAATATTTTATACAAATGTATATAATTTGTAAATGTTTGAAGAAATATAAATAACAGAAAATTAAAATAATACATTAAAATGAAAATTATTTATAGACGCTGTCATTTAATAACTAATAACGGATTATAACAGCATCTATAAATAGATTTGTTTTGTATATCTTAAAATTCTAGATTTAAACTAGTTAATCTATCCTTAAGTTCATTAATAATATACAACTCATCTTCTATAGTATTTGCCTCAAATGTAGTAGAAAATCTTAAGAAGGATCCACAGTCATCCCAAGGCACTGTTGAAATTAGAGCATTGGATAGAATATATAAGCTAGCTTCCTCAGCATCATTAAACCTAACTCCATTTTTTACACCTATAGGTATAGGTACATAAACATAAAATCCAGATTTAGGTTTTTTTGCATTAAATCCAACTTCTCGTAATGCTTCAACCAACATATTAAATCTTCTAGAATATCTTTCGCAATTTTCATTAATAAGCTGAGGATTTTCAAGTGCATAAGCGCCAGCTTTTTGAATCGCTCTAAATTGACCAGAATCAGTATGCCCTTTTACAGTTGAAAAAAGTTTAATCATTTTCTTTGAACCAACAATAAAAGCTAGTCTCCATCCAGTCATATTAAATGCTTTAGATAGGGAATGAAGTTCAACACAAACATCCATACTACCATCAATACTCATTATGCTAAGAGGTTTATAACCATCATAAACTAATGGTCCATAAGCCAAGTCTGAAACTATAAAGATATTATTTTTTTTAGCAAAATTAATTACATATTCATAAAAGGCTTTACTAGCAACCTGACCTGTAGGGTTATTAGGGTAGTTTAGATATAATAATTTTGCTCTTTTTAAGATATCTTCTGGGATACTATCAAGATTAGGGAAAAAATCATTTTCTGGACAAAGAGGTAAGTTATAAACCTCACCACCACAGAATTTACTATAGGTACCTAAGATAGGGTATCCAGGTACAGTCATAAGGCATACATCACCAGGATTTATAAAAGCAAGAGGTAACATTGCAAGTATTGATTTAGAACCTATACCATGCATTACATTATCTACAGTTATACCAGTTAGGTTGTACATTTTCTTTAAATATTTACAAGCAGCTTCCTGAAATTCTAAAATACCATTATCAGCATAAAATCTGTTTTCTGGTCTTCTTGATTCAATATTTAATATGTCACATAAAACTTTATCAGCACCTTTGTCAGGTTCTCCTACACCCATATCTATGAGAGTTATATCAGGTCTTCTTATTCTAGTTTCATTAGTAACTTTCTTTATTTTCTCAAACTTGTATAATCTACTACTTGTGCTAAAAAAAGACAAATCGCCAAAACGCTTTGCGACTAAGTTGTCAATAAAATCCATTACTTTCCCTCCAAATAATTCAATATATTATATAATATTTAAAATTTTTTAAAATGCAACCTTGAGATAAAATTTATTTACTAATATACTTAGGAAACTCTTTACATCAAGATAGTAATCGTTTACTATATAGGTATAATAATAAATAAAGGGGGATATTAGATGGGTAGAATTGAAACTAATCAAATTGAATATGAAAATTTTGGAAGATGTGTGCGAATTACAAATAATATTGTAGAGTTACTTGTACCTTTACAAGTAGGTCCAAGAATAATAAAGTATGCTTTTTTAGGAGAGGATAACGTTTTATTTGAGGATATAAATAGATTAGTAAGTGAAGATTTGTCAACTTACGATGAATACAGTGATGATAAATGGTTTTTATATGGTGGTCATAGGCTTTGGATGAGTCCAGAATATATGCCATCAAGTTATTATCCTGATAATGGTGATGTGACATATGAAGAAATAGAAAATGGAATTGTAGTATATGGTCCAAGAGAAGAAAGTAATAACGTACAAAAAATATTAACAATAATTCTTAAAGAAGATTCAAGTGAGGTAAGTATAACTAATGAAATCTTAAACTTAGGAGAAGAAGAGAAAACTATAGCTCCATGGGCTATAACAACACTTGCAAAAAACGGAGTAAGTATTACTCCAATATGTAATGAAAAAACAGCTTTTACACCTAATAAAGTGTTTGCATATTGGCCATATACTAAGTTAAATGATAAAAGAATGGAATTTATAGAAAAGAAATACTTAAAGATTACTCAAGATACATGTAACTATGACGCTTTTAAAATAGGTATTAATAATGACTGTGGATGGTCAGCATACCAAATAGATGACACTATATTCTTTAAAACTTTTGATGATAAGTACTCGCAACCGAAGGACTACTCAGATTATGGTGTGAACTTCGAAGTGTATACAAAGGAGTTGTTTTTAGAGTTAGAAAGTTTAGGAAAATTAAAAACTATATCTAAAGGTGAAAAAGTAATTCTAAATGAAAAGTGGTTTCTTAGAAAAGACGATAATAAAGATATAGTAGATCAAATAGAAAATGCTTTAAAAAATATAGAAATATAAATATATAAAGATTAGATAAAATAAAATTTAATATTAGGGGAGATAGGAAGATGGTAAACAAACTAAAACATGATTTTATAGAAATATTTAATAGAGAAAGTGAAGATATATTTTTCTCACCAGGAAGAGTAAACTTAATTGGTGAACATACAGATTATAATGGTGGGCATGTATTTCCTTGTGCACTATCATTTGGAACATATGGTGTAGCAGCGAGAAGAGAAGATAGAAAAGTTAGAATGTACTCTATAAACTTTGAGCAATTAGGTGTAATAGAATTTGATTTAGACAATATTGTTTATGATGAAAAAGATGATTGGGCAAATTATCCTAAAGGAGTTATAAAAGTTTTACAAGAGCGCAATTATGAAATTGAAGGTGGTCTAGATATATTAGTATTTGGGAATATACCAAATGGTGCTGGACTTTCTTCATCAGCATCTATAGAAGTATTAACTGGAGTAATATTTAATCACTATAATAACTTAAATATAGATATGATAGATATTGTAAAGATATCTCAGGAAGCTGAAAATAAATTTATAGGTGTAAGTTGTGGAATAATGGATCAATTCTCAATAGGTATGGGTCAAAAGGATTGTGCTATATTACTAGATTGCAATACACTAAACTATAGATATAGCCATATAAATTTAGATGGATATAAAATAGTAATAGCAAACTCAAATAAAAGAAGAGGATTGGCTGACTCTAAATATAATGAAAGATGCGAAGAGTGTGCAAATGCTAAAACTGCTCTTAAAAAAGAACTAAACTTCAATGAATTAGGAGAACTTAGCGAAGAGGTCTTCGATAAGAATGCTTATTTAATTGAGAATGAAGTAGAAAGAAAGAGAGCAAGGCATGCAGTATATGAAAATCAAAGAACTTTAAAAGCAGTTAAAGCTTTAGAAGAAAATGATATAGAATTATTTGGAAAATTAATGATAGCTTCGGATACTTCACTTAGAGAAGATTATGAAGTAACAGGGCTAGAACTAGATACGTTAGTAGCTGTATCTCTTGAACAAGACGGGGTAATAGGATCTAGAATGACTGGAGCTGGATTTGGTGGATGTACAGTAAGTATAGTGAAAGAAGATGCTGTAGAAAACTTCATAGAAAATGTAACTAAGTCTTATGAAGATAAAATAGGATATAAGCCTGATTTTTATGTAGCTGATATATCAGATGGAGCTAGGAAAATAGGATAAAAAGTTTTATTAATTAGTAAGCGGCTAGTATTAACTACTAGCTATAAATTAAAATTTTGGAGGAATTATAATGTCAATATTAGTTTGTGGTGGAGCTGGATATATAGGGAGTCATGCTGTACATCAACTTATACAAAAGGGTGAGGATGTAG
>NZ_NOJY02000026.1 GCF_002250835.2 Romboutsia weinsteinii
TTATCCTTACTAATAGCAGCTCAATTAATATTTGGTGTATCGACAAGTATAGTAATATCAAAGAGAATTGGGGAAGAGGATTATAAAAAGATAAATAGTACATTTAAGGTTGGATTATATTCTAGTTTTATATTTAGCGCACTTATATCTATAATAATTTTTTTATTTCAAGATAAACTACTATATGCACTAGGAGCAACAGGTCATGTAAAAAATCTTGCTAAACAATATTTAAATATAGCTATTATATTTAATGTATTTAGTTCGACTGGATATACATTAGTAAATAATATAAGAGCCTTTGGATATCCCAAGATAGAAATTATAGTGGTGGTTTCAGCAACTCTTATAAATTTAGTATTTAATATATTCTTTACTTTCGTACTGAATATGGGGATTAAAGGGATTGCTCTTTCCACATTAATTAGTGAAATATTCTACTTATTATTTTCTGTAGTATTCTTAATTAGAAAGAATTTATGGATAAAGAAGAGTAGTTTAGATAAGAGTGAGATAAAAGAAATACTATCATCATTAGTGAAAATAGGATTTGTCCAGTTTTTAATGCAGGCTTTAAACAGCTTATCAGGATTTATTATAAATAAAGTATTAATAAAATATGCTAGTGTGTTATACATCGGTGTATGGTCAATATGTAACAATATACAGATGATTATATTATTACCTTTAATAGGACTAACACAAGGTATACAGTCTGTGATAGCTTATTACCAAGGTAGTAATAATGAAGAAAAAAAGAGAGAAGTAAAATCAAAGACTATGAAGTATAGTTTGATTTACTCAATAACATTTGCTGTATTAATATCGTTATTTGCAAGTGATGCTGCAAAAATATTTACAGATGATATAACCTTTATGAGGCTATCTGTACCAATTATAAGAATAATCTTAATAGGATTTCCTTTTATAGGGATTATATATACACAAATAACATTTATGCAAGTATCAGGTGATGAGAAACGTGCTAGCTTGCTAGGTATAGTTAGACAAGTAATATTGTTAATCCCATTAGTAATAATACTTCCAACAATATTTTCTAGATATAATATAATGAATATTCCACCAGAGATAGCCATATTTTTAGCTATTCCAATTTCAGATTTCATATCATTTTTAGTATGTTATGTACTAAAAAATATTAATAAATCTAAAACTATATAATGAGACTTTTATACTAACTATCAAATAATATTAAGTATAAGGAGTTGTGTCAAAATGATTAGTAAATCATTCTTAAGATACAGCTCCTTTATTTGTATATAAAGTATTAATCATAAATTTTAGGAAATTGACCTTACAGATTTATTATAGTAGAATCAAAATATCATACTAGGTGGAGTTGAATTTTATGAACAATAAGCACAAAATAATCATATCCTACTTAAATTCTAGTGAGAGCTATAGCACAAGTAGTGAAATTGCCCAGTACCTAGGAGTAAGTGAAAGAAGTATTAAAAGATACATCAAAGATATAAACTTATCGCTAGAACAATATGGTGCAAAGATAGATTCTGTAAAAGGTATAGGTTATAAATTAAATATTTTATATACTAAAGAATTTAAAAAATATATACAAAGTATTAATCTTGATTCTAAAGATGAATCTATAAGAAGTGTAGATCTGATACGAAGCATATTAATACATTCGCCGATTAGTTTAGATTCATTATGTGAAGTACTATTCTTAAGCAGGTCCACATTACAAAATGAAATAGGACAAGTTAGAGAAATGTTTGAAGTATATGATATAAAACTTATGTATAAACCATATAAGGGGCTGTATATAGAAGGTGAAGAGGAAAATATAAGGAAATGTTGTGTAAAGTATTTTTTCAAAGATGACAATGATAGTGAGCTTTGTGAAAATTTAGATTTAATAAATGATAACTTTATAAAATATTTACAGAAATACATTGAAAAGTCATTTCTAGATAACAATATTTTTAAGAATTATTATGAAATAATATACTTATCAAAATTTATAGCAGTTTGTTTTTTTAGATCTTTAAATGGAAATAAAGTAAAGCTACCAGTGGTAGGAAACTATAAGGATATTACGAGTACCTTTAATGACACATTTATTAAAGATATTTATGAGCATTATGATTTAGTCATAGATGAGGATGAAATTCTATATGCAAACATAATAGCTAAAGCAGATAAAAAGCTTATATTAAATATAAACCCTAAAGAAGAATATATAAGGTCAATTATTATGAAAGCCCTTATAGATATAGATATAAAGTATAAAGTTTTTCTATCTGAGGATATAGAATTAATTAAATACTTAACGAATCATATTTTAAATTCTTATCATAGATACTACCTAAAGTTTAATGTAGATAACACAATTTTAAATCAAGTTAAAATGAATTATCCTCAGAGTTTTAACTATGCCCTTGAGTTGGCAAAGAGCATTGAAGATATATTTAAAGTAGAGATAAATGAAAATGAGCTTGGATATATTGCAATTCATTTTGCAACAGCTATTGAAAGGTTAAACCAAAAAACTAGTTATAGAGCTATAATAATTTGTAACACTGGAATGGGTACCTCAGAGCTTCTAAAGACAAAGCTACGAAGATATTTTCCAGATATAGAGGTCATCGGTTGCTATCAGCTTAATTTTATTAATTTTGATAGTTTTGAAGAGATAGACTTTATAATATCAACTACAAGTACAAAAGGATACATAAACAATAATAGTATAATACGTGTATCACCTATGATGACTAATGAAGATATAGATATTATTGAAAATAAATTAAATGAAATTTACTTTAATAAATATTTAAAAAACCTTTTTTTACAAGATATATTTTATTATAAGTTAAATTTAAATAATAAAATGGAGCTTATTGAGTTTATATCAGATGATATGGTACAAAAAGGATTTATTTCTAGTAAAGATAAAGTAGATGTAATAAAGAGGGAAAACATATCATCAACAGAAATATCTGATTTAGTAGCTGTTCCTCATTGTATATCAAATGATGGAAGCAATGTAATTGCAATATGCAGCTTAGAAAAACCAATAAAATGGGGAAGTACAAAAATTAAACTTGTATTTATAGCTTTTTTAAACTCAGAAATAAAAAATAATAAAAATGTATTTTCATTTATCAATTCAAAAATAAAAAAAGGGGATACTGTAAATAGACTATGTGAATGTGTAACGTTAGATAAGTTTACGCAAGTATTAATGGAGAGTAGTAGCAATGATAGTTAAATATAATATAAATTGTAAAGATAAATATGAAGTATTAAGTAGTATAGCTAGTATAGCTAGAGAAAATAACAATGTTAGAGATGAAAAATTATATCTGGAGGGGTTAATAAAGAGGGAAGAACAATTTACAACTGGATTTGGGAACTCAGTAGCTATACCTCATTGCAAAGGGGAATTTGTACAAGAGAGTTGTATTATTGTAATGAAGCTAGAGAATAAGATAGATTGGAACTCTTTAGATAATAAAGCGGTAAATATAATAATAGCTTTTGCGGTAGCAGAGGAGGATATGAGTAATAAATATCTAGTTGATATATCAAAAATAGCAAAGCATCTAATGGATGTTGAGTTTATAAATCAAATTCAAGAATGTAATACAAAAGATGAGCTAGAAAAAAGCTTACTTAGTATCATACAATAAAAGATAAATGGACGTGATTTTATGAGTTTAAAAATTGTAGGTATAAGTAATTGCCCTGTAGGTATAGCGCATACATATATGGTTGCGCAAGCATTGATTAAAGAAGGTAACAACAGAGGTCATAATATAAAGATAGAAACTCAGGGAGCCTTAGGTTGTGAAAATAAATTAAGTGACGAAGATATAGAAGGAGCTGAGTGTGTAATATTAGCAGTAGGGCGGTCTTTATCTGATGAAGAGTTAAAAAAATTTGAAAGTAAAATAGTAATAACAAGAGATATAAACGAAGTCCTGAGAGATATTGATAGAGTATTTGATGACTTAGAATTAGAAGTTAAATCAAATAAGTTGAATAATTATAAGCAAGAAGAGGTTCATTTTCCAAAAGATGAAATTGATAATTTAGAAAAAGATATAGAGATAAATAAGTATACTAGTATAGAGAATTTATTAGATGATAAACAAAAAATACATAATACTAATAAGAACCTAAATATAAAAAATAATATATTTAAACATATAATGCATGGTATATCATATACTATTCCGCTAGCTGTGGCAGGTGGAATGTTAATGGTTTTATCCTCATCCATATATGGAATAAAAGGTGAACTGAGTGAATTTGTATATATATTACAATCTATAGGTATGGTAGGCATAAGTCTGATGACGCCTATATTAGGTGCATATATTGCTTACTCAATAGCTGATAAACCAGCTTTAGCCCCAGCGTTATTAGGAAGTTACTTAGCAAATAGTAAAGATATATTGGGCATAAATGGTAACTCTGGTTTCTTAGGAGCAATAGTAGTTGGAATTTTGGTAGGATACTTTGTAAAGTATCTAAAAAAGATAAAAGTACATAAAAATGTAGATCATCTGATGGGATTCATCATAATACCCGTATTAGCAACATTGATAATAACTACAGTAGTATATTATATAATTGCTCCTATAACAAGCTTTGTAACTATTAATATAAGTCAATATTTAAATTCAATGTCTAGTCAAAATACAATAGTAGTATGTGCGATTGTAGGTATAATGACTGTGCTAGATATGGGAGGTCCTATAAATAAAGCTGCTTACTTATTTGCACTAGGAATGGTGGAACAAGGAAATTTAATTTACTTTGGGACTGTAGCTATAACAAATTTAATGCCTCCTATTTCTGTAGGGATAGCGACATTTATAAAGCCTAATTTATTTAATAAAGAAGAAATAGAGGCTGGAGCATCATCAATTATAGTTGGATCTTTTGGGATTACAGAACCGGCGATACCATATGCGGTAAATGATCCAATACCCATTATGAGTGCACAAATAATATCTGCAATAATTGCAGCAAGCATAGGATGTATTTTTAATGTAAAGAGAGTTGCTCCAGGGGCTAGCATAGTAGATCCTATAATAGGAAATATTACTCCAATGCTAGGATTTTATATAACTGTGATAATTGGAGTAGCAATAAATACTTTGCTAGTAGTCTTATTCAAGAGCATGAAATTAAAATTAAATAATAAATAAAAAAATGTCACTTGCAGGTGACATTTTTTTATGTGAAGTAAATTTTTAAATTAAAGTATAATGAAATAAGGAAAAGGATTTTATGACGTATGAGTAAGGAGATATAAATGTTTGATTTTAATTATAAGCCAAATCGTATAGAAGAAAAATGTAGAAAATGGGATATAGATATAATTAGATCTAAATTCGGAGAAGTAAATGAAGATTTTATACCTATGTGGATAGCAGATATGGATTTTAAAGTACCACAGAAGTTAGAAGATGCATTTAGTAGAACAGTTAAAAGAGGTGTATTTGGTTATACATACTGCTATGACGAGTTTTATGACGCAATTATAGGATGGCAAAAAGATATACACGATGTAAATATTGAGAAAGAATGGATTACATTAACATATGGAACTGTATCAACTATTCATTACACAATCCAAGCTTTTTGCAAAGAAGGAGATAGTATAATTTTAAATACTCCTGTATACGATCCTTTTGAATCGGCAGCTAAGAAACAAGGTGTAAGAGTTATTACTAATGAGCTAGATGTTATAGATAATAGATATCATATAAATTTTGATAGATTAGAAAAACAGATAAAAGAGAATAAGCCAAAACTTATGATGTTCTGTACTCCTCATAATCCATCTGGAAGGATATGGAGTATAGAGGAAATAAGAAGGGTAGCAAGAATATGCAAAGAAAATAATGTAATACTAGTCGCAGATGAAGTTCATGCAGAGCATATTCACTTTGGTAAATTTGAATCAGTATTTAAACTAGAAGAAGAATTATTAGATAATATGATACTTTTAACTTCGCCTAATAAAGCCTTTAATCTAGGAGGACTTAAGACTTCGTACTCTGTAGTTAGGAGCGAGAGTATAAGAAGTATATTTAGAAAAAAGTTAGTTCAAAACTCTATAACTTCACCAAATGTATTTGGGATAATAGGAATAATAACTGCTTACAATGATTGCAGAGATTGGTTAGATGCAATTAATATTTATCTAAGAGAAAATTACGAACTATTAGAAACAACAATAAGAGAAAAGATGCCTATGCTAGAAGTAATGACAATGGAATCATCATATCTAGCTTGGATAAATATAAGTAAATTAAATATAACTTCAAGTGCGTTTGTAAGTAAATTAGCTCTACAAGAAAGTGTACTAGTTGAAGATGGTGGGCATTTTGTTGCAGATGGTGAGGATTATATAAGAGTTAATTTGGGAACACAAAGAGATAATGTTGAAGAATCTTTAGTTAGATTAGAAAGATTTATTAATAATTTAGATCATTAATATGTTAGAAACAACAAAGCTATTATAAAAACAACAGGAGGAACATAAATGAAAAAGAAATTATTCGATTTTTTCCAAAAGCTTTCTAGAGCTTTTCTACTACCAATAGTATTGATATCATTTGCATCAATGGTATTAGGTTTAGCATCAGTATTTTTATGGCATGATCAGTTAAAAGAAATGCTACCTTTTATAGCATCAGCACCAGTTCAGTATGTAGCTAATATAATGAACACAATAGCAAATGCAATAATGGGTAACATAGCTTTATTATTTGCAGTTTCATTATCATTTGCTATGGCAAATGAAGATAAAGAGTTTGCAGCACTTGGTGGACTTGTAGGATACATAGCATTCTTAATGGGAATGGGAACCTTAGTATCTTTAAATCCAGATGTAGCAAATATGTTTACAGAAAAGACTATAACTTCAATTTTAGGAATAGAAACTATAGATACAGGTATGATAGGCGGTATAGTTGTTGGTCTATTCTCTGCATTTATACACAATAGAACTCATAAGATAAAATTACCTATGGCAATATCTTTCTTCGGTGGAAATAGATTTGTACCAATAGCTAATGCAATATTTTTCGTAATATTAGGCCAATTATTCCCGTATGCTTGGGCAGTTGTATCTAACATGATAAGCTCGGCTGCGATGGCTGTTGCTAACTCAGGAGTATTTGCGCCATTCTTATATGGATTTGGAGAAAGATTACTTATACCAACTGGCCTACACCATGTTTGGAATGCAGTAATACGTGACACTGCAGTATCTGGTATATATACTTTCCCAACTGGAGAAGTAGTAGAAGGATCAAGAATAGCATACAATGCATTCTTAACAAGTAATGTGCTTCCAGAAGGAACTACTATAGTAGAGTTAGTTAAATTCTTAAGAGGTGGACAAGTTCCAATAACAATGTTTGCATTGCCTGCAATAGCTTTTGCAATGTACAAAACAGCTAAGCCAGCAAATAGAAATGCTATAAAGCCTTTATTAATAACTGGAGTATTCTCAATATTAATAGCTGGTATAACAGAGCCGCTAGAATTTGCATTCATGTTTGCATCACCTATATTATACTTTATATATGCAGTGCTAAATGGTTTAAGTTTCATGTTCTCATACATGCTTGGAAATGGTATGGGTGGAGCAGAACCTAACTTAATAGGGTTGTTATTATATGGAGTATTAAGACCAGAATCTAAGTTCTTCATAGTATTGCTTCTTGGAATACCATTTGGTATAGGATCATATTTACTATTTAAATGGTGGATAGTTAAGTATGATGTAAAGACTCCAGGTAGAGGTGGAGAATATGACCAAAGTATGGAAGTAGCAGGAGATACAGGAAATACTACGGATCCTTTAAAGTTAAAAGCGCAAGTAGCAATAGAAGGACTTGGTGGAGCTGCGAATATAGAAGTTGTTGACTGCTGTATATCTAGATTACGTGTAATATTAAAAGATATGAGTTTAGTTGATGAAAATAAATTAAAATCAACAGGATGTATGGGTGTAGTAAAAGTAGATGATCAAAATATACAAGTAATCTATGGAACTACTGTACATTTAGTAAAAAATGCGATAATAAAAGAATTAGATAGTATTGCAAAAGCAAGCTAAAATAATTTATGGATGAATATATGACACCTACATCAAGTAGGTGTCATATATTTTATATATTAAAAAATATAATAAGTACATAAAAGGAGAATAAGATGAGCTTTTTTAAAAATATATTTAGAGGAAAACAAGAAAATACAGAAGAAATAGCAATATTAACAAATGGAAAGCTTGTAGATATATCTCAAGTGCCTGACCAAGTATTTTCAACAAGAATGATGGGTGACGGATTCGCTATGGACACAATAGACGGAAAAATATTTTCACCAGTAGCAGGTAAGGTTGAAGTTGTATTTCAAACTAAGCATGCTGTAGCAATTACTTCTAATGATGGTAGAGAGATACTAATACATTTAGGAGTAGATACAGTTAATTTAGACGGGAAAGGATTTGAAGTTTTTGTACAAGTTGGCCAAGAAGTTAAAGTTGGAGATAAACTAGTTGACATGGATGTTAACTTTGTAGAAAAAAATGCAAAATCTTCAATGCCAATAGTAGTATTTACAAATTTAAATGAAGATGAGGCTGTTGAAATAAATGAGGGAAATGCTACTGTTGGAGAGCTAAATAGAATAAAAATAATAAAAAAATAATATTTAATAAATGATTAGATATAGATAGAAGAGAGTTAGGGTATAATCTAGCTCTCTTTTATATTATTACTGATAAAATTCCAACAAAGTATAATATAAACTGTCTAAATAGGATAAATATGGATAAATTATGCTATAATAAATTGAGTAAGATATATTTATAAAAAGAAATGAGACTAGAATTTAGTTAAGGCAAGTATAAATATAGTATCATATAATGACATTATAAAATGAATCTATGAAATATATTCTGTATATGGGTACCTAGAATATATGGAGATATTGGTACAACCGGCTAAATAAAATTATTTAGTCGGTTGTTTTTGTGTATTTATTTGGGGAGGTAAATCATGAAAAGGATTATTAAATGGTATAATAGATTTAAATTTATCAATAAAATATTGAGTAAAAAAATACCGTATTTTATTATTTATTTATATATTAAAGATTTTAGAAGAATAGATGAAATATATCGGATTAATAAAAGATATTTAATTTCAAAGGAAATAGTAAGTTGTATAAATAAATACAATTACTTATTTTATAAGGAAAATATTGATAGTTGTATTTATGAAAAAGATGAATTTATTATAATAGCAAGGAAACTTTTAATAGATACTAACATATGTACAAAGCGAAATAAAAAATACAGTACTCTGGAGGTCTAAGTTTATGATATCTGAATCAGAAGTAATAAGTGAATTAAAAGATATATTGAGTGACCTGTATTGTAAATATGGCACTGATACAGAAATAGTTAAATTAAGTCAACTATTGGACAAGTTGCTGGTTTCCAAGCAAAGAGAATCTTTTAGACTTATAAATACAGAAAGAAGGATTAGAAATATTATAGAGGCTACTAATGACATTATGTTTGAAGTTGATATAACTAACAACAAGCTATTATCTAAAACAGATGGCCTTATAGACAATATAATAGTAGGGAACAAACAAAAAGATCTATATAGTTTTATATTAAAAAATTATATTGAAAATATTATATATAAAGATGATTTAAAAGCATTTAAAGAAAAATTTAGCTTAAATAATATAGTTACAAGAAATTTGGAAAAAGAAGAAGATTTAAGTTTAGAATGTAGGCTGCTAGTATTAGGAGAATATAAGTGGTTTTCTTATCAAGTGGCATCATACTATAGTGAGGAAAATAAATCATTTATAGCAATTTCATATGCCAAAGATATAAATGATAAAAAAATAAAAGAATTAGAATACATAAGAAAATCAGAACGAGATCCATTAACCGGAATATATAATAAGATAAAATCTCAAGAATTAATAGAGCGATATATAAGTAAACATGGAACAAATAAAAAAAGTGCATTATTTATTGTTGATATAGATAATTTTAAAAATATTAATGATAGACTAGGCCATATATTTGGAGACGCAGTATTAGTAGATATTTCGAATGAGTTAAATAGCATGTTTAGAGATACTGATATAGTTGGGAGAATAGGTGGAGATGAATTTATTATATTAATCAAAGACATACAATCAGAAGAAATACTTATAAGAAAAGCTGAAGAAATATTAAGCATATTTAGAAACTCTTTTGTAGGAGAAAATAGCAAAAAACATAAGGTTTCGGGAAGTATAGGAATATCTCAGTATCCTAAAGACGGGAACTCATTTGAAGATTTATATATAAAGGCAGATGAGGCTTTATATAATTCAAAAGAAATAGGCAAAGATTGTTATAGTATTTATGATAAGGATAGAAGTTATGTATCAAATGGTAGGCAGACTGATAATAATATTTTAGAATTAGAGCAAAATATAAAATCTATAAATAAGTTTAATGAGAATATATTTGAAAATATATTTAAGATCTTATATAACTCAAAAGATATTTCGACTGCCATAAGTTTAATAATAAAACTAGTTGGGATAAAGTTTAATCTAAATAGAGTTTATATAAAAGAGAGAGATTATTCAAATGAAGATTTAAGGTGTAATTTTGAATGGGTAAATAGAGATATGCATTCTAATAGTAGTAATGATTATACACTAAAGATTGATATTATAGAGAATGATATCAATAGAGGACATATAGGGTTTGAATTAAATAATGAAGAAAATATTTTATCAGATAGTGATATAGATACACTATCATTAATATCAAATGTTATTAGTACATTTATGCTTAAAAAATATTCTCATGATAAAATTATAGATGCCTATCATATAACAAAAGCTGTCATGGATAAAATAGAATGTTATGCATATGTAATAGATAAAGATAGCCATGAAATTTTATATATAAATGATAAATTAAAATATTTAGATCAAAATATAAATATAGGTGATATATGCTATAAGTCATTTTTTAATAATAAAAACTCATCATGTGAAGCATGTCCTATAAATGGACTAAGAAAATATAAAGAAGATGAGTATTCTATGGAAATTTATTTAGATAAGTACGATATTTGGTTTAATGCTGTAGCATCAAATATAAAGTGGATAGATTCTAAAAATGCATGCTTAATACTCTCTTATGACATAACAAAGTATAAAAATAAATAAAAATAATAATGATGTATATAATAATTAAAAGCACTCACTTTAATAAAAAATGAGTGCTTTTAATATATTTAGAAAAATCAGATATGTATCAGCAAAAAATAAATTTATTATTATAAGTAGTTATAAAATATACTTAAATTATCATATTTTCGTTAAAATCAATCTTTTTTACATATATTATTGCAAAAAAAAAATAAAAAATGTAAATTTTATTATGAAATAATTAACTTTTAGGGGGCAATATGTTAATTAATGATGGAATAAGGGAATTGAAGGAACGATTATATTTTGAAATATTTAAATATGAATTTAGCAATCTAAATAAAAAAGAAGTACTTAGTATAAGTCAAGAGCTGGATAAATTAATAGCTGAATATATGAAAAAACAATATCGTGAGATTAAACATATCAATAGTAAATCATGATAGCCTAAAACGTTATACGAATATAACATAATATAAACAATGGTCGGTGATAAATGTGTACAATGTAGCAATTTGTGAAGATGATAAATTTCAATTATTAGAATTGGAAAGAATGTTAAAAATATATGGAGACAATGAACAAATTACATTTAATATAGATAAATTTTGTTCTGGAGAAGATATTATAAATGGTGGTTTTGATAAGTACGATTTTATAATGCTAGATATAAATTTAGGTGGAATTAACGGTATAGATGTTGCAAAAATCATCAGAAAAAGTAATGAAAATGTAAAGATAATTTTTATTACAGCTGTAGAAAAGTACTGGCCAGAAGGATATAATGTAAATGCATTTAGATATATACTAAAACCGATAAATGACACTAGATTTTATATAGAAATAAAAAATCTTATAAATGAAATAAATAAAAACAAAATATTTATTACAACTAATAATGATGGAGATTTAAAAACAATTTCAATACAAAATATAAAATATCTAGAAATACTTAGTAGAAAGGTAATGATACATACACAAGCAGGTACTTATAGCAGCAATTATTCTTTAAGGTACTGGAATAAGAAGCTATACCCATATGGATTTGCCAATCCTCATAGTAGCTATTTAGTTAATTTAAGGTATGTGAAAGGTTTATCTAAAGAAAAGGTAGTGCTTATCAGTGATGATGTAATTTATGTATCACAAAGAAAGTATAAAGAGTTTAAGGAAAAATTTATAAAATATATTGGAGAAATTTAATTAATATACATTATACTCATATGATAAAATTATTTTATGAGGAGAAAGAGTTTATGAAAAAAGCATTTAGATACAAATTTTACTTACTTATCACAATAATATGTGTAATATCTATTATTGTTACTTCAATTAACTATGTATCTGCAATAAATCAAATTCACTTAAATAGTATTGAGAAGCTGTATAGCTCAGTTAAGGAATCAGAAAAAGAAATGTTGAAGCATACTGTAGACAATAAAATAAAAGATTTAGAGTTAGATAAAGAAACTTTATTAAAAAATATAGAGGTATCGTATAAGATATTAGATAAATCTTTAGAGGAATTATATAATTCAAGCTTAAATGAAGGCAATGCTATTAATTTCGAGGAATCTATTAAAGAATTATTTTATATATTTCCAATTTTAGACGTAATTGTTTGGGATAAAACTGAAGAACAAATAATATACACTAATGATTCAAGTATAGATAGAAGTTTAATAAATAGTAAAAACGAATTAGATAAGTATATAGAGCGTTATATATATTTTTTAGAAAAAGATATATACAATGATGATAAGGTATTTATAATCGGAACTGCTAAAGATTCTTATGAAAGATATACTAAAAAAATATTTTTACAAAAAATTAATAATGCTAAATTAGAAAATGTATACAATATTTGGGTTAAAGAAATTACAGATTACAGTGGAACAGGTGAATATGGAAGAGAAATAACAGATACTCTGGGCATGGGTGATGGTGAGATTATATACATAGATAGAAAAGACGATAAAGGTGAGTTTCCTTTAAAAAAAGAACTTAAATTAATTAATAATCATGGAGAAGGATTTTGGATATATAATTATGAATACGATTGGGGAATAGATCAAAAAATTGTATACTCAAAACTATATCCTGAATATGACTGGGTAATAACAAGTTTGATATCTGAGTCAAATATAAAAGAATTATTTTATAATAGTATATATGATTATGAAAAAGAGATTAAAAATAAAATTAATGATATACTAGTAATGTATATATTTGTTTTTATTGCTGCTGGTATTTTGGGAGTTTTAATTTCAAATCATAAAAAAATGAAACAAGATAAATTAGATAATGAAAAATATAAAACGACACTCCAACACTATAGAATTTTAGAAAAAAAATATGACAAAACTATGGAAATTATTCACGATATAAAAAATCATATGATTTGCATAAGAGGAATATCAAAAAATCTAGGGGCTAATCAAGTTGTAGATTATCTTAACAATATAGACGATGATATAAAACAGTTATCATATATATATTTTACTGGGAATAAAATAATAGATATTATTCTTAACGATAAGATGATTATTATGGAGAAGTATGGAATAAAATTTGAGCATGAAATTCGAACTAGAGACTTAGATTTTATAGAAGATAAAGACCTGTGTACTATAATTAATAACCTATTAGATAATGCAATAGATAGTTGCAATAACAGTAAAGACAAAAATATACTCTTAAAGATTTATTGCTTTAACCATAGCTTTATTGTTATAAAGATTGTAAATAGCTGTGATAACAAGCCTAAAGTAACTAAAAATAGATTTATAACTAGCAAGTCTGAGAAAGACCTTCATGGATATGGTGTAAAAAATATAAAAAAATCCATCAATAGATACAATGGAACTATGCACTGGGTGCATGAAGAATCAAATCGAGAATTTTGTATGGTTGTAATGGTACCAAAAGAAAATAATAATATATTATGATATTAAATATATGATAATAAAAAAGACCATTATAATTAATTATAATGGTCTTTTTATTTTATTAAATTATCGTTTAAGTTTACTGATATATTACTACTTTATATGGGTATAAATAAAAAAAGATTTAAATTAATAATAAACCCTAGTATTGTATAAATTATTATCAATTATAGATTAGATTAAATTAAATTTCATTAATTTTACAAAGATCATAGGTTTAAGAATAGTTATTGAATATATAAAACTTGGTGGAGGAAATTACAATGAAAAAACTGCAAGGTAAAGTGGCATTAGTAACATCATCAACAAAAGGTATAGGACTATCATCAGCAAAAATATTAGCTAAAAATGGAGCGCTAGTTTATATAGCTGCTCGTTCAGGAGAATTGGCCAATGAAGTTGTAAAAGAAATAAAATCAGATGGTGGAAGTGCTAAATTTGTTTATTTTAATGCAAGAGAAGAGCAAACATATACTTCTATGATTGAGGAAGTAATTAATAATGAAGGCAAAATAGATATTTTGGTAAATAATTATGGTAGTACAAATGTAGAACTTGATAAGGACTTAGTAAATGGAGATACGGATGAGTTTTTTAATATAATAAAAGATAACTTACAAAGTGTATACTTACCATGTAAAGTAGCAGTTCCATATATGATAAAAAATGGTGGAGGAAGTATTGTTAATATATCTAGTATAGGTTCAGTTATTCCAGATCTTTCAAGAACTGCTTATACTGTATCAAAGTCATCAATAAATTCACTGACAAAAAATATTGCTACTCAGTATGCTAGAAATAATATTAGATGTAATGCTGTTTTACCAGGTCTTATAGCTACTAAGGCTGCATTAAGTAATATGAATGAGGAATTTATTGAATCATTCTTAAGACATGTACCTCTAAATCGTATGGGAGAACCAGAAGATATAGCTAAAGCAGTGTTATTCTATGCAAGCGATGATTCATCATTTATAACAGGAGATATATTAGAGGTTGCAGGAGGTTATGGTATTCCAACACCTCAATATTCAGATTATATTAAGTAATATCTAGAGTAGATATAAGTTAATATATATAAACATATAGTCATTGTATTGGAGTATAGATAAATTTGAATGTATTCAAAACTATCTATACTCTTTTATATTTTGAATTGATAATAATTGAAAAATAGCTATTATAATTGTTTTACACTAAATAAAATATATAACTAGCCTTGTTGTACATCAAGAATTCCCATAGGACAAGCATCAACACAAATACCACATGCAATACATTTGCTTGGAGTCGGTTTATCTTCAACTTTTGCTATTATACCCTTTGGACATGATTCAACACATACAAGACATCCTGTACATAGTTTTTTGTTTATCATATATACTCCCTTAGCGTTTTCTTTGATAGCGCCTTCAGGACATTTCTTTGCGCATACTCCACATTGATTACATACTTTAACATTTAAAGAATTATCTTTTTTTAAATCAATTTTTATACATGATGTGTTTAGCTTATAAGATTTGTAAAATGCTTCTGAACAAGCTATCTCACATGTTAGACAATCCTGGCATTGAGACCTGTCTTTTACTACTAATTTCTTCATATTCATTTCCCCCTTGAAAATTAATTTATTAAAATTATGTACTATCAAAATCCCCGTTGATAATTTAAGTGTATTGGATAACAAATACAAAATCAATTAAAAAACTAACTGAGGTACAATAAATAATGAAATACATTACTATTAAATTGGTTAAAATGGATATATTAAAATAAATTATATAAAAAATATCATATACATAATAAAATTTGATGAAATTGTAAAATATAGAGGATATAAATAGATTAGTAAAATGTAACATAAAGAGGAGTGCTATCATATGGATAAGTTGGAAAATGGTAATAAAAAATTTACAATGGGTTGGATGATTGTTATAGGATGTATGATTATTCAGGCGATACCTTTTGGAGTAGCATCTAATATTCAGCCACAATTTGTAAGTTACGTAGTTGAAGGTGAAGGGTTTACTTTGGCATCATTTTCTCTATTATTTACAATAGGTACAGTTATATCGGCAGTTGCATCACCTATAATAGGATATTTATACTCAAGGATAAGTGCCAAGTTGATGTTCTTAGTAGGTTGTATATTATCTGGCGGTGGATTCTTAGCATTTTATTTTGCTCATAGCCTATGGCAATTTTATATATTTGCAGGAATTTCACAAATTGGTACAGCAGCAATATCAGCAATAGGTGTGCCTCTTATTATTAATGCTTGGTTTGGTGAAGAAGTAAAAGGTAAAGCTATGGGATTAGCTTTTGCTGGAGGTTCAATTGGGAATATATTTCTTCAACAATTAGTAGCATATTCATTAGTAAGTCAAGGGTATAGTAGATCATACTTATTATTTGGTATATTATCTCTTGTGGTTGGTATTCCGGTTACACTATTAATGATTAGGATGCCTAAAGATCATAATGAAGTAGTTAGAGCTAAGAACAAAAGTAAAAAAGATAATGATCATGATAATAAACATGAGCATGATCATAAGATAGAGTGGGGATACAGTCTAACTGAAGTTAAACAAAGTAAATACTTCTGGTTATTTTCAATAGGGTTTATATTCATAGGTATCTATGTATCTGCACTGGCAGTTCAGTATCCAGCCTATCTTAGAGGACACCTAGGATTAAGTGCGACATTTGTAGGATTTGTTGGTTCTACATTTGCTTTATTTTCTTTATTTGGAAATATAGTTGGAGGTTTTTTATTTGATAGATTAGGAGCTGTAAAAACATTAATTGTAGCTTTTGCATTAGCCGGTGTAGCATGTGTATGTTTAATATTTGCTCCACAAATACCTCAATTAGCTTTTGGGTTTGCAACTCTTAAGGGTCTATCAGTATTTGCTTATATGATGGGACCTGCATATTTAACCGGTATATTCTTTGGAAAAAAAGAATACGGTGCTATACTAGGTATAGTTAATTTGATGTTTGCAATTGGATTTGCAGCAGGGTCTTCTATATTTGGATTTATTGTTGATAAAGTGGGATACTTTGCAGGATGGAGCACAATGTTAGCTTCTATAATATTAGGATATATAATTGTAATATTAGTAAGTATAAATATGAAAAAAATCAATGAAGAAAGAATGCAATCTTTAAGAAAATAAATATTGAAAAGAAAATATTAAATACAAATAAGGACATTGTAAATTTATAATGTCCTTATTTGTATTTAACTAATTTTATTTTAGATTTGTATTTAACTAATTTTATTTTAGATTTTTATTGACCTATGTTCTAGAGTAGTATAAAGTAATTAAGTTAATAAGAGATAAATAAAAATATAAAGTTTTATATTATATATTAGGAGGAGATTTAATGAGTAATAGGGTCTTAGCTATAGATTTTGAAACAGCAAATTCAAATAGAAGTAGTGCTTGTAGTATAGGGATAGCATTGCTAGAAGACGGTGAAGTAATTATTAATAAAGAAATATTAATAGATCCAGAAGATCATTTTAGTGGTTTTAATATTAGCATACATGGGATAAGACCTGAAATGGTTAAAGGAGCAAATATATTTCCTAAGGTATGGGAGGAAATATCTGAGTTAATAGATAAAGATACACTAGTGATAGCTCATAACGCAAGTTTTGATATGAGTGTACTCAGATATGCATGTGATAAATACCAAATAAAATATCCTACATTTGACTATGCTTGCACTAGAGTATTAGCTAAAAAGATTTATAAAGAATTAAAATCAGTTTCTTTAGATACAATAGCAAATTATCTAGATATAGACTTTAATCATCATAAGGCAAAAGATGATGCATTAGTATGCTTAAAAGTATATAGTGATATTTTACTAAAATCAAAATATGAGAATGTTGATGATTTATTAGACAGTATAAAAGTACAAAAAGGTAAACTATTTGAAAAGGGATATAGACCTTGTGGTAATAAAAAATAAAATAAAAGGTATAAATTTAGATAATTAATTCTAACTTATACCTTTTATTTGCTTAGACAGATAGAAAATACTATGTTAATTTCGATTTTCTAAATAGAGTAACCTTTACTTGATTTTATATCCTTATTATTATGTCTATGATAGTAATTTATTATTTTATCAATCAACCTATGCAAGTTGAAATTTCTAAATAATGTAGAAACAAAAATAACTCCAAGTGCTAAGGCTCCTGCACTTGATAATGTACTTGTTCCATATTCCATAGCTTTAATATAATCTCCAACTAAAAGTGAATACATAGTATTGTATACACCGTATCCTGGAACTAAAGGAATTAAACAACATACACTTAAAATAGTAGATGGAGTCTTATATATTCTAGCTGCAAACTCGCAATAAATGCTAAATACTAAAGCCGCTATAAATAGTGAGGAACTTTCACCAAATTCATACCCAAGGCAAAGTTTATAAATAAACCAAGTAATCGCACCTCCTACACCAGCTACAATTAGATACTTTCCCTTTATATTAAAAAGTATTCCAAAACTAAGTGCAACAAAAAATGAACTAATTATTTCTATTATCATTTTATATACCTCCTAATTTAAGATAGAAGTGTAGAATAGAACCTGTTCCAACTGCTGTAGATACTCCTATAAAAAGAGCTTCAGCGATTTTGGCAAGTCCTGAAAGCAACTGACCTTCTAATATATCTCGAATAGAATTAGTAAGAGATAAACCAGGAACCAAAAGCATAATGCTACCAGCTATTAATTTATCTAATTGAGTTATAATTTCGAAGTTTAAAAATATGACTGAAAAAATTGCTATAGTTGCACCACAAATACTATTTATAAAAAACTCATTTAATGATGATTGACTAAGTTTTATAGAAATTAATTTAGTTAAAATACCGATAACAAATGCACATACAAATTCATTGAAACCACCACCAAATAGAATAGTAAATGTTGATGTAGCAAGACCTGCAAATAATAATGTTGTTTTAGTAGAGTAAGTATTATCCTTACATAATTCGTCTAACTCAGATTCACAAATATCAATGCTGGGTCTTTCTTTGTATATTTTTCTTGAAAGAGAATTTATATTGTGAACCTTATTTAAATCTACTCCTCTTGAGTTTATTCTTTTAACAACAGAATAAATTTCACCGTCCATAAATATAGAAACCATAACAGCCGTTGGAGATGCAAAAACATCTACTTCATCAACCTCAAAGGATTGACATATCCTAGTTATTGTTTCTTCTACTCTATAGGTTTCTCCTCCACTTTGGAGCATTATCTTTCCTGCGTTAGAGGAAAAATTAAGTAACCTGTTAATATTCATAAAACACCACCTTAGTAATAATAATATTGGTATTATATCATGGAAATTAATTACTTTTAATACACTTAGTGTAAAAAATGGATTTTATTATTATATTTTAAGATTTAAGATTTAAGATGTAAGGATTATTTAAGGTTAAATTTATAATAGTTTAAATTTCGGATAATATAATGTATTTATAATCAAACGAAAGGAGAAACAACATGATAAGTTGGGAATTAAAAAAGATTATAAAAAGTAAAAACTCTATAGTAGCTTTGATATTATTTCTTATATTATTTATGCAAATAAGCTTTGTAAAACCCATGTTAGAAACAGAAAATGAATATTTTGATAATGTTAAAAACAAATATATAGTTGACCAAAGAGCAAAGAATGAGATTGCACAAGATAAGTTGAACAATAAAGTACAGGAATTACAGGCTATTGCAGGCAGTGATTCCTCTGAAAATAAAAATGATGATATAAAGTTAGCTACAATGGCTAAAGAAAAGCTTAAGTCAGATAATGGAGCAAACTATATAGATGTATCATTTTATCAAGTATTTGAGTCAAGGGTTACCTTTCCATTTGCAGCGATATTAATTATTGCAATAATAGTTACACTTTCTTCAAATATATATACAGATGAAAAGTTATCAAATGTAGCACCGATAATTATGTCATCAAAGCAGAAGAATAAGGTTTTATATTCTAAGCTTATAACAATGATAATAATCCCATTAGCTGTATATGTATTATATATACTTACAGCATTTTTTATAACTTATATACAGTATGGAGCACCCGTAAATGGACATTTGCAAGGGTATAGAATTTCTATGCTATCCATATTACTTAGAAAGGTGTCAATAGTTCAATTAATTGGAAGTGAAATAGGATTATTGGCGTTAATGTTTATGGTGGTATCAGTATTTTCTGGATTATTCTCTTTTATAACGAATAACTCTATACAGTCTGTATCATCTTCAGTGATTTTTATATCACTAGGAAAAATTATAAGTATAGTAAAGTTATTACCAAATGAAATAAGAGCTATAGCTCAGCAGTGTGATTTTATAGCAATACTGTTTAAACAAAGCTTTATACCTAGTGGATATATAGGAGATATTAATATATTATCAATAAATCTTGATTTATCAATACTATGTACAGTGCTAATAACAATGTTATTGATTTTAGGTATAGGATTTAATGTTTATACATTCAAAAGAATTTTAAATAAATAACTTAAGTTGGAGGAAATCAAATAATGAATAAATTAGAAATTATAAAATTAACAAAAACATATAAGCATAAAAATGCAAATGAAGATATAAATTTAACTCTAGAAAGTGGAGTATATGGATTATTAGGTCCAAATGGAGCTGGTAAATCAACATTTATGAAACAATTAGCTACTATTACTAATCCAAGCAGTGGGAAAATATTGTACAACGGAAAAGATATAAAAACTTTGGACGATAAGTATAGAAGTATGATTGGTTATTTACCACAAGATTTTGATGCATACAAAAACTTTAAGGCAGAAGAGTTTTTAATGTATCTAGCAGCTTTAAAGGGATTAAATAAAAATGAGGCTAAGAAAAGAGTAGAAGAGCTTTTAAAATTAGTAGGTCTTTATGAAGTTAAAAATAAATTAATATCAAAATTCTCAGGAGGTATGAAAAGAAGAGTCGGTATAGCTCAGGCATTACTTAACAATCCTAAAATATTAATATTAGATGAGCCTACGGCAGGATTAGATCCTCAAGAAAGAGCTAGATTTAGAAATTTACTATCTAATATAGGAACTGAGACAATCGTAATACTTTCTACTCATATAATATCTGATATAGAGTCTGTCGCAAAAGAGACCATTATGATTAAAGATGGGAAGTTACTTTTAAAAGGAACTCATAAAGAGATACTAGAAGATATGAAGGGGAAGGTATATACAATAAAAACTAATGACGAGTGTGAAATAGGCGATATACAAAGAAATTATAAGGTTGCTAGTATAAATCGCGGAGTTGAGAATACACAATTAAGAGTAATTAGTGAGGTTCTACCTAAATACGAAAATACAACTCAGACAGAACCTAGATTTGAAGATGTATATATGTTTTATTTTGAATTAGAAGACGCAAGGGAGGTATAGAAATGTTATCAGTTATAAAAGCAGAGATTAAAAAGAATTTTAAATCAGGTGTAATAGTAGTTTGGATACTTGGATTAATGATTTCATATATATCAGTGGGCATATTTAAATTGCCAGAAACATATGCTGATTTATTTTATAAATACTTTGGACTAGCACCTATAATGGGATTAATCATGTTTATGATGTTTTCAGGAAGCTTTATACTTGAGTACACTTCAAACATGGAGGGGCTAATAAAAGCTACCGAAAATGGAAAAAAGCAATTAGTAATAAGTAAATTTATAGCGTCTGGAATATCTGCTAGTATTGTTAACTTATCAATACTATATACAATAGCATTCAAGGCATTCTCAGCATTCAAATTTGAAAATTTGGATATGCCACTAAAAGAACTTTGGTATTTTGGAAACAGTGGATCTAATATAACTGTAATTCAGATGATATTTATTATGACACTTACAATAATGATAGGATCATTTTTCTTGGCAGCAATAGGGTTATTTTTATCCTCTGTAAGTAAAAATGCAATAATACCATTTTTATTAGGTGGAGGGTTTATGGCATATTCTTATTTTTTAGAAGGAAGAGGATTAGCAAAACCTTCAATATTTAATATCCCTATATTTGGTATGTACAGTAGCCTTCTAGTAAGATATAATTTTCCTTTAAGTTCGTGGTTATTATTTATTATTATGAGTATAATTGGGACTGGTATTTTATATGAATTATCTAAAAGAAATTTCTTAAAAGAGATACAATAATTAATGTATATATTAAGGTAATAATCAAAAAAGAAAAGCAATGCTTTTCTTTTTTGATTATTAAAAATACTATAAATTTGGATAATATATTAAAGTAAGCCTTTAGGGTAAAATATTATGAGAACATTATGAATAGGATTTTCAAATAGGAGGAAGTTCAAAATGGAGAGTTTAGTTAAGCAAAGTAAGATATTAGTAGTAGATGATGAGAGAGAAATATTGAACTTAATAAGCACAGTATTAAAGAAAGAGGGTTTTGAAAATATATATACTGCAGATACAGGAAAGGAAGGAATAGAAATTTTTAAAGAGGAGAAACCTAACTTAGCAATATTAGATATAATGTTACCTGATATTGAAGGCTATGATATATGTAAAAAAATAAGACAAACCTCAGATATACCAATACTTTTTTTATCTGCAAAGTCTGAAGAACTAGATAGATTAGTAGGATTATCATTAGGGGCAGATGATTATATTACTAAGCCATTTAGCGTAAAGGAATTGGCGCTTAGAGTTAAAATACAGCTAAGAAGAAATTTTAAACAGTTTAATACAGAAGATGAAAATGATAAAAGTAAATCAATGATTGTAGGTCCATTTGAAGTTAATGAAGAGAGGCTAGAAGTAAAGAAAAATGGAGAGGTACTGTTATTAAAGCCTAAAGAATTAAAGATATTTATATATATGGTAAAGCATAAGAATCAAATAATAAGTAAAGAAAGATTTTGTGATGAAGTATGGGGAGATGATTTTATAGGATATGATAATACAATAATGGTACATATAAGAAGACTAAGAGAAAAGATAGAGGATGATCCATCTAATCCAAAGTATATACTAAATGTTAAAGGGCTTGGATATAAGCTAGTTGTACAATGATTAAATATAAGGGTGAATAAAATATGAAGTGGAAAATAACATTAAGATATGTTCTATCTGTAGCAATAGTTACTGTTATTGTTGTCCAATTAAATTTGTTATTAGCGTTTGGAGTATTTGCAGTTATAAATTTTAATACAGTGGACGGATCAAATAATGCACTAAATTTTTCTGAAAATCTAATAAGAGAATTTAGCGAATATATAATTAATGACAGCGATGATATAAATGATGTTCATATAAGCGATTATGGAAAAAAATTGCTAGAAGATAATAAGTTATGGATACAAATACTAGATAATGATGGAAGAGAGATTTATAGATATAATTTATCTAGCGAAGCAAAAACTAAGTATACACCTATTGAACTGATAAGTGGGTATAAGTATTCAGGAGAAATAACTGAGGACTCCACTGTATTTGCTGCATCTAAGAATATAAATAATTATGAGTATAGTTACTTGATGGGATTTCCTATGAGAAATATCAGTAAGTATGTACTTGCTTATGACATTAAGTCAATATATGAATTTGCAGTAAAGGCAATAGTAGGAATGATAATATTAGATGCGATTGTTGCAATCATTATAGGCTATATTTTTAGTAAATCATTGACTAAGCCAGTTAAAAATATAATTGGTGGAGTAGAAGATTTATCAAGTGGAAACTATGAGAAATACTATAGAGAAGAGGGCATCTATAAGCCTGTTATATCAAAATTAAATCATTTATCAGACGTCTTAAAAGAGAGTGAAGTAGAGAGGCAAAGGATAGAAGAGATGAGAAGTGAATGGATTGCAAATGTTTCTCATGATATAAAAACACCTCTTGCATCAATAAAAGGATATTCTCAGTTGATGAGTGAGGATTACGAAATAACCTTAGATGATATAAAAGAATATTCACAAATAATTGATGATAAAGCAAACTATATAAAAGAATTAGTAGATGATTTAAATTTAACTATGAAATTAAAGAATAAATATTCTAATATAGAAAGAAAAGAAAAAAATATAGTAGCCATAGTCAGGGGATGTATAATAGATATACTTAATGACCCTAAGTATAGCCATATTGATATAGAATTTAATACAGATAATGAAACGATTATTTTAAATATGGATGAACTTCTTATTAAAAGAGTAATAAATAATCTTTTATATAATGCAATAGTTCATAATAATGAAAATGTAAATATAGAAGTTAATATTGTTATAGATGATAAAATACATATATTTATAGAAGATAATGGTAAGGGAATAGCAAAAGAAGAGGTTGGATATATCTTTGAAAGATACTACAGAGGAACTAATACTGGGGAGATCCATAAAGGATCTGGATTAGGTATGGCTATTGCGAGAGATATTATAATAGCTCATGATGGTAATATAAAAATAGAGAGTGAATTAGGTAAAGGAACAAAGATTGAAATTACTTTAGGGTAGAATTATAAAAAAGGGTTTGAATTAATTCATTATATATAATAATATTGTTGTAGAGAAAATTAACATAAAAATTAACGATAAGGTGTGTTTAAATGGAAGACTTAAGAAAAGCAATTGATGAAATAACTCAACAGGATATTATAAAGGTAGTAGTTAGTAACAAAATGAATAAGGATGTTGAATATAATAAAATAACATTTGTACTAAAGGAAAATAGTAAAAAACAATACTATCAAATAGAAAAGTACACAGACAAGCAGGTATTCCATGAAAATATTGATATGGAAATGTTAAGTGAGAAGATGTTTGATTTGGTAGGTACGAGCTATAAGCAAGTTGCTGCATGGTCAACAACAACTACATTTGACCTTAAAATATCTAAGAAGGGTAAAGTATTCTTAGGTAAGAAAAAAGATAATAATGAAAAGCTTGCTAATAAGGGGCATAATAAAGAAAAGAATTATATACTTAAAGAAGGTATGATAATTCAACCTCTTATAGACTTAGGCGTATTTACAAAAGAAGGTAAGGTAGTTAATTCAAAATATGATAAGTATAAGCAAATAAATAGATTTGTAGAAATAATTGATGATGAAATAAGGAAAAATGACTATAAAGATCTTACTATATTAGATTTTGGATGTGGTAAATCGTATTTAACATTTGTACTGTACTACTACTTTGTAGAAATTAAAAAGATAAATGTTAAAATGATAGGATTAGATCTTAAAGCAGATGTTATAAAAAAATGTAATGATATAGCTAAGAGATACAACTATGATAATCTACATTTTGAAATTGGAGATGTGAATGGTTTTAAATATAATAACAATGTAGATATGGTAATTACATTACATGCATGTGATACTGCTACAGACTATGCTCTATACAATGCAATAAAATGGAATAGTAAAATGATTTTCTCTGTTCCATGCTGCCAGCATGAATTTAATCATCAGATGAAAGCACAGTCTCTAGATATACTAACAAAGTATGGAATAGTCCAAGAAAGAGTAGCTGCTCTTATGACGGATGCTGCAAGAGCTAATTTACTTGAAAGTGTAGGATATAAGACTCAACTACTGGAGTTTATAGATATATCTCATTCACCTAAAAATATATTAATTAGAGCATCAAAAGGAAATGTATCTAAAGATAACAAAGAAAAATCTTTAGATGAAGTTAAAAAGCTAATGGGAGAGTTTAACTTTAATCCTACACTATTTAACTTATTAAAAGAAGATGAATTGATTTAGCATCAAGATAAAATATCGATATTAAGCAAAAAAGAATTTTTATCCATATATAGGGATAAAGATTCTTTTTTTATGCAAAAAGTAAAAAAATTGAAACTTTTGTGGAAAAATGATAGTCTAATAAATATACTTTATTTAGGAGGGGTAATAATATGGGGAAAAAAGTTAAAAAAATATCTATCTTGGTACTAAGCATTATTTTAAGTTCAGTACTTATTATAGGATGTTCAAATGGGGATAAAGCTAGTGAAATATTAACTAAATACCAATCTTCATGGATAGCAAAGAATTATGAAGGTATGTATGAATTGTTAAGTAGTGATTCGAAAGAATATATATCTAAAGAAGATTTTGTAAAAAAATATAACAATATATACTCAGCTATAGGCGCAAACAATATAAAGATTAAACTCTTAGAAGAGAATAAAAGCTCAGATGAGATAAACTTCTCTCTATCTATGAATACTATATTAGGTGATATGAAATTTGATGATTTTAAAGTTAATATAGTAAAAGAAGATAAAGATTATAAGATAAAATGGGATGAAAGCTTAATATTCCCTCAAATGATTGAAGGAGATAAGGTAAGAGTACAAAATGAACATGCTAAAAGAGGGAGTATATTTGATAGAAATGATGAATTATTAGCAGGCAATGGAATAGTTAAGCTGATAGGTATACATCCAAGTATTTTTGAAACAAATAAAGACGAAAAAATTAAAAATATAGCTTCTATATTAGATATAAGTGAAGAAGTAATATCAAAAAAGCTTGATGCAAATTCAAATCCAGAACATCTTGTTGAAGTAGTAAGTATATCCTCAGATGAGGCTGATAAAATAAATGAATTAGTTGGCATAAAAGGTGTAAAGGTATTAGATAAAAATTCAAGAATATATGCTAAGGGAGAGGCTACAGGTAACTTAGTTGGATATATTGGAGCAATAACATCAGAAGAACTTGAAAAAGGTGAAGGTAAGGGATATAGCTCATCAAGTCTGATTGGCAAAGGTGGTCTAGAAAAAGTATATGACGATAAATTAAGAGGTAGCGATGGTGGTCATATATACATAGAAAGAGGAGATGAACAGATTACTGTTTCAAAAAAGGAAGCTAAAAATGGTGAAGATATAAAACTTTCTATAGATTTAGGATTACAAACAAAAATATATAGTGAAATGAATAGAGAAAAAGGAGCATCAACGGCAATAGACCCAAAAACTGGAGAGGTATTAGCAATGGTAAGTTCGCCATCTTATGATTCAAACACACTAGTTACATATACAAGTAAGACACAAGCTGATGTATGGAAGCAAAGTGAAAAAGCTGAATTTAATAATAGGGCAAATGATGTTTATTCTCCAGGATCTACTATGAAATTAATAACAGCTGCAATAGGTTTAGAATCAGGGGCAATAAATCCTGACGACGCAATGAATATAGATGGACTAAATTGGCAAAAAAGTAGCTCATGGGGTGACTATAAGATAACTAGGGTAAAAGATAAATCACCTATAAATTTAAAAGATGCAATGAAATATTCAGACAATATATATTTTGCAGATAAGGCAATAAAAGTTGGATCAGAGACATTTGTCAATAAATCGAAAGATTTTGGAATAGGTGAAGATATGAAGTTTGAATATCCTATGGCAAAATCACAAATATCAAATGATGGAAGTCTAGAAAAAGAAATACTACTTGCAGATACAGGATATGGTCAAGGAGAAGTATTGATGAGTCCACTGGATGTAGCTCTTGCATACTCTGCGATTGGAAATGAGGGCAATATAATGCAACCAAGGCTTGTTGTAAGCAAAAATAATGAGCCAAAGGTTTGGAAAAAAGCTATAGATAATAAATATTTACCAGTATTAGTAGATTCGTGTCTGTCAGTTGTAAATGATGAGGATGGAGCAGCTACTGATGCAAAAATAGAAGGAATTAATATTGCGGGAAAAACAGGGACTGCAGAAATAAAAAATAGTAAAGAAGATACAAGTGGAAGCGAAAATGGTTGGTTTGTAGCTTTAAACACTGATGATTCTAAGATCGTAGTATCAATGATTATTGAAGATGTAAAGTCTAAGGGTGGGAGCACATATGTAGTTCCCAAGGTGAAGAATGCTATGCAATACTACCTAACTAGATAGCTATTAATAAAAATGACGAATTCAATTGAGTTCGCCATTTTTAATTATACAAGTAAAAAGCAACAGAAATTATAAATATAAAAGAACAACTAAAGTGAATAATTGAAGCATAAAATAATATAGAGTATAAAGAGGGGGGATTTAGGATGAAAAATATTTTACTCTATGCAGATAATGATACTTTTATTTCGAAGAAGTATCCAAATAAAAACTTTAGTTCGTCGGAACATCTATTAGTTGGAAAGATTTGTTATGGAAACTCTGTAGAGGAAGATCTAATATCATTAATTCAAATTAATATACCATATATACTGAAATGTAAAAAAATAATAAAGGCAGAGCTATTTATATATTTAAACTCAGATAAATTTTATGAAAATGTAGATGGTGTGAAAATTCAAGTGGGGAAAATTAAGAATGGATACAATCCAGATACTGTATCTTGGAATGATAGTATAGCCATAAGGAAATTAGATATATATTCTTTTGTCAATAAAAATGATATATATAGCTATGTATGTATTGATATAAAAGATATCATTAATATGTGGATTGAAGATGAATTTAGTAACCATGGTTTAGCTTTATTATCGGAGTCTTCAGGTGCTATATTACAGTTCTCATCAAGTAGGGAAAATAAGAGGCCTTATATAGAGATAGATTATGAGGATGATTGTTGTTGTGATTGTAGACCAGTTGGAATAACAGGTCCTACTGGACCAACAGGACCGAGAGGTAGTACGGGTCCAGCGGGTCCAAGGGGTGCAACTGGAGAGAGAGGCACTACTGGTTCAACAGGTATGCAAGGTTTAAGAGGGCCATCAGGGCCAGTAGGAGCAAGAGGAGTCACTGGGCCTACAGGTCCGCAAGGAGAAAGAGGAGCTAGAGGGCTAATTGGACCACAAGGTCCAAGGGGAGAAAGGGGTGTGACGGGTTCAACTGGAGAGCGAGGTGCAACTGGGGCCACAGGTCAATCAGGTGTAACGGGACCAACAGGCTTAAGAGGAAGCACAGGACCGACAGGACCAACAGGCTTAAGAGGAAGCACAGGACCAACAGGATCGACAGGTCAACAAGGTTTAAGAGGAGCAACAGGACCACAAGGAGTAACTGGAGAAAGAGGGCAGACAGGAGTAACAGGACCACAAGGAGTAACAGGACCACAAGGAGTAACAGGACCACAAGGAGTAACAGGTCAACAAGGTCTTAGAGGAGCAACAGGTCCAAGAGGTCTAATCGGTCCGCAAGGGCCAAGAGGAGAAAGAGGTGTAACCGGATCAACTGGAGAAACAGGCCCACAAGGTCCGAGAGGATTAGTAGGGCCACAAGGACCAAGAGGAGTAACTGGCTTAACAGGAGCAACAGGTCCACAAGGATTAAGAGGCGTAACTGGAGCAACAGGAGTAACAGGTTCTCAGGGTCTAAGAGGAGCAACCGGAAGCACAGGAGTAACAGGTCCACAAGGTCTAAGAGGAGTAACCGGAAGCACTGGGGTAACAGGTCCACAAGGTATTAGAGGTGAAACCGGAGCAACAGGAAGTACAGGTGCGCAAGGACCGACAGGTTTACAGGGGCCAACTGGTCCGACACAAGTTTCATCGCAGCCGATAGCAAATTTTATAAAAAATGCTCCTTCGCCACAAGTTTTACAAAATGGAACTATAATATCTGATTGGATAGCTTTATTTGGAAATAGTTCTTCTATACAGGTAAACTCTCAAGGAGTATTTACATTACAAGAAGCAGGGGTATATTGCTTTTCTATTACGGTTTCAGTAAGCCCTGGATCATCTAGTATAAATGAGTATTCTTTCGCGATTGTATTTCCGCAATTACTTAGAGGGTTTGATTTAATTGGAATAAGACCAGGTCCTGGAGCAGGAGGAGTATTAACAGGAACTTTTGTAGCTGCTTTCAATGCTGGAACAAATTTTGTAATTCAAAATACTAGTTCAGTGCAGGTAGCAATAGTTAATGGGAATACTTCTGGTACAGCAGCTGGCGTAACTGTATTTAGAATAGCAGATCAAAAAGATGCATAAGAATAAAATTAAATAAATTAAATAACTAATACATTTATAAAACAATATGAGATTATATAGAATGAGTACTGCAAAATTGTTGATTTTCAGTACTCATTTTTATTCGCAATTTAATATTTTACACAAAAAAAGATAGTTTAAAACTATCTTTGTATAAAGTCGAAATCGTTATGGGGGGACGATGTTCGACGAGTTACTAAGACAATATATATCTTCCGTGGATATATATTGTCTTATATATGAAAGAAAAATTTTGAATATTCTAAGATGACTGTATGTCATATCTAAGATGATCTATGATAAAACTAAGATGTAATTATGTCTGTATTAAATGTCGAAATGTCGTGTCTATAATGTCTAGTAACGTGTCAAAACCGAGCTAAAAGGGTTGCGAATTGAATGATTATATTTACTATATTCGCTATTAAAATATTCTTTTGTTGTCTCGAACTTTAATGTCTATAAATATAATACTATTTTTCTACAAAATATACCATATTAAAAATAAAGTTTTATATAAAAAACAATTTATATATTAAAATATTTTATATTTCACTTGATAAGTTACAAATAACCATATTATAAAATGAATTTATCTGATATTATAATAATAAGTCGAAAAAAGTAAATGGATGATCTAGTAAGGGGATATTTATTAATAAAAAATATATGTATAAGATAAGTAAATAATGGAAATATTAAAAGTATAAGAAAATTATTTTATTCAGGGGGTACTTAAATATGGTTACAGTTTTAAGAACAAATGGTATTAATACACTTATAAAAAGAGAAGATAGTATGGTGGTAGGAAGTAATACATATAAAACGGCTAGATATCAGATGAAAATAGAAGGAACAGATTATACGAGAGATTTACATGGAGCTAGAGAAGAAGATATAATAAAAATCTTTGAGAATAGATTCATATAATTAAATATACTATAAAAAGACGATATCATTTAAATTTGATATCGTCTTTTGAATTTCAGATAATTGTAAAAAAAATAAAATTTGTATATAATTATAAAATAAAATAAATTTTAATAAATATAAAACGGGTGATTTAAGAACACATGGAGGTTATTATGTCAAATGTTCAAAATGACTCATCAAAGTCGTTGGGAGAGATAGCATCAGAAAAGATTATTAAATTAATTATAGATAATGATTGGAATGTAGGAGATAAGCTGCCAAATGAATACGAACTTGCCGAACAGCTTAATGTTGGTAGAAGTACTATTAGAGAGGCAATAAAGTCATTGACATCAAGAAATATTTTAGAAATTAGAAGAGGCGCGGGTACATTTATTTCTCAAAAATGTGGTATATCTGATGATCCATTAGGATTGACATTTGTAAAAGATAAGTACAAATTAGCTCTTGATTTATTAGAAATAAGATTTATGATTGAGCCACAGATTGCATCAATCGCAGCACTCAAAGCAACTAAAGAAGATATAGATCATATGACAACATTATGTAATGAGGTAGAAGAACTTATCTTAAAAAATGAGCCACATATGGATAAAGATATAGAGTTTCATAGAGCGATAGCAAGTAGTAGTCAAAATATTGTTACTACTAATCTAGTGCCTATCATCAATAGCTCAATTGCTATATTTATGGATATAACAAATATGCAACTACGACAAGAAACTATAGATACGCATAGAGAAATATTAAATGCTATAATAGATCGTGATGCTAATGCAGCTCATGATGCTATGCTTTTACATTTAGTACATAATCGTAGAAATATAAAACAAGTAATCAGAGACAACAAAATATAAAATGATAAAATACATCTGCTCTATATTATAGTAGATGTATTTTTTATTGGAAAAATCAATCTATCAAACAAAAAACATATGATGAATTTTGATTTTAGTAATTTAGGAAAAAGATTTTTTACTTAAGTTAATAAAAATATTGTCTAAATACATCTGACGTGTTATTATTATCAATATAAATACATCTGATGTATTTAGCGTTAGAATTTTTAATGATTTGAGGAGAAGAGATATGATTAGTCAAGAAATTAGAAAAATTGCACCAGAGATGGATCCTCTTCGTAGAGGAATGGGATGGGAAGTTGAAGACCTATCTAAGCCACAAATTATAATAGAAAGTACTTTTGGAGATAGCCATCCAGGGAGTGCACATCTTTTGAATTTCGCTAATAATGCGGTATCAGGAGTTTCTAATATGGGAGGAAAAGCCGCTAGATATTTTGCAACAGATATATGCGACGGAATGGCTCAAGGTCATGACGGTATAAATTACTCTTTAGTTTCAAGAGATACAATAGCATCATTAATAGAAATTCATGCAAATGCAACACCATTTGATGCAGGAGTATTTATCTCAAGTTGTGATAAGGGAGTGCCATCACATCTGATGGCTATAGGCAGAATCAACATACCTTCTATTGTGGTTACAGGTGGGGTAATGGAGGCTGGACCAAACTTATTAACATTAGAGCAAATAGGTATGTATAGTGCAATGTACCAACGTGGGGAAATAACAAAAGAAGAATTAACGTACTATAAACACAATGCATGTCCATCTTGTGGAGCATGTTCATTTATGGGAACTGCATCTACTATGCAAGTAATGGCAGAAGCACTTGGGCTAATGTTACCAGGAAGTTCACTAATGCCAGCTACATGTGAAGATTTACAAAAAGTTTCTATAGAGGCTGGTAAACAAGCTGTTAAGTTGGCTAAGATGAAATTAAAGCCTAGAGATATGGTAACTATTAAGTCTTTTGAAAACGCTATTATTGTTCATGCAGCAATATCGGGATCTAGTAACTCGTTACTACATATACCTGCGATTGCAAATGAATTTGGATTAGAACTTGATGCAGAAGCATTTGATAGAATACATAGATATGCTCCATATTTACTAAATATACGTCCAGCTGGAAAATGGCCTGCAGAATACTTCTATTATGCTGGTGGGGTGCCTGCAATAATGGAAGAAGTTAAGCACTTACTTCATTTAGATGTTATGACTGTTACGGGAAAAACGCTAGGTGAGAATTTAGAAGATCTAAAAAATAATGGATATTATGAAAGATGTAATACTTACCTTGAAAAAGTAGGACTAACTAGAGAAGATGTGATACGACCACTAAGCAATCCTATTGGAACTAATGGAGCAATAGCAATACTAGAAGGAAATCTTGCACCAGAAGGAGCTGTAGTAAAGCATTCTGCAGTACCAAAAGAAATGCATAAAGCTATACTAAAAGCGAAACCTTTTGATAGTGAAGAAGAAGCTATAGATGCGGTTATTAAAAAGGTAATACGTCCTGGAGATGCAGTTATTATAAGATACGAGGGGCCAAAGGGGAGCGGAATGCCTGAAATGTTCTATACAACAGAGGCTATAGCATCTGATGAAGAATTAAGCTCAACTATAGCTTTAATAACTGATGGAAGGTTCTCAGGTGCATCTAAAGGACCAGCTATAGGTCATGTTTCACCAGAGGCAGCGGTAGGAGGTCCTATTGCGTTAGTTGAAGAAGATGATTTAATAGAAATAGATATAGAAAATAGAATATTAGAAGTTATTGGTGTAAAAGGAGAAAAACTTAACAAAGAGGAAGTATCAAAAATATTTGAAGAACGTAAAAAGAGCTGGACACCAAAAGAAGAGAAGTATAAGTCAGGAATACTAAGTATATTCTCAAAGAATGCAGTATCTCCGATGAAGGGTGGATACATGAAATAAATTAATGGTTAAGAGGGGATAAAACAATGATCGAAACTTTTTCAGCATCACCAGAGAGATTATTAACTGGTGCAGGTATAGGTATAGCACTGCTATTGTTTTTAATTATAAAGGCTAAATTTCAACCGATTATAGCTATTTTAATTTCTGCCATAGTTATTGGTCTAGGAGTTGGAATGCCATATGATATGATTGTATCTACGGTTGAACACGGAGTAGGAAACACTCTTCAAACTATTGCTTTATTAATTGGGCTTGGATCTATGTTTGGAGCAATTTTACAAGTTTCTGGAGGAGTAGAAACTATTGCAAAAACATTACTTGATAAATTTGGAGAAGATAAAGCGGCTTGGGCACTGGGAATAACGGGACTAGTTGTCGGCATGCCGGTATTTTTCGAATCGGGATTATTGATATTAATACCAATATCTTTTGGTCTAGCTAAAAAGACTAAAAAATCTATATTATTCTATGCGATACCACTTATGGCAGGTCTAGCTGTAGGTCATACATTTATACCACCTACACCAGGTCCTGTACTTGTTGCATCTATGTTAAATGTGGAACTAGGATATGTGATAGGAATAGGTATAGTTGTTGGTGCATTTGTAATGGTTATAGCAGGTATTGTGTTTGGTAAATATATAGGAAATAAAATACATGTACCAGTACCTAAGAGTTATGATGTAGAAGATACTCATGTAAATGGGAAGTTACCAGCATTTGGGACAGTTGTGGCAATAATATTATTACCTCTTGGATTAATTTTATTAAATACACTTTCTGGAGCAGTGCCATTTTTAAATCCACTGCAACCATTATTTTCATTCCTAGGAACTCCATTTATTGCTCTGATAATATCAAATTTATTAGCAATGTTTTTATTAGGGAAAAAGCATGGATATAGCAAGGAAGAGTTACAGAAGGTTATGACTGAATCTTTATCTTCTGCTGGAAATATTATTTTGTTAATAGCAGGTGGTGGAGTGCTTAGGTGGATGTTACAAAATTCAGGCCTTGGGGTTGTAGTTGGAGATTTTGTAGCACAAGGGTCATTCCCATTAGTTGTAGTAGCATTTTTAATAGCAGCAGCAGTACGTGTTTGTATTGGTTCAGCTACCGTATCAATGACTATGGCAGCTGGGATAATTGCAGCAATGCCTGAGACAGCAGCTTTATCTCAACTACATCTTGCTGCTATAACAATGGCTATAGCATCTGGTGCAACAATACTAAGTCATGTAAATGATGCTGGATTCTGGTTAGTAAAATCTTTATTTGATATAGATGAGAAGACTACATTTAAATCTTGGACAGTGATGGAAACTATTATAGGGGTTATAGGATTAATAGGAGCAATTATTGTATCGATGTTTGCATAAAAAATATACACTTGGAGGCAATATTATGATAAAGATGAAGGTTTTAAAAGCATTACAAGACTGTGGAGTAGTAGCAGTGGTACGTGGAAATACAAAAGAAGTAGGAGTTAAGATATCAGAAGCTTGTATAAAAGGAAATGTAAGAGCTATAGAAGTTACTTATACTAATAAATTTGCAAACGATATAATACGTGAATTAGCTGGAATATATGATGGTCATGATGATGTAGTAATCGGCGCTGGAACTGTTTTAGATCCTGAAACAGCAAGGCTTGCAATATTAGCAGGAGCCAAGTACATAGTTTCTCCTTCATTTAATGAAGAAACAGCAAGACTTTGTAATAGATACAAAGTTCCATATATACCAGGCGTAATGACTATAAATGAAATAGTAACTGCTCATGAAAATGGAGTTGATGTTGTAAAAGTATTCCCTGGAACTGCATTTGGACCAGGATATATAGGTGCTATAAAAGGTCCACTTCCATATGCTAGTGTCATGGTAACTGGTGGAGTTAATCTTGAAAATATAGATACTTGGACTAATGCTGGAGTTGATTTAGTTGGAATTGGTGGAGAATTAAATAAGCTTGGAGAAGTAGGAAAATTTGAAGAAATAACTTCGATTTGTAATCAATATATAGAAAAATTTAACCAAGCTAGAGGTTACTAATATGAGAGTTGCTGGATTTGGAGAAATAATGCTTAGATTATCTACAGATAAAGGAATTAGGATTTTAAACTCTAATGATTTTAAAGTAAATTATGGTGGAGGAGAGGCAAATGTATTAATATCTTTATCTAAGCTTGGCATGGATACAAGATTTATAACTATGGTATCTAACGATGATATTGGTGATGCTATTATTGGATACTTGAATAGTAAGAGAGTAGATACTACATTTATTTCGAGAAGTAATAAAAGAACGGGAATTTATTTTTTAGAAGTAGGTAGTGGAAACAGACCTTCAAAGGTTATTTATGATCGTGCTGATTCAGCTTTTAGCAATATGAAGGTTGAAGATTTAGATATAGAGTTAGCCTTAGATGGTGTTGATGTATTCCATTTTTCAGGGATAACATTAGCGCTTTCTGAAGAGATTAGAACACTGACTATGAAAATCCTAAAGCATTGTAAGAAAAATAATATTATGGTTAGTTATGACTCTAATTACAGAGCAAAATTATGGTCATTAGAAGAAGCTAGCAAAGCAACTCTTGAAATACTACCGTATATTGATATTCTATCAGCGGGAATATTAGATGCAGAAAATATTCTTAATATGAGCTGTAAATATAAAGACAAATATGATAAGTTAAATTACTATTATAGTGAAATAATTAATACTTATCCGAATATAAAGCATATATTTTCTTCTATAAGAGAAAATATATCTGTATCAGTAAATACTTTACAGTGTAATTACTATAGCAAAAATAGATTATACCCATCTAAGATATACACGATAGATGATATTGTAGATAGGGTAGGAGGCGGAGATGCATTAACAGCAGGCATATTATATGGAATATTAAAAGAAAAAGCTCCTGAGTATATTGCTGAATTTGCAACATCTGCTTCAGTTTTAAAGCATAGTATACAAGGTGATGCGAATTTAGTTTCGGTAGATGAAGTAGAAAGTTTAATGAATAATGGTGTTGGAAAGATATCAAGATAATTAATCGGTGTAAGCTATAGAATTTATACAAAATTCTGCTTACACCTTTTTATGTATTATTGGCTTTGCTTTTAATAATGTATTGATATGTTTATATATAGTGAACGAATTTTATAAAAAGAGTATAATTGATAATGAGAAAATATTAATTGGGGGTAATGGAGATGAGTAATATAAAAAATATATTAGTTTTAATTCCTATGGATGAACTTCATAAATTTAGATTAGAGAGAGAAGATAACACGGTAAATTTCATATATAAAGAACCAAGTACTGTAACTTTAAAAGATATTGAAATAGCAGATATTATAATTGGAAATCCTCCTATAGATATGTTGAAATATGCAAAAAATCTTAAGTGGTTACAATTAAATAGTGCAGGGGCAAATGAATTTACAAAAGAAGGTGTTTTACCAGATGGAGTATTATTGACTAATGCTACTGGAGCTTATGGACTTGCTATAGCAGAGCATATGATTGGTATGCTTTTAGGCATATTAAAGAAGTTACATATTTATAGAGATAATCAGAGGCAAAATCTTTGGAAAGATGAAGGTAGAGTAAAATCTATATATAACTCTACAGTATTAATTGTAGGTCTTGGAGATATTGGAAGTGAGTTTGCTAAGATAATTAAAGCAATGGGAGGGCATACTATCGGAGTAAAACGTAGGCAAGCTTCGAAGCCAGAATTTGTTGATGAGTTATATCTAATTGATAAATTAGATGAACTTCTACCTAAGGCAGATGTAGTTGCATTATGCTTACCTTCTACTAAAGAAACTGATAAATTATTTGATAAAGAGAAATTGTCAATAATGAAGCAAGGAAGCGTGCTTATAAATGTAGGAAGAGGTACATCTGTTGATACTAATGCGCTTTGCGATTCATTAGAAAATAATCACTTGTTGGGAGCATGACTTGATGTAGTTGATCCAGAACCATTACCAAAGGAACATAAAATTTGGAATATGGATAATGTGATTATTACTCCACATGTTTCGGGAGGATATCATTTGGAGGAAACTTATGAGAGAATATTTAATATAAGTATAGGTAATTTAAATAGATTTATGAATGGAGAAAAATTAAATAATATTGTAGATTTTACTACAGGTTATAAAAAGGGATAAATTTATATTGAACTTAATTTACTTGTATGAAATAATATATATTAATTGAAGAAGAGAGGAAGTATGATTTATGAAAAATACTAAATACAATGAGCTGGGAGTAGAACTTCTTAATAAATAAGGAGTTTGCTATAAATGAAACTCCTTATTTATTAAGTTGTTAATCGAGAAACTAATAACTTAAAATATAGGAGAATATAAAATATGAATAATACAACATTTGAAAAACTACAACTACAAGAGCTAAAGGAGCTAGTAAAGGTTCACTGTGTGAGCTCACTTGGAAAAGAACTTATAGATAAGTTAAATCCAAGTGGAAATATAAATGTAGTTAAAAGAAGATTAAAAGAAAATAAAGAAGCTAGATTAATACTAGAAAATAGCAATCATATACCATTAGAAGGTTTATTTAATATTGCATCAGTAATAGATAAAGTTGAAAAAGGTATGATACTAGACCCAACTGAATTCATTAGAATTGAAGATTTTCTAAGAGGATGTAGAAAGATAAAAACTTTTATGCTAGATAAAGAGTTTTATTCACCAACACTAAGCTCTTATGCTTTAAATATAACAGAATGTAAAAGTATTGAAGAAGAAATAAATTACTCTATAAAAGGAAATAAAGTTGATTCTAATGCATCAAAAGAGCTTAAGAAAATAAGAAGAAATATAGATGTAACGGAAGCTAAGGTAAAGGAAAGATTAAATAAGTTTTTAACTTCTAGTAGCAATAAAAAATATATTCAAGAATTTATTATAAGTAAAAGAAATGATAGGTATGTAGTACCTATAAAATCATCTTATAAAAATGAAGTAGATGGAGTTGTGCTAGACACATCATCTAAAGGAACTACAGTCTTTATAGAACCAAATAGTGTAGCTAAATTTAGTACAGAACTGGTATCTCTTAAAGCAGAAGAATCCATAGAAGAATATAAAATATTATCTTATTTAACAGAACTTATTTTTGAAAAAATATCAGAGATAAAATTAAATACAGAAATAATATCGGAATATGATATGGTATTTGCAAAGGCTAAATATAGCCAAAATAATAGAGCAATAACACCAAAGATAAATGATATAGGATATATAAATATAGTAAATGGTAAGCATCCTTTATTAAAAGGTAATATTGTTCCTCTTAATTTTGAAATAGGGAAAAATTATAGAAGTTTAATAATTACAGGACCAAATGCTGGAGGAAAAACTGTATCATTAAAGACTGTAGGTATACTTACTCTTATGACGAGTTGCGGATTTGATATCTGTGCTCAAGAAGGTAGTGAAATAAGTATATTTGAAAATGTATTTGTTGATATAGGAGACAATCAAAGTATAGAAAATGCGCTAAGTACTTTTTCTTCTCATATAAAAAATATTGCAGATATAATGAATGCATCAAATAAATCTACATTAGTTTTATTTGATGAAATTGGTAGTGGAACAGAACCTAATGAAGGGGCCGGGCTTGCTATATCAATCCTTGAAGAATTTTATCAAATGGGATGTATTACTATTGCATCTACTCATTATGGAGAAATAAAGAAATTTGCACAACTTCATCCTGAGTTTGAAAATGCAGGAATGATGTTTGACAAAGACACTTTAGAACCTTTATACAAGTTAACTATAGGTACTTCAGAGGATAGTAATGCATTATTTATATCAAAGAAAATGGGAATAAAATATAAAATACTAAATAGGGCTAAGGAATATATAGGAGATAAGAATTATAATTTAGATTTAGTTAAAAGAAGTAAAATAAGCTCATCTAAAGAAATAGAAAATGAATATATAGCAAAAGAAATACCTATATATGATATTGGAGACAAGGTTAAACTATTAGACAAAGAAGACTTTGGAATAGTATATAAGCCTGTAAATAAATTTAATAATATTGAAGTTTTATATAAAGATGAATTTATAGAAGTTAATATAAAGAGGATAGAGTTAAGCTTAAAAGCGAATCAGTTATATCCTGAGGAATATGACCTAAGTAGTTTATTTACTAGCTATGAAGATAGAAAGTTAGAAAAGGATATACAAAGAGGATCTAAAAAGGCATTGAAAAAAATTCAAAAAGAAATAAAACAGAATAGATAAAAATTATACCTTGAAGTATTGAACAATAAGTTTATGCTTTGAGGTATTTTTATGAATAAAATAACTATTTAAGCTAATATTGTAGTATTTATTATATACGATATAATTTTAGTATAGAGATTTTATAAGCCATATAAATTTGGAGGGGCAAATGGGGTTGAGTATAAAAAATTATAGCTTGCTATGCAAACAAGGAACAGCAAAATATAATGAAGATATTGTTGGAATAACACCATTTGGAGCGTGGGTACTGGATGGCGCTACAGGTCTAAATAATAAAAACAATATATCTAGGGAAAGCGATGCCAAGTGGTATGTGCAGTGGTGGAATAAATATTTATATAACAATATTAGTAGAAATGAATCTTTAAGAAAAATAATATTAGATGGAATCGTAGCTATAAAGAAAGAGTATTATTCAAAAACAGAGGGTATAAGTGTAGAAAAAATTGATACTCCTTCTAGTTCTATAGCTATTATAAAATATTATGAAGATAAAATAGAGTACTTTATATTAGGGGATTGTACTCTATATCTAAAAGATAAAAAGACTAATATTATAAAGGATGATTCTGTTAGTAAGCTTGATGATATAGTTTACAAAAAAATGAATAGCTTAGACAATCTAAAAGAATTAAGTTTTGAAGAAATAAAATCTAGTGTTATGGATGTGATAATTAACAATAGGCTAAAGAAAAATAGTTATGGGGGTTACTGGATTTTAGAGTTTGATCAAGAAGCTGTGAATAATTCTCTACATGGGTACTTGAGTGTAGAGAGTGATATTCAGATAATGATGGCTAGCGATGGATTCTCTTGTGCCTGTGATAAATACAAGATTTTTAGGGAGGATGAGTTAATTGATATAGCTGAAAAATCTGGAATAGAACATATTTATAATAGTATTAAAAAAATTGAGTTAGAAGATTTTAATACTATTAAATTTCCAAGATTTAAGGTTAGCGATGATTCATCATGTATATATTTAGATATTTATAAAATTGAATAGTTGAGGGAGAAAAGCATTGAAGATACTTCATATAATAGGGCAGAAACCAAATAGCACAGGTAGCGGTGTGTATATGTGTGGA
>NZ_NOJY02000027.1 GCF_002250835.2 Romboutsia weinsteinii
CGTATACTAATTCGATAACTGACATTTGTATATCTCCTCTCAGATTATATAATGATTCATTATATTTTATAATTTATTTTATATCCCAACTCTATTATATTACATTCAAATTTAATTTGATGGGTAAATTTGTTAATTTTTAATATTTTTTATAATATATTTTTTATTTTTGTAAAAATAATAGAGTTAGGTATTAATTTGTATATTAATGTATTACTTCTTTATTAATGAGTGACCAGTCATTTCTGATGGTTGCTCTAAATGCATCATATCAAGGATAGTTGGAGCTATATCAGATAGTCTTCCATCTTCTAATAATGTAGCATTTTTATATTCTTCTCCAGCAACCATAAATGGTACTGGGTTAACAGAGTGAGCTGTTACAGTTTTTCCTGTTTGTGGGTCTAACATATATTCAGCATTACCGTGGTCAGCAGTTATTATTGCACTTCCACCTACTGCTATTAACTTATCTACTAATTTTCCTACACAAGTGTCAACAGTTTCAACTGCCTTAACTGCAGCTTCTATACTTCCTGTATGACCAACCATATCAGGGTTAGCAAAGTTAACAACTATGAAGTCAAACTTATCTTCATCTATTCTTGCCACAACCTTTTCTAATAATTCATCAGCAGACATTTCTGGCTGTAAATCATAAGTTGCAACCTTTGGAGATGGTATTAATAATCTTTCTTCTCCTTGGTTTGGATCTTCCACACCACCGTTGAAGAAGAATGTAACGTGAGCGTATTTTTCAGTTTCAGCAGCTCTTAATTGGTTCTTTCCATTTTTAGCTAAGTATTCACCTAATGTGTTACTTAAAGATTGAGGACCAAATGCTACTTTAACTTCTTTGATAGTTATGTCATACTCAGTTAAACATACAAAGAATGTATCCTTAACTTCTCTTTCAAATCCATCAAATTCTTTACAAACTACTGCTCTAGTTATTTCTCTTGCTCTGTCTGGTCTAAAGTTTGAGAATATTACTGAATCCCCTTCGTTTATAGTTCCAACAGGTGCTCCATCTTTTACTATAACTGTAGGCATAACGAATTCATCATTCTTTCCAGAATCATAAGAGTTTTGGATAGCTTCTATTGCAGAAGTAGCAGTTTCACCTTGACCATTGGCCATTGCATTGTATGCAAGTTCAACTCTTTCCCATCTCTTATCTCTGTCCATTGCATAGTATCTACCACTTACTGTAGCAAATTCACCTACACCAACTTCATCCATAGTTGCTTGAGCTTCTTTAGCATAGTCAAGTGCACTTTGAGGGTCAGTATCTCTACCATCTGTAAATGCATGAACATATACCTTTTCTACACCTTGTTCTTTAGCCATTTTTATTAAGGCTTTAAGATGATCTATATGAGAATGTACTCCACCATCAGATAATAATCCCATGATATGAAGTGCATGATCTTTTGCGTTATCCATAGCTTGGCATAATACTTCATTAGTGAAGAAGTCGCCATCTTCTATTGATTTTGTTACTCTAGTTAAATCTTGATATACTATTCTTCCTGCACCAATATTAGTATGCCCAACTTCTGAGTTACCCATTTGTCCTGGAGGTAGTCCTACATCAAGTCCACTAGCCTTCATTAAAGTACTTGGATATTCTTTAGATATTCTATCTAAGTTTGGAGTATTTGCAGCAGCTACGGCATTACCATTAGTTTGTGCAGTGTACCCATATCCATCCATTATTATTAATGCAACTGGTTTTTTCATGTCTTCTCTCCTTAGAAATTAACAAGCTCTACATAATCGTTAGCAGCTAAACTTGCTCCACCAACTAAAGCTCCATCTATGTCACTTTGACTCATTATTTCAGATACGTTTGCAGGCTTAACGCTTCCACCGTATTGAATTCTAACATCATTAGCTAATTCTCCATATAAACCAGCTATAACTTCTCTTATGTAAGCTATAACATCGTTAGCATCTTCAGCTGTTGCAGTTTTTCCAGTTCCTATAGCCCAGATTGGCTCGTAAGCAACAACAACCTTAGCTAAATCTTCTTTAGAAACATTTTCTAAACCTTTTTCAACTTGAACTTTACAAACTTCTTTAGTTTGAGAAGCTTCTCTTTGCTCTAAAGTTTCACCACAACATAATATTGGATCTATTCCTACTTCTAAAGCTTTTAAAACTTTTTTGTTTACAGTTTCATCAGTTTCATTGAAGTATTCTCTTCTTTCAGAATGTCCTATTACTACATAGTCTATTCCTATTTCTTTTAACATAGCTGGTGCTACTTCTCCTGTGAAAGCTCCGCTTTCTTCGAAGTGCATGTTTTGTGCACCTATCTTTATGTTAGTTCCTTTAGTAGCTTCCTTTAAATCTTTTAAAGCTAAGAAAGGAGCACATATCACTGCATCCACCTCTGTAGTTGTTACTCTATCTTTAACATCATTTACAAACTCTAAAGCTTCAGCTATAGTTTTGTTCATTTTCCAGTTTCCTGCTATTATAGGTTTTCTCATTTTCAATTCCTCCCACGGATAAAATTAAGCTCTAGGAAAGTCTCCCCTATGTAGACTTTCCTATCCTTAATTTTGATTATTTTAAGGTAAGTCTTATCTTTGATAAAACTAACTGTGGTCAATATTTATATTCAATATCGAGTCTAATTTAGACTCTATAGGTATTTACAATTTTATAAGTAACCCTTTAGAGATTACTTGTTGTCTAAAGCAACTATTCCTGGTAACTCTTTACCTTCTAAGAATTCTAAAGAAGCTCCTCCACCAGTAGATACGTGAGTCATGTTGTCTCCGAATCCTAATTGGTTAACAGCTGCAGCAGAGTCTCCTCCACCTATTACTGTAGTAGCATCAGTTAATGCTGCCATAGCTTTAGCAACAGCTAATGTTCCAGCTGCGAAGTTTTCGAATTCGAATACTCCCATTGGTCCATTCCATACTATTGTTTTAGAAGCATTTACTGTATTTACGTATTCTTCTATTGTCTTAGGTCCTATATCTAGTCCCATGTGTCCTTGAGGTATGTTTGCATCTTCAGTTATAACTGGAGCTACATCAGCAAATTTATCACTAACAGCATTGTCTATTGGTAATAATAATTTAACACCTTTAGCTTCTGCTTTATCCATCATTTCTTTAGCGTATTCTACTTTCTCTTCTTCTACTAAAGAAGTTCCTATTTCATAACCTTGAGCTTTTAAGAATGTATAAGCCATTCCTCCACCTATTATTAGGTTATCAACTTTTTCTAATAATTCATTTATAACAGCTATCTTATCCGAAACTTTTGCTCCCCCTAATATAGCTGTGAAAGGTCTTACTGGAGTTGCTACTGCTTCTCCTAAGAACTTTAATTCTTTTTGAATTAAGTATCCACAAGCTCTTTCTTGTAAGAATTCTCCAGCACCTACTGTAGAACAGTGAGCTCTATGAGCAGTACCGAATGCATCATTTACAAATACTTCAGCTAAAGAAGCTAGTTCTTTAGAGAAGTTCTCTTCATTTTTAGTTTCTTCTTTTCTATATCTAGTATTTTCTAATAATACTACATCTCCATTTTCCATCTTTTCAACAGCAGCTTTTGCATTTTCTCCAACAACGTTTTCGTCAGCAGCAAATACTACTTCTTTTCCAAGCATTTCAGATAATCTCTTAGCTACCGGTGCTAAAGATAATTCTGGCTTAGCTTCCCCTTTTGGCTTTCCTAAGTGAGAGCAAAGTATAACTTTAGCTCCGTTTTCTATTAAGTACTTTATTGTTGGTAATGCACCATTTAATCTATTTTCATCAGTTATAACTCCGTCCTTTAAAGGTACATTGAAGTCACATCTTACTAATACTTTTTTTCCGTTCACATTTATATCTTCTATAGTTTTTTTGTTAAGCATTGACATGTTATTTTCTCCTTTTGAAGCGTAATTTTATTCCTCAATATTTAGTATAGCATAATCGTCATTTTTTACCATATAAAGTACGCACTTTTTTTATTTTACCATATGTAGTGTAGCATATTGTATTGTTTAAAAAAGTCCGGAGCCCGTAGCATAAAACTACAAACCCGGACTTGTATAAAATTACTTAGCTAAGTTAGCGAAGTATCCTAAAGTTCTTATTAATTGAGAAGTGTAAGACATTTCATTGTCATACCAAGAAACAACTTTAACTAATTGCTCTCCATTTACTTCCATAACTCTTGTTTGAGTAGCATCGAATAATGATCCGAAATCTATTCCTACTATATCAGAAGATACTAATTCTTCTTCAGTGTATCCGAAAGATTCGTTAGAAGCAGCTTTCATAGCAGCATTTATTTCTTCTACTGTAACTTTTTGTCCTAATGTACAAACTAATTCAGTTAAAGATCCAGTTATAACTGGTACTCTTTGTGCTCCACCGTCTAATTTACCTTTTAATTCAGGTATAACTAAACCTATAGCTTTAGCAGCACCTGTAGTGTTAGGTACTATGTTAGCAGCAGCAGCTCTACCTCTTCTTAAGTCACCTTTAGCATGAGGTCCATCTAATGTATTTTGATCATTAGTGTAAGCATGTATAGTAGTCATGAATCCTTTTTGTAATTCAAATTTATCGTTTAATGTTTTAGCCATTGGTGCTAAACAGTTAGTAGTACAAGAAGCTCCTGATATAACTGTTTCAGTTCCATCTAATACATCGTTGTTTACGTTGAATACTACAGTTTTTACATCTCCTGTTGCAGGTGCAGATATAACAACTTTCTTAGCTCCAGCTTCTAAGTGAAGACCAGCTTTTTCTTGAGAAGTGAAGAATCCAGTACACTCAAGTACTATATCAACATTTAATTCTCCCCATGGTAAGTCTGCTGGATTTCTTTCAGCAGTAACTTTTATTTCTTGTCCGTTAACTACGAAAGCCCCTTCTTTAACATCTATTTCACCAGTGAATCTACCTTGAGCAGTATCATACTTAAATAAGTGAGCTAATGTCTTAGCATCTGTTAAGTCGTTTATTGCAACTACTTCAAACTTATCTGTTTGCTCCATTAATTTTCTTAGAGCTAATCTCCCTATTCTCCCAAAACCGTTTATCGCTACTTTAACCATTGTGTTACCTCCTATAAAAGTAAAAATGTTTTTTGTATATGTTGACTAGCAAGGCTAGTTATTAACTTAATAATTCTAGTATCCTATGTGCGCTTTCTTCATCGCTTATAAGTACTATGTTTTTGTTTATTTTTGATATAGCTATCAGTGCCTCTGCTTTTCTTGTTCCTGCTAATACTGCAATAGTATCTTTAACTTGTTTGAATGTTTCTAAATCTATACCTACTGTATTTAATTTATAAACTATCTCTCCCTCTTGGTTAAAGTAATACCCGAAGGCTTCACCTACTGCTCCTTTAGATAATATTTCTTCCACTTTTTCTTTTGGAAGGTTTCTTCTAGTTGCCATCTCATCGGCTCTACCTACTCCAAATACTAATATGTCAGTTTTTTCTATACTATCTAATGTAGTCTTTATCTCAGGTTCTTTAGTCAATGTTTTCATTGCCTTTTCACCTAGTTCATCAGGTACGTTTAGCAATCTATAGTCACAGTTTAGCTTTTTACTAGCTATTGATACTATATTGTTTGATTGAGTTTCAACATTGATTCCCATACTTCCTCTTGCTGGAACTATAGTTACATTGTTGAATTTTTTATCTGTTTTAATATTCTCTGCAAAAGCAAGCATCGTACTTCCACCAGTCATAGAGACTGTATCTTTATCTTTTAAGATATCTAAGAAATATTCGCTTCCACTTTTTGCAACATCTTTCAATAAGCTGTTATTTTTATCATAACTTCCAGGTACTAAGATTACTTTTCTTATACCAAGCTTATCTCTAAGTTTATCTTGTAGTGTAGAGAGCCCCATTATATCATTCATAACATCCTTAAGCTCTTCTAATAGTTCACTACCTTCTTGTCTTATTGTCATTCCAGATACAGCAACATCTATAAGTCCTTGTTCTTTTAAAAACTCTGTTTCTGATCTTGCTATTCTTTCACTTATATCTAAGACGTTAGCTAGTGTTCTTCTCCCTATTGGCTCACTTAAAGATATTTGTCTTAAGATTGAATATCTTCTTTCCATAAGCTCTATCGCTTGCGGAATTAGTTTTTGTTGAATTTTTAATAGGTCCTTCATTGTGTACTCCTTAATCATTTCTCTTCGGGACTTTTTTTGTCCCTGGTACTTATTTCAGTCCCACAAGATAATTTTATTTTATAGTATATCTCCATGGATTTCAATAGTTTTTAGAATATTTTTCTTTTTTTATTTTTTTAATATTTCTTTCTTTTGCTAGAAGATAGTATTCCCAACTCCTCGCGGTATTTTGCAACTGTTCTCCTTGCTACATTTATTCCTTCTTCTTTTAGTTTTTTAGATATGTATTCATCACTTAGTGGCTTTGATTTATTTTCGTTTTTTATTGTTTCCTGGATTATCTTTTTTATGCTGGTACTCGAAGTAGTACCAGAATCTTCAGTTTCAAGCGCGCTACTGAAGAAATATTTAAATTCATATAATCCAAAAGGTGTTAACATATATTTTCCATTTACACCTCTACTAATAGTAGATTCATGACATTCTAATTCTGAAGCAATATCTTTCATTCTTAATGGCTTTATGTATTTTTCTCCTTTTCGTAAAAACTCATCTTGTGCCTTTATTATTTCCTCTGCGATTCTTAATATAGTAGATTTCCTACTTTCTATATTTTTCATTAAACCTGTAGCTGAATTTAATCTTTCCTTTATGAATTCTTTTGCTTCACTATCAGATTGTGAATTTTTTAGTATTTCTTTGTAGTAATTGTTTATTCTTAGCTTATAGTTATCCTTATCGTTTGAACATATAACGAATTCATCATCAATTTTTTCAACAACAACATCAGGTTGTACATAAACTGTTTTTTCAATAGAACATGCTCTTCCAGGTTTTGGATCTAGCGTTTTTATTATACTTATTAAATTCACACATTTTTGAAGCTGTAAATTATATTTTTTACTAATTTCCTTATATTTATTTGTTGCTATTAAATCTAAATCATGTCTTACTATTTCCTCTAATATATCGTTGTAAATCCCTAAATCATTCATTTGAATAATTAGACATTCTTCTAGGCTTCTAGCACCAACTCCACTTGGCTCTAATTGCTGAATATTAGCCAAGCAATCTTCAAAAACTTCTTTATCTATATTTAAAGCTTCTATTATTTCACTTTCCTCTACTCTTAAATACCCGTCCTCATCTAAACTTTCTATAATATATTCACAAACTTCTCTCTCTAATTTTCTAAGTCTATACAAACTTATCTGAGATAAAAGAGTTTCATATATATTTGATGAGTATTTGACTAAGTTCTCAAAATTAATATCATTATCAGAGTTGAAATTTATCTCATTTTTATCTATATAATGAGTATTTCGTTCAATATCCTTTATATAAGATTCCCAATCTATCTCTGCGCTCTTTTCAGCATCTAATAGTGGATTACTCTCTACTTCCCTCTTGATCTCTTCTTCCAGCTCTAATTTACTCATATTCAATATACTTAATGATTGCTTCAGCTGCGTAGTCATTATTAATTTTTGAGATTGAGTTAGTTGTAAGCTATTATTAAAGTTCATATTCTCACCTCATGACTTTTATTTTAATACAAAAAAATAACCCTATACTAAGATATATTCTAACATTTAAATCATATCTTAGTAAAAGGGTTTTCATATATTGGCAAAATATATTTAATTAATAGGCTGTACCTTAAAATTTAGGCAACTTCATGGCTAAGACACCTAAAATTTATTTATGAATGCATGGCTTATTACTATATATTACTTTTACTTCTTATAATACTGCTATAGCTTCTATTTCTACTACAGCGTCTTTTGGTAGCTGCGCTACTTGAACACAAGATCTTGCTGGTGGATTAGATTCAAAATATGTTTTATATACTTCATTTACAGTATTAAAATCTTTCAGATCCTTTACAAATACTGTTGTTTTGAATATTTTATCCATAGATGTTCCAGCTTCTTCTAGTATTGCTTTTACATTATCCAATGAAGCTTTAGTAGCTTCGCATACATCAGATACTAGCTCTCCAGTTTTCATATCTATTGGCAACTGACCTGATGTGTATACTAGATTTCCAACTATAGTTCCTTGAGAATAAGGCCCTATAGCTCCTGGTGCATTTTTTGTACTAACTATTTTCTTACACATACTTTTTTCCTCCTTTCTATTTTTTTCTATATGGTGTATTACTTAATGGAAGTTGAGTTCTAAACTCCCTATCAAATAAGTAATATGCATTTTGAATAGCTGGAGCTGTTGGTATTGAACAAATTTCCCCTACCCCTTTTGCTCCATAAGCTAATGAATCTTTATTCTTTTCAACAACTATAGCTTTAACCTCTGGTATTTCCGTAGATTTAAATAGACCAAGAGTACCAAATTTAGCCTTCGGAATGCTATTTTCTAGCGGGTAATCTTCAGTTAATGCATATCCAACCGACATTACTACTCCACCCTCAATCTGTCCTTCTAAACTAATAGGATTAATTGCCTTACCTACATCATGAGCAGCTATCATCTTTTTTAATTTTCCATCTTCATTTAAGACAGCTACCTGAGTTGCATATCCATAAGCAACGTGACTTACTGGATTTTCTTTGTCACATCCCATCTTATCTGTCTGGCTAGCATATTCACCGTAGAACTCTTCACCATCTAAATCTTTTAATGTTTTATTTGAAGATAATGCTTCTCTCAATTTCTCTGCCGCCCTTTTTGTTGCTTCTCCTGTGAATACAGTTTGTCTTGAAGCTGTTGTATTTCCTGAATCTGGAGTTACATGAGTGTCAGCTGCTTCATGTATTACATACTCAGGTCGTATGTTTGCTGCCTCACATACCATTTGAGTCATAACAGTTCCAAGCCCTTGACCTATACAAGATGCACTAGTTCTTATATGAACCTTTCCATCTATTATCTTAAGCTTACATCTACCTACATCGGGAATCCCTACTCCTATCCCACTATTTTTCATAGCACAGGCTATTCCTGCATAAGGATATTTTTCGTATTCCTCTTTTACAGCTTCTAGAGTTTCTACTATTGCTGTACCTTCGTCTGCTATTTGACCATTTGGAAGCACCTGACCAGGTCTTATAGCATTTCTGTATCTAATCTCCCAAGGTGAGATTCCTACCATTTCTGCTAGTAGATTTAAATTACATTCTGTTGCAAAACAACTTTGAGTAACTCCAAAGCCTCTAAATGCTCCACCTGGTGGATTGTTCGTATAAACAGCAGTACCTGTTATATCTATATCTTGATAGTTGTATGGTCCGGCTGCATGAGTGCACAGTCTTTGTAATACAGGACCTCCAAGAGATGCATATGCTCCTGTATCAGATATAATAGTAGCTTTCATAGCTGTTAAATATCCATTTTCATCACAAGCTGTAGTAAATTCCATTTCAGTAGCATGTCTTTTGGGATGTATTATAATACTTTCTTTTCTTGTAAGTAATACCTTTACAAATCTCTTTGTGTGATATGCTAAAAGAGCTGCATGATGTTGTACACTCATGTCTTCTTTACCGCCAAAGCCACCTCCTACCATTTTATTTATGACTCTTACTTTCTCGTGTGATAATCCAAGCATGTCTGCACATTCATGCTGTGTAGCAAATACCCCCTGATCTGTAGAGTAAATTATTACTCCATCTTTTCCATAAGGTCCTGCCACAGCACATTCTGGCTCTAAAAATGCATGCTCAGTAAAAGGTGTAGAGTATTTTCTAGTAACAACATGTTTAGAATTTCTTATTTTCTCTTCTGCTGATCCTCTCGATAAATAATCTGTTACTAGTATATTTCCAGTTTCATGTATCTTAGGCGCATCTTCTTTTAGGGCATCTTCAGGGCATGTCATTGGTGTCAATTCTTCATAGTCTATCTTTACTAACTTCTTAGCTTCTTCTAAAGCTTCTTTAGTTTCTGCTGCAACTAATACTATTGCATCACCTAAGTATCTAGTTATCTCACCTTCAGGAATTAACGTGTCCCAATCCTTTTTCAGATGTCCAACTTTTATACTACCCGGAATATCTTTGGCTGTTAAAACTGTAATTACACCTGGATATTTCTTAGCTTCTTCTATATCGATCTTCTTGATTAGTGCCCTAGGATACTTTGTTCTTACTGCAGAGCCATAAGTCATTCCCTCAATTCTTATATCATCCACATATTCAGCTGTTCCCAGTGTCTTTGCTACTGCATCTACTCTATGAAAATTATCACCTACTAGGCCTTTACAATTCACTTTCGGTACATCTATATTTTCTCTAAGTATCTTTGCAGCTAATTCTATTGCTTTGATAATCTTTACATACCCGGTGCATCTGCAGATATTACCTCTTAACGCTTTTTTTATTTCTTCTTCTGTTGGATTATCATTAATATCTAATAATGCCTTTGCACTTATCACCATACCTGGTATGCAAAATCCGCATTGTACAGCTCCCTGGCTAGCAAAAGAGTATGCATATACATCTCTTTCCCTCTCACTCATTCCTTCTATAGTTATAATATTTTTACCAACTAGTTTTTGAGTTGTAAATACACAGGCCTTCATAGCCTTGCCATCTACTATGATCATACAAGTTCCGCAGGCACCTTCTGAGCATCCATTTTTTACAGATGTTATATTCATATCTTCTCTTAAAAACTCTAAAAGTTTTTTATTTTCTTTACTAATAACACTTCTATTATTTAATGTAAATTCAAACATTAATTAGCCCCCTTAATTAGATGACCTTTTTAGGTATACTCCTATTGGTGAATTGCAAGTTACCTTTCCCTCTTTACTAACTTCTACTCCCCTTAAATAAACACGTTCAATCTCACACTTAACTTCATAACCTTCGTATGGTGTATAATCTACATTTTGAACTTGATCTATTGCTTTAATTTTTTTAACTCTGTTAGGATTTAAAACTACTAAATCAGCATCACTACCAACATCTATTGTCCCTTTTTGTGGATAAAGTCCAAATATTTTCGCTGGTTTTGTACACATAACCTCAACCATTCTGTTGATAGTTATTTTGTTTGTGCATACTCCGTAGGTATATAGAAGGCTAATTCTATGCTCAACACCAGGAGATCCATTAGGAATTTTGCTAAAATCATTTATTCCTAGCTCTTTTTGATTTTTATAATTAAACGAACAATGGTCTGTTCCTATCGTATCTATAATTCCCTCTGCTATAAAATTCCACAGTATATCATTATTAGATTTATCTCTAAGAGGAGGTGACATCACATATTTTGCTCCTTCAAATCCATCTAAGTTGTATAACTCTTTGTTTAATAATAGATATTGTGGACAAGTCTCAACTATTACGTCAACTCCTCTTTTCTTAGCTTTAATTACTTCTTCTAAAGCTTCTTCGCAACTTAGATGTACTACATATACTCTTGATCTTGCAACTTCTGCTATCTTCATTAACCTTGAAGTAGCTTCTACTTCTAAGATTTCTGGTCTTGTAAGTTCGTGATATCTTGGGGATATTTTATTTTCTTTAAGAATTTTATTCACAAGTTCACAGATTATATCCCCATTTTCACAATGAAATCCTATAAGAGCACCTATCTCCCTTGATTTTTGTAATGCCTTATAGATAACTCCATCATCAACTTGAAGCAGTCCTTTATAAGCCATATATAATTTAAAAGATGGTATACCTTCGTCTATCATATCATCCATTTCATCACAGATTGAATCATTCCAGTCTGTGATTGCAATATGAAATCCGTAGTCACAGTAGCATTTATCTTCTGCTTTTTTATTCCACTCTGCTAAGGCTTCTTTTAGTGTTTTACCTTTACTTTGAGTCGCAAAGTCTAATATAGTTGTAGTACCTCCAGCTATAGCAGCCCTAGTGCCTGACTCGAAATCATCTGCAGTTTTTGTAGCGCCTGTATCTAAGTCAAAATGAGTATGCGTATCAATTCCACCAGGTATTATATAACTTCCATTTACATCTATAATATTACAACTTTCATCTTGTAGATTTTCTCCTATCTCTACAATCTTTCCGCCTGATACTTTTATATCTGACTCGTAAGTTTTTTTATCAGTTACAATTTTTCCACCTTTTAATATTAGACTCATATAATCGCCACCTTATTTACAAGTTGATAGTGCTCCGTAATTTATTGATAAAGCATCTTTAGGACATCTTGTTACACATAGTCCACATCCAAAGCATTTGTTACTATCTATCTCTAAAGTTTCATCTATTTCTATCGCTTCATAAACACAACTTGTTTTGCATTTTTTACATTTGATACACTTATCTTGATCTACTTCTGGAACTATTGTATGAGTTCTAAATTCTCTATCTATTACTGTTCTATGAGCTAAGCCTTTTATCTCATTTACATCTGTATATCCTTTAGAATCTAAGAATTCGTTTAATTCTTTAGCAATTTTTCCATATACTCCAGGTCCTTTTAATATTGCTTCTGTACATACTTGAACAGCACTAGCTCCTGCCATCATCATCTCTGCAACATCTCTACCACAAGTCACCCCACCTACACCAATTATTGGTATATTTACAACTTGTGATGCTTCATATATACATCTTATTGCCAATGGTCTTATTGGAGCTCCTGATAACCATCCATACCCTGTTTGACTTCCCATTACTGGGTATCCAGTATTAACATCTATAGCCATACATGGACCAAATGAATTTATCATTACAAGCCCATCAGCTCCAGCTTCTTCAACCGCCTTAGCTATTGTTTGTATATCTGTATGAGGGCTCATCTTCATAAATACTGGTACATCTAAAGCTTCTTTTGCTGCTTTTAAAGCATTTACTATTGGAGTTACATCCGTTCCAACATAATGAGTTGATAATTCAACTGCATCTGCATAAGGCTTAACAAGTGGTGCAACTTCAGCTATTTGATCTGCTGTATATCCCATACTTACTATCACAGGGAGTCCAGCACTTTTAGCCTTGATATATTCTTCTTTTATCCATTGCTCTTTAGGAAGCTCTGACCATAATTCAGTATTTAGAAATCCGCTATTTGTGCTTGCCATGCAAGGTCTTGGCACATCTGCTGGTAATACCGATATAGTTTTTGTACATATTCCTCCAGCTCCACCTTTTGCAGCCTCTATACATAGATCTCCATCTTTTGCTCCTGGACCTGCAGCTGTCATTACTGGATTTGAAAATTCCATTCCATATATGTTAACTTTTAAATTTGCCATTTTGTATCCCCCTAAATTATTTATTTAATGTTTTATCTTAATTTACATCTTTATAATTAAAAAGTAGATTCAGTACTATTGCACATATACTACCACTTGTTATTCCACTACTTAAAATTGTCTGGATAACTCCTTGTGGAAAATTCGCATAAAAATCTGGAACTGCAATCGGAATCATTGCAACGGCTATACTCACACAGAATATAAGCCCATTTTTTGTTCCATTAAATTCTACTTGTTTTATACTATTAATCCCTGCTGATATTATCATCCCAAACATTACAAGACCTGCTCCACCTAGAACTGGGTATGGTATTGATGCTATTATAGCTGCAAATTTTGGTATAATACCTAGAACTAATAATATGACTCCTGCCATTATAGTTATTTTGGTTCCCTTTATACCTATCATACTTGCTATACCTAAGTTCTGAGCACAAGGTGCTTGAGGGAATGTATTAAATATTCCTGCTACCATGCAAGATAATCCATCTGTTCTTAGTGCTTTTGTAACCTTCTTCTCAGTAACATCGTCTCCAAATATATCGTGAATTGCAACAGTGTTTCCAGTTGAAGCAATCATCATAATAAACATTACAACTATCATGGATACGATTGCCGACATATCAAACTGAGGAGGTCCAAAGAAGAATGGTTTTGGAATAGAGAATAGTCCTGCTGAATTAACCATTGTAAAATCAAACTTACCAATTACTATTGAAATTATAGTTCCAAGTATTATTCCAATAAGTATTGCCATACTACCTAGTGTTTTACCACCCCATTTATTTAAGGCTACTATTATTAACAAAACACTAAATGAAAGCATTATATTTCCTACACTTCTATAATCAGGAGCAGTCACAACACCTCCTGCACACCACCTAACTGCAATAGGGATTAAATATATTCCCATTAAAGTAATTATTGTTCCTGTAACTATTTTAGGGAAGAATCTTAGTAACTTACTAAAAATAGGTGCTATTAAAAAACAGAATAAACCTGCAATTATCGTTGATGTAAATATTATGCTAAGTGCCCTACCTTCTCCAATAGAACTAGATGCAATTATAACAAGCATAGTAGAAGTAGGGTTTGCACTTGCTCCTAGCATAAGAGGCATTCTTACACCTATAAATTCTTTAAGTCCAATACTTTGAATCAATGTGGCTATTCCAGATACAAAAAGTGTCGCACTTATAAGTATCATCATCTCAATACTTGTAACCTTAGCTTCATTTCCTATCATTATGGGTACTGCTAATATACCTGCACACATACCAAATACATGCTGTAACCCATAAATAAATGCTTTAGAATTAGTTAAAACATTCTCTGAGTCACTTGCCTTACTAACATTAAAAACCGGGCCCTCACTCATTTTATCTTTCTCCAATCAACAGTTAAATTCTATTCCATAATTTTTTAGATACTTCTCTTGATTTTGAAAGTATTTCACTTTCATCTATATTTACTAATTCTCTATCTTTCATAAGTACTTTTCCATTAATTATTGTTGTATCTACACTTCTTCCACTCATTCCAAATATTATATGCCCTCCTAAAGTATTTTCTGTTAATGGCGTATGCGGAGTATAATCTACTACTATTACGTCTGCATAGGCACCTTTTTTTATTATTCCTAGATCATTTTTAAAGTAGGCTTTAGCTATTTTTGTATTATTATCAAACAACATCTTTTGACCTTCTCCAAAACCAACTCTAGGGTCACATAGATGATGTTTATGTATTATGTTTGCTACCTTAAGAGATTCAAACATATCACTTGTGTACCCATCGGTTCCCAGTCCTACTGTTATTCCCTTCTTAAGTAGCTCTATAGCCGGAGAGCATCCTACTGCATTTCCCATGTTTGATTCAGGGTTATGAACTACAAAAGTATTTGTATCTTTTAGTAAATTTATTTCTGCTGAATTTACATGTATGCAGTGAACTGCTATAGTCTTCTCCTTTAACACTCCAAAGTCCATAAGTCTTTCTACTACTCTTTTTCCATGATTTTGAAGATTATAATGAAGATCTGCTATTCCTTCAGCTGCGTGAACATGGTATCCAGTATCTAGACCTTCCATTTCTGTCGCACATTTATTTAATGTGTCATCAGATAGTGTAAATGCTGCATGAAGCCCAAACATTCCCTTAACCATATCACTTTTGTCGTCTTGAGCATATTTTATGAAATCTACATTTTCCTTTATTCCTTGATCAATTGTAAGTCCACCATCTCTATCAGATACTTCATAGCAAAGACAAGTTCTAATACCAAGTTCCTTTGCTACATCATTTATTACAAATAAGCTTCCTTCTATAGCATTTGGGCTTGCATGATGGTCAAATACTGTAGTTACACCATTTTTTATACACTCTATATAAGTTGAGTATGCGCTATATTTAGTGTCTTCTAAGGCAAGCTGTTTATCTAGCTTCCACCATAGATTTTCTAATATTTCTGAGAAGTTTTCTGATGGTTTTCCTGTTACTGACATACCTCTGGCAAATGAACTATATATATGCATATGAGAGTTTATAAGCCCTGGCATTATTACTTTTTTATTAGCATCTATATATTCATGATTAGGATATTTCGATTTCATATCTGTTGTCGAACCAATATCCTCAATCTTATTTTCGTTGATAACTATACATCCATCTTCCATATATGGGTTTAGATTGTCTTGAGTAATCATCCTTCCATTTCCAACTAAAATCATAGATTAGTGCCCCCTTAAAACTTTACCTGCTTTAATATGATTGTACTTCCCCTCTTCAATTACACAGTCTCCATTAATAATTACATAATCTATTCCAGTTGGATATTGCATAGAGTCTATATAATCATCACATCCACTCACTATGTCTTTATCAAATATAACTATATCTGCATAGTAGCCCTCTTTAATCTGTCCTCTATTTTCTATACTGAAGCTTTCTGCTGCCTTTTTAGTCATTTTGTTTACTGCTTCTTCAAGCTCTAATACACCTAACTCTCTTACATATCTTCCTAGTATTTTAGGGAATGATCCATATGCTCTTGGATGTGGCTTTCCTGATAAAAGTCCATCTGTGCAAACATTCTGTTCTTCTCTTTTCATGAATTGTATTATATGTTCTTCCAATCCATAAAAATCTACCATTCCCACTGCATTCTCTTCCTCTAATAATAAATCAAAGGTTGCATCTAATGGGTCTATCTTCTTTTCTTGTCCTAGCTCCAATAAGTTTTTGCCTATAGCACTTTTGTTTTTTTCTGTCTTCACACTGGTTACAAATATCTGATCTATACCAGCAAATTGTATAAAGTTATCCCACCCGTCAATTCCATTTGCTATATCATCTTTCATTCTTTGTCTTTGCTCTTTATCTTTTAATCTTTCAAGTAGCTTATCTGTTCCACCTGAGTGAGCCCATGGAGGTAACACCACTCCAAGCATTGTACTTCCTGCTGCATAGGGATATTGGTCAAAGGATACTTTTACCCCACCTTTCTTAGTATTTTCTAGAAGCTCTATAACCTGTGGGATGTATTTCCAATTATCTTTACCACATACTTTAAAATGAGAGAAATGAACTTTTACACCAGATTCTTTTCCTATTTCTATAATTTCCTCCATAGATTTTAAGATTGTATCTGCTTCGCTTCTTTGATGTACTACAAATACTCCATCATATTTAGCAACTACCTTACACATTTCAATAATTTCTTCAGTCATAGAGTAAGCGCACGGTATATATATAAGTCCAGTTGATAACCCTATAGCACCTGCTTTTAATTCTCTTTCTGTGATTTCACACATTTTTTGAATCTCTTCTTTCGTAGCAGGTCTATCCTCTAGTCCCATAGCTTCCATTCTTATATTTCCATGAGGTACTAGGTAAGCTTCATTTAAACCTACTCCTTTTTGTTCCATCATGTCTAAATATTTTGCTGTAGTTTCATATTCCCAATTTATTTCGTCACTCTCACCATCTAAACCAGCTAGATTTTTTCTCCACGAAGATATATATTCCTTTGGTAAAGGGGCCATGGATATTCCATCTTGCCCCAGTACTTCAGTTGTTATGCCTTGTCTTATCTTGACTTCATTATATGGATTAACTAAAATCATTAGGTCTGAATGGCTATGAGTATCTATAAAACCTGGGCATACTACTCTGTTTCTTGCATCTATTACTTTATCTGCACACTCGTCTATTTCAGATGATATTTTTATAATTTTGTCATCTTCTATCAATAAATCTCCCTTGTATGCTTTAGTTTTATTTCCATCAACTATAAGCCCATGTTTGACTAATGTTCTCACAAAACCATCTCCCAATTATTTTTTATAAACTGATTTTAGTATTCCATAGTATCCTTTTGCTCCTGTACATAATTGTTCAATTTCCATATACTCATCTATAGTATGAGCAAGATTTTCTTTAGATGGACCAAAACCTATAGTTTTTATTCCAGCTTCACCTGCATAGTGGCTACCATTTGTACAGAATGAATATTGAGTTATTTCTGGATCTATTCCAGCTTCTTTTAATCCCTTATATGCAGCTTGCACAAATTCATCTTGTTCATCATATAACCATCCTGGGAAGAATCTTTCTCCTTCTATTATGTTTCCTGTGTAACAAGTCTCTCTCCCTATAGCATAAGATGCTTTTGCATTTAGCTCAGAGTCTTCTCTCATCATTTCTTCTAATAACTCTTGTATCGGTGCTAATACACTCTCTTTCGTTTCACCTACTAATAATCTTCTATCAAAAGTAGCTTTACAGTAATCTGGTACTACTGATGCTCCTGGATATGGAGATGATTTTATATCTGTTAAAACTAGTATCCCATCTCCTAATTCTTTATGAGTTGGAGGTACTAATTGTTGTATTCTGTCTATTATCTTACTCATTTTATAAACTGCATTGATTCCTTTATGTGGATTAGCAGAGTGAGCTGGTTTTCCAAAAGTCTCTACAACTATTTCACCTCTGCCTCTTTGACCTATCTTCAGATTTAATTCTGAAGATTCACCTATTACAACATAATCTGGATTTACAGCTTCACTTATTTTTCTAGCTGCTATCCCTTCAAATATCTCTTCATGTACAACACCTGCTACATAAAGTTCTCCTTCAAAATCTCTATTGGTATCTTCTGCAAAATAAGATATCGCTGACATCATAGCACTTACTTGACCCTTCATGTCAGAAGTTCCTCTTCCGTAGATTTTTCCATCTTTTATTAGACCTTCAAAAGGTGGTACACTCCACTTAGTTTCATCAGGTACTGGTACTGTATCTATATGACCATCAAATAATATCTTTTTACCTGGTTTATTTCCTTTTATACAACCTATAACATTTCCATACTCATCTCTAAACCAGTTATCAAATCCCAATTTTTCAAAGTTTTTTTCTATAGCTTTTACTACATTTTCCTCTTTGCCTGAATAGCTAGAATTTCTTATTAGGTCCTGGCATAATTGAATTAATTGTTGCTCTCTCGCTTCATTTAACACTTTATGTTCCCCCTTATAAATATTATTTTTTATATACTTTGGCATTCTCCATCCCAAACTATGCTCTTGTATTTATCTGGATCTGTATCCCCTTCCGTGCTTAATAACAATACTTTTGAATTTTCATCTAATTTTAATGCTTCCTTTAAATCCTGTAGATTTTTATCTTCCATTATAGTAGCTAATAATCCAGTAGTTACTGCTCCTGATTCTCCTGATATTATCCTTTCATCTCCTCTTACTGGACTAGAAAGTATTCTCATACCTTTTGCAGACACCCAATCTGGCGCAGATACAAAAGCTTCAGAGTAATTCTTTAAGATTTCAAATCCTATAGTATTTGGCTCTCCACAAGCAAGACCAGCCATTATTGTTTGCATATCTCCCCCTACAAATCTCGGCTTACCATCTCCTGCCTCAGCAGATTTATAATAACAATCAGCTTGATCCGCTTCTACTACTATAGTTATAGGACACTCATCAAACTCTGCTGCTACATATCCTTGTACAGCCCCAGCAAGCGATCCTACTCCAGCTTGAAGGAATACATGTGTAGGTCTTTCTACTCCATATTCTTTTAATTGTTCTACAGCTTCTTTAGCCATAGTCCCATAACCTTGCATTATCCATGCAGGAATATCCTCATAACCTTCCCAAGCAGTATCCTGAACTACCAAACCATTTACTTTATTTGCGTTTTCTACTGCCAATCTAACTGCATCGTCATAGTTTAAATCAGTTATACTAGCTTCTGCACCTTCCGCTTTAATATTATTTAATCTAGTAAGAGTTGACCCTTTTGGCATGTATACTACAGATTTTTGCTTTAATTTATTTGCCGTCCATGCTACACCTCTACCGTGATTTCCATCTGTAGCTGTAAAGAATGTTATATCTCCCAATTCTTTTCTTACTTCATCTGATATTAACTTCTCATACGGTAACTCAGATATATCCTTACCTAATCTATCAGCCATATATCTAGCCATTGCAAAAGATCCACCAAGAACCTTAAATGCATTTAAATCAAATCTATGTGATTCATCTTTTAAGTAAACTCCGCCAACACCTAGTGACTTAGCTAAGTTTTCTAAGTTTACTAATGGAGTTCTTTTATATTGAGGAAAGCTTTCATGAAACTTTATAACGTTGGTAATTTCCTCATCTCTTAAAAATTCGATACCTTTTTCTCTATCATCTGATTTCGGTAAATTATTTAACTTCCATTTTATTTCTCCCATTTCATTTCTCCTTTTGATAAATTTTACAATTTTATATAAAGCAATTGCTGTGCCAAATTAAAAATTTCCCAATAAAAAGTATTTTACTTTATTTCTTAAAATACTTAAAAATAGCTATATCACTATAGTCTAACGATCAAAAAATAAAATACTTTTCTTTATACCACCATATATATTGATTATTTTTTAATGATATGTACTTTATCTTTATACTTATAAATAAAAAAATTCTCATATTAATAAATTTTATCAATATGAGAATTCTTATTTTGAGAATTTAAGGTATTTAGTTTTCTTCTAACTTCCTATATAAGGTTGCTAATCCTATTCCAAGTTTTTTAGCAATCTCTTTTTTAGTTTTAGTAGTTCGTCCATACTTATCTAATAGTTTATTTATATAAATTAATTCTAGATCTTTAATTGATATTATTTTTCCTTCATATTTCATTATTTCATCATCTATCTCTTGTAAATTTACATCTAAGCAACCTTCGTCGTCACATACTTGAACCAACATATTTTTCTTTTTATAGTAGTTAATTATATCTATAGGAAGCATATCCGTAGTTATAATTCCATCTTCTCCGACTAAATTCATCATATATTCAATTGCATTCTCCAATTCCCTTATATTTCCCGGCCAATAATAATTTTCTAACATTTTTATAACTGAGTCTTCTATTTTATATAAATTAATATTTAATTCTACAGAGTATTTTGGCATAAACATATTTATTAAGTCTTTAATATCTTCTTTTCTCTCTCTAAGAGGAGGTAAATTTATAGGTATTACATTTAATCTATAATACAGATCATCTCTATATAAACCTTCACTTACAAGCTTTAATAAGTCTTTGTTAGTAGCTGCAATTACCTTTATGTCTAAATCTATAAGCTTATTGGATCCTATCCTTGCAAATTTTCGTTCTTGTAAAACTCTAAGTAGCTTGGCTTGTAGATGAAATGATAAATCCCCTATTTCATCTAAAAATATAACTCCCATATTTGCAAACTCAAATTTACCTATTTTACCACTGTTACTAGCTCCACTAAATGCTCCTTTAACATATCCAAATAGTTCACTCTCAAGTAAGTTTTCTGGTATTGCTGCACAATTTATGGCTATAAATGGCTTGTTTCTTCTATTACCCTCAGCATGTATAGCTCTTGCTATCAGCTCTTTTCCAGTTCCACTTTCCCCTGTTATCAGTACTGTTGAGTTTGATTTTGATAACTTCTTTATTCTATGCTTTATACTTTGCATCACATATGAGTTTCCGACTATAGATTCTATATTATTAATTCCCCAATTGGTATTAATATTCTGAGGTAGTTCTACTTGTTCATTAACCTTATCAAATATTATTATTTTATCGTAAGATTTTATATATGGATATACTGGTATTGTTTTAGCTGTAATTTTATATTGGTTGCCTCCTATATTGATAGTAATAAGTTCTTTACCATTTGTATAACTTTCGCAGTTTATAATATTTAATACCTCTCCAATTTGATTATTACTTAGCTTTAAACATTTTATAGCAATATCATTTATATAAGATATTTTGTGTTGAGTGTCTAATATCAAGATACTCTTTTCTACATTATTAATTACTTCATGAAACATTTGCATTTTTTTACTATTATCTTTGTTGACTTCATGCTCTTCTATTTTCATAGATATCAAGTCACAAATATTCTCTATAAAAGGTAAATAAGAATCTATCTTGCTTTTTATATGTTTCTTCTTTTCTATATCTGTGCTTACAGCTCCTACTACACCTATCGTTTGATTATCATATTTTATTGGTACAACTATAATAGATTTATTTATACATTGCTCAAAATTGCTACACTCTACACAAGAGCTATTCTTTTCTATATCTAATACTACTACCTCTTTACTAGTCTCAAGCACCTCGCTATAAATATTTCCCTCAGTAATAACATTTTCATTTACTTTGTTTTTGTAGATACCCGTTCCACCTATTCTAATCAATTTATCATCAACTATTTCTATGTCTATATTTAAAACACTGGCTATTATCTCTATGTATTTTTCTATATAGCTTTGAAACTGCTTTAATCTACTCTCCATAAAATCCCCCTGTTAAATATCCTTAAATTTATTTCTCCCCATTACTTTATTTATATTTTAACATATTTAAATATTTTAATTGCACCAAAAAAATGTGAGACTACTTAATTAAAAGCCATCTCACATTTTATAATTTATATTAATTACATATTATTTAATAATTCTAGTAATTCCTCTTCAGTATATTGATACTTTCTATTACAGAATTGGCATCCTACTTCAGCTTGCTTATCTTCTTCTATTATTTGAGATAATGCTGTCTTACCTATAGATACTAATGCTCCTTGTACTCTTTCCTTTGAACATTCACATTCAAATTTAACATCACAAGTATCTAGTATTCTTGGTTCTAATCCTTCTAATACTATATCTAATATTTGTTCTGGAGTATTTCCATCCTTTAACATATTAGTTATAGATTGAAGCTTAGCTACGTTTTCTTCTAATTTAACTATAGTTTCCTCAGTTGCATCTGGCATTAATTGAACTATAAATCCACCTGCATGTTCTACTTCATATTCAGTAGTAAGTACACCTAATGATACTACAGACGGTGTTTGCTCTGATAATGCAAAGTAATATGTGAAGTCTTCTGCTATTTCACCACTTACTAATGGATAAGCACCGTTGTAAGGTTCTCTTAGTCCTAAATCTTTTATAACCTTAACTACTCCAGCATTTCCTACAGCTGCAGCTACATTTAATTTTCCATTTTCATAATCTGGTACTTCTACCTTTGGGTTAGATACGTATCCTTTAACTGTACCATTTACATCTGATGTTGCAAGTATAGTACCTATTGGTCCTCCACCCTTTATTATTACAGAAACTTTATCACCTTTATTTTTCATCATTAACCCCATTATAGATGTTGCAGTTAATGTTCTTCCTAAAGCTGCTGTTGCTACCTTAGTAGTCTCATGTAATGATCTTCCTTCTTCTACCATATTTTTAGTAGTTGCTACAAAGGCTCTTATTTGACCTTCGCCTGCTGTTGCTCTTACTACATAATCTTTCATTGTATTCCTCCCATAAGCTGCCTATTATTTTCTACAAACAAAGAATATTCTTTGACTATCTTCTTTTGGACTTTCAAGCTTGAAATCTCCATAAACTTTTATATTTTTAAATCCTGCTTCTTCAAGCATCTCTACTATTTCATCTTCAGTATAAGCTCTTTGTTGATGAACTTCTTCAAATCTATCAAATTTACCATCTTCATCTTTAACGAAGAATGCTAACTCCATCTCTACTAGATTTTCCTCATCATCAAAGTAATTTTGCCACATATAAGCCACATCTTCTCTATTTTCTCCATATGTATTATTACCTAATACAGTAGAAAGCTTATAGAATGAACTTATGTCAAATATAAATATACCTTCTTCTTTTAATAACTCATGAGTCTTAGCAAATACATTTTCTAAATCGTCATCATAAGTTATGTAATTAAATCCATCACAAGCACAAAGTACACAGTCTAAATTTATGATGTCAAAGTCTAGTTCAGCTATATCTTGTTGAAGTAAAACTAATTCTACACCTTCTTTTTCTGCCTTTTCTCTTGCAACACTAAGCATCTCATCAGATATATCAATTCCTGCTATATCATAGTTCTTCTTAGTAAGCGGTATAGTTAAGTTTCCTGTTCCACATGCTAGTTCTAAAATATTTTGTACCTGTGCATTTTCATCTTTTATTATATCTTCTATATATCTAACCCATCCATCATAATCAACTTCATTCATAAGTTCATCATAAATAAATGCAAAATCTCTATACTGATCCATCCTCTTTATTTTGCTCCTCTTCCATCTTTTTCTTTTGCTTCTTTCGAGATGTAAGCATTCCGCCTATTCGTCCAGCTTCTTTAGCAGTAAGACCTGCCCATCCACTTTCGCTTACTTTGTCTAATAAGCCCAGTTCTGATGCTATCTCATACTTCATTATATCATTATCTGTCAATATTTTCGCTTTCTTACTTCCGCTCTTTTTAGTCTTTGCCTCTTTATTTATACTATCTTTTTTTAAATTTTCATTTTCCATAAAAACACCCCTTCTCTTTTGTATTTTTGTCATTTCTTTAAAATTTATACAATATTGAAGGGGTAAGTTATTAATCTATTGAGTTTTTATGCTTTAATACCTTTAGATATACTTCAAGAGCATCTCCGAATATTTCTTCATCAAAGTTAAAGTTTATATTGTGAAGCCCATTTACAAATCCTTTTTCTTCATTTCTTGAACCCAACATTATAAATAGTCCAGGTACTTGTTGTTGGTAGTAAGAAAAATCTTCTGCTATCATAAGAGGTGGTAGTTGAACTATTTTATCATTACCTATCACTTTTACAAACTCTTCATATAGCTTTTTATCATTATTAACTGCTGGGTAACTGTCGTTTATCTCTACATCTATCTTACAATTATAAGCAAGCTCAAATCCTTTAGCTATATCACACATTCTTTGTTTCATGTGTTTATAAACTTCTGGATCGAAGGTTCTCATGGTCCCTTCTAGCTTTACATTCTCAGCGATTATATTTCTTATACTTCCGCCTTCCATTCTTCCTATAGTTATTACAGAACTTTCTATTGGACTTATATTTCTTGCTACTATAGTCTGTAAATTACTTATAAGATTAGCTGCTATTACTATCCCATCAATTCCTTTTTGAGGCATTGCTCCATGTCCACTTTTTGCAGTTATACTTATATCAAATTCTCCAGATTGTGCTAAGAAGTAACCTTCTCTAATTCCTATATAGCCTTGCTCTACTTCTGGGTATATATGAAGCCCATAAATCTCATCTACTTCATATTTCTTTAGTACCCCAGCTTCTATAAGTGGTAATGCTCCCCCTGGACCTTCTTCAGCAGGTTGGAATATAAATACTATATCATCATTTAGCTCATCTTTGTGGTCTTGTAAGTATTCAACTAAGCCAAGTAATATACTCATATGACCATCATGTCCACATAAATGTTCTACACCATCATCAGTAGTTAATCCGTCTATATCAGATCTAAAAGCTATTGTTTTCTTAGGATTTTTACCTTTTATCTTACCAACTATAGCCGTCTCTAAAAAAGTTTCATATTCTACACCTATACTATCTAAATAGCCTTTTATGTATTTTGATGTTTTATATTCTTCATTACCTATCTCTGCTATACAGTGCAAACTTTTTCTGTGATTTATTAATTTTTCTTGTAAATATTTAAATTTTTTCATTATAATGTGTCCGTTGCCAAAACCTTATAAATTTTTTAAGTTTCACAATGTTGCTAGTTTTGACATACTCCTTTCCTTTTTTATTTTTAGCAAGAGAAGAAATGCTTAGCTAATCCTCCCTTAGCAGTCTCTTTGTACTTGTCCATCATATCTATACCCGTTTCTCTTAGCGTTTCAACAACTTGATCTAAAGTTACATAGTGTTTTCCATCTGTCAGAAGCGAATAGTTAGCAGCATCTAGAGCTCTTTGTGCTCCCATTGCATTTCTTTCTATACAAGATATCTGGACATATCCATATTCTCCCCTTATCTACTTCCACTATTTAAAATTTACTTCACATATAAATATTATAATTGAAAAACTCTTATTAAATAACTAAATTGTTTTAATTTTTCAATTATTTATTGATTTTTAATAGTTAATGTATTAGAATTATAAGCATCTAAATTGAATAACCTATTAGCCTAAAGTAGAGGCGCCGTAATTAATAGTAAATAGTTGGAGCTGGCAAGCATAGATTACTATAGAAAGGAGTTATGGCCGAAGATTTTATCTTTGCAAAAGTATTATCTGGGATTACACATAATATGTGTAATACTGTCACTTATTTTTAAGTGGTGTGCTACAGGGTTTACTTTAATGTATGATGACTAATGCGTGCAGAGTATACCTTTGTACGTTTTTTTGTGTACTAACTTGTAGTTTATATTTTATTAATTGGGGTGATATAATATGAAGAAAGTAAACGTGGCAATAGTTGGTGCTACTGGTATGGTAGGAAGAACGTTCCTAAAGGTTTTAGAAGAAAGGAATTTTCCAATAGAAAATTTATATCTATTTTCTTCTGCTAAGTCAGCTGGTTCCAGTGTTACTTTTAACGGGAAAGAATATATAGTTGAAGAATTAAATGAAAGCTCATTTGATAGAGATATACAAATTGCTTTATTTTCAGCAGGTGGTGAAATAAGCAAAACATATGCTCCTATAGCAGCATCTAAAAATGTTATCGTAGTAGATAACTCAAGCTATTGGAGAATGAATCCAGAGATTCCTCTAGTTGTTCCAGAGGTTAATCCTGAAGCAGTAAAAAATCATAGGGGGATAATAGCAAATCCAAACTGTTCTACAATTCAAGCTGTGGTTCCACTTAAAGTACTTCACGATAATTACAAAATGAAAAGAATTGTATATTCTACTTATCAGGCTGTATCAGGTTCTGGTGTTAAAGGTGTCGATGATTTAGAAAAAGGTGTTCAAGGTGAACCTAATAAATTCTACCCTCATCCGATAGCCTATAATTGCCTACCTCATATTGACGATTTTACTGATAATGGATATACAAAAGAAGAATTAAAAATGATAAATGAAACAATGAAAATATTTGAAGATTATAATTTAAAAATTACTGCAACAACTGTTAGAGTTCCTGTTAGAAACGGACACAGTGAATCTATAAATGTTGAATTTGAAAATCCATTTGAACTAGAAGAACTTGTACATCATATGAAATCTGCACCTGGTGTAGTTGTAATTGATGATGTAAGTAATTTAAAATACCCTACTGCTGTAGAGTGTAATGACAATGATGAAGTCTTTGTAGGAAGAATTAGAAGAGATTTTAGCGTTGATAATGGAGTTAATTTATGGGTTGTTGCTGATAATATTCGAAAAGGGGCTGCTACTAATACTGTCCAAATAGCAGAGTTATTATTATCTTATAATCTCGTATAAATTTAATAAATTATAGAAACTCCATATAAATACCAGCATAAAATATCAATATACTGGCATTTATATGGAATATTATAAAAAGGGGGATTTCTATATGTTATTTAAAGGTTCTGGAGTTGCATTAGTTACACCTTTCAATGAAAATGGTGTTGATTTTGAGACATTAGGTAAGTTAGTTGAATATCATCTTGATAATTGCACTGATGCAATAATCGCTTGTGGTACTACTGGGGAAGCTACTACTATGAATGATGAGGAAAAACTTGCAGTTATTAAATACGTTGTAGATAAAGTAAATAAAAGAATTCCAGTTATAGCTGGTACTGGATCTAATGATACTAGTCACTCTATTTATTTAAGTCAACAAGCTGAAAACCTTGGAGCTGATGGTCTTTTAATTATTACTCCTTATTACAATAAAGCTAATCAAAAGGGACTTAGACTTCACTTTGAAGCTATAGCTAATAGTGTTAATGTACCAATTATTATGTACAATGTTCCAGGAAGAACTTGTGTCAATTTAAAGCCTAGTATGGTTGCTGAACTTGCTAAAATAGATAATATAGTTGCGGTTAAAGAAGCTAGTGGTGATTTAGCTCAAGTTGCAGATATTGCAAAACTTGTTCCTGATGATTTTGCAATCTACTCTGGTAATGATGATTCAATCTTACAATTATTATCGGTAGGTGGTAGTGGAGTTATCTCTGTTCTTGCTAATATTTGTCCTAAAGAGACACACGATTTAGTTCATAAGTTTTTAAATGGAGATATTGAAGGTTCTAGAAAATTGCAACTTGATATGATGCCTTTAATTCATGCTTTATTTATAGAAGTAAATCCTATACCAGTTAAGACTGCTATGAATTTACTAGGATTTAATGTTGGAGGATTTAGACTACCTCTAGCTGAAATGGATGATAAGAATTTAGAAATCTTAAAACAAGAATTAATCAATGCTGGACTTAAGATATAGGGGGAAATTATGCTAAAAGTTATAGTTAACGGTTGTTTCGGTAAAATGGGAAAAGTTCTAACTAGATGTATCCAAGAAGACGAAGAATTAGAGTTAGTATGCGGTGTATCTCAACCACCGATTGAAGATGCTAGTTTTAATGTATATAGTAAAATGAGTGAAGTTGTTGAAAGTTGTGATGTAATAATAGACTTCTCTCATCATACTGCTTTAGATGATGTTTTAGGTTATGCTTTAAAAACTAAAACACCTTTAGTAATAGCTACTACTGGCTTTAATAATGAAGAGCTTGCTAAGATACAAGAAGCTTCTAAAAGCATCCCAGTATTCCACTCTTCAAATATGTCTTTAGGCGTAAATGTATTATTAAAATTAGTTAAGAAAGCTACTAAGATGTTACAAGGCTTTGATATCGAAGTAATAGAAAAACATCACAACAAAAAAGTCGACGCTCCAAGTGGTACAGCGATTATGATTGCTAATGCTATAAAAGAAGTAATGCCTACTCTAGAAAATAACTACGGTAGGTATGGTCGTGAAGCTAAAAGAACTGAAAATGAAATAGGTATCCATGCTATTAGAGGTGGTACTATTGTCGGTGAGCATGATGCTATATTTGCAGGTCATGATGAAATAGTTGAATTGAGACATACTGCCCAGTCAAAAGATATATTTGCAAAAGGGGCTATTGTTGCTGCAAAATATTTAGCTAATAAAGATGCTGGCTACTATAATATGGATGATATATTAAACTAATCGGGGAGGTTCACAAATGATAAATTTAAATGATGCTTATTCAATCGCAAAATATATAAAGGACTCTAAAAAAAAGACACCTGTTAAGGTCTATGTCAACGGTTCTTTGTTAAATATTAAAAGAAATGAAAAGTTCAAGGTGTTTGGTAGTGCTGGCTCTTATACATTAATCGGTGATTATGAAGAAATATCTAAAGAGCTGGAATCTAAAAAGTCACATATCGAAGATATACATGTTGAATATGATAGAAGAAATTCAGCTATACCTCTTCATAACTTTTTAAGTGACCATGCAAGAATAGAACCAGGTGCCATAATAAGAGATATGGTTAGTATCGGCAAAAATGCTGTGGTTATGATGGGCGCTGTTATTAATATTGGTGCTGTTGTAGGTGAAGGATCTATGGTAGATATGAATGCCGTTATAGGAGCTAGAGGCACTTTAGGTAAAAATGTTCACCTTGGTGCTGGTGCTGTTGTAGCTGGTGTTTTAGAACCACCATCTGCTTCGCCTGTAGTAATAGAAGATGATGTTTTAATTGGTGCTAACGCAGTTATTCTTGAAGGCATTAGAGTTGGAAAAGGCGCTGTTGTAGCTGCTGGTGCAATTGTTACACATGATGTTATTCCTAATGCGGTTGTTGCTGGATCTCCTGCTAGATTAATTAAAATGAAAGACGGAAAAACTTGTGAAAAGACTAAATTTATGGAAGATTTAAGAGCTATTGATTAATTTTTAAAATAATTAAACGCTATAAGGCTTGAATAATAATTCAGCTTTATAGCGTTTTTATTTATTTTAACTTTGCTCCATAAAAGTTGCTCCATCTAAGGATTGTATAATTTGAACATTAGGTATATTACCTACAGCATAAAATGTATATACTCTATTTGGATTTATTGTAACTTGATTACTTCTTATTAACCTATTTCCTTGAGATGTTTCTATATCTACATCATAAACCTTTGGTGCTACTTCTTTATAATCAGTAACATCTCTAAACTCAACATTTCTAAATAACATCTGTCCATCTGCTATTACATTTATCTCTGGCGAACTTGGAGCTAGATGTACTGCCCTTACCTTTGAGTTATTTCCTGTTGCATCATCCATGTCTTCTTCTATTTTAAGTAATTCTATATCATTTAAATTTCCATTTACTGCAATTGTAACTAAAGTACCAGCATCTAATTCGATGTCGTGCATTACTAATGGATTTTCAACTGTATCAGCTAGATAAACTGCTATTTCATATGTCCCCTCTGGTATATATATATATGGACTAAATTCTGTAAAGTTTAAGTTTCTAAAAAAAGGTGATCCATCTACATATACATCAACTGCATCTCCCTCTGGAACAGCATGAAACATTCTAACTAAAGAATATTGATCATTAAACTTTCTCATAAAATTACTCCCCCTCAATTTTTTGCCTTCTACTACCATAGTATTGCTGGTGGTATTGTTTTGATACTGATTATATATTAGAATCTCTTATTTCTATTTCTGTTCCTTCTGGAGCTTTAATTTTCATTAATTTTCCACCTTCTACATCATATATAACTTTGCCATTTTTTATTTTAAAACTATTGTATCCTAGCGAAGTGATTCTTTCATACTCTTCTTCTATATCATCCACTAAAAAACACATATGAACAATACCTTCATTAAGATTACTCCATTTGTTAAGTGTATCCCCACTTTTGGCTGTTTGAAGTTCTATCATAAAACCATTTAATTTTAACCAAGTGTTATATTCCCTACTATGGAAGTTTGGTGTCTCACTTACTAGTTCAAATCCTAGTATATTTTTATAGAAATCTAATGATTCTTTATACTTCTCTGTTTGTATACATACATGGTGCATCATTTTTATGCTCATATTTATTCTCCTTAATTTATGTGATTTTATTTGAATATACAGTACTAAATATAATCTTGTTAATACAAAAAGTTGCCTCATATGAGGCAACTCTATTATTATCTATCTTCGTTTGTAACATTGAATACGTATGGTATATTTCTATAGTAATCTCCAAAGTTTAATCCGTAGCCAACTACGAATTTATCTTCTATACTAAATCCACAGTAATCTGGTACTAACTCAACTTTTCTTCTACTTGGCTTATCAAGTAATACACAAGATTTTATGCTAGCTGGGTTCTTAGCTTTTAAGTGAGCCATTACGTGACTCATAGTAAGAGCAGTATCTGTTATATCATCTACTACTAATACATCGTAACCTTCTAAGCTTGCACTTACGTCAGCTACTACATTTATTTTTCCGCTACTTTCTTCTCCGTGACCATAACTTGATGTAGTCATAAATTCGATCTTAACTGGTACAGTTATGTTTCTCACTAAATCAGCACAGAATATGAAACTTCCCTTTAATAAAGATATTACCATAAGGTTTTTACCTTCGTAATCTTTAGATATTTGAGCTCCTAATTCTTTAAGCTTTGCAGATATTTGTTCTTCAGAACATAGTACTTCCCACTTTTTAGTTTCTATATTCATAATCTAACCTCCACTATAATGATGATACCATTCATTTTATAGGAGATTGACTCCTTTTGCAAGATTATTGAGTTAATTTATTACTTAACCTTGTTCATATCATCCATTACATTTATTATAACCTCATCTGTAACAGACATACCTTTATCACTTACTCTTCCTAAGTTTTGTATACTTTGCTCTACGCTAGTACCAACTATTCCATTTAATGGTGGAACAAAACAATCTTGGTTAGCTATTATAGCACTTTGAACTGCTGCTGACGCTGCTGATGCTAACTTTAAAGCACATCCTGACTTAGCTCCATCACATATCATACCACTTAAACTTGCTACTATATTCTCCATAGCACCTTCTACTTGTCTTATATCTCCACTCATTAACCAAGATATACCAGCTGTAGCTCCTGTTGATGCAGCTACTCCACATCCACAAACAGCAGATAATCTTCCTGTAAAGTTTTTAACGTATGCAGTCACTAAGTGAGATATTGCTAAAGATTTAGCTAATTTTTCATCAGTTTGAGGGAATTTTTTGCTATATGCAACTATAGGAAGTATTGCTGTTATACCATGGTTTCCACTTCCGTTAGAACTCATAACTGGAAGTTTAACTCCTGCCATTCTAGCATCAGATGCTGCTGCTGTTATCATCATAGCACTGTTTATTATGTCATCTCCTAATAATCCATTTTCCATAGATTTCTTCATTCCATAACCAACTCCTACACCAATCTTTTGGTTTAATCCGTAGTTAGCCATTTCTTCATTCATAGATATTCCCTCTAATAAGAATTCTATTTCTTTAAAATCTAAGTTTTCTATATTCTCTACTAATTCTTTTATAGTTATAGTATCTAGTATATTTTCTTTTTCTTCAGTAGTAGTTATTGCAACTTCTTCTTTCACTTCTTCATTTAATAATATTTCTCCATTAGACTCTAAGTAAACAAAGTTATCATGCTTAGTTCTTATAACAACCTTCGAAGTTTTAGTTGCACCTTGTAAAGTTACTTCTATATATACCTTTTCTTTTGTTTCAGCTGGTGATATTGATATTTGATTTGTATCTATATATTGTTCTGCTGCCTTTACTTCTTCTTCTGTTAATGTTTCTAACACTCTTAATCCATTTTCAGAGTGTCCTCCTATAAATCCAAGTGCTACTGATATTTTAAGACCTAATCTATCAGTTCCTGGTATTCCTACACACATCCCATTTTTATATACATTAGGACTAACTAATACGTTATGCTTAACTATATCTTCTCCTAATAATTCTTTTGCCTTTGCACAAGCTAAAGCCACCGCTACTGGCTCTGTACATCCTAATGCTGGCTTAACTTCCGCTACTAATATATCAACTAATTGCTTTCTTACATCTCTCATAATAAAAAACCTCCGTGTTTATATTTATACATTTTATAATAGCAATTATCATGCCATTTTTTATTTTTCATCAATATTTTTTTGGTTTTTTATAAATTCCTGCATATAACCCTATTATCGTATAATATACATTCAGTTTTCTCTATATGTAAATATTAGTATTTTAATATAAAATCAGATTTGTATCATATTCGTAAAAAAATAGTCTCAAAATGATATTCCTGTATCATTTTGAGACTATTTTATACTTATCTATTTTTCTGTATAGAGTTGCTCTAGATATACCTAAGGCCTCAGCTACTAGTTCTTTATCTTTTTTGTAGTCCTTATATTTATCCAGCGCTTTTATTATCTCTTGCTTTTCTAAATCGTCTAGTTTATTAATTGAAGTTCCACTTATTTCTACCTCTTCTATCGATATATTAAGTAGCTTTCTAGGTATAACATCTATAGTTATTAGAGATGAACTACACATATTTATACTATACTCAATTACATTCTGAAGCTCTCTTATATTACCTGGCCAAGAGTATTTAGTCATAACATCTAATGCTCTATTATCTATCCCTATAACGTCTTTATTTAGCTTTCTAGAATACTCCTTAATCATATAATCTACTAATAAAGATATATCACCTGTTCGCTCTCTAAGAGATGGCAAACTTATTGGAATTACATTTAGACGATAATATAAATCCTCTCTGAACGTACCTTTTTCTACCAGCTTTTCTAGATTCTTATTAGTAGCTGTAACTATCCTAACATCAATAGGTAAGTTTAATTTTCCACCTATTTTATCTAGCTCTTTCTCTTGTAGCACCCTAAGTAGTTTTGCTTGTAGGTGTAAACTCATATCCCCTATTTCATCTAAGAAAATAGTTCCCTTATTAGCAAGTTCAAACTTACCTAGCTTACCACCTTTTTTTGCTCCTGTAAACGCACCCTCTTCGTACCCAAATAGCTCACTCTCTAGTAAATTATCTGGTATAGCCGCACAGTTTACTGCTATAAAAGGCTGTTCAGATCTATCACTATGATTATGTATAGATCTTGCAAATAATTCCTTACCTGTACCACTTTCTCCTGTTATAAGTACAGTTGAGGTTGATTTAGATGCCATTAAAGCCTCTTCTTTAGTCTTCATAATAGGTTCGCTATTTCCTATTATATTTTCTAAAGTTACCTTATAGTCTTTAACTATCTTATTATAATTTTTTATTGCATCCTTCTTATCAATAAAATCTATAACATATCCCTTAAGCTCGCCTTTTAATATTATTTCATTAATATTATAAATCCCTCTTAAGCTATGCTCTCCATTATAGTATGAAAAGCTTCTAGATTTATTCTTTTTGAAGTTCATTTCTGAAGGAATATCAATAAAACCTAAAACTTTAGTTATATTCTTTTCATATAAATTATCATTTACTTTAAATATCTTCTTAAATTTAGAATTATATCTATCAATTTTTCCATCTATATCTATCGATATAACCGCCTTATCCACACTATCTACAAGTGTCTCTAGTTTCTTTTTTTCTAACTCTAACTCATATGTCTTAATTTGCGCTTTTAATTTATTAGAAATTAAGTCCGCCATCTTACCTAGGAAGTTCACTAGATTTTCTTCATTCTTTTTGATACTCTTTGCTTGCTCTTTATCAAAGGCTATAAGCCCTATAACACCGTATGAGTTGCCATCATATACTATTGGGCAGCATACCTCTGCAAACTCAGTACAATGATCTTTATTATAGCATTCCTTACAAACTATATCGCTACTTGGATCATCAATAATTATAGTAGATTGTTCCAGTAATGACTTCTTAAAAGCTGAGTATCCATTGACTTTTCTTCCTATCTTACCAAAGTAGGTTCCAGTGCCTGCAACTCTCATTAAATCTTTATCTACTATAGTTACCTCTATTCCAAGTACAGCCATTATAGCCTCTGCTATATTTTGTATATCTTCTTGTATGTATTTTAGACTACTCATAGTTATCATTCCCTAGTCTTTTTTAGTGTTATTATATCTTTTAATTCTTTTAAGATTACATAAATCTTATTTAGCGTAAATTGAATAGACATAAGTATTATAAATAGCATTACCACAATAATTAAATTATAATCTATATTCATATCTTTCACTCCTATAATGTAATAAAAGACTAGGATTAACCTAGTCTTTAAAATTTACTATCTTATTTATATTTTAACTTATTTATTTTCTTATTCCTATATAAATATATCTTTCATTTTGAAGTTCTTTTAGAGCACCTTCAAATTCTAATTCTGAAAAGGTATTGAAAACCTCTTGTGGATATTTATAAGTAACATTTTCTCCGCAAAGTTTATTTTTAAGATATCTTAACTTTACCTTTAGGTTTTTTAGGTTTAAATCTTCTACTACAAGTTCTCCTTGTTTTTTTAATACTCTATTAATTTCGCTAGATGCTTTTTCAAAACTATTCATATGGTTAACGTGATCAAGTATTATTACTTTATCAAAGTATCCATCTTCAAATGGTAAAAGTTCTAGTGATCCTTTTACAACGTTGCAATTTTCATTGTGTATAAGAGAATAGCATATATCTTGATAACAGCTATTTTCTAATATAGTCACATAAACGCCAAGCATTCTTAATCTTTTTCCTAGGTTACCAATTTCTCCAACAAGTAGTATTTTATTTCCTATATTATACCTAATAGAATCTAAAAAACATGTTACATCATCAGAAGTATCCGTCAAGTCTGCGTTAGGTTCATAGTCATGATATAATACGCTTTTCACAGTGCTCCCCCTCTTTATTATTACATTATAAATTTCATCATAGAATAGATTATAATAAATAGAGAGCAACTATTCAATAGCTAATTTTAAGTATTTTTTTATTTATTTATTTATTACCTATTCGTTGTTATTTTCTAATAATTTTTTAATTTTAGATATAGATACTTCATATGCAACTTTTTTAAGTACGTCACCGTTTTCCAGCTTTTTCTCATACTCTCTACTTTGTACTCTCCCCCACATTTGTATCCTATCTCCTATTTTTAATCCTTTTGCAAATTTAGCATTTCTTCCCCATACTATAGATGGAATATAGTCTGATTTATTATATGGTCTATTTATAGCTACTAATAAATCTGTTATTTCTCTTCCTAGAGGTGTCTTCCTATAAATAGGATCCTTACATATGTATCCATCTAAGAAAATGCTGTTGGGATCTTTATTGTCATCTTCTAAGGGTTTTACTTCTCTAGCAAAGATAGTTAAAACTAGTCTATTCTTATTATTTATATTTTTATTATACGATCTTAGTTGACCAATCACACTTACCATCTTATTATTCTTATAATCTACTTCTTGAAGTAATCTTTCTGATATAGTCATTGGTAAGGTGTCGTATGAGTCACTAAGTCTATTTATTTTTATCTTTGCATTATAAAACTTTTCACCAAAAATTTCATGACTAAACTCCAATTCTTCGTCTAACTCGCCTCTTAAGTTTACTACATTAGTATCATCCTTAACAGTTAACATATTATTTTTCCCCCCACAATTGTTAATTATCATGCTTTCATCTTTTCTATATAATAAATATATTTAATTAAGGTGATATTTATTACAATTTATTATATAAGTTGGACTAGCAGTAAATTAAAATATACTATATCAAGCGATATAGTATATTTTAATTTATTATTAGATTTTAATATTTATTACTAATTTATTCGTCAACTCTAGGTTTTCTAGATGATTTTAATAATGTGAAAGAAGTATAGGCTATAACAATTATTACTAGTGCTTTTAATAAATCCATAGGTAGACTCTTAACTATAAATGCTGCTATAAGAACACCAATTACACCAAATAAAGCAATTGATAAACTTGCTTTTTTACAATATGCTTGTTCCTTTATAAACTTAGCACTTGCAACTGGCATTAACATTGCACAAGATCCCATCATTATTGGGAACGCAACAGCTGGAGACATTCCTAAGAAGTAAACCATTGCCATACATGGAGCGTATAAGCCTATACCAGCTGTCATTAATGCACCTAGTATAAAGTTACCTACTACACCTAATACCAATGCTATTCCTGTTAATCCAGTAGCTTCTCCACCACCTGGCATTAAGTTGATTGCTGGATGAGCTAAGAACATTAATATTGCTGTTATAGCTAGTGCTAGACCCATAATAAATTGGATTTTTCTTTCATCCATTTTTGATATAATTCCAGCTCCAATATATGAACCTACAACTGATGCTGCTATCAGTGCTGTTAAAGTTAGCGGATCTACTTCTATTACTGTAGTAAATATAATTGCTTCTACAACAACTGGTAAAGTACAAGATACATTTAGTGTTCCAGGCATTATTCTGTCTGGTATGTTTAATTTAAGCGCTTTAGACATGGCTACTATTGGTGCAAATGAACCTATTCCCAAAGTATCAAAGAAGTTTGCTACAAATCCAACAAAACCTGATTTACCAACACTTACATCTTCTAATTTTTCTTCTTTATTTGCTTTGGAATAGTCTTTTCCAAATAGATACCCAAAGGCTGCTAAAAATATTACAAATAGACCTCTTACTATATTTACCATAAAATACCCTCCTTTTTTAGTTGCTTACTTATGAATCCATTTTACTAAAATACCCTAGACTATAATTAATAGAAGCAGCCTTAAGAGAGGCTGTTTCTATTTATATAAAGACATCCCTCCTTTTTGGTTATGGTTTTAATATATATTTTTAGTCATTTGTTAATATCTTTAAAAGTTGTTTATATGAAATGTTTATTTTGAATTGCCATGAATATTGATTTGTCTTTTGTCTTTAGTCATATATTCTTAAAAATTTCTTATCATATATTTATTTATGTTAAAAGTATTTTATATATGCTATTTTTTATTCTTTTTATTTCGATAAAAAAATATACTACAGCCTAAGATGTAGTATATTTTTCATATGTTATAAGTTTATTTACTTTTTATTATTTAAGCTCTTTCTAGTTCTACACTATCTTTTTTTTTAGAAGCAGCCTTTAGCATTGTAAATGAAGTATATGCTATTACTACAACTACTACAGCTTTTAATAAATCCATAGGCATATTATTTACAAAGAATGCTGCTGCAAATACACCTAATACACCAAATATAGAGATTGCTAAAGAAGCTTTTCTAGAATAAGCGCCTTCTTTTACAAATTTCATACTTGCAACTGGCATTAACATTGCACAAGATCCCATCATTATTGGGAATGCAACATCCGGTGACATACCTAGGAAGTAAACCATTGCCATACATGGAGAATATAATCCTATACCAGCTGTCATTAATGCACCTAGTATAAAGTTACCTATTATACCTAATATAAGGTTAATTCCAGATAAACCTATAGCGTCTCCACCACCTGGCATTAAATTTACTCTTGGGTGAGCTAAGAACATCAATACTGCTGTAACAGCTAATGCTAGACCCATTATTAATTGTAGTACTCTTTCATCCATTTTAGATATTATTCCAGCTCCTATATATGAACCTAAAACTGCTGCTCCTATAAGAGATATTAACGTTAAAGATTCAACTTCTATAACAGTTGTAAATATTAATGCTTCTACTACAACTGGTATAGTATGAGCTACGTTTAATGTCCCAGGCATTATTTTATCTGGTATATTTATCTTTAAAGCCTTTGACATTGCTATTGTAGGTGCAAATGAACCTATTCCTAATGTATCAAAGAAGTCTGTTACAAAACCTGTAATTCCTGATTTTGCAAAGCTTGCATCATCCAATTTCCCTTCTTTATTAGCCTTTGCGTAGTCTTTTCCAAATACCACTCCAAACGCTGCTAAAAGTACTACAAATAGTCCTCTTACTATGTTTACCATGAGGTACCCCCTATAAAATGATTTTTCTTTTGTAATGTCTAATTATTATTTAAGTATAAATCCGTATTTTACTGGATCTTCTGGATCTATAACAAAATGGTTAAATCCAGTTATATATGCAGCTCCTGATATCTTTGGTATTATTGCATCGTACTCTCCAACCTTATCAGTTCCTACTATTTCACCTTTAAATAAAGTTCCTAATATACTTTCGTATACAAACTTTTCACCTTGCTTTAACTGTCCTTTAGCATGTAAAGTTGCAAGTTTTGCACTTGTTCCTGTTCCGCATGGAGATCTATCTACTTGACCTTGACCAAATATAACTACATTTTTGTAAGTAGCTTCTGGATGAGTAGGTTCATCGTATATTTCTACTAAATCTACAGTTTTTATATGATCTAAAGTAGGATGTTGTATTTCTATATTTTCATTTATTATATCTCTAAGCTTTAATGCTACTTCTGTTAATTTAGATGTATTTTTAGGCTCTATTGTTAATCCTAATTGGCTAGCATGAACTATAGCAAAGAAACTTCCTCCAAATGATATATCAAATTTAACTGTACCTACTCCTGGTAATTCAACTTCAACATCTTTTTTGTATAAAAATGCTGGTACGTTTACGAAAGATACTTCTTTAACCTTACCATCTTCAACTAAAGCTTCTGCCTTAACTATTCCTGCTGGTGCCTCCATAACAACGTTAGTTACTGGCTCTACAGCATCTACCATACCTGTTTCTATAGCTGCTGTTACAGCTCCTATAGTTCCATGTCCACACATGTTAAGGTATCCACCACCATCCATGAATATGATTCCAAAATCTGAATCTTCATTACAAGGTTGAGTTATTATTGAACCAAACATATCATTATGACCTCTTGGCTCTAACATTATAGCAGTTCTTAAATGGTCTAAATTTTCCTCTAAGTAAGCTTTCTTTTCTGCCATTGTATTACCTTTTATATTTGGTATTCCACCTGTTACAATTCTTGTAGGTTCTCCCATAGTATGAGAATCTATTGCTTGAATCCCTCTATTAAATTTCATAACAACATCCCCCTAGATTATTATTTTTCATTCTTACGCATTTTTAGCTTTAAGAATGCTAGTGCTTTTTTTGCATCAATTTCATTAGCGTTATTTTCACCGACTACTTCTGTTTCAATACCTTGCTTAGATTTATTTATATCAACTATGGTATCCATATACTTGTTACTTACTACAAACTTAGCTTGAGTCCCATTAAAAGTTACTCCTACTGCTGGTATATTTCTTTTTCCTATTTCCTCCATAGTATTAGCATAATCTACATGTGAGTTTCCCCATCCGTCACAAGATACTATTACTCCGTCTGCTCTCATGGCTTCTAACCATGCTGCTGTTCTTTTTCCTACAAAATACTTTTCTTCATTTCCTTGCGGTGTTCCAACTACTACTATTCCTAAAAGATCAACATCTGTATCATTTCCTACTATGTCTAAAAGAGGATCTCTAAAATGATGCAAAGATGTCTCTTTTGTCGAAGGACCTATTCCCATAATTTCACCTCTCTAAGTCATCGCTCTAAGGGCACCATCTCTGTACTCATTAGGAGATATAATCATAGGTACATTTCCAATATCAATAATTGATGTACCTCCGTCTATACCACTTGGTTCATTCGGAAATAATTGATTGTCATACATCGCCCCTTGGCCTGCTATTTGTTTTACTATTACAACTTTCTTTGCATTAGGTCTAACTTTGTCAAAATATTCACGAATTTCATCAGCATTTCGACCATCTTCTTCTTTTAATACGTCTCTAATAATTTGTATAAAATCATCACATGCCTTAAATGATGTCATTGGAAGATTTCTTTCATAAGGTAATCCGCCATTTACAGTTACATCTATATGAATAATATAATCATTTTCTGAAGGAGTTCCAAGTCTTCCAAATATCATCTGATCTCTAAGAGTTCCTTCTGATGATCCAAATTCATGCATCTGCCTTCCATCTTCGTCATGTCCAGTCAGCATTATATAAACACCTGTCAATGTATGTGTTATACCTTCACCTATACATCCTAAAACCTTTGTAGATATAGGTATTATATCCATAATAGTATTTATTTCTCTGTCGTAGTCTCCAGGCTTTATTATGTCTAGTTTTATGTCTGATATTAAGTCGTATTGTTCTTTTATTGATTTTATGTTTGACATATTTATAGAAAGTGTACCTTTATTTATAGACGTCTTAGAATCAAATTTTACTTCGTGTATGTGAAATGGTTTTATAACAAGTCTTCTTAATATCTTCTCTTCCATAATTCCCACCTTTTTGTAAACCCTTCTCCTTTTTACAAAAGAGAAGGGTTCATTTATTTATTAAAATAACTCCTAAACGTGAGCTTTATATTCATATGGTAGTGGAACTATTTTTCCAGCAGATGGTATTGCTATTAACTGCTTTAATGTATCCTTTAATATATGTGTTTGCATATCTATATTGTGTGGTTCACCAGCATTAGCTCCCATTGGAACTAATGGAGCAAC
>NZ_NOJY02000028.1 GCF_002250835.2 Romboutsia weinsteinii
ACAAATTAAAAAGGATGGTTGTTTATTATAATAAACAACCATCCTTTTTAATTTGTTTTTATATTGCAAACTTATAATGATTTAGCCACTTCACTTATCATTTCTTTTAGGTCTACAAGTTCTCTTCTAATTTCCGTAAAGTCTCCACTTAATAATTTCTTATTCTTTACAACGATTCTACCATCTACTACAACTGTATCTACATTACTTGGGTTTGCTGAGTAAACTATAGATGCGTAGTAGTCATATATAGGTTGCATATTTACAGATTGGGTCTCAATTAAAGTTAAATCCGCTACTTTTCCTATTTCTATAGATCCTATCTTATTACCCATTCCAAGCACTTTAGCTCCGCCTATAGTCGCCATCTCTACCAACTCCTCTGATGGTAGTAAAGTTCTATTACTATTGAATAATTTGTGTATTTTACCAACTTGAGACATTTGAGTAATTATGTCTAAAGTATTTCCACTCATAGGACCATCAGTTCCAAGGCCTATGTTTATACCCTCTTCTCTCATCTTAATTATAGGTGCAACTCCTTTTGCCCCTTTAGCATTAGCTCCTATATTGTGAGATACTCCAACTCCTCTTTTCTTAAGTATGTCTATATCGTTATCATTCACTAAAACAGTATGAGCTGATATAAAATTAGAGTCTAATATACCTAATTCATCTAAATATTGAACTGGAGTTAGATTATATTTTTCTTTATATTCACTTAATTCATAATCCATTTCTGCTACGTGCATTGTAAGTGGAACCTGATATTTTTTACTTATTTCATATGCTTCTTTTAATGATTCATCTGTATTAGTATATGGTGCATGTGGAGCTATTCCTGGCGTTATTAAAGAATCATTTTTCCATCTTTCAATAAATACTCTCGAGTAATCTAGCCCTCCAAAAGGCTCTTTTGCATCTGGTGCTGAGAAATTTAGTATAGTTTCACATAACACACCTCTAATATTTAATTCTTTAGATGCTTTTGCTACTTCATCTTCAAAATAATACATATCACAAAAAGTAGTTACTCCACCTAATAGCATCTCTGCTATAGCATATTTAGCACCTACATAAGTTAATTTTTCATCAACTAATCTTTGCTCTAATGGGAATAGATATCTTTTTAATCTATCTTTATAATCATCTGCTAAACTTCTAAAAGGAACCATTGAAGCATGAGTATGACAATTTACCATGCCAGGCATTAATATGCTTTCTTCTCCATCTATAATCTCCACTTCATTGTCAGCTAATAACGCCTCTTCTATATTGTTAGTTCCAACATAAATTATCTTATTTCCTTTGTAAGCTACATATCCATTTTCTATAACATCTTTATTTTCATTCATTGTAATTACTGTTACATTTTTAAATATAGTTATTTTATTATTCATGCTAGTGTTCTCCTATTCTATATTAAATTAGACTATGTGTACACATAGTCTAATAATTTTTTCTATTTAGTTATTGATCTTAAATAAAGAAACTATCTTCTGATTCCTTACATCAATCAATCCTTTATCAGTAATTTTAAGTGCTGGACTTACTGGTAATGATAATGTACTAAATGACATTATCTCATTCATATGATTATACCCTAAATCCTTCATAGCTTTTCTTACTTTTCCTAGATTTTCTCCTAAGACCTCAATAGGTTCATCACTTACAATTCCACCTATTGGAAGTTTTAGTTCTGCTAGTATATTACCTTTATTTGCAACAACATATCCCCCTTTAGATGATATTACTTTATTTACTGCTAAAATCATATCATCCATACTTCTTCCCATTACCATAAGATTATGATGATCATGAGCCCAAGTAGTTGCTATTGCACCTTCTTTTATAATTTCACCTTGTACTAGTCCAAAGGCTACATTATTATTTTTTCCATATCTTTCAAATACAGCAATCAACGCACAATTGCTATCTTCCCAATTTAGATTATTGCCTTTTATACTTAAAGTAATTTCGCCTTCTTCTGTAAAGGTCGTTTTCTCTGATACAATAATTGTTCTACATGTAACATTATTTTTATATGATTCAGGTACGTTTACTAATAAATCTTCTTTCGTAATAGTTTTTAAGTTTATGCTATTATATAACTTTTCACTAAAAATACTCTTGTTTGTAAAATATTCTTCCTTAACTCCTTTTAAAGTACTAAATACTTCTTCTCCATCTTTATAAACAAATTCTATTTCAAATTTCTCTAAGTCATTGACTAAGACAAAGTCAGAAATTTTACCAGGAGCTATTATACCTCTATCAAGAAGTCCCATCCTCTTAGCTGGAGTATATGTTGCTACATATATAGCATGTTCTAATGACATTCCTAATTTAACAGCTTCTTTTACTAATAAGTTAAGATGTCCTTTTGCTAATTTGTCTGCCATTACATCATCTGTTGCTAAGCAGAAATGCTCATATAGATTATTTTGTACTAAGAAATCTATATTTTCTTTAGTCATAGATTTGTGTTGCATCTCAATAAACATACCATTTTTTATTTTTTCTTCTAACGATGACACAGTTTGTTGAGTATGATCCCCATCCACACCTCTATAAATGTATAAAGATAAGTCAACTCCATCGATTTTAGGGCAATGCCCTTCTAATGGAAAGTTTCTTTTCTTTTCTCTACTTCTGTTAATTATTTTGTTAATTGTTGAATTTCCGTCTTCTATCAGATCTTTAAAATTCATTACCTCTCCAAGGCAAAGAATTTTATCATAATCTAATAATTCTTCCACTTCCCTAACCTTAATTTCTCCTCCAGTAGTCTCTAGTTCCCTTGAAGTTGAAGGTACTGAACTTGGTATTCCATAAAATATGTCTACCTTTTCGTCAGATTCCATGTACTCTTTTATTCCTTCAATTCCAAAAACATTTGCAATTTCATGAGGGTCAGCTACAACTGTAGTGACCCCATGTTTTATAACAGCCTTAGAAAATTCACTAGGAATTGTCATCGAGCTTTCAATATGCATATGAATATCTATCAAACCTGGAATCATGTACTTATTATTACCATCTATAATATTGTTACATGTAAATCTATCCTCATAATCATTACCAATGTGAACAAACTTACCATCATATATTACGACATCACCTTGTATAAATTTTTTAAAGTAACTGTTGTATACATTTAGGTTTTTTATAATTAATTGTACTTCCATTCTCTCACCTATTTAATACTAGTTCATTATTCTATTCCAAGTATTAATCCAATCATTCATTAATGTATTTACAAATTTGAAGTCTACTGTCTTAGCATTTTCAACTATTGGTCCGTATGCTAAGTTCTTAGAATCTTCTTCGTTTAACTTAACTCCAGTGTTAACTGGTGCTTCATTTAAAGCCTTAGCTGCTCTTTCTTGAACTTCTGGACTTAATGCATAATTTATAAATTCATAAGCTAATTCTTTATTCTTAGAGTTTTTGTTTATGTTTATTGTGTTAAAGTTTAAATAAGTTCCTGATGCTGGTATTACATTTTTTACTTCTGGTTTAGCTTTTGCTATTGTTTCAAATGCAAAATCTGATGCTACAGCTGCTACTATTTCCCCACTTGAGAACATGTTTGCTAAATCTGATGATTTACTATAAGTTTTAACAACGTTCGGCTTTAATGATTCTAATTGCTTAAAGGCTGCTTCACCTTTATCACTGTTAAGATCAACGCCTGCTTTTTCTGCTGCTATACTTACTATTGCTGCTCCATTAGTAGTTGTTATATCTGGTATAGCTATTTTTCCTTTTAATTCTGGCTTCCATAAATCTTCCCATGAATTTATCTCTATTCCTGCCAATGGATCTACTACTATTCCTATACTATTTTGTGTATAAGCTGGACCGTATCCTGCCTCTACAGTATGTTTTGCTTTTTCATTTATATTTTCTGCATTTGGTATTTTAGAGTAATCTAACTTCTCAAATATGCCTGCTTCTATTCCTTGCTCAGCAAACGATTCTGCTAAGTAAGTTATATCTATATTTGAATTTGGGTTATTTTTCATTTTAGTTAATCTTTCAGAGTTGTTTCCAACTTCTAAAACTATCTCTACACCATGCTCTTTAGCAAATGGCTCAAATACTGTTTCTTTTAATACATCTTCATTTAAACCCCAAGTTGAAACTATAAGCTTATTACTTGATGCTGAGTCTCCTGATTTTCCACATCCTACTAAAGCTGTTGCTGATATTACTCCTGTTAATAATAATGCCATAATTTTCTTATTCATCGATATTCTCCTTATCATCTCTCATATTAAATGCTTCGTCGACACATTATTCAAATGGATATATTAATTCCAAATAATAGACACAATTGCTGCGCTCTTACATTGTTTATAGTATAACTATTTTATTTGATGGTAGTTGAAGTTTTACTTTATCTCCTTTTTCATATACAACGCTGTTTTCACTATTTACTATTATGCTACCTATAGATGTTTTTACATCATATTGATATGCCTTACCTAAGAAAGTTCTTATTTCTACTGTACCTTCTATTGTATTTTCTAAATCTTCAGCAACTATTTTTATATCATCTGGTCTTATTGTAGCTTTTGGAGTTTCTTTATCTTTTACTCTATCTACCTTAAATTTAACTCCTGATTCACTAGCATAAGTATCTTTTGATACTTGCTTTATATCAATAAAGTTTTCAAATCCTACGAATCTTGCAACAAATTCTGTTGCTGGATTTGAATATATATTTTCAGGAGTATCAAATTGCTCTATTACCCCTTTATTAAGAACTGCTACTCTGTCTGAGATTGAGAAGCACTCTTCTTGGTCATGAGTAACGAATAGCGTTGTTATTCCCAATTTTTGTTGAAGCTTTCTTATCTCGACTCTCATCTTAAGTCTTAATTTTGCATCAAGATTACTTAATGGCTCATCTAAAAGTAAAAGACTTGGTTCTACAACTAAAGCTCTTGCTATAGCAACTCTTTGTCTTTGTCCTCCAGATAATTCTTTAGGATATCTCTTCGCTAAGTGAGACATGTCTACAGTTTCTAATATTTCAGCAACTTTAGCCTTAATTTCGTCCTTTGGAACTTTCTTCATATTTAATCCAAATGCAACATTTTCTTCAACAGTCAAATGTGGGAACAATGCATAACTTTGGAACACTAATCCAAAGTTTCTATTATGAACAGGTATCTTTGTGTAGTCTTCTTCCCCTAATAAAAACTTACCTGCTGTTGGTTCTATAAACCCTGCTACAACTCTTAGCGTAGTTGTCTTTCCACATCCACTAGGTCCTAGAAGTGATACTAACTCTCCTTTTTTAACCTTTAGATTTAAGTTTTCTAATATATTATTTTTTTTATCATATGAAACATTTATGTTTTGTAGATTAATTAAATCCATTTTATTATCCTCCAAGTCTTTGTTAGTTATAACTTTACGCTGCAAAATTGTTAAGACCTAATGTCTTTTCTAATATATACATGATACCAACAGTTAATATCATTAATATTACCGATAATGCTGATACTGTTGGGTCATAATTATACTCAACATAGTTCATCATTGTTATAGGTAATGTACTTACCCCTGGACCAGTTAAAAACATTGATACTGGAACATTATTAAATGAATTTATAAAAGCTAACATAAATGCTGCCATTACTCCTGATGTTATGTTTGGTAACACTACTTTAAAGAATGTTTTAGATTTCTTACATCCTAAACTCATAGCTGCTTCTTCTATTGAATAGTCAAATACCTCTAAGCTTGACCCAATTACTCTTATTATATAAGGGATAATTACTAATGTATGTCCAATAAATAAACTCATATATACTGAAAGATTTAATCTCACTAATAGGAATTGGAATAATGAAAATCCAACTACTATACCAGGTATTATAAGTGGTGAGAAGAAGAAACTTTTAATTGCTCCCTTTCCCTTAAAGTCATATCTACTTAATCCATAAGCTGCCGGCATACCTATTATTAGTGCTACTAATGTAGCTACTCCAGATATAACTAAACTTGTAACCATACTACTTACGAAAGCTTCTGATTTAAATACTGTTGCAAACCATTGTAAGCTAAATCCTTTTGGAGGAAATGCTATATAATTTTCTGTTCCGATACTTGTCATAGCAATAATAGCTAATGGTGCAAATAAGAATATATATACTAATACAACAAATGCTGTTAAAAACTTGTTCTTTTTCATCTTATGAAACACCTCTCTTATCTAGTTTTGATGCTAGGAAGTTAATTCCCTTAATAACTATTAATGTTACTACTATCATTATAGTTGCTACTACAGCAGCTCCTTGCCAATCACCAAGTGTCATTGTCTTTTGGTAGATTAATGTAGCTAATACTGTGTTTTTATTTCCACCTAATAATTGCGGAGTAGTATATGCAGTTAAAGAACCTGTGAATACTAAAACTGTTCCAACTATTAATCCTGGCAAACTAAGCGGGAATATAACCTTGAAAAATGCCTTTAATTTATTTGCGCCTAAACTTTCAGCAGCTTCTAATAAATCATTTTCTACATTTTCCATAACCCCAACAAGAGAAATAATCATCAAAGGCAGGAATATATACACCGTACCTACTATAATTGCTCCCTCTGTATATAAAAGCGATAGTGGTTCTGATATAATACTTAATTTCATAAGCATACTATTTATAACCCCATTTTTTCCTAATATACTCATCCATGCAAATGAACGAACAACTGAGTTTGTCAGTATAGGAAACACTGTTAATGCAATAAATAATCCTCTTAATTTTTTAGATGTTCTTGAAATATAATATGCCACCGGCACCCCTATAACCATGCAGATTAAAGATGCTATCAGTGATATCTTTATAGTCCTAATAAATATTCCCATCATATATTCATCCTTAAAGAAATCTATATATGCACTAAACATTCCCTCTGTTGTATTTGTGAATGTAGGAATTATCGTACCTGCTAATGGAATTATCATAAAATAGGCTACTAATACCAAACATGGTATAAATAATATATAATAACTTTTTTTCTTCATTATTCTCCATCCTCCCTATAAATAATATGTATTAAATCGAACCTTTATCGATATTCTTTTTATTTCATAAGGTTATTTTACTTCCTTATACAAACAATGTCAATTTTTTTTAAATTATTTTTCGTATATAAGTTAATTTTCAATTATAATTTTCTTAAATAATTTACTTTTTAATATCATAATATAGTAAATTCCGTACATTCATAATACTAATAGCAATAAATATTATTTCTATATGAGATATTCTCCTTAATAGTATCCAAACTACATAAAAATTATATAGGTAAAAAGTCATAATAAAAAACCACGACATTATTATCGTGGTTTTATATTATGATTTTTTATATTATTTATGCCTCTTTTTTACTTCTAAAGCATAAAGAGTAAAGAAGTACTACAGCAAAGCATATTACTGGTATAACAAACGACGAACGGATAGCTGCTTCTGCTCCTTGGAAAGACGGTACAATACTTGATAATGTACCATTATCTATAAACTTACCCATAAGTGGTGTGATTACTGCTCCACCAAGTATTGCCATTATAAGTCCTGCAGCTCCAACCTTCACTTCTTCTCCTAAGTCCTTAAGTGCAATACCATAAATAGTAGGGAACATAAGTGACATACAAGCTGATATTCCAACTAAACACCAGATTGATTGAGCTGTTGGTAAGAATATTGTTCCTAAACTACATGCGATTCCACCTACTGCAAATACAGCCATCATTATAGCTGGATCTATATATTTCATAAGTGCAGTACATATCCAACGGCATACTATGAATGAAACTATCGCTATAAGATAATATTGAGCCGCCGCTGCTTCGTTTAATCCAAGTGTCGTCATTACATATTGTATAGTCCACGTCCACACAGCTATTTGAACACCTACATAGAAAAACTGTGCAATAACTCCAAATGCATAACGTGGTATTTTAACAAGTTTACTAATAGATTGAACTATATTAAGATCTCCTGAATTATCTTTCTCAGACCCTTTACTCTTTTTAAAGAAAGACCAAATTATTATAGCTATAATAACTAATCCTACATATGGTACACATACCCACAATAATTCATTACTACGTATTGAACTTAGAGCCTCTGGACTCATTGCTATACGCTCTTCATAAGTTGCAGGATTTAAATTACTTAATATTAAGTATTTTGCAAGAATAATACCAGATAAAGAACCTATAGGGTTAAATGCTTGAGCTAAATTAAGACGACGAACACTAGTCTCTTCATCCCCTAGTGATATTACATATGGATTACAAGTTGTCTCAAGTATAGATAGACCACCTGCTAATACGAATACTGATACTAGGAATAAATTGAAATTTTGTAGCATAGCAGCTGGAATATATCCCATAGCTCCAACTATATACAATCCAAGCCCTACTAATACACCATGTCTATAAGAATATTTTTTAATTAGTATTGCTGCAGGTAAGGCAAGTACTGCATATGATCCATAAAAAGCAACCTGAGTCAGAGAGGCATCTGCAGCTTCTAGCATAAATATTCTTCCGAATGCTGGTACTAGATTATCAGTCATGTTATTTAAAAGACCCCAAAGTACAAAGCATGATATAAGCATCACAAAATGTATCATATATTGTTTTGGTACAATAGGAGCTTTAGCACTGCTCTTTGATTTACTCCCAATAGCACCATCTATTTTTCCTTGCATGTTTAATCCCCCTTAAAATATAAATGGTAAATCTTATTTTTATTTTCTATAACGCTTAAATCCTGGGTGCCTTCCTGTTACTCCATATCCTTTTCTCATTCCCACTAATCTATCTATATTATCTCTTGATATTTCTTTTTCCCCGCCTAATAAATGTGCTGTTAAACTTATTTTTGCATATAATTCTAATGTTTCCATTCTATAGTAAGCCGTTATTAAATCAGATCCTACTGTTAGCGCTCCATGATTTGCTAATAATAGTACATCATGCTCCTTTAAGTATGGTGCTATTGAATCTGGAACCTCATATGTAGATGGCGTTCCATATGGTGTTACTGGTATCGATCCTATTGCTACTACTGTCTCAATCATAGTGTATCTATCTAGATCTAATTGAGCTACAGCATATCCCGTAGCTGTTGGTGGATGTGCATGAACAACTGCCCCTACATCATCCCTTTCTTGGTAACATCTTAGATGCATCTTTATTTCTGATGAAGGTTTTGCACCATCTGGTCCATCAAGTATATCTCCATCTGCATTAATATGTACTAATTTTTCTGGTGTAATAAAGCTCTTACTAATACCTGTAGGTGTTGCTAAAAATGTCCCATCTTCTAGCTTTACACTTACATTACCATCATTTGCTGCAACCCATCCTAATTGCCACATTTTGTGACAAACATCACATATTTGTTCTCTTACTTCCATATATTCTAAAGTTTTTGTACATTCCATAGTCTTCTACCTCCCAAATTGTTAAATTTCTTATTCAACCACTACACCTTTTTGTAGTATCACATTTGCATATAATGCCTTTTCACCTGTTGCTACTATTGCATATGCTTTTTTTGCCTCATCATAAAAATCAAAACGTTCTATATTTGCTACTGTAGCGCCACCGCGGCTATCATACTTACTTACGATTTCTTTATATGTGTCCCATATAGGTGTTTCTACTGTGTCTCCTGGTACTACTTCCATTAAATTCACTGATTTTTCTACGTAAGTATCTAGCGGGAATATAGTTAATATTGCATCTAATAATTCTGGAACTCCATGTCCATCACAACGAATCACAATACAATCTTTTCCCATACTTTCAGCTGGAAAGTTTCCATCCGATAATACTATTTGATCACTATGTCCCATTTCGCATAACACCTTTAATAATTCAGGTGATAATATTTGTGGTATTCCTTTTAGCATGTTACTACCTCCCTAGATTTAATTAAATCCTTAAATCTTTCGTACGCATCTTCCCAAAGTACTGTATCTTTTGGAGAATACATATATATATCTTGAGAGTTCTCAATAATCTTACGAGCTTCTTTCAGACTTTTAATTTCATTTGTGGCCATTAATTGGATTGCAATATTACCTAATACCGTAGCTTCTATAGGACCAGCAGATACCTCAATCTGACATGCATTTGCTGTCATTTGGCAAAGTAATTTGCTTTGTATTCCACCGCCAAGCATATACATCTTGTCATACGTTTTTCCTGTGCAATCTTTTATCTCTTCTAAAGAATAACGATACTTCATTGCTAAACTTTCATTAATACACCTAACAATTTCTGCTTTATTTGCTGGTACTTTTTGGCCAGTTTTTAAGCAGTATTCTTGAATCCTTTTAGGTATATTACCTGCTGGTACAAATACTGGATCATCTGGATCTATAAAAGATTGGAAAGGTTGTGCATTTTGAGCCATTCCTTCTAGTTCCCCAAAGCTATAATCTATACCTTCTCTTATCCACTGCCTTCTACTCTCTTGTATTAGCCATAATCCAATAATATTTTTTAAAAATGATGATTTGTCATCATAGGATCCCTCATTGGTAATATTGTAATTACTCGATTTTTCATTAATAATTGGTTCATTAAGTTCAGTCCCAAGTAATGACCATGTTCCACAACTTAAAAATACAAAATCATCATCTTGTGTAGGTACAGAAACAAGCGCACTTTGTGTATCATGACCTGATACAGCTATAACATCACACATATCTATTTTAAGCTCTTCGCTTATATCTTCTGATATTTTTCCAATTATAGTTCCACTTGGTACTATTTCTGTAAATAGATTTTTGGGTAAATCAAGCAATTCAATTACTTTATTAGACCAAGTTCTGTTTTTTGCATCGAATAACTGACTTGTAGATGCTATAGATTTTTCAGTTACTTTTCTTCCAGTTAAAAAGTAATTAAATAAATCCGGCATTAGAAGCATCACATCTGCTCTTTCAAGCAGATATGGCCTCTTCTCTTTTAATGATAATAACTGAAATGCAGTATTTATCTCCATAAACTGATTACCAGTTATATCATAAAACTCATCCTTAGATATTTTTTCAAAACTCTTTTCTATCATTCCTGATGTTCTTCCATCTCTATAATGAATAGGATTTTCAAGTAACTGACCATATTCATCTAAAAGAGCAAAATCAACACCCCATGTATCGATACCTATACTATCAATTTTTCCATAAGGCTTTGACTTTATTAAACTTTGCTTAATCTCAAAGAATAGTCTAAGTACATCCCAATACATTGTTCCACCTAAAATAACTGGATCATTGGAAAATCTATGTATTTCCTCGATATGTATTGTATCGCCATTGAAAGTACCAAGCATCGCTCTTCCACTAGATGCTCCAAAGTCAAAAGCCAAAACTTTTTTATCTATTTTATTTATATTCATAATATCACCTACTGTTATTTGTACATTGGACCATAAGCTTCACAAGCTCTGTAATCTTGACCTTCTTTGTCCATACCAAAAGCATTCCAAGCAGCTGGTCTAAATACGTTTTCCTCTTCTACATTGTGCATACTTACAGGTATTCTTAACATAGAGCATAAAGTAATTATATCTGCTCCAATATGACCATAACTTATCGCACCATGGTTAGCTCCCCAGTTATTCATTACATCGTAAGAAGATTTAAATGCACCTTCTCCTGTAAGTCTTGGTGCAAACCAAGTACAAGGCCAAGTATAATCTGTTCTCTTCCATAATTTATCAGATACTTCATCAGGAAGATTTACAGTATAACCTTCTACTAATTGAACTACTGGACCTAATCCTTTTACAAGATTTAATCTTATCATAGTAACAGGCATTTCAGCTTCTGTTAAGAATCTTGAGGAGTATCCACCACCTTTGAAATACCCATTATTTGCAGGGTTCCAAGTAGTTGCTTTAAGTATATTTTCTTGGTCCTCTTCAGTTATATCATACCAAGCTTTCATTACTTTATTTCCATTTTGATCTTTAGCCTGACCGCAAGCATCAAGACAAGATGCCCCAGAATTTATTAGATGAATAAATCCATCAGATTCTTTTGCAACTCCCTCTAAATCATATCCTGTAGCCTTTTTAACTGCATCTGGACTCCAGTAAGTACGAACATCTGAGAATATTTGAGGTGCATTTGTTAATAGCTTTCCAAATAGCATACTTATACCATTTAATACATCATTTTCAGTAGCTAATATATAAGGCTCTCTAGCACCATCCCAGTCAAACGAAGTATTAAGTAATGCTTCTGGGTAGTCACAATTTGGGTAGAAGTCTGTCCATTGTCTTTGACCTTGGAAACCTGCAGCTATTGCATTATGACCCAATCTTTCTTCTTCACAACCTTCTGGTAAATTTTCATTTCCATTCATTAAGTCTTTTATAATACACATCATTTTAACAACAAATTCCCAATCTTCATCTTTTTGATCTCTAGTTTTTTGAACACTTTCAGGATTAGTATCAAATCCTTCTATACATTTTTCCTTAGTCCATTTTAAAGCTCTTTCAAATTCTTTCTTATCATATATTTCTTCACTCATTCTTCTTATTACTTCTGTTTCATCAACTGATTCTACTCTCATTCCTAAATACTCTTCTATAAATGCTGAGTCTATTATAGAACCACCAATTCCCATGCATATAGATCCTATTTGTAAATAAGATTTACCTCTCATAGAAGCTGCTGCTACAGCTGATCTACCAAATCTTAATAGTTTTTCTTTAACATCTTCTGGTATTTCAGTTGCATCCGCATCTTGAACATCATGTCCATATATACCAAATGCAGGAAGTCCCTTTTGTGCATGAGTTGCTAAAACTGATGCAAGATAAACTGCACCCGGTCTTTCAGTTCCATTGAATCCCCATACCCCTTTTATAGTCATTGGATCCATATCCATTGTTTCTGAACCATAACACCAGCAAGGAGTAACAGTAAGTGTTATATCTACACCTTCTCTTCTAAACTTATCTGCACAAGCTGCTGATTCTGGTACTCTACCTATTGTAGTATCTGCTATTACGACTTTTACAGGTTCTCCATTGGAATACTTTAGATTTTCTTCGAATAATTTAGCTGCTGATTTTGCCATATTCATTGTTTGTTCTTCTAATGATCCTCTTACATCTAGTACTCCTCTTCTAGCATCTATTGTTGGTCTTATTCCTATTACTGGATATTCTCCTATCAATCTACTCTTTGCCATAATAATTTCCCCCTACTAAATTTATTATTTTATATGTATGTTTCTTGAATTCCTATTTCTTAACTTTCTAATTAAATTATAAACCTTCCAATAAACGTTTTCTCGTGTTATAATAGTCAGAAAATATAATAATATTCACTTTTTTATATAAACCAAAAGGGGGATTTAATATTATGAAGTATTTTGATTACAAAGAAAATAAACAGCATGGTACATTTGACTTTCCAATAGAATTTTATCATGTTACTCCAAGCCACCCTAGATATAATATGCCATACCATTGGCACACTGAGTGTGAGATTATTAGAATCTTAGAAGGAGAATTCTTATTGTCAATCAATGAAGAAAAAATTACAGCTAGAAAAAATGATTTAATCTTTATTCATGACGGAATTTTTCATGGTGGCATACCTAAAAATTGTATTTATGAGTGTATTGTATTTGATATGAAATTACTTCTAAAGCAAAACCATGCCTGTACTAAACAAATACAAGATATCGTAAACAAAAATAAAGTAATTCGTCATATACTTCCCACTAATATTGGCGATCTAAAAGTATGTTGCAATTATTTATTTGAATCTATGAAATCAAAGAAAACCGGATATGAATTTATCACCCAAGGCTCTCTGTATCATTTATTAGGCATAATATTAGAACATGAATTGTACATAAGAAATTCAAAATTTACTAAAAAGACTGAACAGAGAATCTTACAGTTTAAAAAAGTGCTCTCTTTAATTGAAACCGAATATTCTAATCCAATTTCCCTTGAAGATTTATCCAAGGCTGCAGGTATGACTCCAAAGTATTTTTGTAGATTCTTTTTTGAAATGAGTAATAAAACTCCTATAGAATATTTAAACTTTTATCGTATAGAAAGTGCTTGTGATCAACTGATAACAACTGATTTACCAGTCACTGAAATCGCTTTAAATTGTGGATTTAATGATCTAAGTTATTTCATCAAAACCTTTAAAAAACATAAGGGCATAACACCAAAGCAATACCTGAAATCTTTACTGTATAACACAAATCAATAAATTTTATTGACAACATCATAAATAGTTCACAAATCAGGTTTATTAGTAATAACTAAATCAGATATAAAAAAGAGCTACAACAAATCTTAATCAGATTTATCTTGTAGCTCCTATTGCTTATTTATTATTTTGAGTATTCACACTCTACTTGCATTAAAGATTCATATAATTTAACTATATCTTCAACACATGTTTCCTTTGGATTACCTGCTCTACATGCATCTGCATATGCCGATTCTGATAAGAATTTAATATCTTTTTCCTTTACTATTTCTCTTAAATCAGCTGGAATACCAACATCACTAGAAAGCTTTTTAACTGCATCAACAGCTGCTTTTCTATATTCTTCAACACTCATACTCTCTATACCTTCAACACCCATTGCCGATGCTATGTATTTATACTTATCTCCAGTTTGTTCTGCATTGTATTCCATAACAGTTGGAAGTATTATTGCATTAGCTATTCCATGTGGTGTATCGTATACTGCTCCTAAAGGATGTGCCATTGAATGAACTATACCAAGTCCTACATTTGAGAATCCCATTCCAGCTATGTATTGACCTAACGCCATACCTTCTCTACCCTCTGGAGTATTTTCTACTGCTCCTCTTAAATTCTTAGCTATTAACTCTATAGCTTTTAAATGGAACATATCAGTCATACCCCAAGCTGCTGCTGTTGTAAAACCTTCTATCGCGTGCGTTAACGCATCCATTCCAGTTGCTGCCGTAAGACCTTTCGGCATACTTGCCATCATCTCTGGATCTATCACTGCTACTACAGGTATATCGTGTGTGTCTACACATACAAATTTTCTATTTTTCTCAACATCTGTAATGACATAGTTTATTGTAACTTCTGCTGCTGTACCTGCTGTAGTTGGTACAGCTATTATCGGCACACATTTATTTTTTGTTGGAGCTACCCCTTCTAAACTTCTTACATCTTCGAATTCAGGATTATTTATAATGATACCTACCGCTTTAGCAGTATCCATAGATGATCCTCCACCTATAGCAATTATATAATCTGCACCAGATGCTTTATAAGCTGCTACACCAGTCTGTACATTTTCTATAGTTGGGTTTGCTTTAATATTAGAATATAACTCATATTTAAGCCCAGCTTCCTCTAATATAGAAGTAACCTTACTTGTAACCCCAAATTTAACTAAATCTGGATCAGAGCATAAAAACGCTTTCTTGAAGCCTCTAGTAATGACCTCTGTTGCTATTTCTTTTATTGCACCCGCTCCGTGATATGAAGTTTCATTTAACACTATTCTATTTACCATAATAATCTCCCCCTTTGTTATCTTAATAACATTATATTTATAATTGTAGTTTTATTGAGATTATTTTTCTATGAATATAGTAGCATTAAATATAACAATATTCACTTTTCCTATGTTTCTATATTTCCTTAAACTGTCTATATATAATCTTCATATTAAATATAATTGAAATCTGATAAATAAAATTTGATATTTTGTATGACAATAAAGAAATATCCCTCATGAATATGTATACTATCTGTAGGAATATTTCCTTATTAATATTAATATATATCAGAGAACGCTATTTTTGTATTTTCAGTAATCTCTTCTATATATAACTTAGTAGATTCTGTATTTTCATCTATTATCATAATTGGTATATCTACTGTAAAAGTTGTACCTATATTTATTTCAGAATCTATATTTATACTTCCATTATGTAAATTTACAAATGATTGCACTATAGACAATCCTATTCCGCTACCTTCATTTTTTCTTGTCATTGTATTATCTAATTGGACAAATCTATCAAATATCTTTTCAATATATTTTTCCTCGATCCCTATACCATCGTCTGATACAGTAAACCTTAAGCTATTATTTATTCTTGATACGTTAACATTTATTAATCCACTATCTTTTGAAAACTTAATGGCATTTGACACTAAATTAAGAACTATTCTTTCTATTTTATCACTATCAACTGCCATAATAATATCTTCATCAGTAGTATCAAATATAATTTCTAAATCCTTTGCCTTCACGTATGGTATTACAGATGAAACTATATTCTCTATAAACTCCACAATATTTATATTTCTCAAGTTTAAATTCATATTTCCTGATTCAAATTTATCTACATCAATTACATTATTTATTAACCTAAGCAGTCGGTTGCAATTGATATCTATAAGATCGTAGTTATTACTGTCTAATAGATATTTCTCATCTTTATGATTTGATTTTACTAGCTGGATTACAGACATAATTACTGTAATAGGAGTTCTTAGTTCATGTGTTATATTTGATATAAAGTATGACTTTAATCTATTTGCTTCATTAGATTCTTTTATTGCTTTTACAAGCATTTTTTCATATTTAATTCTATAATTAACATAGAATATTAATGCAATAATTATCCCTATTAATCCTATAAAAAACACAATTATACAGAAAACCAAAACCCTATGCTTACTTATAAAATCCAATGGGTCATTAACAATTATAGATCCTTTAGGTATATTACTTCTTTTAATATTGAATTTTTTCATCTCATTATAATCAAAAATATACTTATTTACTTCATCTTTCCCTACGTATACTTTTTTAGACTTATCCCCTAATAAAATAGATTTTACGATTTCTCCTGCTTTTTTTCCTTGGTGATAATGACTAATGACTTTCCCACCTATACTGCCATGATCTATTCCATATCCTAAAGTACTATATATAGGTAAATTATTTGTAGTCTCTTTTATTAAACTAGTTGACTCTTGATGGCTTAAGTATCCATCCTTAAAATTACTAGGATAGTATATGAGAATTGCATCATCATAATCTAGAACAGATAATCGTTTCTTAAATTCATCAATTGTCATATCTTCCGTTATAATTTTATTAATATTTATGTTTTCATCAAGTGCTTCTAAAACGTTATCTAATTCCCTCTCATTACTACTTATAATAGAGATATTTTTTATATTTTTATGGAGCGTAGTAATTAATTTTATATTAGACTCTAAAGACTCTACCTCTTCTACTCCTGAAACCATATCGTAAGTAAATGCCTCTTTTATAATCTCTACATCCTCTACTGCAAAAAATACAATAGGAATATCTTTAAATAAATCATCTCTATATTTCGTAGCAAACTCTAGCGCTTCATCATCACCCACAATAATAGCCTCAAACTTTTTATAATTATTTAAGTTATATTTCAATAAGTTATAAAAATCCTCCTCATTATCATCATTACCTATTATTTTTGAATCCATATACTCAACTTGTAGATTAATATCTTCTTCAATTCCATCTAATAAACCACTAACTTGGTCATCAAAACTAATAAAATTTGGATTATAAGAACTTATAAATAATATATCATTCTTTTCTAACGAATATATTTCCCATACATTCCCCAATATTAATAAAAATAAAATCACTATAAAAATATATATTTTATCTGCACATTTATTCATGATTCTCCCCTTATGAAAATATTAACAAAACTACACTAATTATTTTATAATAACAAAAAATAGAATATATTTTAATATAAATATACTTATTTCATTAATTATTTTCTTTTATGATTCGACAATATTGTAGTTCTAATAGAGATTGGAACTATGATAAAAGTAACATTAATCACTACATAAAAAACGCTAAGTTCAGATTTTATACTTCTGAACTTAGCGCTTTTTGATATATCTTATTTATATTAAATCATGAGCATAATCTTTTATTGGTGCTTTGATTAAGAACCTAACTCCTACAAGTGTAAATATCACAACTCCTATTGTTTCAATAATAAGTAACATTATAGGATTTTTCCCAATATAAAGCGTAATGTTCATTATATAATACACGGCATCGATTATCATGTCTTGGTTTCGTAGTCCAATGCTTACAATAGATATAATTAACAATATTGGCAATAATACAAATAGTATTAAATTAGTTCTTAGTTTTAATCTATATCCTATAGCTCCAAACATAAATCCTATAGAAATCATTAATATATTAGTTAAAAATCTAAAAAAGATAGTCTTCATAAACCATATAAATGATATATTTACAGGAACCATGTTAAAACCTTCATTACCGAAATCAAACCATACAATATCAGCAACAATTAAAACGTCTTTCTTAGTTATCATTTCTAATATAAACTTGAATCCCATTTCAGATGTTAAAGAAAAAATAGCTGTAAATATAGATATTAATATACTCCATAATATAAATGCCTTAATAAAGCCAACTCTATTACCTCTTATACTCATAGCACCAGAAAAAGTTCTAGCCGAGATTGTAGCTCCGTATACAATACATAGTAAAAATACCATGGCAATAACTTGATTTGCATATCTTATAAACTCGTCGGAGTTATTTTTAATAGAAGGTAATATTTCATATATTCCTGCTATGCATAAGTGTCCTATTGTAAAAATTATTGAAATCAATAATATCTTTAATGCATCAGCCTTTAAAAATTTAAAGTATGTATTGTAACTATTCATATAAAGCTTCCCCCTTTTTATTCATATTAATAAACATATCTTGAAGACTCATTCTATCTAAATCAATATCTAGGCCCTCTATTAGTTCTAGGTCTTCATCACTAATATCTCCATAATATGAATACACTAAATTACTTCCAAATGATTTAGTTGGTGTTTTATCCTTTAATATTGATATCTTACTTAAATCGTCTCTTCTTCCTGTTATGTAATAAGATTTTTCTTTTACTATGTCTATATATTCGTCTACCTCTACCCTACCATCTTTTATTATAACTACTTTTTCTAATAACTCTTCTACTTCATCAATTAGATGCGTAGATATTATTATTGTTCGTTTTTTATTTACATAGCTATCTAATAATATATTATAAAATTCTTGCCTATTGACAGCATCTAGTCCTATTGTTGGCTCATCAAATATTGTTATAGGTGCATTTGAGCAAATCCCTATAATGTTTGACACCAGTGTCTTCATTCCTCTAGATAACTTCTTATATACTAGCTTTGGATTTATCTCAAATATCTTGCATAATTTTTCTTGTAACTTATGATCGTAATTTTCATAAAAATATGAGTATGATTTAAACATATCCTTCACTTTGTATTCTTGCTCATAAAATTCTTTTTCTCTTACTATACATAAACCATCAAGCACTTTAATATCTTCAGTTGGTGTTTTACCAAATATCTTCACTTCTCCCATATCACATAATAACTGATTGGCTATTATATTAATCAATGTAGTTTTACCCGTTCCATTCTTACCAAGTAATCCATATATTTTATTTGTCTCAAATCCTATTGATATATTATCACATATTACTTCTTCACCAAAACTATGGCTCACATTTTTAATTTCTATTGCTAACTCCATAATCTCACCCCTTAAAATTTTTTATCATATTAAGTAATTCGTCTTTTTGTATATTTAGCTTACTAGCCTCTTGAATTAAATCTTTTATATACACCTTTTCAAAACTTTCTTTCCTTGATTTTTGTATTATTTCCTTTGCTCCATTACAAACAAACATACCAATACCTCTCTTTTTATATAAAACATTTTTATCTACTAGAATATTTATTCCTTTTAAAACTGTAGCTGGATTTATTTTGTAAAGCTTAGACAGTTCTGTTGTTGATGGTATTTGATTTTCTTCTACTATTCCATCAACTAATATTTCATCTTCAATCGCTTTTGAAATCTGTATAAATATTGGCTCATTGTCATTTAGTATTAGCTTCAACTTCTCACCTCCTTAATTAGTTAGTTACTCAACTAATTAACCGTATATCTATATTATATACATACATTTATTTTTTGCAACGTTTTTTATTAATTTTTTATTTGATTCAGTTATTATATAATCACAATGATTGATATCTACACATATCTGTCTAATAGTTTTTCAAATTAAAATCCCCCCATACTTAACAAATTGTCTTGTATGAGGGGGAACTCTATATTTTTATTCAACTACTTTAATTCTCTCAACTATACTTTCTTTACTGACAAAATTATATCCAACAATAGGCACTATGAGCATTAATATGGTTATTGTTAATAGTGAAATTCCAACTGTTATTAGATATAAATTTAAGTTAAATCCACCATATATAGGAAGCACCATTGGGGCGATAAGAGATACTACAAGTCCTAATGGTATAATAAGCAATGCTGATAATAATATATAGTACACTCCTTCAAATAATATCATTTTTTTAAGTTGCTTCTTAGTCATACCTATTGATTCTAACATTGCAAGTTCAACTTTTCTTGATATCATACTACTAAATACAGTATTAACAATATTTAGGATACCTATTAATCCTAAAATAGATGATATAATCATACCAATTGTCATAACAATAGTTTTCATCTCTTTTATACCTTCTATATAAAAATTCTTGGATGTGTATCCTAATGTATAGTTTCCTGAATCATTTATTAATTCCTCAATAGCCTTATCTGCTAAATTTAAATCAACACCTTCATTTAAATTTACTTGTATACTACTTATACTATCTTCGTAGTTTGTAAATATTTCTCTAAAATCATTCTCTTCTATATTAAGCATTCCTAAATCACTACCCATTTCTCCATTACTTGGATCAGATACTATAGCCATAATTTTATATTCCCTAGTTACATTTTTTTCATTCCCATTTTCATCTCTGATTATAAATGTTAAAGGAAGATTATCTCCTGATTTTAGTAAACTATTTTCCCCTGAGCGATTATAATATATTATGTAGTTTCCTTTTTTGAATTCTTCTTCATCTATTTTTCCATCAGCAATATCAAGTCTACTTACTTCACCTTCTAGATTGTCTGTATTTATAGCATTTACTTCTGCATTTATATATGGTAATTCACTATTTACAGAATCTTCTGACCCTGTACTATATGTAGAATAACCCATATATCTTTTTTCACCTTGAATGTTCTCAATTTCTTCTTTAAGCTTACCCTCTAATAATATATCTACTCCAAACCCATATATATTTCCATCTTTAAATGGAGTAATAGCTCTATATAATGGCTTTGCTTCTTTTACTGCATCTAATTCTTTAACCTTCTCTACTAATTCATACTCTATAGGTTGATATTTTTCCTCTCCAGCAAAATGAGATATATTATTATTAATACTTATATCTGAACTAAGTTGAGTATCAGCATGAGCCTTTGGATCCATTCCAAAAGTAGCATTTATTGTAAATATTACTATCAATGCACTTAGAGAAATTGATAATGTTGAAAGTATCACCTTCTTTTTATTCTTAAGTATATTCCCCCAAGCTATTTTGTAAATCTTAGCTCCATTAACTCCTTTTTTACTTTTCTTCTTAGATGTTTTTGCATCTGATGATACATATCTGACAGCTTCTATAGGAGATACTTTTCCAGCTGATTTTCCTGGTTTATTACAACTTATGAACACTGTAAAAATCGAAAATAATACTGATAAAACAAATATATATGGCTCAGCAGAGATCACCACAATATTAGCAAATATTGTAGGCTTAAGTGCTAATGGCACTATTATTTTTGCAACTAAATAACCTAAAGCCAAACCAATTGGTATCCCAATGATAGAAAGTGTTAGAGCTTGTTTCAATATAATTTTCTTGAGTTGCTTTGATGTTGTCCCTATAGTTTTTAACAGCCCATAGAATCTTATATCCTTATTCACAGAGATATAAAATATATTATATATTATCAAGTATCCAGTAAAAATCATTAATAATATTCCAAGTCCAAATCCTACTATTTGTTCTATTCCATCACCTGGTATATTTAAATTCTCTGAATCATATTTTGGATGGGCCTTATATTTAGTAGCACCTACTTGAGCTGCAACTTCTTTTATTTCTGTTTTAACTTCTTCATAGGAGGATTGTTCATTTATATTTTTAAATGTTACGTAAGCTGTCTTAGTATTTTTTTGATTAGTTATATCTTTCTTATATTTTTCTATAAATTTATTAGATGTAAATATTCTTGTACGTCCAGAGCCTCTCGATACTAAAGATTCATAATAACCACATAACTTAAAATCTATGCTTTTAACTTCGTCATTAATAACCACATCTAAAGTTATATCTTGACCTACTTTTTTCTCAATACCAAGCACATCTAGCACCCATGTTGGTACAAATGCTTCATTTGCTTCTTTTGGATATGTCCCCTCTATTGGTAGAATAGACATCATATCAAATACTTCTTTATCATAACCCACTTCAAGAAATACACTTTCTCCTAGTAATTTTTGATTTTTTATTATATCAGAACTAACTATTTGCTCTATTCCTATTTTATCTATATTTTTGTTCACTTTTAATTTATCCAGAATTTTATCGTCAATATTTATGTATCCATCAGCATTTACTCCATATGTGCTAATAACACTATATGATTTATTTGTTTTATAAAAGGTAACCCCCGTCGTTATAGTTGCAGTTATTAATAATGTAGTTAGAGCTATTGCTAGTATTGCAAATATATTTCTCATTTTATTTGCATGTAGTATCTTTTTACTCAATTTCTTTACTATGTGTTGGTTTCTATTTTGAAGCATTTTCATTACCTCCAAATATCTTTCCATCTTCAATTCTTATTATCCTATCAGCCATCTGAGCTATTTGTTCATTGTGAGTTATCATAACTATTGTTTGATTAAACTTCTTACTTGTAATCTTAAATAATCCTAATACTTCTTGCTCTGTCTTAGAATCTAGATTACCAGTAGGCTCATCTGCTAATATTATCGAAGGTTTAGTGGCTAAGCTCCTTGCAATAGCAACTCTTTGCTGTTGTCCACCTGAAAGATTATTTGGCAGTCTATCTATTTTATCTTCTAATCCTAATATCTTTATTATATTATCTACATAGTCTTCATCAATTTTGTTTCCATCTAATTCTATTGGTAACACTATATTTTCATAAACATTTAGTATCGGAACTAAATTGTAACTTTGAAACACAAATCCTATATTTCTTCTTCTAAAAATTGTTAGCTCCTCATCGCTCATACTAAATATATCTTTATTATCTATTTTTATACTTCCTTTTGTTGGTCTATCAAGTCCACCTAACATATGAAGTAGTGTACTCTTTCCACTCCCCGAAGTTCCTACTATACATACAAATTCCCCAGTACCAACAGAAAGGTTAATGCCATCCAAAGCTTTTACTAGACTTTCTTTTTCTCCATAATACTTTTCTAAATTATTAACATCAAGTATTTTCATATTTCTTACCTCCTAAGTTAACTTCAACTCTTCAATTTATACTTTAAGTATATAAAACAAATCTATCAAAGTAGTGTCTCAAATCTAACACTTGTGACACATTCTTATTAAGAAGGTAAAAATATTGAAAAAGTCGTCCCCTCTCCTATTTTAGAAGATACCTTAATAAAGCCTCCTTGTGCTGATATAATCTCTCTTGTAAGGTATAGTCCTATACCTACACCTTCATATTCATTTGCATTTTTACATCTGTAAAATCTTTTGAATATATTATTAAGTTCACTTTCTTCTATCCCTATTCCATTGTCACTTATATCTATTCTTTTAAACAATTCATAGGACGATATATTAATATTTATATCTCCATATTGAGAAGTATATTTAATAGCATTTTCAAGTATATTAACTATTGCTTCCTTCGTCCATTTGCTATCAAAAATTGCTTCTATATACTCTTGACCTTCAATATTTATATTAATATTTTTATTTTCAGCATTTATGTAAACCTCTTGTATTGCTTGTGACACAGTATTAAACATTTTGTACTTTCCCTTACTCGGAGATATTATCCCATTCTCTAGTCTAGACATTTTTATAAGTGATTGTATTAAGAAATCCAATCTTTCAGATTGAGTATTTATATCTGTCAGTATATCTTTGCTATACTCATCTATATCATCATTTTCAAGAATTAATTGGCTATATAATACTATATTTGCTATTGGTGTTTTAGTTTGATGAGATATATCGGCTACTAACTCATGTATCTTATTTCGTTCTTCTTCTATGGCTTCTTTATTACTCTTAGAAATCTTTGTGTATTTGTGTAATTTATGTTCTAGTGATGATAATATAGTCTCATCATATGAGGTCACTACTATTTCATCATTTATTGATTTATCTATCATTTCATTTAGTTTATATAATACATTTGATAATAGTATCTTTAATTTAAATACAAATAAAATACCTAATATAAAAATAAGTGCTGTATATAAAATACTTATTTTTTTAATAAAACCAGGTCTAATATTATTACTATCTAATATAAATAAAATAAATATTGTACTCAAAAGAATAAATATAGAAAAGAAAATCATATATACTTTACTAAAAATATTACTATCTTTCATTTTTATCACCAACATTAAATATATATCCTATACCATATACTGTTTTTATATATGATGGCTTAGATTTATCATCTTCTATCTTATCTCTCAATCTTTTTATATTCACTGTAAGGGCATTTTCATCTACATATTCGCCACCGTCACTCCATATTCTATCTATCAGCTGATCTCTAGTCAGTACCTGTCCCTTATGATCTACTAACATTTTTAATAGTTTTTGTTCTGTCCTACTTAAACATATTCTTGTATTGGATTTTATAAAATCCATGCTTTCAAAATTAAATGTCATATCTCCAATTGATATCTTACTACTTTTAGGCTTATTTTCTAACCTTCTAAGAGCTACCATTACCCTAGCTCTTAATACCATTAAACTAAATGGCTTTGTTATATAATCATCTGCTCCTAGTTCTAATCCAGTTACTATATCTATTTCCATATCACATGCCGTTAAAAAAATTACAGGTATATCAAATTTTTCTTTAACTATTTTACAAAAATCAAATCCATTTCCATCTGGTAAATTTATATCTAATAATATAAGATCTATTTCCTCATACTCAAGTATATTACTTGCCTCGGCTATACTAAATGCTTGTTTTATAGTTATATCATTCTGGCGCAAGGTCAACATTATCCCCTTATTTAACGTAATATCATCCTCTACTATTAAAATTTTTTTCACTGGTATTCTCCCCTAATTATATATTTTTCTAAATATATTATAGCAATTTTATCCATTTATTAATTTTTATTTGTTAATTTTTTTTCGACAACTCATAAACAAATCTACTAAGTAGTAGTAAATTTTTAGATTCACATTAAAAATAGACTAGATATTAATCTAGCCTACTTTTAATATGAATTTTTCATCTAATCTAAAGACCTATATTCCTCAGGTGTATTTACATTTTTAAAGCTCTCATCACAAAATCCTTCTATTATCTTATATTCCAACGAAGTTATTAACCTTTGAAGCTTGTTTTCATTCCTATTTAGACTATCTTCAATATTTCCAATAATACTCTTTGAGTATATTGAACATAATGGTTGCAATCTGTTGTCTACCTTAGGTACTAAAACTTGATACTCTCCTTTATACTCTCCTAGAGTTTTTATAATTTCTTCATTCATAAGTGGCATATCACAAGCAATACATAGTACCTTGTCTGTTGTGGCATTCTTTAGTGCCGAATGTATACCTGAAAGAGGACCATTTCCTACATACATGTCTTTTACAACTCTTACATTAAACTTTTTATAAATCTCTTGGTCGTTAGCAACAATTATAACTTCTTTATAATCCTTACCTAAACTTATTAAATACTCTATAAAAGACTTTCCTCTGTAGTCTAAAAATGCTTTATTATTATAATTCATTCTGCTACTTTGACCACCAGCCAAAATTGCTAATGTTTTATTAATCAATAGTTTTCTCCTTAAAATTTAATTATATTTATTAGTGATCCCTCTTCTACTCCTTTGCTCCCTTTCTCCACTTCTATCAAACAATTCGAATCAATAGTAGAGCTTAGCATACCATTTCCACTTTTTATCTGCGTAATTTCTGCATATTGTTTTCCATCTTCGTAAACTGTTTTACCTCTTAAGAATCTAGTTTGTGGATTTTCTTTGTTCAGCGTACCTAAAAGTATAGCCTTTTCTCTTTTTATTTCAATATTTTCCTGACCGCTAATTTTTTCAAGTGTAGTTCTTACTAACAGTTCAAATGTAGTAAGTGCTGCCGCTGGGTTTCCAGAAAGGCTAATTACTATTGTATTATTAATTTTACTGCATAATACTGCTGACCCTGGCTTAATCATTACCTTCCAAAATAATTTTTCTCCACCAGCACTATCGATTGCCTCTTTTATTAAATCTTTTTCTCCTACAGAAGCTCCTCCTGTAGTAATTATTAAGTCTGTATCTTTGGCTAAACTCTTTATGAGTTCTCCTATGCTTTTACTATTATCATTTGCATGTTCCACATGATTAACTTCGTACCCTAACTCTTGTATCCTTCCAAGAATGCTGTACTTATTGCTATTATATATTTTTCCATATGTAAGATTATCATCTATATCTAGAACCTCGTCACCAGTACTTATAAATGCTAGACTAGGGTTTTTATAAACCTTAATCTTGTTAATTCCAGAACTTGCTATAATACCTATATCTGCATAGTTAAGTTTTTTATTTTTCTTTACTAGAGTATCTCCTATTTTTATATCTTCACCCTCAGCACATACATTTTCATTTGATTTTATTATCTTATTTATTTTTATATATTCACCATCTATAACTACATCTTCTTGCTTTATCACAGCGTTGGCTCCATTTGGAATAGGTGATCCTGTCATAATTTTAATTGCAGTACTGTTTGTAACTATCTTTCTTGATCCTTGCCCTGCATAAATTTTATCTATTACTTTAAATTTAATATTAGCATCCATTGTATCTTTTGCTATTATTGCATATCCATCCATAGCAGACTTATTAAATGGAGGATTATTAATTGTAGAATATATATTAGTAGCTATAGTTCTATTTATTCCTTTAATTAAATCTATCTCTTCTACTTCTAAAGAGTGTGTATTATTATTTAGTATTTCTATTGCCTCTTGTAAACTTATATGACTCTTCATAGCTACTCCTTGTTGTAATCTTTTTCTCTTTCTATTAAATCAGCTAATGATCCATAATCCTCTTTATCTATTACTGGTATATTTTCTATATTCATGCCTATATCACTTGCTATAGCAATTAAGTGTTCTTCTTTAGATATTATTTTATCGCTTATACTACTTCTAAATACCTCTATCTTTCTCAGATCACTTTTTTTATATCCCTCTACTAAAATAATATCTTTATCCTTAATCATAGATATAATATCTTGTAGATCTGTCTCTTCTTTAAGCTCTTTAATCATTGCAAGTCTATTTTTTGAGGATATTATAACAGTTTCAGCTCCAGCTTGTCTATGTTTGTATGTATCCTTTCCCTTTTGATCTATGTCAAATCCATGAATATCATGCTTAATAGTTGCTACACTTAGTCCTCTACCTCGTAGCTCCTTTATTAATCCTTGTATTAAAAATGTTTTTCCAACATTTGATCCGCTTCCTACTATATTAATTACTTTTGCCATATTCATACATCCTTATTTATATAATTTGAACTAATATCTTTGTTTAAAATTTATCATGTATACAATAATATGAGACTTTCGTCACATAAATTTATTGATTTTTAATTTATAATTACTATATAATATATGATAAAAAAATAACATATAATTTTTCTTAGGAGGTTTTGCATTTAATGATTATTTCTATTTTAAAAGAAAAGGTAAAGAATCTACCAATTGGTGTCATGGCTACACTACTAAGTGTGCTAACTTTAGCTAATGTATTTTCAGTCTTAGGTTTTAATTCTCTAAGACATATTTCTGTAAACTTTGGTGTAATATTAATTATTGCAGGTTTTTCAAAACTAGTACTATATCCAAAGCAAGTAACAGCAGAACTCAATGATACTGCACTCGCAAGTATATATCCAACATTCTGTATGAGTATGATGCTAATGGCTACTTACTATGTTCAGTACAACTACACATTAGGTAAAACACTATGGTCATTTGCTCTGTTTTTAAACGCTTTAATTGTAATAATATTTACTTATAATAACTTAATTAAAGAATTTGAATATGGAAAGTTCTTACCACCATTTTGGGTTGCATATGTTGGTATTATAGTTTCTGTAATAACTAGCCCAGCTATGAACGAGCCAACACTAGTGAAATTCATCTTCTACTTTGCGTGTAGTGCATATTTCATAATACTACCATTTATGATATATAGATTATGTACGAAACCTGTGGCTGATGCACCTTATCCAACGCTGGCTATAATGGCTGCACCTCCTAGCCTTTGCATTGTTGCTTACTTAACATTATTTGCGCATCCTAATATATATTTCACTTTATTCTTATATTCAATAGTATTTGTAATGACAATATACATGTATTCAAGATTCCCTAAGATATTTAAGATGAAATTTATACCTACTTTTGCTGGTATAACATTCCCACTTGCTATATCTACTCTAGCAACATTTAAAATGGCTGCTTTTATGGATAGTATAGGACAAGCAAACTTTGCTCTTATACTTAGAGAGTTTGGGGCAATTGAAGTTGTAATAGCTTGTGCAGGTATATTATTTGTGGTTTACAATTTCACTAAGATGTTTATCAATATATTCAAAACTGAAAAGCTAGAAACTAATTTAAATATTAATTAAAAGTAAGGGCCAATGCCCTTACTTTTTCTATTTATAGCTAAATTCAAAGTTTTGCTCTATATTAAAGAAATCTGAATAGTCTATATCAAATATATTCTTCTTTACCTTTGATATATCAATATTTTCTCTTATAAGTTGAGTTAATACCCCTGCATAAGATAAGTCCCCTTGTATTATACTTCCATAGATTTTTCCATCTCTATGTATAAGTTTTTTGTAATTATTTCCGTCGATATCTATCTCTACATTATAAGTATCATCTTTCGGCTCTGTCAATCCAAGAGACATAGTAGCTATCTTAACAAAGTTCATAGTATTTTTACTTCCAAAGAAATCAGTCATCTCCATATCATAACCTATCATATTATTAGCTGCAATTATCCCCTCCTTAACAGCTGTAGGCCATATAGGATTTCTGCCAGTTACATCTCCTGCTCCATATACGTCTTCAATATTTGTTCTACCCTTTGTATCTATAATTAATCCAAATTTATCAAATTCAATGTTAGTATTTTCTAAAAATCCAGTGTTAGATCTTACTCCAGTTGCTACCACTACTAACTCGCATGGTATTTCTTCACCAGTATTTATTAGTAAAGCCTTAGGATTATTATTTTCGTCTAAAATCAGTTTCTCTGCTTTTACGCCCAACTTTAAATCTACCCCAAGTTCCTCAAATTTATCTTGATAAACCTTCGATGTATAATCATCTAGTTGAAGAGGTAAGATTTTATCTCCCATCTCTACTAAAGATACATTTATATCATAATCTAATAATCCACTTAATGCATCTATACCTACAAGACCTGCTCCAAGTACTACTGCATTTTTAATATTTTTGACTTGCTCTTTTATTAAAATAGCATCTTCTAAATTTCTAAGACCAACTACATTATTAGCTTCTCTTAATCCTTCAACTGGAGGTATAAATGCAGATGCGCCACTACATATTAGTAACTTATCATAGAATAGAGTTTCTCCATTTGATAATTCTATATATTTTTCTCTATCATTTAATGAATTAACACATACACCTTTTATCCAATTTATATTATTATCTTCAAAAAAATCTTTGTCAGCAAAATTAAGTTTCTCTATATCCCTATGCCCTGAAATATAATGGTGTAATATACATCTAGAGTAAACATATTCATCTTTAGATACTAGTGTTATCTCTGCATCCTTGTCTAATTCTCTTAATGTTTTTGCTCCACTTATCCCTGAAGCAGACGCTCCTATAACTATATATTTCATTATTTTTTTACCTCCTCTAGTGTGATCGCCTTCATTGGGCATCTTTCTACGCATTGAGGTGTAGCCGATGGATGATCTTTACATCCATCACATTTCATTATTTCCTTATGAATTTTGCTATCTGCCTTTAGTACTCCATAAGGACATGCCATTATGCACATATAACAGCTAGCACATTTATCTTTATCATAATTTACTAACCCGGTATTTTTATCTTTACTCATAGCGCCAGTCATACAAGTATAAACACATTCTGGTCTATCACAGTGTCTGCAAAAGATAGGAGCATATTTTGAATCACTATCAATTGTTATTCTACTTCTTGTATCTTCACTATTATGAGATACTATACATGCAGTTGTGCAAGTTAAACATCCAACACACTTTCTTCTATCAATATTAATCCTCTTCATAATATCCCCCTTTCTAGTTCTTAATGATATTTACTGGTACTGTCTTATATGATGGCTCTTTTGAGTATGGGTCATATATAGAAGGTGTTAATTTATTAGTTTCTATATAATGAATCGGTGCATATAACTGATCTTTCTTAACATCATCAGACAAAATAACAGTAAACTTACTACATAGTCCATTTTGTGATTTAATTTTAATTCTTTCATTCTCTACTATACTTAATTCTTCAGCTAACTGTGGATTCATAAACACATAAGATTCTTTTTGATTTATTCTGTTTACAATATCAATTTCTCTAGATCTAACTTGTGTGTGCCATTGACCTACAGTCCCTCTTCCTGTATTAAGTATATATGGTAATTCTTTAGTTGCTTGTACTGGATTTTCAGCTATATCTTCAAAGTGTATTTTTGCTTTTTTACTAGGAGTATAGTATTTATTGTCTTCATAAAGCCTTCTTTCATCTTCTTCTAAAACTTCACCTTCTCTGAATGGCCATTGCACTCCCTTTGAATCTTCTCCATCTTCAGACTCTAACATTTCGTAAGTTACTCCAGTTATATCACAAGGCATTCCTTTAGAACATTTTTTTAATAGTTCAAATGCATCTTTTGGTGTCTTCCATTTATCTAACAGATTTCCCATACCAAGCTTCTTACCTATATCGAAAAATATTTCATAATCAGTTCTTTCATATTCATCTTTTTTAAGTACAGGATTTACTTTTGATATTCTACGCTCTGTATTTATCATAGTACCTTCTTTTTTTATAGCTGGTACTGATGGTAAAAATAAGTCACAAAGTTTTGCACTGTCTGTATCTTCATATATATCTTGAACTACAAAGAAATCGAGATTTTTAACTGCCTCTTCAAACTCTTGGTTGTTAGCCCACGAGTGTCTTGGATTTGTACATATTACCCATAGACCTTTTATTTCTCCTGATATTATTCTTTCTATTATTGCGTTATATGGTATTGTTGGTTTAGTTGGAAGCAGATTTTCATCAATCTCTAGAGCTTCAGCTACTGCCTTTCTTCGAACTGGATTGTCATATTCTCCACCACCATAAAGTCCTGCAGTATTACTAAATGCTCTTGATCCCATAGCATTACATTGACCTGTAAGTGAGTTTGCTCCCGTTCCTGGTCTACCTATATTTCCAGTTATTAAAGCAAGGTTTATTATAGATTGAGCAGTTCTAACTGCTTGGTATCCTTGATTAACTCCCATTGTCCACCAAAATGACACTCTTTTTCCTTCGTGTATGATTTGAGCCAATTCTAAAACTCTTTCTTTAGATATGCCTGTATTTTTATATACATCTTCTATAGTAAACTTCTTGACATGATCTTTAAACTCTTCAAATCCTTCAGTATTATTTTCTATATAATTTCTATCTATCCAACCTTTTTCTATTAAAATATTAGATAATGTATATATTAAAACTAAGTCTGCCTTAGGCTTTATATCTATCCATATATGCGAGTTTGCAGCTGTTTCAGATCTTCTTGGATCTATTGTTATTATTTTTGCATTTTTATTCTCTCTAACACGTCCCCAAAATACTGGGTGAGCTATTACTGGATTTGATCCAATAAATATTATTGTATCTGAAAGCTCAGCATCATTTAATGTATATGGAGGTGCATCAAACCCAAAACTTTGCTTATGTGCAACAACTGATGTTGCCATACAGAGCCTTGTATTTCCATCACCATTAATTCCCATATAGTTTCTTCCTACATGTCCTAATAACGCCATATCTTCTGTTGGCATTTGTCCTGTACTTATAAAAGCTACTGCTTCTTTACCATATTGCGCTTGTATATCTGTCATTTTTTTAGCAAATTTTTTGCAACCTTCTTCCCAAGATATCTCTTCCATTTTTCCACTTTCATCTCTTAAGAGAGGTCTTTTTCTTGCTTTGATTTTAGTTTGCTGTTTATCTAAGTTTAATCCCTTTATACAACAAAATCCTTTGTTGACTGGATAGGCTTTAGTCGGCATAACCTTAGCTATTTCATTGTTTTCTACATAAAAATCTAGATTACATGCTAGTGCACATAAGTTACAAGTTGATTGTGTTTTTTTCATATGTTTTACATCTCCACTTCGTAAATTAGTAATGCTATATATTGGGATTTCATCATTATTGTCTTTATTATATTTTATAATGTAATTGCTTTTTACACTGTGATTTTAGTCACATTTTTAACAAAGTTATTTATATTTTATGACAATATTTATAATTAATGTTTAATATATTGTGTTCCTATCTATTAACAGTATACATATGTATAACTTTGAACAAACTATATTCGAATTTTGATGATGAAGGGAGTATATATCAATGAATAAAATAATAAAAAATTCATTATTATCATTATTTTTATTAGCTTTGGTTATGATTCCATTTAAATCCCAAGCTCTAGAAAGTACATACTTTAAGGGTGTATCTTGTAACAAAGCTATATGTGATTTGAGAATGGCAGAAAGAAGACTTTGGATAGATCATGTTTCATGGACTAGAAGTTATATTACTAGTGCTTTAGCTTCGCTTGAAGATAAGGGTTCTGTAGCAGAAAGACTTCTAAAAAACCAAGATGATATAGGAAATTCCATTAAACCTTATTATGGTGAAGAAGCTGGAAATAAGCTAGCTACTCTTTTAAGAGAACACATACAGATTGCTGCACAAGTTGTTGATGCTGCTAAAAATGGAAATAAAAGTGACCTCGAAAAATATAATAAGTTGTGGCATGATAACGCGGATCAAATAGCTGCATTTTTAAGCTCTGCTAACCCTAATTATTCTAATCAAGTCTTAAAAGATATGCTATATAAACATTTAGATTTCATTACAGAGCAAGTAACTGCTAGGTTAAATAAGGATTGGAAGGCAGATATTGATGCATATGATAAAGGTGAAGATCATATGATTATGTTCGCTGATATTCTTGTTGATGGTATAATTAAGCAATTCCCACAAAAATTCAAATAAATAACTATACCCGAATACAAGCTATTTTATATAAAATCACTTATATTCGGGTATTTTCAATTTCTAATAATAATATCACTTATTTGGTATGTTATTTAATATCCTTATTCTATTATATACCTTTTCTCCATCTTATAGTTATTATCAGATTACCATTGATTAAACTTGATTCTATTTCATGACCTAACTTATTAACTAAAGATTTTGTTATACTAAGTCCGATACCTGTACTGTTGCTACTTCTAGATTTATCTCCTATATAAAATCTTTCAAAAATTTTATCTACATCATCTTCTTTTAAGCTGGGTGCATAGTTAATAAATTCTGATACTATAATATTTACATCATTTCTCAATGATATCTTAACATTACCTTGACCATGCTTTAACATATTGTTGATTAAATTAGAAAATACTCTCATAATGGCGCTTTTATCCGTAAATATATCATCTATATCATCTTCCATATCTATATTAGGATCAATATCTTGTTTAATAAATTCATCATAAAATAATACTATATTCTCAGATAATATACTTTTCAAATTAACCTTTTCTAAACTAAACTTATAGTCATTTGCTTCTAATCTAGATAAGTCATAAAAATTTGATATTAAATCTTCTAAGTTCTTTGTTCTTCTTTGTATTATTTCAATATACTCCAATTTTTCTTCATTAGATATAGATTCATCCTTTATTAACTGCAAATACCCCACAATCGATGTAAGTGGTGTCCTTAAATCATGAGATATATTTGAAATACTTCTTTTTAGTTCTTCTTCTTGAGTTTTACTTTTTATCTTTATCTGCTGGTTTTCATCATATATAGAATTTATTTGCGATACAACAAATTCTATGTCTTTGTCTATAGTATCTGTTCGAATATTTACATATTCTTTACGGCTTTCCTTAATATCCTCCCCAATATTTCTTAACTTTTTTTTCATAGATATTATTGTAAAAATTAATAAAGTTATTATTATTAGAAGAACTATATTTACTATAATACTTCATCCCCCCTGTCTATCTTTGTTCTTATGTAATTACTTGTTCTCTTATATTAAACACCTAATATTTAATTTTATCTATATATTATAGTTAAAATTAATAAATTTGAAGTTCAAATACTAATGTTAATACTATGTATCTATAAATAAACTAAGGCTATAGTCTCATTTTAAAGACTCTAGCCTTAATCACAAAGCAGTTTAAACTATAAATATAATATTATCTATTTTATATCTTGCTTTTTAAAAATTGATATTCCCGCTAACAAAGCAACTAATAATGTACATATTCCTACAACTGAAGCCCTTAGAACATCTGTAGAGCTAGCCTTTATAGCCGTAGCTAATGAAGTATTATAGAATATTGTTAGTTCATACAACTTATCAAACCAATCATATCTACCATAATTAAACGCTAAAAACGTTGGCACAAATATAAATAGTAAAACACTTATAGCTATTGTTGCTCCATTACTTTTTACCATAGTTACAATTAACATTAGTATTGATGCTATTGCTGTATACAGTATCATCGCCCCTGCAAAAGTTCTAATAATTTCTATTAAGTGAGTGAACTTAAATTGGCCAATCCAATCTTTAGAAAAAATTGTAATAATAGTTGGAGTTATGACCAATATAGACACTATTATAGCTACTCCTATAAGTATTGCTATTAGCTTTGATATATAAAACTGCTCTCTTTTTTTGCCATAAGCTAAAGTATTTTTTAAAGTGCCTGCAGAATATTCTTTTGCGAACATAGATGCTACTAATACTGATATTAATATCTCTACCACACCAACTCCAAAAGATATATGGAATACTTCTACAGGCGTAACATTAAGAGGATCTTTTGTACCATTTGTATTAAATCCTAATTGACCTGGTACAACGATCGGACCATCTTGTGATGATGTCTTCATCTCCTCTGCTAATTTATACTTCTCTTCCTGAGGTATATCTCCTAACGTGTCAAAATATCTGTCCTCAGTCATAAAAGATGAAAATGAAGCTATGAGTATAACTAACCCAACTGCAACTCCACACAATATTATAAATGCTTTACTCTTTATTAATTTATATACTTCTGCCTTAATCATTCTAAGCATGTTGTGTACCCCCTATAATATCCATAAAATATCCTTCTAAGCTATTGGTATTCAATCCTATTTTTTCTACAATTACTCCATTTGTAGAAATAATATAATTTATATATCCTACCTTTTCTAGATTATTAAATATTTTCATTTTATTATTAGGTAATACTTCGTAACTTACATCTTTAATTTCTCTTTCAAGTATAGTAACTACTTTAGTTATATCATCTGCCTCTAATTCAATATATTGTTTACAGCTTTCCTCTAGTTCTTTAGCGCTTATTTCTTTTATTAATTCACCATTATTTATAAAACCATAGCTTGTTGCTATCTCAGAAAGCTCTCCTAAGATGTGACTTGATATTAATATAGTCACATCTTTTTCTTTATTGACCTTTATTAATAAATCCCTTATCTCTACTATCCCCATTGGGTCTAGTCCATTTATAGGCTCATCTAAAATAAGAATCCTTGGATTGCCTAATAATGCATTTGCAATTCCTAAACGTTGTTTCATTCCTAACGAAAAGTTTTTAACCTTTTTCTTCCCTGTATTATGAAGACCCACTAGTTCTAGAACCTCATCTATATATTTTTCTCCAGCTATATTTCTAACTAATCTTGATACCTCTAAATTTTCCCTTGCTGTCATATCTCCATAAAATGCAGGCATCTCTATTAAGCTCCCAATCATAGTTCTTGCTCTATCTAATTCAATATGTCCAGATTTTCCAAATAACTCTATTTCTCCACTACTCTTATGAGCTAGTCCTGTAATCATACGAATTAGCGTAGTTTTACCAGCTCCATTCTTACCTATAAGACCATATATTTCACCTTTTCTTATAGTTATACTTATGTCATTATTAATAATCTGTTTCCCATAAACTTTAGTTAATTTATGTGTTTTAAGTACTACATCTTGCATTTGATTTACCTCCCCATATCTTATAATTCTATTGTAGTTAATAGATTGTAAGATACTTTAAAGAAAATATTAAGAAAGTGTTAAGTTTAAATTTAGCCTTTCAATTTAAATCCTATCCCCCATACTGTTTGAATATATTCTTCTTTATCTAGCTTAGCTAACTTCGATCGTAAATTACTAACATGAACATTAACCGTATTATAATCACCTATAAATTCATTCTCCCAAATAGATTCAAATAAATTTTCTCTTGTAAAAACCCTATTCTTATTACTCATTAGTAACTCTAATATCGAAAACTCCCTTAGTGTTAGAAATGCTTCCTCATTATTTATGAATACTTGCCTACTATCTTTATTTAGTCTAATATTCTTATGGCATAACTTATCATTTTCATGATTTAATGAAAACTTAGTATATCTTCTAAGTTGTACCTCTACCCTTGCTAGTACCTCATTTATATTAAATGGTTTTGTTATATAGTCATCTGCTCCTAACTTTAATGCATTTATCTTTTCTTCTGAATCTGTCTTAGCTGAAATAACAATTATAGGCATAAACTTATCTTGTCTAACTCTATCTATAATACTTTCTCCATCAATCCCTGGCAACATAAGATCTAGTAGTACTAAATCATAGTCATAATATTCCATACACATCTTTGCTTCTGTACCTGAATATGCTGCTCTTACGTTGTATCCATTTCTTTTTAGTATATTGCACAGCAATCCATTTATATCTAAGTCATCCTCCACCACTAATATATTAAATGATTCTTGCATATATTTACGCCCCCTATCTGTATTCATTCCAACATATATTAAATATACTTAAGCATATATTTTTTTATTTTTAAAATCTAAAATCTATTTATTTACTTCAATAAAAAATGTGTACTTTGACGTTCTTCTATAAGAATATCATAGCATTTATTACCATACATAAGGAATAAATACTTATACTTCTAATCATTTCTAACCTATTTTTACAAATTATAATAAATTATAATAAATTTCAACTATATTATTCAACAATATTTTAAGTATTACATATTATAATATGTAACAAAATAACTTCATCAAAGAGGTGTATAATATGTGTGCTGATAATGTATTTTATAATGTAAATAAAATTGTTGTTGTTCAAGGCTTTGAATGTTCATATATAGATTTTTCAAGAGAACTTAATGAATATTTACTAAGAAATTATCCAGGATATTACCTAGGTCTACAGCTTTATCAAGATAACTGTAACTGTAATTTATTTCACGTTGTAGCAACTTATAATAATATCTGTGGTGTATATGAAGCTGCTCGCTTTATTGGTAATGATATAAATAGTATATATGAAAGAATATGGGGTGAGTGTGTAGATCGTACTTCTGTATTCTCTTTCCTTACTTCTACAAGAGTAGTTTGTTAATAATATTCTCATAAATTATAAAAAATAAGATAGCTAAGGAGTTATATACTAACCTTGACTATCTTATTTTTGAAATAAAAAAACTCTTAGATAATCTAAGAGTTTAACTGGTGCCCAGAGGCGGAATCGAACCACCGACACGGGGATTTTCAGTCCCCTGCTCTACCGACTGAGCTATCTGGGCTTATGGCGGAGAGGGTGGGATTCGAACCCACGGTGCCGTTAAGCATCACTGGTTTTCAAGACCAGCTCCTTAAACCACTCGGACACCTCTCCTTAATTTTTCTACTCATTTAATATACCACATTTTTCTTTTATATTTCAACAGTTTTTTACCATATTTTATAAATTTTTTATTAATTAGGCCTAAAAATCCCAATAAAAATGAACTCAATATATAAGAGTCCATCTTTACTAATTATACTATCTATTTAAATAAGAAATAATTACTCCACAAGCAAGCCTAGCACCTGCATTTCCCGCTGGCTGCGATGTAAAATCATCATATCCTTGATGAAGTATAAAAGATTTGCCTATAACATCATCTACAGTAAATCTATTTGTATATACAGATAATATACCTATTCCATTTGATGATAATATTGGTGGTAAATCTCCTGCATGCATAGGATGTTCAGCATTAGTAGGATTATAATGAGATTTTGCTGCTGTAAATGGGTTATTATTATCCCCCACCGAACAATCTCCAACTTCATGGATATGAAATCCATGAAAAGAACTAGATTGATTATTAATATTTGGTATGCCTGTAATATATGCTTTTATATAAACACCATCTTCTAATTGATATAAAAATATATCCCCTCTGATACAAGGTGCAAGTGGTCCACCTTTTAGCTTTGCATATCCTGTTGCTCTAGATGGGTCATACATTGAAAATATTTTTTGAATATCATACTTAGGACAAGAATTATCCATTTTTATCCTCCCTTTAATAATTTATATATTTATTCCATAAGATATATTATGACTTTATTGTATATAATGTTAAATATAAATATTTATACATAAAAAAGGACTAGCTTTCCTCTAGTCCTTTTACTAATTAACTCTATATTATATGAAATAACTTATTCAAACTAATCATTTGCTTCCTTTACAAATATCACTTTCCCATTAACCATGCCCCATATTTCATCACTATACGAAGTAATTTTGTCAGAACTAGAAAATATAATTACACACTTATTGTTACTTCTTGCTAAATCAGATAACTTTTCCATTATATATTTTACTTCTTCTTCATCTAGACCTTCTATGGGTTCATCAACTATTATTATTTCCGGATTATTTATTAAAGATCTTGCAATTGATATTTTCTTTTTCTCATAATCAGATAGTTTATCTACTTTGGTTTTTATTTTTACTTCATCAATATCAAAGCTTCTTAACAAGTCATAGATTATTTCTTTTTTATGTTTATTTTCTCTAGAAAATTCCCCCATTGCTAAAATAATATTATCTAATGAACTTGCATTGTTTATAAGATTATTTTCCTTAAATACAATACCTAGGTTATTAGTTCTATACAGATCTTTATTAATATTACTCAATGCTTCATCCTTGTAAAATATACTACCTGTAGTACAATTATCCAATCCAGATAATATTGATAGTAATGTACTTTTACCAGAACCTGACCTACCTAAAATAGAATATACCTTTCCTAGTTCAAATTCAATATTAATGTCTTTTAATGTATATCTATTGCTACCCTCATACTTATATTTTACATCTATCAATCTAAGTACTGTCATCTTATTTCACCTAATTTCTATCAAAAATTATCTGTATTGGTTTATATATTATAGCATTGTATATAGCAACCATACTTATAATCAAACTCAAAAAAATTGAAATTACAATAGTTTTTAATATAGACTCTTGTGTTAATATAAGCTTTATGCTTTTTATTTCTTTTTGTGAATTATCATTATCAACATTTCTAAAATTACCCGGTGGCATATCTTCAACTATAGGTTGTTCGTCTATTTTTTGTGTAATCTGTATTTGATTTTTAAAAATTTCATTATATATAGGCTGTGCCGATACTGATGCTATTCCCATCCCTAGAATCAAACATATTATTGTAATTATAATCCCTTCATATAAATATCCTTGTGCTACTTTAAACTTTGATATTCCAATAGCACGAAGTACTCCTATCTCATATTTTATATCTTTAAGTGATAAAATAGAAATCATAGTTAATAATATTGTTCCAGTTATCAAAATTACATACATTGAAACAAATGATATTGTTGTTATCTGTTCCACAGGAGATACTACTTTATTATATTCGCTTTCATTTATAGTTACTTTATATATATCTTTAAGCCCTTTGCTCCTTAACTCACTCTCAAACTTCTCTCTACTTTTCGAGTTTCTTAATATAAATTGAGCATTTGTATATATTGTAGGTTCGTCAAATCTAGATATATTCTCAAATTCTGCTAAGG
>NZ_NOJY02000029.1 GCF_002250835.2 Romboutsia weinsteinii
TGCTAGTGATAATAAAATAATAGATTCAGCCAAAAGAATTCCAACTAGTGTAAGTAGAGTACGCCAGATACTTCCTGGACATACATATGTACTTCCACCTGCACAAGATAAATTAAATCCTCTAGATAATATATCTAAAGATGATTTTATTAACTATTTAGGTGGATTTGATGGCCCTGTGTCTAAAAGTATATATTCTAAATTTCTAGGTGTAAGTCCTATTATCTCCAAAGAGATTTGCTTTAGATCTAAGATAAATGAAAAAACTTTAGTTAGTGATCTATCTGATTTGGAATTTAGCTCACTGTATAGTGAATTTAAAAATTTATTTAATAGTATAAGAGAGAATAATTATTCTCCATCTATAGTTATAGATGAAAAGATAGATAAAGTTATTGACTTTAGTTGTGTTAATTTAACTTTATACAATCAGCTTTCATATATAAACAAAGATAGTATGTCTATGATTTTGGAGGATTACTATCGTACTAAAGATATTAAAGATAGAATACATCAGCGTGCTTCTGATTTAAAAAAGAGCATATCTATAAAGTTAGATAGACTTTATAATAAGCAACAAAAACAAGAAGAAGAATTGATAGAAGCTGGCAATGCTGATAAATACAAGATAAAAGGTGAACTTCTTACAGCCTATATCTATATGATAGAAAAAGGTATGGAAAATATCGAAGTTGCAAACTTCTATAGTCCTGACTATGAAAATGTAACAATTAATTTAAAGAAGAATCTTACTCCTTCTGAAAATAGTCAAAGATACTTTAAAAAATATAATAAACTTAAAACTGCAAAAAAAGAAATTACACATCAAATGTCTATGAATAAGGAAGAAATAGATTATTTAGAAAACATTATTTTAAGTATAGAGCATTGCGAAAACCTTGCAGAGCTACAAGATATAAGAGAAGAATTGGTAAAGTTAGGCTATGCCAAATCACAAGGTAAGGCAAAAGCTAAAAAAGAAACAACTCTTACTACTAAGCCTCATGAGTTTATATCTTCTGATGGGACTAAAATTTTAGTAGGAAAAAACAACAAGCAAAATGATTATCTTACTTTAAGAATTGCTGATTATGATGATATATGGATGCATACAAAAAATATCCCTGGATCTCATGTAATAATTAAGTGTGCTGGTAAGGAAGTTAGTGATGAAACAGTTTATGAAGGTGCAATGCTTGCAGCTTACTTTAGTAAATCTAAAATGTCAGCTCAAGTTCCTGTTGACTATACTCGTAAGAAAAATGTTAAAAAACCAAGCGGGTCTAAGCCTGGTATGGTAATTTATGAAACTAATAGTACAGTTTATGTTACACCTACAGAAGAGATGGTCGCACAACTAAAACCTAAATAAAATTAAAATAAATAAAAGCTAGATAAATTAATCTTATGATTATTTATCTAGCTTTTTTATTTATATATTACTTCATTGATTTATATTCTGCTTCATTTCTTGGTACTTTTATTTCTCCACTCTTTATTTTATCTGCTTGTTCATTAGCAAAATTCAATATATCTTGTGGTATTAGTTTCTTTGCACTCTCTGCTATACCAACTGCATCTTCTTTTAATCCATATACCTTTTCTTTTCCACCTACATAGTTTCCTTCAACTAAATCTTTAGCTAAGTTGTATGATGCAACATCTAATTTTTTTAATACAGATGTTATAACATTATCTTCAGCTAGATAACTTTGATCTCTATCTACACCAATTGCATACTTGTTATTTTCTCTAGCAGCTTCTATAGCTCCAGTTCCTGTATCACCTGCTGCAGAAAGTATTGTATCTACATTTGATGCATACATTTGCATTGCTATTGATTTACCTTTTGCTTGATCACTAAATGAGTTTGCATATTGTTCATGGACTTTAACCTTTGAATCTGTTGATTCTGCTCCATACTTAAATCCATAGTGGTATTTCTGTACAGCAGGAGATTTCATACCTCCTATAAATCCTACATTACTAGTCTTAGACATTTTAGCAGCTATAGCTCCTGCTAAATATGCTCCTTCTTCTTCCTTAAAAACAACAGGAACAACATTTGCTTGTATCTCATCGTAAGTTTCATCTAATATTGCAAACTTTTGATCTGGATATCCTTTTGCCATTTCTTCTATTGAGTCTTTTAGTTGATAACCAACACCTACTATTAGATCTGTATCTTGATCTAATAGTGTTTCTATATTTTGTATGTAATCAGATTCTTGCTTTGATTCTAGATACTTTATTTCTATATTAAAATCTTCTTTAGCTTTTTTTAACCCTTCCCAAGTAGATTGGTTAAATGATTGGTCATTTATACTTCCTTCACCTAGTACTATAGCTACCGAAACACTCTCTTCCTTTTCTTCTTTTGATGAACATCCTGTTAATAATGATGCTCCTACCACTAATGACGCTCCTATTGATAGTAATTTTTTAAGTTTCATTTGTGCCTCCTTCAAATCATTATTCTGAACTTTGAATATGATATTTTTTTTATAGTTCGTAACCGGAGTTTAATTTTATAATGTTTTTTAAAATTTGTCTATAGTTTTTATTTTATTTCTTAAGCTTTTTAGTTAGCATAGCTAAATATTTTAATTGAATTACTATTTTTCACATATATTTATAAATATATTCTCACTTATAAATAACAATTAAAAATCGCCTAGTTTACATTAAACTAAGCGATTAATCTTATATTTATCTATATAGTATAAAATATTCCTCCACCTGGTCCAAGTGGTAATCCTAATGCCATAAATATTATAAGTAAAATTATCCATGCTATACCAAATACAACTGAATACGGTAGCATACTTGATATTATAGTACCCATTCCTATATTTTTATCATACCTCTTTGCAAAAGCCAAAAGCATTGGGAAATACGGGAACAGTGGACTTAATGGATTTGTTATAGAGTCTCCAATACGATATGCTACTTGAGTTAAAGCCGGGTCGTATCCTAATAATAAAAACATAGGAACAAATATTGGTGCCATTATAGCCCACTTTGCAGATGCACTTCCAACAAATAAATTTATAAATGCGGCAAATAGTACAAAGATTACGAAAAGTCCTTTTCCAGTCATACCAATATTTTGAAGCCACTCTGCTCCTTTTATAGATAAAATCGTACCTAAATTACTTGAATTAAATAGATATAAAAATTGACCTGCTACAAATGCCAAGACTATATAAGAACCCATATCACTCATTGATGCTCCCATTAAAGATACTAAGTCCTTATCATTTTTAATAGTCTTAGTTACCTTACCATATATAAATCCCGGAACCAAGAATACTATAGTAATTATAGGAACTATACCTTTCATTAAAGTTGAACCATTAGATAGTATTGACCCTGTTTCTGGGTCTTTTAAAAATGCATTCTCACCTAAAGATAATCCCACCAATACTACTGCCATTATTAATATAGAGTATATAGCATATTTAAGTCCTTTAGCTTCAATATCACTAACCATATTATTTTCTTCTTTGTCCAGAGCTATTTCATCATGATTTTCAAATCGAGGTGCTATAAATCGTTCTGTAACAAATGCTCCAAGAATAGTTAGTACTACAGCTGATAGTAACAGGAAATATAGATTCATAGCTGGATTACCTACATAGTTAGGATCAATCATTTGAGCTGATGGTATTGTAAAGCCTGCTAATAAAACATCTATCATACTTACTGTTACATTAGCTGCAAAACCAGCTGCAACGCCTGCATATCCAGCAAACATACCTAGTAACGGATGTCTTCCAACACCTATAAATACGATCGCTGCAAGTGGCGGTAATACTACAAATCCTGCATCAGCAACTGCATTGGCAACTACACCAGCAAATATTACTGTTACTGTTACTAAACTTTTAGGTACTTTGTTTATACCACACTTCATTAAAGTTTCCATTAGACCTGTTTTTTCTGCAACACCTGCTCCAAGCATTGTAACTAATACTAATCCTAGTGGCGCAAATGATTGAAAATTTGAAACAATACTTCCCATAAATATTTGTATCTGCTCCTTTGATAACAAATTTATAGATTGTATCGTCTCTCCTGTTGATGGATGTATTGCTGATACATTTTGACTTGATATTATCGCCGATAGAATAAATACTACTACTGATAGAATTATAAATATTGTAACCGGATCTGGCAATTTATTACCTACCTTTTCTACCCAGTTTAATATACTATCTAATACACTGCCTTTCTTTTTCATACTTTTAGATTTACCCATATATATCCCCCTCACATAAGTTTTTTATTTATTTAAGAAGTCTACTGCAACTTGAGATAAGCTTTGTGATAGTATTTTTATATTTTTGTCTTCCCATCTAAAATATGGATTGTGATGTAGCACTGGTTTTTGATCATCTTTTGCTATTCCTACAAAGAAAAATGATCCTGGTACTTTTTGTGTAAAAAATGCAAAGTCTTCTGCACCCATTGTAGCTTCTCTTAACTCAAATACATTTTCTGATCCTATTATTTTGCCTACTGATTCTTTTACTAAATCTGTCATTTTGCTATCATTTATGAGTGCTGGATACTTAGCCTCATAATAAAATTCATAACTAGCTCCCTGGCATGATGTTATGCCCCTTATTATGTCTTCCATTAGCTTAGGTACTAATTCTCTATCCTCTTGAGTAAATGTTCTTATAGTCCCCTCTACTTCAACCTCGTTAGGTATTACATTATGACAATCTCCACCTTGTATTCTTCCACAACTTATCACTATTGGATTTAATGGATTTGTCTTTCTACTTACTATCGTCTGTATAGTATTTATAACTTGACATGTTAGTACTATCGGATCTATTCCTTGATGTGGTGTTGATCCATGCCCCCCTACACCAATAATTTTAAATACAAATATATCTGGTGCTGCCATCATAGCTCCATGCTTCACATGTACCTGACCTTCCTTTAAAGCTCCCCATAAATGAGCTCCAAATACGGCGTCAACATTAGGATTTTCAAGTACGCCCTCCTCTATCATCGGCTTTGCTCCCCCATCTCGCTCTTCAGCCGGTTGAAAAACCAATTTGACCTTTCCATGTAATTCATCTTTAAGGTCATTTAGAATCATTGCAGCTCCTAGGAGACCTGCTACATGACCATCATGCCCACACGCATGCATCATCCCAGGTATCTTTGACTTATATTCTACGTCTGCTTTTTCATCAAGTTTCAAAGCATCCATATCAGCTCTTAACAGAACAGTTTTACCAGGATACTTTCCTTCTATTAATCCAACAACGCCTGTTTTAGCTACATTCTTAGTAACTTTTATATTCATCTTTTCTAGTTCATCAATAATTATTTTAGATGTCTTATGCTCTTTGTATCCATCTTCTGGGTACATATGTATCAAGTGTCTTATATCCTTAGTCCTTTCATAATATTTTTCTGATAGAGTTTTTACTTTTCCAACCATCTAAATACCTCCAACATATAGTTATTAATTTTTTAGATACTCCCCGTGTATAACTCTATGTTAGTTACATAGTATATATTTCTTTTTACTAAAAAAAGTCACCCTATCTAAATTTAGATAAAGTGACTTTTTTTAGTAAATTATTGTGCAGTTGTAGTTTTTGCTGTAACAACTTCTTTCTCTTTGCCTCTGAAGTCTTCATTGTTTAATAATCTATTTAAAATAATTCCTATTATAGCTGCTAAACTTAATCCTGTTATTTTAACGCTCTCAGTTATTGGTATTCCTATAGTTATACCTTTATTTCCTAAGTAAGTAGTTCCAAGACCTATAATCATAATAGTAGCTATGATTATAATATTATTTTTATTTTGTGTGCAAGAGCTATCTTTGATAGTTTTAGCTCCTACTAAAGTTATCATAGAGAATAATAATATACTTATTCCTCCCATAACTGCTCCTGGTATACTTTGAAGGAATCCTCCAAACTTACCTACGCATGCAAGTAACATAGCTATTACTGCTGTACGTCTTAATAGTGCTGGGTCATAATTTTTAGTTATTGCAAGTACTGCTGTGTTTTCTCCGTACGTAGTATTTGCTGGTCCACCTAAAAATCCAGCTACTATTGTAGCTAATCCATCTCCAAGTAGAGTTCTATTTAATCCTGGATCTTCTATGAAATTCTTACCTACAACAGCTCCATTTGTTGTCATATCACCTATATGTTCCATAAATACTGCTAATACAACCGGCGCTATTATAACTATAGCTTCTAAGCTAAATTTAGGTAATGTAAAACTTGGCATAGCTAGTAAACTTGCACTTGTAATTGTAGAGGTATCTACCAATCCTAATACTAAGCATAATACGTATCCTACTACTACCGCTATTAATATACCTAATTGCTTTATAAATCCTACAGCAAATTTATTTATACATAGTGCTACTCCTAAAGTAACTGCTGCTATTAATATGTTTGCTGATGCCATATCAAATGCTGTTGGTAATAAGTTTAATCCTATAACTGCAATCATTGCTCCTGTAACTTGAGCTGGGAAGTATTTCTTTATTTTATCTACCCCAACTAATCTAATTACTAAAGACATCGCAACATACATTAAACCTGCAACCATTATTCCACCTTGTGCATAAGCCTTATCTCCTCCACTAGCTTCTGTAGCTGCAATTATTACTGGTATAAAGGCAAAACTTGAACCTAAAAATACAGGTACTTTTCCCTTTGTACATAGATGGAAAATTAAAGTTCCTATACCTGCACAGAATATTGCTACAGATGGATTAAACCCTGTTAATATTGGAACTAATACAGTAGCTCCAAACATAGCTAGTAAATGTTGAAATGACATTATTGTTTTTTTCATAAAAAACCTCCCAAATTTTAATTTAGGGAGAACTCAATCTCCCTTTTCCAGTATCTCTGTACTGAATTAAAAGGCAATATAAACCTCATATATTGTATGCTTCTACTCTTTGATAGTTACTGAATCTTCTCCATCAGTTTCAGCTAACTTTACTGATATTATTTCGCTTTTAGATGTCGGAACATTTTTTCCAACATAATCAGCTCTAACTGGTAGTTCTCTGTGACCTCTATCTACTAATACTCCAAGCTGAATAGATCTAGGTCTTCCTATATCCATAACTGCATCTAGTGCTGATCTTACAGTCCTTCCAGTATATAGCACGTCGTCTACTAAAATAACTATTTTATCATTTATATCAAAAGGTATGTTTGATCCATTAAGTACCGGATCTACATCAACCTTCTTCAAATCATCTCTATAAAGTGTTATATCTAACTCTCCAGTATTTACGCCTGCACCTTCAATTTGCTCTATCTTCTTAGATATTCTATTAGCTATAGGTACTCCTCTAGTTTTTATACCTACTAACACTATTTCTTCTACACCTTTGTTTTTTTCAATTATTTCGTGACTTATTCTTGTTATCGCTCTTCCTATTGCTTTTTCATCCATTAATTGGGCCTTTTCTCTCATTTCTGACCTCCTATGATTTTATAATTCACTTTACTCATTTTTACTCAGTGTTTAAGCAACATATTGATTAGTTTTAAAAACTAATTAATTATTATTCATAAATTCCTTTAATTCAAAAAGCTTCTTATCAATAAGACAAGAAGCTTGTATGTACTACAAAATCCTACAACATGTTCTTTTATGCCTTATGATATCTCTGTATCAATTAAAGGTATTTTCTACATTATATAAATTATATAATTTTAGATAAAATTTTACAAGCCTTATTTAAGCTTACTAATAATATCCTGGAAATAATCAGGTAATTCCGAGTCAAATTCTATATATTTTTTCGTAGTCGGATGTATAAATCCTATTTTTTTTGCATGTAAAGTTTGGCCATTCAACTTAAATTTAATATTTTTAGGACCGTATATAGGGTCTCCTAAAAGCGGATGATTTATTGATAAAGCATGAACTCTTATTTGGTGAGTCCTTCCTGTCTCAAGCCTTGCTCTCATATGTGTAAAGTTCTCATACCTTCTAACTACTTCAAAGTGAGTAACTGCATTTTTACCATCCTTTACGACAGCCATTTTAAGCCTGTCCTTAGGATTTCTTCCTATTGGCTTATTCACGGTTATTTTATCATCTTTAACTACTCCATGGCATATAAATTCATATTCTCTAGTTATTGAGTGGTCTTTTAATTGCTCCGCTAAAGAATTGTGAGCATTATTATTCTTAGCAATCATCAATAGACCAGATGTATCTTTATCTATTCTATGAACTATACCAGGTCTTATTATTCCATTTATAGATGATAGCTTGTCCTTACAGTGATATAATATTGCATTTACTAACGTATTCTCATAATTACCTGGGGCAGGATGTACTACCATATCTTGTTGCTTATTAATAATAAGTACATCATTGTCCTCGTACACAATGTCTATAGGTATATCTTGAGGCGTTACCTCAAGTATTTTAGGTTTTGGTATTTCTATTACTACTTTATCCTCTTCCTTTACTAAATATTTTGCTTTTTCTTCTTTATTATTTACTTTTACTTTTTTATCTTTTATTATCCTTTGAATATAACTTCTTGACATATCTCCTAATTGCGAAGATAAATATACATCTAGTCTATCTCCTTCTTCATCTTCAAGTACTAAAAATTCTCTAACTTCTTCCATTATTTCACCTGCTTCTTATCTTCTTTCTTGTCTTCAAAAAATAGTATGTATACACATAGCAATATAGTTCCTACAACCACAAATACATCTGCAACATTAAATACATACTGCCATATTATTCTAAAATCAAAATAATCTACAACAAATCCTAACCTTACTCTATCTATTAAGTTTCCAATTGCACCAGATATTATAAGTATAATACCTGCCTTACCTATTATATTTACCTTTTTGGTATGTATATAATATAATCCAAAAATAGACGCTGCCAAAGCAACTATAATAAATATCATCTGATTATTTTGTAACATTCCAAACGCAGCACCTCTGTTTTCTACATAAGTAAGATGAAATATATTTTCAATTACTGGTATACTTCCAATTTTTTGCAGAGAGTTTAACGCCCATAACTTAGATAATTGATCTATACCTATTAATAAAGCTATAATTATTTCATACATGAATTAAAGTGCCCCCTTAAATATTATTTATAAATACTATTATACAAAAAAAAGCTTCCTCTATGGAAGCAATTTATTTTTGTGTTGGCTTTTCATCTGAATTTTTATTTTCTAAACGATTTATTAATTCAGAAACTGTTACAAATTCATATCCTTTCTCTTTCAATGCAGGTATTATAACTTCTAAAGCTTGTATTGTTTGACTTCTTTTTACTCTTACCCTATTATAATCATGAAGTAATATTATATTTCCATTTTCTACCTTGTTGTTTATGGTATTAATAATATATCCAACACCAGGATTTGACCAATCCCTTGGGTCTAAGTTAGACCATAAGATTATGTTCATATTTTTTGATTTTATAATATCACACATATTTTTACTTATTGCTCTGTATGGAGGTCTAAATAACTTCGGTTCTTGTCCTATAACCTTTTTTACTTCCTCCTGGGTTTGACTTATTTCTTTATCTATTTCTCCATATGCCTTTTTTGCTACATTAATATGAGTAAAAGTATGATTCCCTATTTCATGACCTTCTTCATATTCTCTTTTTATTAATTCTGGATTCCAAGTTACATTTTCTCCAACTACAAAGAATGTAGCCTTAACATCATGTTTCTTTAATATATCTAAAACTTGAGGAGTATAATCTTTGTCTGGACCATCATCAAATGTTAATGCAACAATTTTTTCATCTTCATTACCTCTTTTAATTATAATATCTTCATAATCATTAATAATATCATTTTCAAGATTCATAGCTTGGCTAGTTTTTTCGTCATATCTACTGAATGAATATATTGCTAAACCTATTAATAACACAGTAAATAGCGTATATGCAACTTTTTTCATATTAATGCGCCCTCTTTTTAATGTATTTTAATATTCTATAGATCTATCTGTTTTATTCATGTTAGTTAGCTCTCTAAGTACTCCAGAATTAAATCCATCTTGATTATTAATTATATTTGTATCTGGATGAGTAGTATCAGTTAGCACGCTATCATTATTATTGGCACAATTAGAGCATAAACCAGTTTCTGGTAATATATCTAATCTGTCTTCATCTATTTGTTCTCTACAGTGATCACATATTCCGTAAGTACCATTTTCTATTTTAGAAAGTGCAACCTCAACATTAAATAATTTTCCTTTTTCATGATTAGTAAGACTATTTTGCATATCTTGCATAAATACGTCTGTAGCCATATCAGCAATATGATTATCGTAGCTTGATAACTCTCCTGATGTATATCTCTCACTTGTATGCTCACTAGTATTTCCAAATACTGTATTATCTTGCATCTCTCCTATTAAACTAGTAAGTTTAGCCTTTTCTTTTAATAACTCATTTTTATATTTATTCGTATCCATATTTAACACCTCTACCTTTTTCTATAATTTTCAACAATATCTAATAGCTTTGCTATGAATTCTCCTATTATAGGCAACTTTATCCAAAAACTAAGCATATAAAATACAACTGCTGCAAGCATAGTAAACCCTATTGCCTGTCCAAATCCCTTTCCTAGACCTGCCACAAAATTTATTACAAATAGCCTTCTTTTGCTATCAGTAAGCATCATATATTCTCTTATTCTACTTCTTTCTATTATTAGCATAAGCCTCTCTAAATATCTTTTGATTAAGCCAAGCTCTTTTGAAGTATCATCTGATAAATAAATATCATTAAGCATTCTATCTAGCTCTTTCATGCTTATATGTTCTATTTCTTCTATTGGCTCTTTTTTATTTTTTCTATGTTTCACATTTTCACATCCTTTTTATGAAACACAATTACTCGAAATTAGTATGTGAAAAAATCCTTTTAAAAATACAAAAAAATAAGACATAAATAAATTATATAAATACAACTTATCTATGCCTTATTTTTATTTTATCTTATAAGAATTTTCTTTCTATTAATCCAACTTTTTTGTATACTTTTCTAAGCGTTTTTCTAGCTTGTCTTTCAGCTTTGTTAGCACCATTTGCATATACTTGTTCTAGGTAGTCTTTATTTTTAAGAAGATCTATATAGTTTTCTCTTATCGGTTTTAAAGTTTCAACTATAACCTCAGCTACATCTTCTTTAAACACTCCGTACCCTTTACCTTCGTACATAGCAACTATATCTTCAGCTTTTTTGTTATCTAGTTGAGAGTATATATCTATTAGATTCTTTATACCAGGTTGCTCTTTATCATATTGTACTATTCCTAAAGAATCGGTTACACTTCTTTTTATTTTTCTTCTTATTGCATCATCATCATCTGATAATAATATAAATGCATTTTCATTTTCGTCTGATTTACTCATTTTCTTAGTAGGTTCTTGTAAACTCATTACTCTTCCTACTTCTTTTGGTATATATCCATCTGGCACCTTAAATGTAGGTGAGTATCTATTATTAAATCTACTAGCTAAATCACGCGCTAATTCTAAATGTTGCTTTTGGTCTTCTCCAACTGGTACTAAGTCTGTTTGATATAAAAGTATATCAGCAGCCATAAGAACCGGGTAAGTAAATAGACCTGCATTTAAGTTTGCTTCACTTTTTTGTGATTTATCTTTAAATTGAGTCATTCTACTTAGTTCACCCATGTAAGTCATTGTATTTAATATCCACATAAGTTCAGTATGTGCACTTACATGTGATTGTATAAATATAGTATTTTTCTCTGGATCTAGACCACAAGCTAAATATTGAGCAAGTATTTCCATAGTATTTGCTCTTAAGTTTTTAGCTTCTTGAGGTACCGTTATCGCATGTAAATCAACTATACTATAGTAGCAATCATATTCATCTTGGAATTTAGGGAAATTTCTTAATGCTCCTAAGTAGTTTCCAAGAGTTAGTTTTCCTGAGGGTTGTATTCCACTAAATATTACTTTTTTTTCGCTCATTTTTATGCCTCCTAATTATATTGACTTTAACATATTTAGAACTATATCCTTAGAGTTCTTAGCAGCTTCAACTACAAACTCTTCATATGTTACATCTGCACTTCCATCTGCTTTATCAGACATAGCTCTTATTATTACGAAAGGAACATCATTTAAAGTACAAACGTGAGCTATAGCTGCCCCTTCCATTTCTCCACAGTAAGCATCAAACTCTTTTACTAACTCATCTTTTAATTCTTTAGAACTTATAAATATGTCCCCTGATACTACTCTACCTTTAACTACCTTGTTAGACTTAGCTTCTGCTACTGATGAATCATAAGCAGCCTGTATAAGTTTTTCATCAGCTACAAAAGTTGAATTTTCCATTCTTGGAACAATACCTTTTTTATATCCAAATACAGTCGCGTCCATATCATGTTGTATTGCATCAGTTGATATTACAATATCTTGAACATCTAAATCATCATGTAAAGCTCCTGCAACTCCTGTATTAACTATAGCATTTACTTTAAATTCACTTATTAATATTTGTGCACATAAAGCTGAGTTTACCTTACCTATTCCACATCTTACTAATACTATATCTTTTCCCTCTAGAGTTCCTTCATAGAATTTCAAACTAGCTTTTTCTACTGTTTCTTTTATATCCATTAGTTCTACTAATATATCTACCTCTTCATCCATTGCTCCAATTATACCTATTCTGTTCATAATTACCTCCTATATTATAAGTTTAATAATTTTTTGTATTAAAAAATCCGTCCTAAATTAATAGGACGGATAGATTTTCCGCGGTACCACCTAATTTATATATACTAATAAAACTAAGTATATATCTCTCAATATCTGCTATAACGTGCAGTCACGATTTTAGATACTCCATGATAATAATACACCATGTTTCCCTTTATTCCTCAAAGGCCCATTCACTAAGTCTTTCCTATTAAGCTCTCACCATACCTAATTCTCTGTAATGAATCTTAACCTAGCTACTTTCCCTTCTCACAGGATTATTTATTCTTTTTCTAATATCATATGACTTACTAATACAATTGTCAACCCACTAAGTTGAAAGATTTATATTTTAATTAATAACTTTTTACTCTAATACTCTTCATCTTCTACATACTCTAATATATCCCCAGGCTGACAATCTAGTATTTTGCATATTTCATTTAATGTTGAGAATCTTATTGCTTTCGCCTTATTATTTTTTAGTATTGATAGATTTGCATTTGTTATATCAATCTTTTTAGCAAGCTCAGTTAAAGACATTTTACGCTTTGCCATCATTACATCTAGATTAACTATAATTGCCATATTTATCTCCTTATATGGTTAAATCATTTTTCATATTTTATTTGTTATCTAAATAATACCATACTCATAATAAATAAAAAACTACTACAAATCTAAATACTAATAGATTTATAGCAGCTATCTTAATTTATTATGAATATGTATTTTCCATATTAAAATATATTATACCACTCGACTCTACTATAACCATTACATTATCACCTTTATTAAATAAATTACTAGTGCAACTAGACTTTAGTACGACATCATTCACTTCGATATAGTAATATGTTTTTTCTCCAGCATACTTCTTCTTTGTGATAATTCCATTTGCACCTTTTTTGTAACTTTCGGGATATATTTTAATGTTTTCTTGAGGTATCATTGCTTCTACATAACCAGATTTATCATTGGGTTTACATTCAGATTCAATAATTTCACTAATAAATTTACCATCTTTAATTATACCATTTATATAATTTCTCTCTCCAAAGATATTAGCCACTGCTTTGCTGTTTGGTCTCTCATATAAGTTGTTAGGTGTATCAAATTGCTTTATTTCTCCGTCTAACATAACTGCTATTTTATCACTCATCATTAATGCTTCTTCTTTATCATGAGTAACAAGTATAGTTGTTATGTTCAGTTTTTTTTGAAGATCAGAAACAAATTCTCTCATTTCATTTCTAAGATTAATATCTAAATTTGAAAAAGGCTCATCTAGTAGTAATATTTTAGGATTAACTGCCAAGGTTCTAGCAATAGCCACCCTTTGCTTTTGACCTCCAGAAAGCTCCGATGGATATTTATTTTCATATTCAGTCAATTTTACTAACTCTATAAGTTCTCTTACTTTTTTAGCTCGAACATCTTTTTTAACTTTCCTCATCTTAAGGCCAAACTCTATATTTTCAAAAACACTCATATGAGGAAATAGTAAATAGTCTTGAAAAACTATACCTACATCTCTTTTCCCAGTTGCTATATTATTTACACTCTTATTATCTATAAGTATATCCCCACCATCAATATCTATCATTCCTGATATTAATTTTAAAGTTGTACTTTTACCACATCCAGATGGACCTAATAAGGATATTATCTGCCCTTCACATATGTCTAAATTTATATTTTTTAATACATTTATATTATTGAAACTTTTAGTCACGTTAACTAGTTTAACATCTGACATAATTTTCTCCTTAATTTTTCTTAAGCTATACTAAAAATGAGTTACTGTCACTATTACTATAATATTTTTTTATTCTATATTCAATAAGTATTAAAACCACTATACTTACTACTAAAAAAGCTATACTATATAAGGATGATATTGTTCTATCCCCACTTTGAATATATGGAAACATTATCATTGGATAGGTAATTACACGACCTCCACCTATAAGCATAGTTAAAAAATACTGGCTAAAAGATATTATAAAGCACATGCTACTTGCTCCTATAATACCTGGAAGTATCAATGGTAATGTTATATATTTAAAAGTATTAAATTTACTCGCACCTAACAGCCTAGCTTGAATTTCAAGCTTATCTCCAACTAATTTATATACATCCCCTATTATTCTAACAGCATAAGGTATACATGGTAGTAAATTTATAATTATTACCCCTAAAATAGTGTTTGCTATTCCAATTCTTATAAAAGTAATATGTACACCCATAGCTATAGAAATCATCGGTATGATAAGTGGTGATAGTACTAAAAGTTCAAAAAATTTCTTTCCTTTAAATTCATATAAGGCTATGGCTTTAGCCGCAGGAATACTTATAATAACAGTGATTACTACTACTACTACAGATATTAAAATACTATTGGTTAGTACCTTTAAATTTTCAATATTAAAGATATATTCTAATCCCCTAAATGATAAACTGCTTGGTAGGAAGTCTGGAAATGGCCAACTAGTCGTAAATGACCAAACAACTAGTATCAAAAGGGGAACAGTAAAAACTATTAGTATTATGTCTAAGATTAGTCTTTTAATTTTTTTCATGTATGCACCTACAATTTATATTTGTACATTTTTTCAAATATTTTATTATATATAATCAATAAGATAAAACTTACACTAGATAGTATAATGTTAATGACCATTGCACTAGACCTTTGTGTTAAGTCTGAGCTTATATAACTCAGGTAAGCGTGTACAGGCAGCGCTCTTGGAGTACTTGGTCCAATTAAAAATGGTACTTCAAATGATCCAAATGCAAATGTAAATAGTATTATAAATGATGATATTATAGCTGGCATAGCTAGTGGTAACGTAATATACCTAAAGTTTTGTAATTTATTAGCCCCTAAATTTAAAGCTACCATCTCTAGCTTATCACTAATATTTCTCAGTATATTATAAGTTGTAATAGCCATAAACGGTATCCCTTTCCAAATATATACAAGAATAATTCCTATCCCATTTTTATCAGAAACTATATTTATAAATTCTGATGAATCGCTGATTATATTTAAATTAAATAGTATCCTTGATACTATTCCAGATTTAGAAAATAAAGAAAACATCAATATAACCACAACTATATGAGGAATTATTATAGGCAGATTCAACACTGCATTCCTCAACTTTGAAAACTTATCTTGAGATAATAGATAAGCTAATAGAACACCTATAATAACTGAAACTATAGCTGAAATTAAAGATGTTTTCAAACTAAAGAGAAGAGACCTTAGAAAAGACGCATCTCCTAAAATCTCTTTGTAATAATCAAAACTAATTTCATTAAGCCCTATTTGTTGGAAGTATCCTAAGCTTTGTAATAAGCATGTTACAAGTCCACAACTCATTATACATATAAGTACTATTCCTACTGGTGCAATAAGTATATAAGGCTTTATTTTATTATTCACTCTCTAATACCTCTTGAGTCCATATCTTTTCTATTATAGGAACCATCCCTGCACTTAGTTCAGGAACTGCATTTTCTATAACAATAGATCTTTCACTAAACTTAGATTTTTCATCAGCAGGCACTTTGTTCATATCTAACACTGTAGCATCTCCCCAGTTATTACTATCTGTTTTAGAACCTTGTGCATCAATACTCATTAAGAAATCTGCTAATACCATAGCACCAGCTTTATTTTGAGAGTTTTGAGCTACAGCTAAAAAATGAGTATTACTTAGATTTCCACTGTTGAATTCTATTATCTTTGTAGCTTTACTAAATTCTCCACTTTCTATTCTGCCTAAGAATGAATTTGGAGAATATGTCATAGTGAAGTATACTTCATTATCAGAATACATGTTGTCTAATTGAGAAGTTGTTGCTGGATAAGTTTTACCTTGATTCCATAAGTAAGGTTTTATTTCATTTAAATAATCCATTGCTGGTTGTATTGCTTTTTTTACTACCTCTTCATCTTCAGGCAATTCAGCTACATTTTCGTACCCTACTATGTCATATATAACATTCCTTACAAATGCACTAGATGTAAAATCCGGAAGCGCTGGGTATGTAAACTTACCTGGGTTTTCTTTAAGTACTTCTAATAAACTTTTTGTATCAGTTATATGTTGCTTTATCTTATCTGAGTTAACTGCAACTGCAAACTGAGCTTTCCCCCAAGGAGCCTCCATACCATCTACATCAGTCCCAAAATCTGTAGTTACATCATCTGAGTTTCCGTCTACATAATTTTGATAGTTAGGTAATTTATCCACAAAAGGTCCAAATAATAAATCATTTTCTTTTGCAGTTTTAAAGTTTTCCCCATTTATCCATATTAAATCTATAACACCTTTATCGCTATTAGCTTGTTTTTCAGATATCAATTGATTTAATATCTCATCTATATTCATACCAACTCTTTTTACAGTTATATCATATCTTTCTTTCATTTGTTTTACTACATAAGAGTCGAACCACTTATTCATTACTTCGTCTCCACCGTATCCATAGAAGTTTACTGTGCTTCCCTTTGCACTTTCTAAAATTTCTTCATAACTACTTTCTAATACATTTATCTCTTCTGTAGTAGAAGGTTTAGAACACCCTACTAAACTTATAGTAAGTATTATACATAACATACTCAAAAGTCTCTTTTTCATTTTAATTCTCCCTCTGTCATACAATGTTATTTTGTTCAAACGTAAGATATACGCTTAATCCAATATTTTCTTTGCTTCAAAAAATCTTTGCATAGCAGTAAATAGCACTAATATTGAAAATATATTAGTAATTACTCCCAAGTAATTAGGAAGTAAAATCATAAGTGAAAACATAATAAACCCTTCACTTCTCTCTGCTACACCAGCTTGGTAATAAAATGATTTCATTCCTTTTTTCTCCGTTAATGCTCCAACTGTCAAAAATACAGTCATAGATATAAGTATACTCGCAGTAAGTATTATTAAGTTGAATCTTACATCAACAAACATTAACCCAAGTACTAATATCATACTTAATTCAACCACTCTATCTGAAACAATATCTAATAAAGTACCAAATGAAGAAGATGTATTACTTCTTCTAGCCATCGCTCCATCTACTGCATCTAAATATCCTGATAACCACAGTACAATTACTGCAACTATATTCATATCAAAATATATAAATATTGAAGTAGATATCCCAAGTAATAGCGCTAATAAAGTAACATTATTAGGTGTTAACTTTAGCTTTAATAAAAACTTAGCTCCACACTCTATTACCGGATTTACATATTTTCTAGCATGTGTATCTAACATTTATGCCTCCTAAATTTAGTTATTACTGTCATCGATTAAATTGTTTAATATAAATTTATTTTTTAAAAAAATAGATACTATAAATAATAATATTAAAGCTGATATAGATAAATAAAAACTATTGCTACCTATATTTACCGACTCTGCTCCTAAATTTGTAAACACTAATATCCCTGGTATTGTTCCAAAAAATGTAGCTAATAAAAAATCTTTATACTTTATCGATGTCAATCCAGATCCATAACTTATTACATCAAATGGGAACAGCGGTATTAACCTTAATAAAAATACGATTACAAACCCTCTATTATTTATCATATTTTCTATTTTATCTAGTTTTTCTTTTGTAAGCTTTTTAACTACATCTCTTCCCCAATATCTAGAAATAAAAAATGATATAGTTCCACCTATAAGTGCCCCTATAGTTGTATAAATATATCCTCTAAATAATCCAAATACTAAACCTCCAGCTATCGCTAAAATCGAGTCAGGGAAAAGTGTAAGAGGTATTAATGCAAACATTATAATATATACTATAGGCGCAAATTTACCAAAAGAATCTACATAACCTTTTATATCATCTATACCTAAGTTTAAGCTACATATTTTACATATTGCAATTATTACAATAATTAAAAATAGTACTCCAATTATTAATTTTAATGTATTTTTATTATTTTTCTTCACTATAAAGCCTCTTTCATATTTATAGTTTTATATTTTTAGCTAATTTTATTGTCTTATATCTCATTTTCCATTTATCTATTACCGAGGTATTATTTTGTGTAAATGTATTTTTATTTATTACTTCTTCATTAAAAATAAAATCAAGTATGTGCAGTGTAGACTTATTGGCTAGCATCATAGACTCACAACAAGACTCACAATAAGATATTACTGTGTCAGTTTTAGCTTCTCTAGCTCTTTTATTCGTTTGGCTTAGTGAGATTTGATTATTTGTCACTCTCACCATTCCTCCTGAACCACAACATTCACTATTCTCTCTATTTTTATCAAACTCAACTATTTTTACGCCTAATAGTTTAAGTATATCTCTAACATCTTCATGGATTTCAGGCTCATATCTTACAGGACATGGGTCATGTAATGAAAATTCCGCCTTTACATCTAAATAATTGTTTTGAATACCCTCGGGTAGTCCATATTCTTTAATCACACTCCACAGAGGTGTTACTTTAATATTATTACTGTTCTTTCTTATAGTATCAAAACAGTTTGGACAAGCAACTATCACCTCATAGATATCATTTTTATTAAAAATTTTATCTAGTTTTGTATAATATTTTTTAAACTTTTCAGTATCTCCCATAGCTAAGGTAGGCTTTCCACAACATTCAATAGTTAATGAGATATCATCTATATGAGATTTTAAATATTCAAAAGTATTTATTACTATCTCACTACTATAACTAGAAAGGCTACATCCAGGTAAAAATATCTTTTTAGTCTTATTATCTGTAAAATCACGTGAAAACAAAGAAGAAAAACTATTTACTTGATGAAATTTTACAGTATTATATCCCATATTTTTTAATTCCTTTGGATTATTAAAAAATATATCTTTTCTAATATTATAAAACATATCCTTTAAATCTATATCTTTTGGACATTTTACCTTACATATATTACAAAGCATACATGAATAGGGTATGTCTTTGTCTATAGCCTTATCTTCAATGATTTTTTCCATAAGTTCTCTTGGAGATGCACTATACTCTTTCATCATTGGACATACGCTAAAACATTTTTTGCAATTTATGCAATCTTTATTTTTATCTTCAACTATATCTAATGTTTTTTTATCTAAATTTATTTTATGCATAATCGTACCTCCAACTTATAAAGGCTTTTGTATACTAAACCTTTGATTTATCTTTTATTTTCACTCCATACTCTTCTTACAACATAAATTAATATGCTAAGTGCAAATAGAGTAAGTAATCCTGTCATCATTAATTTAGCACCACCTGTAAGCATACCACCTACATATGAATAAACAATAGTTGCTGGAAGTTGTCCTATTCCTGTAGCCACAAAAAATGATACAAATCCCATTGATGTAAGACCGGCTGCATAACTCACTAAGTCAAACGACATAAATGGTAATAGTCTAGCTATTAATATTGTGTGTTTTCCGTATTTTTCAAAGAATTCATCTACACTCTTAATCGCAAATTTACTTGTTAGGTTTTCTACAACATCACGTCCTAAAAACTTAGCTATATAGAAGCATAGTGCTGCTCCAGCCATTGCACTACTCCAAGAAAGTATCGCTCCATACACCCATCCAAATAAAGCTGCATTAGCAAAGGTTATAACAAATGCTGGAAGTGGAGCTGCAACTGATTGAAGTATCATAAGTAAAAATGATATTATAGGTGCCCATACTCCAAACGATAATATGTATTGCTTTAATCCTTCCATATCTAATGCTACTAAGTATGAAGTCATTTTATTTATTATTTCATTTACAGATGGAATAAATAAATATAATACTACTGCTAATACTAATATACCTGACGTAATCCAAAATGGCTTATTAATACTTTTTTTTCTGTTACTAATATTATTGATAATAATGCACCCCTTACCTTATACTATTTATTGATTTTTATAATTTTAAACTTAATTTATAATTATTTAATACAATAATATATTCTTATCCAAACTTAAAATAAGGGGTGTATAAAAAGTTAATACTCCCCCCTATTATATTAAATTATTTAGATAATTTAAACTCGTATTCTTTTACACCATCTACTGAATTAGTAGCTTTCTCGTAACCATTTTCAGTTAATATTCCTGCTGCTTTAGCACTTCTTCTACCAATTGAACAGTATATTAATATATCTTTGTCCTTATATTCATCAAGCTCATTAAACTTAGCTTCAAAATCATCTATTGGTATATTTATTGAATTTTCTATGTGACTCTTATCATAGTCCTTTGCATCTCTAACATCTACTACCACTGCATTTTTATTTTCAGATGCTAATTTTTCAAACGCTCCTCCAGTTACATTATTATAAGTAACTGTTTTGTAATCATGCTCCTCCATTCCATCTTGAGCATTGTTAACTTTTTTAAATCCTTTATCAACTAACATCTTAGCTGCTTTACCACTTTTATTTCCTGTGTTACATATTAAAACTATATTTTGATTTTCGTATCCTGCTAACTCATCTATCCTTGCTTCAAATTCATCAAATGGTATATTTATAGCATCTGCTAAGTGACCAGCTGCATACTTTTCTGAATCTCTAACATCTATTACTAAAGTTTTTTCGTTTTCACCAACTAATTCTTCTGTTTTAGCTGCATCAATTTCACTATAGCCTTCTTCCCCCTTAGAAGAACATCCAATCACACCTAATGATAAAACTAATAACATCCCCACTGATAATACTTTAAATTTCTTGTTAATTTTCATTTTAATACTCCTCCCAATATGATTTGATATTTATTAACTTTTAGCTGCAAAAGCTGTACTTAGTAATACAATCATTTGTATTAACAATACTAATGCAAATCCCATTATAAAGTAATGGTAAGCTAGCTTCTCACTAAAATAATTACTACTTATTACTATATAAACCGCCATACTCATAATCAATGTTATAGAGGCTTGTACCTTACAAAATAAATCTTTTTTATTTTTAATTACATACATTAAAAATATTAAGATTAATATTATAGCAAGTATTGATCCTACTTTTAGCATAGATATATTTTGCTGCGAAAATATACTATTTTCAAATTGATATTTTCTGGAATATACATGTCGCATTACACCAGCTTTTTTATTAGTTAAATATTGAACTATAAAAACACCGCATAAAGTACTTATTTGTAGAATTAATGCTAATATATATAACGTTAATTTAATCACTTTTTTCATAATATTATTACCTATTTAGGTTCTCCTGTTTCCGTAGGATTTGAAGTATCACTACTCCATCCTATCCATCCATCACTGTATAATGATGTATTTTCAAATCCCATAACATTGGCATAAGTTAGAACTTCTGCCGCTCTCCATCCACTACCACACATAAATGATAAGTGATTATTTGTATCTATTTTCGAACTATCCCATAATGCTTTTATTTCATCCGCATTTCTCATAGTATTGTCAATATTTCTATAATCCTCTAATGTGACAGAGCTTGTACCTGCATATCCATATACAGCGCCTGGTATACGACCAGCCTTATCATGGTAGCTATATCCAGACTCTTTACCTATATACTCTTTCCAACTACGGTTATCAACTAATGTGAATTTTGGGTCATCTAGTGCTTCTTTAATTTCTGGTATTGTATCTATTAAGTCAGAATTTGATGGTATTGTTGCTCCAAAATTATCACCTGGAGTTTTTTGGTTACTCTTTGTTTCTAATTCGTATCCAGCTGAAACCCACGCATCATTCCCGCCATTTAGTACTCTTACATCAGATATACCTATATAACGAAGTATAACTGCTACTCTATATGATGCCATCGTGTCAGGTCCCGTAACTATTACAGTGTCATCTTTAGTAAATCCATAATCCAATGCAAATTTAGCTAAATCTTTATCATTAGCTAGCATCCAATTTGGTGGTGGTTCTACTGTATCTGTATTTATATGAACACTAGTAGGAACATGTCCCTTAGAGTAAGCTTCACTTTCTTCTCCCCAACTAGCTTCAACAATTTTTATATTTTTAGCATTTTCAAAAGTTTCCGGAGTTTTACCATCTAAAACTTCTCTTACTACTTGTGGTGGTACTATCATTTTATAGTTTTTATAACTAACCATTGGAAGTTTTTCATCTTTAGCCCATTCACTTACATCATATGTATATAATTTATTATAGCCTTTTTCATTAAGATAGTTTGCTACAGACTTTACATCTTCTCCATTAGCATCATATAAAACTATATTTTTATTAGAATCTATACCTTTAGTTTTTAGGGCTTCATCCAATACTTCATCTTTTTTATCAGAGTCTACATCTAACCAGTTAGCAGAGAAATCTACTGCACCTTCTATATGACCCCCTCTTTCAACATTATCTAATGACCATCCATTATACGCATCATTTTGTCTTGTATCAACTACTATCCAAGAGTCATCTTCTAGATTACTTTGTAACTCTTCTGTCGTTATAGTTTTTAAATCTAATTCTGCTAAAGGTTCACTTTTATCTTCATCCTTACTACATGCAGATAAAGCAGTAATACTTAATACTAATACTGCACTTAAAGCAATATTTTTAATATGTTTTATCGACATATCATACCTCCTTATAACCTATTTTTCTCGTGTTTTACAACATTCTCTCTTCTCATTATACCCACCAATATATGTAAGTAAAGTTTTATAGATATTATCTATACTACTTGTTTTATATATTTATTTTATCTATGTTTTTAAAATTTATTTACTGAATATTGCTAATATAATAAAATTAAAATTAAGCTTTCTTATTAATAAAAAAAGCTTATTGAAAATATAACATTACATCTTCAATAAGCTTTTTCTTTATTTATATTTTAAATCTATTCCGAGTAAACATTCATTTTACTTCCACGAGCAAATCCAATCACTCTCATGTTTAACTTCTGTGCTAAATCAATAGCAATGTTAGTAGCAGCTGATCTAGATATAATATAATTTATATTAAGCTTCGCACACTTTAATATAATCTCAGATGTCACCCTACCACTTGTTAGTATAACTTTATCTGATACATCTATATTATTGTCTATACATCTTCCAATAATTTTATCTAGGGCATTGTGCCTTCCTATATCTTCTTCAAAGAATATAGTATGCTCAAGATCACTAAGAGCAACACTATGAGCTCCACCAGTTTCTAAAAATATCTTAGATTTTGTATTAAACTCATTCATAATTTTTACAAGTTTAGAAAAGTCTAACGTTTTTTTTATACTATCTTCAAATGAGTTTAAATTATCTAATTCTTTATAATAAATACTTCCTTTTCCGCACCCTGTGGTTATGGCTCTCTTTTCGCTAATTTTCTTATTGTATAATTCTTTACTTTCTAACCTTATATTGATACACCCCTTCTCTTCAAAAACTTCCATACTATTAATGTCATGTATATCTCTTATAATTCCTTCAGAGAATAAGAAACCAACAGCCAACTCCCTTAAAGATTTTGGAGTACATATCAAAGTAATAAATTCTTTATTATCTATATATATGGTAAATAAATATTCAACTATAATATTATCTTCTACCTCTAAAATCTCATCATCGATATATCTTTTTATATTATATTTTTCTACTACATCCATAGAATTAAATTATCCTTTTCATACTATTTTAGATTCTAATCTAAAGCTAATGCTTTTTCACATTGGTGTATCTTTTCAACATTTATAGCACATACCTTAAGGTCAGGTACCTTGCTTATACTATCTAAGGTAGTATTTGTCAGATAATTTGCAGCTCCATCAGCAAAATGGAATGGCATAAAAAACACATTTTCATCAACTATATCTGTTATTTTTACAAATGTCTCAATTTGACCGCGTTTTGAAGAAACCTTTATTTTCTCATTATCTTCAAATCCAAGCTTCTTCGCTGTAATAGGATTAACTTCAATATATGAATGAGGAGACTTTTCATTTAGCCCTTCTACTCTACCAGTCATTGTTCTTGTATGATAATGATACAACACTCTACCATTTACCAGTGTATATGGATAATCCTCATCAACATCTTCACAACTTAATACATAATCGCAAGGTACAAAACTTCCCTTTCCTTTAGAGAATTGTCCTTGATGAAGTATTTTAGTACCCTCATGATCTGTTGTAGGACATGGCCATTGAAGAGATTTCTTTTCTAACCTTTTGTAATTAATACCTCCATATTGAGGTGTCAATTTTGCAATTTCATCCATTATTTCACTTGGACTGCTGTATGTTTTTTCGTATCCAAGTAAGTTCATAATTTCCATCAATATTATCCAGTCCGGTTTAGCACTCCCTATTGGTTCTATAGCTTTTCTTACCATTTGAACTCTTCTATCTGTATTAGTAAATGTACCATCTTTTTCTGCAAATGATGCTGCTGGTAAAACTACATCTGCTAATCTAGCAGTTTCTGTCAAGAATATATCTTGCACTATTAGTAAATCTAATTTTTTCAAAGATTTTTCTACGTGAGCTATATCCGGATCTGATATCATTGGATTCTCACCCATTATGTATAGTAGTTTTATTTTATTATCATTTATAGAGTTGATTATCTCTGGTGCTGTAAGTCCAATTTCCTTGGACAAAGTTGTATTCCATACTTTTTCAAACTTCTCCACTATAACTTCATCATTAACTTTTTGGTACCCTGTAAGTACATTAGGTAGAGCTCCCATATCACAAGCACCTTGAACATTATTTTGACCTCTAAGTGGGTTGACCCCACCAAATTCTTTACCTATATGTCCACATAAAAGAGCAAGATTTGATATGCTCATAACATTATGAGTACCTCTTGAGTGCTGTGTTATACCCATTGCGTAGTATATTGCCGAACTACTTGATTTAGCATATATTCTAGCCGCTTTTATTATATCCTCTCTTGAAACTCCACAAATCTTTGCTCCTTCTTCTGGTGTATAATCTTTTACTAATTTTTCCAGAGCTTCGTAATTTTCGGTTCTCTCTTTAATATAATCCATATCCTGTAAGTTTTCAGATATTATTACATTCATCATTGTGTTAATTAATGCAACATTGGTACCTGGATTTATTTGTAAAAATACATCTGCTCTCTCTGCTAACTCAATTCGTCTTGGGTCTGCTACTATTAATTTTGCACCTTTTCTCACAGCCTGCTTAATTTTAATTCCTATTACTGGATGATTTTCTGTTGTGTTAGATCCTATAACAAATATACTATCGGAGTCTGCTGTTTCTTCTATACTATTTGTCATAGCGCCACTTCCTAATGTAGTTGCAAGACCTGCAACTGTAGAGGAATGTCATAATCGTGCACAGTGATCAACGTGATTGCTTCCAATTACTGCTCTCATCATTTTCTGGAATAAATAATTTTCTTCATTAGTACATCTTGCTGAAGATAATCCTGCCATAGATTCGCTTCCATATTCATGCTTTATATCATCATATTTGCTCTTTATGTAATCATAAGCTTCTTCCCATGTAGACTCTTCAAGTTCCCCATTTCGTCTTATAAGTGGCTTTTTTAATCTATCTTCGTGATTTATAAACTTATATCCAAATTTACCTTTTACACATAATAAGCCATCATTTACTTCATTATCTACAGGCTGACTTCCTACCACTCTACCCTCTTTTGTCAGTAATTCAATCTGACATCCTACACCGCAGTATGAGCATGTAGTTTTAGTCTTCTTAGTATTGTGAAACTCTGAATTTTTCGGAACTAACGCTCCAACAGGACATACTGATACACAATTACCACAAGATACACAGTTTGAATCATTTAATTTGTCTTTAAAAAACGGTGCTATTTCTGTAGTATGACCTCTGTCAACAGGACTTATAGCACCAACTTCCTGTAGCTCTTCACATACTCTAACACATTTTTTACATAGTATACATTTATTTGGGTCGTAATAATAGAATGGATTGCTCTCATCTATATCTAATTTTTTAGGTTGGTTTTCATAATCTGATTTAAAATGATTGGAATATAAGTTTGTATATTCTTGAAGCTTACAAGTTCCTGTCCTCACACAAGTAGTACACTCAAGCGGATGATCAGATATCATAAGTTGTAGTATATCAGCTCTCGCTTGCAATACTTTTTTACTATGAGTGTAAATTCTCATACCTTCTCTTACTATTGTTGCACATCCAACTTCCAAATTTCTTGATCCTTCAATTTCTACCAAGCACATTCTACACAGACCACTCGGATTCAACCTTTCATCATTACAGAAGTTAGGTAGCTCTATTCCTATACTTTTACAAACTTTAAAAATCGTCGTCCCCTTTTCAGCCTTAACTTCCTTATTATTAATTTTAATATTAACCAATACTTTCCCCTCACTTTAAGACAAATTTTGATCTTATTTTATATTTTCAATTTATGTTATTATTTTCCTTCTTATTATATATATTTAGTTATAAAATAGATTATTAGTACTCATATTAATATGTGTATTTATTATCTAATAAAAATAAGCACCTCAAAATACTTATTTTGAGATGCTTATTTCTTATTATAATACACCAACTAAAATTGCTCCTTTTGATGTATATGTTCCCATAACTGATCCAACTTCACTAATTACTACATTTTTAAACTTATTCTTCTCTTCTATTAATGCCTTAACCTTTAAAGCTTTTTCTAAGCAATTTGCATGACCTATTGCTAAAGTTCTTTCTTCTGCGTTAGTAACCTTTGTACTTATCTTATCTATAACCTTCTTTAAACTATTAACTTCTCCTCTTGCCTTATCAATCGGCTTAACTACACCTTCAGTTATATGTATTATTACCTTAAAGTTTAGTGCACCTATTATTTTACCTGCTATCGGATTTATTCTTCCACCTTTTATAGCATTTTCTAAAGTTTCTAAAGATCCAAAAAATACAACTTCATCTTTTAGGCGTTCTACTTCCTTAACTATTTCATCTATAGATTTCCCTTCTTGAATTAATTCTGCAGCTTTTATTACTAATAATCCCGCACCTATAGATCCACTTTCTGTATCTATTACTTGGATATTTTTGCTTGGATTCTCACTTAAGTACATATCTTTTGCAAGCACTGCTGTTGAGTATGTAGCAGATAATTTAGATGTTAATGTCAATGCTAACACATGCTCTTCTTCACAATCATATGCCGTCATAAATCTCTCAGGAGATGGACATGATGTTTTAGGAAGTTCTTTACTTTCACCCATTTTTTTATAGAAAGTATCATTGTCTATATCTTCTCCAGATATAAAGTTTTCCTCTCCAAAAGACACATTAATTCCTATTATATCTATATTATATTTTTCAACTATTTCTTTGCTTAAATCACAAGAACTGTCTGTTATTAATTTTATTCTATTCATTTTATGTTAACCTCACTTTTAAATTCATATAAATATCCCACCAATCAGCCGGTCGTACGACCGACTCTTATAATCATTTTATATTCAATATGCAAAAAAGTCAACATTGTATATTACTACTTCAAATAAATCTATCTATATTTTATATGTCAGCTATAATTCAATGATTCCTCGCTTTATTGACAATATTTTTTTCCAAGATTATAATATTAATAATTAATATTATTGATCGTTAATAATAGAAAGGTTGATTAAATGAAACCAAGTAATACTAATATGAAACAAACTATTCTGCTGGCTGCAACCAAGCTTATAACAGAAAATGGAATAAAAAATACTAGTCTTGCAGATATTGCAAAAGCTGTAGGTATAAGTAAGGGAACTTTATATTACCATTATGCTTCTAAAGATGATATAATCTGCGAAATAGCAGATTCTCACTTAAAAATTATTACTGGGGCTGTTTTAAACTGCGTCCAAAATGCTAATACAGAACACCCAAAAGATGAAATAATAAAATCTATTCTAGATAAAATTTCTGCAATAGAAGGTACAGGAAGAGTTCATATGTATCTTATTTGCGAGGCTATAACAGCTAATGAGTCTTTGAGGGAACGAATTAAAATTCACTATATGGATTGGAGAACTACTCTTAAGGATGAGATTAAAAAGACCTTCCATGATGATGATGAATCATCTGATGCTCTTTCTTTTTTACTAGTATCAATAGTAGATGGTCTCGTTGTTCAAAGCCTATTAAAAACAGAAAAGATTCCTTTTGAAGAAATAGCAACGTTTTTAATTAATCATTGGTGTTAGAAAAATAGTATTCATATATAATTCGTTTATAGAATATATATTACAAACTTGTTATAGGGGGATGATTATGCAAAAATATGTTTGTGATATATGTGGGTATATTTATGATCCACAAGAAGGTGATTTAGATAATAATGTGATATCAGGTACTGAGTTTGAAGATATACCTGATGATTGGGTTTGTCCTTTATGTTCTGCTGGGAAAGATAATTTTTCTAAATTAGAATAATACATTATTTACATTAACTAATAATTATTATGTATATAAAAAAAGATTAGCCAATTGGCTAATCTTTTTTTATATTTATATTTTATACAAAGAAGAATTGTCCTGGTCCTATTGGAGCTCCTATTAAAGCCCAAATTATAGCAAATATAGTCCATCCAATTAGGAATGCAACTGATACTGGCATCATTGTTGATATTAAGTTACCAACACCAAAGTCTTTTTTATATTTTTGTCCAAATATTACTATAACACCTAAGTAGTTCATAAGTGGTGATATTACGTTTGTAGCAGAGTCACCTATACGGTATATTAACTGTACCCCTGCTGGAGAGAATCCTGCTACCATTAATATTGGTACGAATATTGGTGCAAGTAATCCCCACTTTGAAGAAGCTCCACCCATAAATAAGTTTACGAATGCAGTTAAGAATATGAATGCTACCATTAATACTATAGTCCATACCTTACTATCTGTAGGTATCATAGATACTAAGTCAGCTCCTAAAGAAGCAACTAATACACCTAAGTGTGAATCATTAAAGTAATTTAAGAACTGTGCTACGAAGAATAGTATAACTATTATTGGAGCCATATCTGCCATTGCTTTAACCATTGCTGGAACTATGTCTTGAGCCTTAGCAAACTTTCCTGATTTAAATCCATAAAGTAACCCACTAGCTCCAAAGATTACAAACATTAACATCATTATCATGTCACCTTTGAAGAATATAGAGTTTAAGAATCCATCTGCAGCAGTTAATACAGCATTTCCATCTGCATCAGTTCCCCATATACCAACTGTAGTTGATAAATCACCAACTAATGGTATAGTGTTATTTTTATCTATTGGTAATGCAGTTAAAACTATAATACCTATTATAACTAGCATTATTTTATTTGTAAATTTGAAAGCATTTAATTCTTTTTGTGTTGTTTCATGTTCTGGTTCTATGTTTGCTTCTTTTTTATTGTATTTACCAAGTCTTGGTTCAACAAATTTATCTATAACTAATGTACCTACTATCATGATTATTGCTGTTGAAGCCATCATGAAGAACCAGTTACTAGTTACTGATAAAGTAGATGCTAAGTTTGTTCCTGCAAGTGCATCTCCAGTTTCAGCTGCTGCTTGTGTAAATGGTAATAATAAAGCATCAGTTGAACTTACAAAAAGGTTTGCACTAAATCCACCTGAAACTCCGGCAAATCCTGCTGCAAGACCTGCAATAGGGTTTCTACCTAATGTATAGTACATTAATGCTGCTAGCGGTATAAGTACAACATATCCAGCATCTGAAGCCATGTTTGACATAACCCCTAAGAATATAACAACTGGTGTTACAAGTTTCATAGGTGTTGCTTTAACAATACTCTTCATTGCTATTGATAAGTATCCACTTTGTTCCATAAGACCGATTGCTAACATTATTATTAATATTGTACCTATTGCGTACATATTCATAAAGTTAGCTATAGCAGTTCCTACTACATAAGAAAGACCATTTGAATATCTCTCTGCTACTGTTGTTCCCGTTGCCCCTACTTTTAATACCTCTATAGGTTCTTGCCCTAATAAGTTGTTTATTGGGAATTCCCCTAATGGCGTCTTTGCTACTACTCCAAAACTACCTAGTACTGCTGATGCTAGTAATACAAATATAGCTATGTATATAAACATTAGCACTGGATGTGGAAGCTTATTTCCTAATTTCTCTATCCCATCCATAAACCCTTGAAGTTTAGACTTTTTTGCTTGTGTGTCTTTATTCTTCATACTTAAATCCATATTATTACTCCTCCATTATGTAGATTTATGATATCTATTAGTAATTTTATCATATAACGACATAATTTTCATTCATTTTTCTCTATATTTCGATAGTTTCTTACTATTCACATGTACTTAAGAAAATCTGCTTATTTAATAAAGTTACCTTTGTAATGCACCTTATTAAATAAAGTATTTTTTCTACAGTATCGATTTAAAACATTTTCCTTTCGATTTTTATTTAAATTTTTAAAGTATTTCAGATAAATTAATTAATTATTTTAAATCTTAAATATTTTTATATTTTTCTGTTTTTTGATTTATTTTTAATCCACACTTGCTATTTTATGTATAATCAATCAATTGCGTATCTTACTCGATAAATTCTAAATATAATTCTATTTAACTTTTACTTCAAATAAAAAATCTCCTAGATCCAAAGATTTTATTAATCCTTAACTTCTAGGAGATTTATTTTGATATATTATTTTCTTACAACCTTTATTCCAGTCATATGATCATTTAAGTTATGTTGCTCTAAAGAAGCATCTTCAACTCTATTTATTTCTAAAGCTAAAGTTTCAGTTTTGATGTAGTCTTCAAACGTAGCTATAGCTTCTGATATTTCATTATCTCCACAGAAATCTATTACTATATTATCTAATACATCAAATCCACTAGCTTTTCTTATTTGTTGTACTTTAGATATAAACTCTCTTGCATATCCTTCTGCTATTAGCTCTGGAGTTAATGTAGTATCTAGTATAACGAATAAGTTATTTTCCATAGAAACATTAAATCCTTCTTTAGCTGATATGTTTATTAAAACGTGCTCTTTATTGAACTCGAATTCTTCTCCATCTATATCTACTGTTAAACTTTCTCCATTTTCTAACTTAGGAGCTACAACACTAGCATCTAACTTATTTAATGCTCCTGCGAAGAACTTCATTTTAGCACCTAATACTGGTCCTAATACTTTAAAGTTTGGCTTTAAGTTAAAGTTCATGTATTCACCTAAGTCTTTAGCAAATACAACAGTCTTAACGTTAAGCTCTTCTTTTATTAAGTCTACTAAGTCACCTATTAAAGACTCATAGTTTCCATCTACAAATACTTCTTGTATTGGTTGACGTACCTTTATTCTTGTAGCTTCTCTTGATGCTCTACCTAAAGTTACTAAGTTTTTAGCTAAGTCCATTTTTTCTTCTAATGAAGTATCTATTAAACTTTCATTAGCCTTTGGATAAGAAGCTAAATGAACTGACTCTTCATTAGTTAAGTTTCTATATATCTCTTCTGACATATAAGGAGCAAATGGAGCTATCATCTTACAAAGCTCTGTTAATATTTCATAAGTTGTGTTATAAACAGCTTTTTTATCTTCATTTAATTCAGTTGCCCAGAATCTTCTTCTTGAACGTCTGATATACCAGTTAGATAAATCATCATTTATAAATGCTTGTATTCTTCTTATTGTTTTATTTACTTCAAATATTTCTAAGTTTTCTTCTACTTCTTTCTTTAAGTTGTTAAACTTAGATAATATCCATCTATCTAGTTCTGGTCTATCTTTATATTCAACAAAGAAGTCAGTTGGATTTATACCATCCATGTTTGCATATAATGTGAAGAAGTTATATACGTTTTTCATAGTTCCTAGGAACTTACTTTGAACTTCTTTTAATCCTTCTTCATCAAATCTTATTGGAGTCCATGGTGGAGATACGTATAATAAGTACCATCTTAGGGCATCTGCTCCATATTTATCGAATAATTCGAATGGATTTACAGTGTTTCCTCTAGACTTACTCATTTTTTTACCTTCTCTATCTAATACAAGGTCGTTTACTAAAACTTTCTTGTATGGTGCTTTACCCATAACGAATGTAGATATAGCAAGTAATGAATAGAACCATCCTCTAGTTTGATCTATACCTTCACAGATATAATCTGCTGGGAATAATTGTTCGAAGTTCTCTTTATTTTCAAATGGATAATGATGTTGAGCAAATGGCATTGCACCACTATCAAACCAACAGTCTATAACTTCTGTAACTCTTGTCATTTTATCTCCACAACAGTCACATTTTAAATGTATATCATCAACGTATGGTCTATGAAGTTCTACTGTTTCTGGATCTACATTTTCTATAGCTTTCTCAGCAAGTTCTGCTCTTGAACCTACAGATTGTTTATGTCCACATTCACATTTCCATATATTAAGCGGAGTTCCCCAGTATCTACTTCTAGATATTGCCCAGTCATTTAAGTTTTCTAACCAGTTACCAAATCTACCTTCTCCAACGAATTTTGGATACCATTCAACAGTCTTATTATTAGCTATTAATTGATCTTTTAATCTAGTCATTTCTATATACCAACTTGGCTTAGCATAGTATAATAAAGGAGTTTGACATCTCCAACAGTGAGGGTAGTTATGAGCTACTTTTTCTTTTCCAAATAATTTATTTTCATGAGCTAACCATTTGATTATTTCAACGTCAACTCCATCTTCCATAACAAATTTACCTTCCCAAGGAGTAGTTGTAAATTTACCGGCTTCATCAACTGGTTGAAGTACTGGTAAACCATACTTTCTTCCTAAGTTGTAGTCATCTTCACCAAATGCTGGTGCAGTATGAACTATACCTGTACCATCTTCAGTTGTTACATAGTCTCCTAAAGTTACGAAAAATGCTTTTTTATCAGCTTCAACAAAAGGCATTAATTGCTCGTATTCTACATGCTCTAAATCTTTACCTTTCATTTCTTCTAATACTTCATAGTCTTCACCTAATACTTTGTTAGCTAAAGCCTTAGCTACATAGTATACTTCATCATTTTGCTTAACTTTTAGGTAGTCAACTTCTGGTCCTACTGTTAATGCAACGTTTGAAGGTAATGTCCAAGGAGTAGTTGTCCATGCTAAGAAGAATTCATTAGCATCTTTTCTCTTGAACTTAGCTATTACAGTATTATTTTTTATTTCTTTGTATCCTTGTGCAACTTCATGTGAAGCAAGGCCTGTTCCACATCTTGGGCAGTAAGGAAGTATCTTATGTCCTTCATATATATAATTTTCTTTATTAAATTTATCTAATATCCACCAAACTGACTCTATATAATTATTGTCTAAAGTTATATATGGATTATCTAAATCTGTTTCATAAGCCATTCTCTCTGTCATAGCTCTCCATTGCTTTTCGTAAGTGAAAACAGATTCTCTACATTTTTGGTTGAATTTATCTAAACCATAAGCTTCTATTTGTTGCTTATCAGATAAACCTAATTCCTTTTCAACTTGTATTTCAACTGGAAGACCATGAGTATCCCAACCAGCTTTTCTCTTTACTTGGTATCCATTCATCGTTTGATATCTACATACCCAGTCCTTTAATGTTCTAGCTACAACGTGATGTATTCCAGGGTTTCCATTCGCTGTTGGAGGTCCTTCATAAAATACGAAACTTGGATCATTTTTACCTTTTTCTAAAGTTCTTTCTAGTATATCTATCTCATTCCAGTACTGAGATACTTCAGCTTCTGCTTGTTTTACAGAAGAGTCTACTAGTGGCTTAAATTTTGACATAGTATCACCCTTTCTTAAAATGTTTATTATAGTAATTAGATTGTTATCTAAATCAACTTTGAATATAACAAATCACTGTCTTTTTACTTAACAATTAAATTTTTGTATTAAAAAAACTCGTCCCCCTATACAAAGGGACGAGTTCTAATCGCGTTACCACCCTAATTTTGAATATACATAAAATAAATATATTCAACACTCATATAATATAACGGTATTAACCGGCACAGCTTAATAAACTCTAGTTTTTCAGCCTGCAGCTCAAGAGTGATATTCAACTTTATATAATTTATTGGTTCTCAGCTTACCCAATTCTCTGTAAAATCTTCTAAAGTCTACTGTCTCTGTCATAGCTTTTAAAAATAATTATTTTTAATTGTTAGGAATATAATATAATAAATTGTTAGAATAGTCAATAACCTATTATTCTAAAGTTGTAGCAGCCTCTATATTATCGTCACTTTCGAACTTATATATACTTGTAGATTCATAAGTACTTATATAACTATCGTCAATGTCTGCAAATATATCATCTACACTTCTTATTTCATCTTCTAATAAAGATTTAAATTTATTTCTAAATATTTTAAACTCTTTAACTATAGAATCGTACTCTTTTCTTATTTCTATAACACGATTATTAGCTTGCTCTATTAATAATCTACCTTTTAGGTCAGCTTCTTCAACTACTATTTGTGCCTTTTTATTAGCCGCACTGCAAGTATCTTCTGCTGCGCTTTGAGCTGTTATTAATGTCGCTTTTAAAGTTTCTTCTATATTTTCATATTTGTTTATTTGGTCTTGATATAATCTTACTTTTTCTTTAAGTTCTAGGTTTTCTCTGTATAAATTTTCAAAGTCTTCTTTTACTATATCTAAAAATTCATCTACATCTTCTTCCTTATACCCTCTAAGACTTCTCTTGAACTCTTTATTTTCTATTTCTATTGGAGTTATCATTTATTCCCCTCCTACACTATTATCTTTGCTTGGACTTTTATTTTACCTTTTTTAGTAATGTCCCCAATTTGAGTTACCTTTGCTCTTCCCTTACCTCTTACAGATATCAATGACTCATCTTTGATAATCTTTGATGGTGATGTTACTTTTTCATAGTCTACATACACTTTATCTGCAGAAATATATTTTAAACTATCCTGTCTAGATATATTATAAATTCCACTTACAATACAATCTAATCTCTCCGAAGATACGGTAAAGGATATATCTTTATAATTTGGAGGATTATATACTATTTCTTCTTTAGAAATTTCCTTCACGGTAACACTATTTCTTGATATTTTATCTAGATTCATAACTATAAAATCACAAATATCACTACTAGTTATTACCTGTGCAAAGTTCTCATGTATTATTATATCTCCTACTTTTTCTCTTTTTATACCTAGACTCATTAACGCACCTAGGTAATCTTTGTGAGATATACTTTTAAACTTAAAATTACCTTCTATATGTATAAATCTCAGACTGTTTTCTATATCTTCATACTCCATATAAAAAGGATATATAAATATAGAACTTCTTTCTGATTCATCATATCCGCCATCTACAGTATATTTTATATCGCTATTTGAGTTTAATATCGCTACTGCATTTCTTATCTCATGAGGATTTAGAAACTCAGTGTATTTAACATCATAATTTTTCATACTACTATTGGCTTTATCTATAACTTTATACATTTTATTTTTTAATTCAATGTCTTTTATATGATTAGTTAATTTTAGCTTGTCCATATTTACACCTTATAATAAAATCACAAAAATAAACCTTCTTGCTAGATTTATTAGTAATATAGATATTACTGGAGTAAAATCTATAGGTCCGTTTATGTATTTATACATAACATTTCTTATTGGATATTGTATAGGATCTGTTATTGTTGTAAGTATTTCATATACCTTATTTTGAGTACCTCCTGGTACCCAAGTCATAAGACATTGAGCTAATATTGCAAATGACAGTATTCCTAATATCTTATTTATCGCGATTGCTATTGTTAACATGTAATAACCCCTTTATTATTTATTTTGCCAAGGGAAAAGAGCTTTACTTTCTAGTTCTTTTTTCATATTGGCATCTATATCAACATTGTTTGGAGCTAGTATAAATATTGCCTTAGATACTTTTTGCATGCTTCCTTCTAGTACATATACTGCACCATGCATAAAGTTAAATATTGATTTACGAGTAGCAGCATCATCTAATAATCCTTCTAGATTTACTATGACTGCTCTTCTTTGCTTTAAGTGATCTGCTATAGCAGTTACCTCGTCATATTTCTTAGGTTCCACTATTACAACCTTCATTTGTCCTGTTGTATGTAAGTTTACAATTTTACTTGCCTGTGATGAAGTCATTGCACTAAATTGGCTACCTATTTCTTCATCACTATCAATTTCCTCAACACCTTCATTGTAATCTTCTTCATCGTAATCTTCTTCATCATCAACTATCCAATTTTTAAACTTAGATAATATTCCGTCTCCCATTTTAATATCCTCCTTATTAATTTTTATTATAATTTCTTTCTCCAAATATTGATGTTCCAACTCTAACTATAGTAGATCCTTCTTCTATAGCTATATCATAATCTCCACTCATTCCCATAGATAAAGTTCTCATATCTATATCAGGTATATTTAGACTATCAATCTTTATTGATAAATCTTTAAGTCTTTTAAATACACTTCTTATTTCATCCTTATCGTCAATAAAAGGAGCCATAGTCATAAGACCTTTGATTTTTATGTTTTTGTAGTTATTTGATACATCATTTATAAATTCTACAACATCTTCTTCATCAAGTCCATGCTTGCTTTCTTCTTTTGAAATATTTACTTGTACTAAACAATTAATACTTCTTCCAATTTTTTCAGCACGATTTTGTATCTCTTCACATAACGCTATTCTATCTAGAGAGTGTATCATATGTACTTTATCAATTATGTACTTTACCTTATTAGTCTGTAGGCTACCTATTTGGTGCCATCTTACAGCATCACCTATAACTTGATATTTCCTAGATAATTCTTGAGGTTTATTTTCTCCAACATCTGTTATACCTTCTTCTATCGCCTCATAAATTGCATCTACATCTACAGTTTTAGTGACTGCTAATAAGGTGATGTCATCCTTTGATCTATTTGATTTTTTAGCTTCACAATCAATTTTTGTTCTTATCACTGATAAATTTTCTTTAATAGATCCCAAATTTGTCACCTACTCTATTCTCATATTTTTATTTATGCTATTAGGTTTTAATATTATTCTGTCATATAAGTCAACACTATTGATTCCATTAATATTATTAGTGTAGTAATCTACAAACACATAATCATCATTTTCATAAACTATCCCATCTAATTCTACAAAATTTACTTTCTGTGATTCTTCATCTACTACGTAAACTCCCTGTTTATCATCTACTACATCAATAGCACTTTTAGCTATCTTCAAACCTTCTACTTGCTTATATATTATATCAAATTCTTCTACTCTTGTATCATAAATTGCAATATTTTGGTTAGTTATTTTCAATATAATAACATTATTTTCTCCATCTTTATACATTTTGAATACATTAGCTTCAGTATTTTGGTCGTTAAATCTTAAAATAATACTCTTATCTTGCTCAAAGTTTTTCGCTTCTTTATCATTTACATATAAAGCAACATATGTACTATAGTTATTTATCACTCTAATTACTGGTTCATTTTCATTTACAGCATCACCTTTCTCATTTGCTACTGTAAATTTATTTTCGGCTTTATTGATATCATCTTTAGTTAAATTATCAATTTTATCATAACTATATTTATCTTCATTTCCATCAAATTTAAAAGATACAATACCAGATATTTCAGAAGATAAATTAGATACGTTTTTTTCCAAATTTTTGTTCAATATTTCCTTTTGTTTTTCTTTGGTTTCAAGTCTCTTTGAATCAATATCGTTGTTTAGTAATCTATTTCTCTCATCTATTAAGCTATTTAAGTTGTCCTTATTTTCACTTACTACGCTATAGCTATTATATAGTAACCCTGACTGTACTTTATTACTTATATTATCTATATCTTTATTTAATTTAATTATCTCTGATTTAGATATATTACTTTCACCATTTTTTAACTTATCAATTTCCGTATTTAACGCTTCTATGTCATTATCTATATTTGAACTTATATTATTTCGATATACTTTGGCAACCTCTTGAGACTTTTTAATTCTTTCTCCTTCTTCAACTAGTAAATCCAAGCTGCCCTTACTATTAGATTTCACTATGTGCTCTTCTCTAATGATTAGTCCTTTTGTTTTAATCTTAGCTTCAAATTTCTCATTTTCTAAAGTTGCAACTTCAATATTTTTACTTATTAAAGATATTACTAGATGAAATGATATATAAATAAAAACTCCAAGTAGTAATAGATTTGAGTATTTTATTTTCCTCAAGATTTCACCTCCTTAAAATTCCTATGATTTAGTTAAATACTCTATATTACTTCTTCAGATTCCTCTAGAATTCCTTTTTTTAATAAATAATTTCAGAACAATTATATACTTTGTTTTATAGTGTATCAATTATACAAATTTTATATCCTTTACTAGTTTCCAATTAAATAGTTACTATATTTTTACATAAAAATAGCTCTTAAGTATACTCAAGAGCTATCTTATTTATTATCTATTTTATAGTTTCCTTATTTTTTTCTTCCCAGAAGTCAGCATTTTTTATACCTAGCTTAATTGGATCAAATCTAATTTGATCTCTTGGTACACCAGCTTTCATTTGCTTCTCGTAATCATTAAAGCACTTCATAGCTACATTAGATAATGCAAGTATTGCTATTATATTTAACCACGCCATAGCCCCAACACCTATATCGCCAAGAGTCCATGCTAAATTTGCTGTTTTTACACATCCAAATGCTGTCATAAATAATAAACAAGCTCTTAATATATTAGTCAATATCTTACTACTACTTCCACTAGTTATCTTCTTAGATATATAAACTAAGTTAACTTCCGCTATATAATAATATGCCATTATAGTTGTAAACGCAAAGAAAAATAATGCTATAGCCACAAATGCTGATCCAAATCCTGATCCAGGCATTAAGGTATCTACTGCTGTTTGAGTGTATACAGGACCTATCTCAACACCTTTTAAATTTTCAACTATAAGTCCTCCAGCATTATCGTATACATTATAACTACCTGTCATTAATATCATAAATCCAGTAGCAGAGCATACTAGTAA